>CAZZZL010000039.1:0-42858 GCA_964658655.1 uncultured Acetobacteraceae bacterium | reverse complement strand
CACGTAGTGCCCGAGAGGCTCGACGAACGTGACCCGTGGGTCTTCACAGCCGCCGCCACCGCCGGGGAAGCCAACCCCTCCGCCAGGATAGCCGCCGCCCTGACGACCACCCTGCTGCTGCCTGTTCTGCTCCTGGTTATCGCCCTTCAACTCCTTCGCGGGGAAACCGATTGTGTAGATGATGGCGTGCGCACGCTGAGCGGCTTCGATGGCGCTGAGAATCGACTCTTTGCTGCCACGGTCAACGCCGTCGGTGAGGACGACGATGGCCTTCCGTCCGGGCTGATCTTTGATGACTTCGTCCGATGCGAGAAAGAGGGCGTCGAACAGGACGTTTCCATTGACGTTCCTGTCATCCCCGTTGTTCGACGTGTTTCCTGAGAAGGCCTTCGCATGCAGCTTCTCCAGCGATGCATGCAGCTTGTCTTTCGAGTTGGTAAGCGCCAGGTCCAGTCCTGCGTCATCGTTGAAGTCGACGACGGCGGCCCGGTCGCCGGTCTGGGTCATCACGCTCTCGGTGAACTTTTCGAGCGGGGCGCGGCCTTTTTCCAGGATGCCATTGTCATTCGCCCGCGTGTCGACCAGCAGGCTCAGAACCAGCGGCTGATCGCCTGCATGCAACAGCTTCTGAATGGTTTCCGGGTGACCATCTTCCTGCACCGTAACCCCGTCCTGCGGCAGATTCGCGACCGGCTGCTCATTCTTCGCCAGCACGAAAAAGGGAAGCAGGATGAGTGAACCCGCTTCGATGCCGGCCGTATCGGCTGCGGTAAGCCCGCCGGCAGCCGTTGACGGTGATGGAGCCGCTGCACTCACTGGTGGGCTTGTCGGCGGTGTCTTTGTCTGGGCTGCCAGCACCGAAACAGACGAAAGCAGTGCGCCGGCCACGGAGTTGCGCAAAAAGGCGCGGATAGCTGGCGTTTGAGGCATGAGATACATGGCTTGAAGGCGCAAGAGGGAATCATATGCAGGTTTGGCGTTCATTGCAGTCACAATGCTAACGGACGGGCAGCAGCCGCCTCAGGACGCGGTGAATTTTTTCAGGCCTCGTCGTGCGGCAGGTAGACGTGGGCGGGAAATGAGGAAGTCGGCAGATACATGGTTTTCAGTACATCGCGCGCGATGGCATAGCATTCGCAGGCAATCTCTTCGAGTCGGTCCCGACGGAGGATGCGCAGGTATCCATGGCGATAGTGGATGATGCCTTCACGCTGCAGTGCGGCCGCAACGATGGATAACGTTGGTCGTTGAACGACGAGCATTTCTGCAAGAAACTCGTGCGTGAGTGCATACCCGTCGCTTTGCATGCGGTCCTGGACAACCAGCAACCAGCGCGCCAGACGCTGCTCAATGGTGTGCAGAGCGTTGCAGGCGGCAAGCTGGCCGGTCAGAATAGCGATTGACTGTACAAATTCAAGCACGCTCGTGTGCATGGATGGCGAGGTCTTGAAGATCTCTTCCAGCTCTGTCAGGGGCAGGCGGCGGGCGCTCCCGGCAATCTGCATGAAGCATTGCGTCTGCAGAGGATGGCTGCCAAGCAGGTGTAACGCCCCTGCAAGCCCCTCCCGTCCAATAATGCCGATCTCGGCGATCTGCCCGCGAGCGGTGTTCAAAACGACCGATGCAATGCCGTCTGTCAAAAAGTAGGCGTACCGCGGACGGACGTCCGGTTCATACAGCAGGCTCCTCACCGGTAGTGTGACTGCCTCAGTGGACGCCAGCATGCGAGCGAGAGCTTCGGGTGGGAGAGCTTCAAGAAGCAGGTTGGTAGGATTCGGTGTCATCGATGTCCTTACGGTGGTGCACAAAGGACAGTCGGAGAGGGGATCGACTGAGACTAGGACCAGGTTTCTACCCGGCATGCGTTAAGAGTACTCCTATCAGCCCGACTTAGTACGGTTTTATACGGAACGCCTAAGTCAGTACCTGGGGCGTCTACAAGACGTTGGATGGAATAGCGTTTTGCCGCAACTCCTGTTGAAAATAGACAGGGTGTGCCGGTGTCGTGGCAAGCCGTGGCCGCGGGCTGGTGCATCTGCAACCGCGGATACACGGATTGGAGGGCGAAAGGCAGAAGCGTTCAAGGCACTGGATACAGCGGAGAAACTCAATCTCGAACCCATCATGACCACACGATGTACAGGAAACCTTGGCTGGAATGACCATCGACTCACCTCGATCGCTCGCCTTGCAGACTCGAGCGCTAGCGCAAACCTAGAGGCTGGCCAGGCTCAGGGCAAATGACGCAAGTGGGAGTGCTGCCCCAGGGGTAATAGCACGGATGGAGGCGGCCGCCACGATCGGTGAACCGCCGGACTGTGCATTGGTAACCGCGTGCGCCGTTGACCGCCTGGCTCCGGTTTCCGTCTTACGACGAATGTTGAGCTTTGACCCGTCCGTGTGATTGTCCAGGGATACCGGCGCGAGGAGACTGCTAGCTGAATGTAATCAGCCTGCACAAGTACGGAGTGTCTGATGCGCGCTTCTCTTCCGGTTGTCTTGACTGCTTCACTAGCGTCCCTGGCTTTGGCCATTCCTTCATGCACATGTGCACAGACCACGCGCACCGTTTCCAGTGTCCAGACCAGGGAGTATCCGACTTTGCTGCAGGGAACGCCGGTGATGCTGCTGCTGGACCAGACGATCGACAGTGGGCACTCAAAGATGGGCCAGAGGGTGGCGTTTGAGGTGTCCCGCGACGTGCAGCTCGGAGACCGCGTTGTGATTCCTGCCGGCGCACTGGCACTGGGGACAGTCACCCAGGCGTCGCACAAGCGGCTGATGGGCCATGCCGGGCGGGTCAGTGTGAATATCGATGCCGTGCGGCTTCCCGGCGGTCAGGTGGTGCCATTGAGTATTTCGCCGGATGTGGAAGACGAAGGTCAGGGCACACGTGACGATGCGATCACGGCAAGCCTGGTACCTCCACCCGTCACACCGCGGCTGCTGTCCGCGCACAGGCGTGATGCAGTGATTCCAGAGGGAACCGAGGTTCGGGCATTTGTCCGGAGAGATACCGTGGTGGTGGAACAGACGGCGTCGGTCAGTAACTGATCTCTGTACGGAATATGTTAGAACGCCGCTACTTTAGCTTGGAGCGCAGTCGACGAAAACCTCTAACCAGCACTGGCGGGGTAATGTCAAGTACCATGCTCCGCACCTTCTGCTTTGGTGTTGCTGTGTATTGAGGTGCGAAAATGGATGATCGCCGATCGATGGCAGTCTTCCCCTCTCCAACCGTGTGATAGTACACGGCGAAGGACTTCCGAGCACGATTGTCGGGGGCAGCTACCGGCTGCGGGTGACCATGGTAATTCCCGTCAGCTACTTCGAAAATAATCGTTCGATTGAACAATGGAACCACCGACGCCTCGCAATGCGTACCGGCCGCGTTCCACAGTTCGAGTTGACCGCCATATTCGGGCTTCCAGTCCTTATTCAAATAAGTAATAAAAGCAAGTCTCCGTCTTAGGCCGGTCGCGTAATCAGTTTTTCGATCGAGATGGACATCAAACTTACCCCCCGGCGGAATGATGTGATAGCCCCCGCCTTCAAGGTAGGGATCCGGAAGCAAACCCCATATGCCTGTGATTTCAGAAAGGAGGTAAAGAAACGAAGCTGAGTGCAAAAACGAAACGAGCTGAAAGCCTTCCTCTTTCAAGGCAATCGCCGAGCGCAAGCCGAACTTTGTCTGGTGGTCATCGTGGTGTTGCACAAAGTTGTCGCGAGTAATGGGAGGAACCTCGTCGACCACGCGATCGAGAAGAGTATCCGGGAAGAGATCGTCAATGACGACATGTTTGAACGGCGCAGCCTGAGCGAAAGTTTTGCGGAGAGTTTCAACAGGGGTGGGCAGATGAATGCGCCCCGAAAGACGCTGAAGGAGACTCTCTATATTCGAAACATCTGCTTTCGCAGGTTCGGACTGAGAGAGCACGGAATGTTTCTGTGTGATCGTCGCTTCGCTCATAGGTTACCTGGAGGATCCCTCCCGGATTGCTCGTTTCTGATTATAGCGTCGCGAGCAAAAGAAAGACTGTTGGCTTTTAGAGTTCAGTATCCGTTGGTGCCGAGCCCATGGTTACTGCTTGTGCACGTCATCGAGCCAGACCTCTCAGGGCCGCTCTCCATGATCGCGCGCCAGTCACTAATGGGCAAGCAATCCACCTAGTTGCTATGCGAGCCATTTGAAGGATTAAAAGGCATAAGGAAGAGCACAGTGTTCGTGCGCAGCGTCCGACTTGCCTAGATCCTGTTGTACCAAAATGGAACAATGGAGCCCGGTACGGCAAGTTACTTGCCCTGAATTGCCCGTCAGCCTTGTGAAGGCCGCATTCTGCCTCAGCAACACTTTTTTGCTAAGCCTTCGTTGAAAGCGAGGCGAAGGTATTGTCGTGAGTGACCATGAGCAGGGCCGGCCGCGGTTACGACAGCAGTATCTTAAGTTGCATGAAAAGGGCCGGTATGTCGTAGGTCCTTTCTTACTCTTAAAAAATACATGCACCGAGTAGTTCTGGCGTAGCACAAAACGTTGATTGTCTATCCTGAACTTCATTGGGAATATCTCGGTATGACAAACCTCCCCCGGTCTCCCTACCTGCCATCTCTTCGCAAGTATCTTGGCGAAAGAGCGATTAAAACTTCTCTGCTGGTCGTTGTGGGTCTATCTGCCATTTCAGGACATTTGAGTGCGCTATCGGCAGAGAGTATCACCGGTGCCAAGCTCACCGCAGGACCGATACAATTTCCAGCCGACTTCATGACCTCCGTAAAGACGTATGGAGCTGTCGGCGACGGGAAGACAGATGATACAAAAGCGATCCAGGCGGCGCTTTCTGACGGCAGGACAAATCCAACGTCGGACTATAACGGCTTGCCAAAGGCCTTATATTTCCCTCCTGGCACTTACCTCGTAAGCGATACCCTCACTTGGAACGGGTGCTGCGTGACACTGCAGGGAGACGGAACTGCGACCTCGGTCATAAGGCTTGCACCGAACACCGCTGGATACGGCAATTCGGCCGCGCCGAAGAGTGTTGTTCAGACTGCGGCAACGAATACGAACGAATCGTTCCACCAGAACATCTGGGACCTGGGCATCAGTGTTGGCGCGGGCAATCCTGGAGCGATAGCCCTGACTTACGTTTCAAATAACGTCGGGTCCGTTCATGATGTCTCTATCGTCAGCGAGGACGGGCAGGGCGTTACCGGTCTCGACCTAACGCATCGATATCCAGGACCAATGATGGTCAAGAATGTTTCGATCCACGGATTTCAGAAAGGGATCGATACATGCAGTTGTTTTGAATATAGTGCGACCTTTGAAGGACTTACACTCAGCGGACAAAGCCTGGTCGGAATCAATGACTGGGACGAGCCGCTTTACATCCGAAACCTCCTGAGCAGCAACCAAGTGCCGGTCCTTATTGATAGGAGCGCAGCATCTGAGGTAATCGATGCAAAAATGACAGGTGGATCAGGCAGTACGCAGGCAATTGTCAATAATTCCGCACTTTATCTGCGAAATGTAAGTTCTGCGGGATATGGTGCCACCCTGTCCGACGCAAGTCAGCCGGCCGTGCGGACGATCAAAGGTACGATCACCGAGTTCAGTTCGTTGCAGCCTGTGCATCTAAAAAGCACTACCGCAACAGGCAGTCTGAAATTGGCAGTTGAAGAAACCCCGATTTTTAATACGTCTGAGTTGTCTGACTGGATGCCGTATGTGCCTCGCTGGTACGGAGATACCGGCCCCCTCCAAGCAACGTTTGATTCCGGAAAGTCGACGATCTATTTCCCGAGTGGACGATACTTTGCATATAACCAGGCTACGATTACAGTGCCCGACTCGGTCAAGGAGATCGTGGGTTTCGGATCAATCGTTAACGGGAGTACCGGCGGCACAAGCGGCGGAGGATATCTACTTGTCGTAGATAGCGATTCATCAGAACCATTAATCATCGAGCAGTTCAACTACGGAATGAAGATTGAACATCGCGGTACACGCCCGGTCGTACTGAAAGATGGCACGTACACATACACCAGTACTGCTGGTGCGGGTAACCTATTCCTCGAAGATGTAGGGACTCGTCAATTGACCTTTCAGGCGTCTCAACATGTATGGGCCCGTCAGTTGGACGACGAAGTTGCGACGACGAAGATTACTAACAACGGTACCCTTTGGATATTCGGGCTGAAAACTGAACAGGGAAATACGGTTATTCAGACAAATGCAGAAGCCAAGACGGAATTACTTGGCGGCCTTATCTATCCGGCCAAAGCCGTGCCTGACACTGATGTCGCGTTCACCTCGATTAACGCCGCGACGTCATATATTTACAGGCAATCCATGTATTGTGCGTCATGCGGCTACGCAAATCAGATCAAGGTGACGCAGGACGGATCTACGCAATTGCTTACGAGCAAAGCGACGGCACACTATACGATGCCTTTGTTCATTGAAGAATATTGAGAATTACAAAGCGAACGTTCGACAGCAGGGTCGAGGCGATAGAGGTCTGGACCCGGATATTTGGTCGCTGAGTTCGCTTGTAACTTGAAGTCAGGCTGAGTCTTTGCTGGCTCTAGATGTTGTATCCTAGGCTTTGCGCGAAGTGGAGGTCTGGATGCCTGCGAGAGTGTCTGTTGTTATGGCGGTGTACAACGGGGAGCGCTTCCTGCGAGAGGCCCTTGACAGCGTGCTTGGACAGACAGTTTCTGATTTCGAGTTTGTCATCCTCAATGACGGTTCTACAGACACATCCTGGACGATCCTCGAAGAGTATCGACAACGGGACAATCGCATTGTTACCGCAAGTCAAGAGAATGCCGGTATTGCCGCAGCCCTGAACACGGTTTTCTCATTAGCGAGCAGTGACCTTATCGCGCATATCGATCAGGATGACCGGGCTTTGCCGACTTGGCTGGAAAAGCAGCTTGCCTTCCTTGGAGAGCACGACGACTGCAGCGTTGTGTCCAGCTATGCATACTTCATAGATACCGCCGGGAAACGAATGGGCGTTTCCCGCAACGCAGTTGATGTCGATGCAGGCCGCGCAAGCCTTGAACCCTCCCGCTTCCTCGAGATCATTCATTCCACGGTGCTGATTCGAAAGGAGGATTTTGTACGAGTTGGTGGATATCGCAAAGGGTTTTTCGGAGCCGAGGACCGCGATCTTTGGGGTCGCATGGTTACGTCAGGATTCATGATCCGATGCAATCCTGAGCCCCTTGTCGAATACAGGCTTCACGGTGGGTCTGCCACGCTGACAAGGCTCAGCAGGACTGAAAAGTTTTCACGTCGCGGCATTGATATGAATGTTGTTCGACGACTTGAGGGCAAACGCGAGCTCACCTCGGAAGAGGTCGAACAGTGGTATGAGGCACGTTCCCTTTCCGAAAAGATGAAGGAATACCGGCGAGTGGCATCATCTCTCCACTTCCGCAGTGCTTCACGCCATTATGCAGAGAGACGATGGTTAAAGCTATGTTGGGCGCTTGGCGTCGCAATCCTGCTTCGTCCGGCCTATGTGGTCAAGCGCGTTTTGTTAAAGTTCAGGGTGCCGGCTAGATCAAACGCCTGATTGATCAATGGCGTTCGATTGATTTTCTTTTTCACTTTTCCAGGTCAAATCTGGCCGCTCACAACCTCGGGAGTTATCTTCACGATGCCGAAGCTGAATGAAGTTGAATTTGGTTTTATGATCTATGCAAGTAATCTAGTCGCTGTTACACTTTAGGCAGCTGACCGGGTATGCTCCTGGGCAAAGTGATGCCTTTCTGCCCGGCTGAAAACGTTAACCATTCATCAGTCTCAAAACACAAAGTGCATTTGGACAGCAACGGGTTGGCCTTTGCTAAGATAGACACGGGCGCAAGCGATTGAAGTGACCAGAATGGACTTGATTTCGAATCTTTCTAAGAGTTTGCCAGTCCGCACACCTATTCAACCAGTGATGCCACTGATGTTCTCGGAGACTTTTGCGCTTAATCTATGCACATAATCGATATCTGCATCGCGGCGGCGAGGATGAATCCCGCAGCCAGGAAATCGCGATGCTTCGAGCACGCGGCCATGAAATCTTCGAATACGTTGTCGACAATCGAGAGGTCAAGCAGTCGAATCTGATCGCGGTGGGCGTTCGATCGGTTTGGAACAGCCAGCAAGCCAGGCTCGTACAGGATTTCATCAGGAAAACGAAGCCTGATGTGCTCAAGGTTGACAACCACTTTCCAATCCTTTCGCCATCTATTTTTGCAGCTGCCAAGGAGCTCGGAGTAGCGACTGTTCTCTCAGTGAGAAATTACAGGCTGATTTGCCCGTCTGCGAATCTGTTTCGAGACGGCGCTAACTGCACAGAGTGTGTCGGCAGGAAATTTGCATATCCAGCGATCCTGCATCGGTGTTATCGAAAAAGCTACCTACAGTCCACTTCTGTTGTCTTGAGTAATGCCTTTGCACATCTTCAGGGAACCTGGAGCGAGTCGATTGACCAGTTTGTAGCGGTCAGCGAATTTGTGAAAGCCGAACTGGTTCGAGGCGGCTTTGATGCAAGCAGGATCGCCGTCAAGCCAAACTTTATTGGCGACACCGGAGTCGGCGATGGTTCCGGTGGATATGCGCTGTTTGTCGGCCGGCTCACTGAAGAGAAAGGCTTGCAGACCGTCATGGATGCCTGGAAGTCGATCGGCTCTAAGATCAAGCTCAAAATAATTGGAGTTGGTCCGCTAGAGGAGGCTCTACAAGCTTTCTCTGTCCACAATCCCAGCGTTGAGTTGCTCGGTTGGAAGAGTATTACAGAAGTTTGCGACTATCTCGGAAAGGCAGCTGTTCTAGTCTTTCCGTCAGCGTGGCTGGAACCCTTTGGTCGCTCTATCGTCGAGGCTTACGCCAAAGGGACCCCGGTGATCGCTGCGGATACAGTACCTATGCACGACATGGTTGAGGAAGGAGAAACTGGATCACTATTTCGAGTGGGCGATGGAAATGATCTCGCGACGAGATTGATTGCCCTGCTTGCTGATCGTGCTCAATACGCCCAGATGCGAGTAAATGCACGCCAGCGCTATCTGGAAAAGTATTCAGAGACACAGAATTACATTATGATGATGGATATATTCAATCGGGTACTCTTCAGTTAATAGCCTTCGACGCAGCCGGCAGTCCTCTTCATGATCGGACACCGAGCCAGGTTGAGGACGGAAATGACGTACCAACGCACTAGAGTTCGATCGAGTTGATTACCATATTCCCCTAGCCGGGTGACGCAGGATACTCCCGACCATCTTCTCTTGGACCATTCGAGGAATTAGGATCGAGGGAAGAAATGGGGTCAGCTGGTTCTTGGTAAGGCTGACGAACACACAGCACCAAAGAAGATGCCCTCGACGGCAGGCATTCAAGGAAAGATCAAGGTCCACCTGAAGAAATCTTTGGCAATCATGGAGTTGGGGAATGTCTGAATTAGAACAAAACATACTGGCTGGACAGCAGCGTATGCAAGGCCTGCGGGATGCTTCAGCGGCGAATTTCATGGGCAACGCTCCTGCCTCCCGTTATCAGACACTTTCCGGGGTCTTGAACGTACTGCGCCAGCGATGGAAGACCATAGCCAAGGTCTTCTTCGTGGTGCTGGTTCTGGGCATATTAGTTTGCCTCTTCATTCGGGCTTACTCCGCTACAACAATTCTGGAGATCAACAAGGACGATCCTTCTGATAACGATGCGGCGCAAGTGAATGGCCCTGCGTTGACTGCGGACGACATCCAGTCGGAGATTCAGACCGATGTCAGCATCCTGCAGACGGATGATGGCCTCGCACTCGACGTCATCAAGAACTTGAACTTGATGCAATTGCCTAGATACCAGAAGCAGATCGACCCCTCAGAAAAGGGTAGGCCACTCGACGAGGCGCCGCACACACGAGACAAGGTTCTCAAGATGTTCCGCGGACCATTGAAAATCGATTCACCGCTTCAGACCAGACTCATAACGATCACTTATACGAGTAAGGATCCTGTCCTCGCCGCAAAGATTACGAATGGAATAGCGCAGACATTTATCGACGACACGCTGCAAAGGCGGCAGGGCGCGATCTTGAAGTCTTCAGGCTGGCTGCAGCAGGAACTGGCCAAACTTAAACAGCAGGTTCAGGAGTCTGAACAGAATCTTGCTGATTACGAGCGCAACACGGGCATGGCCGGAATCCAATTAACTGGAGCTGCGAATGGCAATGGCGGCAGCAGCGTGTCAATCTCACCCGAGAATACTGTCACGTCGCGACTTTTCAGCCTTAATCAGGAGTTGACTGCCGCAGAATCCAGTAGAATTTCGGCGGAAACGATCAATCATCTTCTGCAATCGCAGGATCCTGAAGCAGTCCTTGGCTTTGGCCCACTGAGTGTCGCCAGCACCGGCGGTGCTTCAAGCGCCATCACCCCTGAGGCGGTCACGCTGATCAGCGCGCTGCGCGCCCAGGAGACAGACCTAAGCCGGCAATATGCTTCAGCATCAGTGACTTATGGAGCTAACAATCCAAAGCTTGTGCAGCTGCAACAACAGATTGACACCGTAAAAGGACAAATAAAGACTGAGGTTGAGCGGATCCGGCAGCGTTCGGCCAACGACCTGGCGTATGCAGTTCGTAATGAATCGGACATTCGACAGCAATTTGCGAAGCAGGAAGATGCCGCTAACTCGATGGCGGACAAGAGCGTGAAGCTGCAACTACTGGCGCAGGAGGCTTTCTCGAACCGTGCCCTGTACGAAGGGCTGTTTTCCAAGCTGCAAACCGCCACTCTCTCCTCCGGCACGCGCGCAACTCGTATTTCGGTGGTAGATCCTGCCCTTCCCGAAGGTTCGCCCAGCAAACCAAAATGGGCAATTTTTCTAGCAGCCATTATCGCGATCGGTCTGTTTCTCGGTGCAACCGCTGCGTTTCTCAAAGAGAGTCTTGATGAGACGATCAGAAGTCCGCTTGATCTGGATGAGGCGCAGGGCCTCCCCATGCTTGGTTACGTTCCTCGCCTCCAATTATCAGGGGGGCTTGACGCGAATAGCCATTCCCAATTGATCACAAATCCCAAGTCGCCTTTTTCCGAGGCATTTCGCTCTCTGCGGACTGCGGTCAATCTGCTGGTTCCGCCCGCACGTAACCGGTCTTTCCTGATCACCAGCGCCCTCGGTGGTGATGGCAAGACGACCGTGGCTTATAACCTAGGGGTGGCTTTTGCCCAGCAAGGGGCGCGTGTTCTTCTAATTGATGGAGATCTTCGGAATCCGGAACTGCATCGCCTGTTTCAGACGCCCCTAAGCCCAGGGGTTACTGAATTATGCGCCCAACCGGCGGGATCAACCGAATTATTGGGTATCGTTCAGCATTCATCGCTGCCGACACTGTTCATGCTTCCTGCGGGTGAACGGCCCGAGTTTCCCTCTGAACTGCTTGAGTCAGTAGCCTTCAACCTGCTCCTTTCCAAGGTCTCTGCAGTGTATGACTACATCGTCATCGACAGTCCGCCGATTCTTGCTGTCACAGACGCATCGATCCTTGCCGCGAAGGTGGGCGCAGTGATCGCGGTCCTTCGGTCGAGGCGTACAACGCGTGCCGTTGTTGCCGGCCTGGTGAAGGCGATGCTGAGAACGAACGCCCCCAGTGTCAGTTTTGTTCTGAACGACGTCCGGCATCCTACGCTCGACGGGTTCTATGACTACAGCTATTCCCGCGAAAAAGGGGGCCGACTTGCCGCAAACGCCTAGAAGCATTATGACAAGACTTATTCTGCGACTCATACCATTGGCCTTAATGACTGTTCCTTGCGCCGTTTGTATGGCGCAGGGCTTCCCGCAACCGCCAATTGGTGGAAACAGCAGTCTTCCGGCAGGTGGAGGGAGTAATGGGGGAGGTGCGCAAAGGCGCGTGCTCAGTCCGATGACCACGATACCGGAAGACTTTTCCTCGCTGAAGCTGGCCCCCGGGTTTCTACTGAGTATGGAGGTCTACGATGCTCCTGAACTCTCTACGAGCCTGCGCATAGACGGAAGTGGTGACGTACAGGTGCCGATGGTCGGGAGCGTTCACGTGGCTGATGAGACGCTGGTGCAGGCGGCCGCGAGCGTTTCTGCCGCTCTTCGCGATAAAAAGATCCTGACCAATCCCCAGGTCAACATGGATATCGCAGAGTACGCCGGGCAAAACATCACTGTGCTCGGCGAAGTGCGCAACCCTGGCCGCATGGAATTGCTCGCTCCCCATCACCTGGACGACATACTAGCAATGGCTGGCGGCGAAACGGAAGTCGCGGGCAATACTATCCAGATTCGGCATCAAACCGGGAGCAGCGCGCAGACCGAAGAAGTGCGCTATTCGCATGGGAGCAGTGACCGAGTCCTGAACGAGACTCTGGTGATGCCTGGGGACACGGTCACAGTTGAACGCGCAGGGATCGTTTACGTCCTGGGTGGTGTCACCCGTCCCGGTGGCTACGTTATGCAGGAGGGCGGTCAGCTGGATGTGACCCAGGCGCTGTCGCTTGCGTATGGCACGACCATGAACGCAGCAGTCGGCTCAATGTGGCTAGTTCGTAAGTTGCCGGACGGCAAGCAGCAGGTGATCCCGATCCCGTATCGCGATATGTTGAAGGGAAAAACAGCTCCACCTCGCCTAGAGGCTGAAGATGTCATCTATGTGCCCATCAGCAAGTTTAAGGTGGCAGTCGCATCTGTAACTGGATTTGTAAATACGGCGGTCTCGGCAGCGGTTATTTACAACCGCTAGTTCGTAGGAATTGCATCTGATCGAATGCGGGCATTGCTCCTGTATGCCGCCTCACGATCCGGTGGAGGCATGAGCACTCCAGTCGTTATTTCACGATGGTAGCCACTTATCCCATCTCAGGCGAAGGTGCCTGATCGCATGAGGAGGATTGTCTGATGGACCCGCAGATCGCGCAAATGTTAGACCCTCACGAATGCGACGCACGAGAAAGGATGTCGCCGAAGTGATCGATATTGAGGCACAGACAAGCGGAAGGTCGGTAGATGTTGCTGCCGACGCCCCTTCGTCCCTGATCAATGTGCTTGGCGGCAAACTGAAGAAGCTCGCTGGAGGCAGGGAGTCTTGGGCCATCGCAGATCAGGCCCTCGTTAGCGCCACAAACTTTCTGACGAACGTTATCGTAGCGCGGAATCTGGGTATAGTGCAGTTCGGCGTTTTTTCCGTGGCGTGGATGGCATTGCTTTTCATCAGCAGCATGCAGATGGCAAACATCATTTCACCCATGATGAGTCTTGCACCGAAGACTCCTTCTGAAGACCGGCCAGGTTATTTTGGTTCACTCATACTTCAGGAACTGACTCTGGTCAGCATCAGCACAATCGTCGTGCTGGCGGGTCTTCACATGATCGCCAGTTGGAGTCACCAGCCTGATTTGAAGGTGCTACGTTATCCGCTTTGCATGGCGATCGTTGCCTATCTCCTTCAGGATTTTATCCGCCGATATCTTTTCACAATCAAGCAGAGTCGCAGGGCCTTCATTGAAGATGCAGTAAGTTGCCTTCCGCAGTTGCCCCTTATCTTTGTGCTGACTCGTATGCACATGATTAACACACCCGGCGTCCTTTACATCATCGCGGCCACATCAGGGTGTGGTGTTCTGCTTGGGATTTACTGGTTGGAGCCTGTTACTTTCAGTCGCGCAGCCTTCAAAACAACAGCGCTCAGGCAGTGGAAGATATCGAAATGGCTCACGCCCTCGGCGCTGCTCACATGGACATCGTCCAACTTCTTCGTAGTGATTGCGCCTGCCTACTACGGCGCGGTTGCCGCCGGCGTTCTCAGGGCATCGCAGAACATGGTCGCCGTTGCGAATATCTGGTTTCTTGGGCTCGACAACGTTATGCCCTCCGAGGCAGCCCGCCGACTGCACGAGCACGGACGGCCGTCTGCGGTTGAATATCTGCGCGGTATGTTCTGGAAATGGGGCGGTATCACATTCGCCTTCATTGCAGTGCTGTGTATCGCTCCGGGCTTCTGGCTGCACGCGATCTATGGAGCGAAATTCGCAGCATATGGATACCTGCTACGTTTATTCGGCTTGCTCTATCTAGTAATCTTTACTGGTAAGGTCGCAAACGCAGGTTTGCAGGCTCTTGAGTACACTGCTCCGATATTCTGGTTGAACCTGGTGATGACTGGCTCGTCCCTCCTCATCGCCGTCCCCCTGACGAAGCATCTCGGGCTGACGGGCGTGATGCTGGGTACGATCGGCACTCAGTTGTTCATGCAGGGGATGCTCGTCGTCGCCCTCGTATTGAGGTTGCGCTACCTGGATCGCCGAGCGGACAGGGCTTTTTAAGATTGACTGACTACCACTGTGGGATGTTTCCACGGACAACGTTACCTAACACTCGGAGGCGATCAAATGGATTTAGCTAAGCAGAAAGTCGTGGTTTGTGGCGGAGGAGGTTTCATTGGCGGCCACCTTGTTGGCCAGCTATTACAGAGCGGCATCAACGTACTTCGCTCTGTCGATGTGAAACCTCTCGACGAGTGGTACCAAGTCCATAAGGGCGTCACCAATGTCTCGGCTGACTTGAAAGAGATTGAAGCCTGCCGTGAGGCAGTCAAGGGCGCCGACGTGGTCTTTAACCTTGCTGCAGATATGGGCGGCATGGGATTTATTGAAAACAACAAAGCGCTTTGCATGTTGAGCGTGCTGATCAACACGCACCTGCTGATGGCCGCGAAGGAAGCAAACATTACCCGCTTCTTCTTCTCCTCATCTGCCTGCGTGTACAACGGCGATAAGCAAACCAACCCCGACGTTGTGGCTCTCAAGGAAGAGGACGCCTATCCCGCACTTGCAGAGGATGGCTACGGCTGGGAAAAGCTGTTCAGTGAGCGCATGTGCCGCCATTTCGAAGAAGACTACGGCCTGCAGTGCCGCGTTGCCCGCTATCACAATGTTTATGGCCCCGAGGGCACCTGGACCGGTGGACGCGAAAAGGCTCCCGCCGCCGTCTGCCGCAAAGTCATCGAAGCGAAGCTCTCCGGAAACCACGAAATCGAGATCTGGGGCGACGGTCACCAGACGCGCAGCTTCATGTATATCGATGACTGTGTGAAGGGTACGCGCATGATCCTCGAGAGCGACATCCACGAGCCCATCAACCTGGGCAGCAGTGAACTGGTTTCTATCAACCAGCTGGTTGACATTGCCGAAAGCTTTGCCGGCATCAAGCTGAAGCGTAACTACAACCTGAATGCGCCGCGCGGTGTAAACGGCCGCAACAGCGACAACACACTGATCCTGCAAAAGCTTGGCTGGGAGCCGTCGACCCGCCTGGTTGACGGCTTACGCAAGACCTACGACTGGATTTATGCGCAGGTCGAAGCGACCTCGGCCGTATCGTCCACCAAGTAAGGGCAGGGAAGGGATACGCCATGTCTTACGATCAGCAGAGAGTGAACATCCTGGGTGTCGGGGTCAGTGTCCTGAATATGCCCAGTGCTCTGAGCCAGAGTGAGGCGCTGATTGAGCGCGGGGGACGCGGATACGTCTGCGTCACCGGCGTTCACGGCATCATGGAGGCCCAGGCGGACGAGTCCTTTCGCCGCATCCTGAATGCTTCCTTCCTGACGACACCCGACGGCATGCCCACCGTGTGGATGGGCAAACTCTCCGGCTACAAGGATATGGCACGCGTCTATGGTCCGGATTTCATGCTCGGCCTGTGCGAGCAGGGAGTGGCGAAAAATTTTCGTCACTTCTTCTACGGAGGCAAGGACGGCGTAGCCGAAGAACTGCGCGATGCCTTGACCAAGCGGCTTCCCGGCCTGCAGGTGGTCGGCACCTACACCCCGCCATTCCGGCCGCTGAATGCCGGAGAGGAAGAGCAACTCCGCCGGCAACTCGAGGCGTGCAAGCCGGATATTCTCTGGTGCGGCCTGAGTACGCCGAAGCAGGAAAGATTCATGGCTGCTTATCAGGACAGGCTTCCGGTCAAGCTGATGGTCGGAGTCGGCGCGGCCTTTGACCTGTTAAGCGGCAACCTCGATGAAGCACCCGATTGGATGAAGCGAGCAGGACTCCAGTGGCTGTACCGCATGATCAAGGAGCCGAAGCGGCTCTGGCGGCGATACCTGTCGAATAATCCACGGTTTGTCTGGAAGGTCTTCCTGCAGAAGACTGGGTTTCGCAAGTTTATTCTCGATTAGGCCATGCGCTCATAAAGCAGAAGTCTCGCTCTCGTTCATGTCGACCAAGCTTTTGCCATGACGAGACACTAGAGGAAGAACAATTGATGGAAGTGCAACAACTAACCAAGCATGCACACTCGCGCAAGCCCGCGGAAACTGGCGATGGTGAGCGCGGCATGGACTGGGTGGGATTGGCATTCGCACTTTCCATGCTTCTCCAGCTAGCACTCAATGTGCCGAGAGGTCTTGGCGCTCTTTTGTTGGTGCAAGATGATTTTTTTTACTACGACAAGATTGCAGTTTCCATTCTCCACGGCCACGGTTCGACCTTTAACGGCTTGGTGCCAACGAATGGTTACCATCCCCTGTGGATGGTCGTCGTTGTAATCCTTAACCTTATCCTCCCGGCGCTCAATCAAGTGATTTTTGCAGTGAACCTACTGAGCGCAGTGGCGGCATTCCTCACCTATTTCTTTGGGCGCAAAATTCTATCTACCGTGTGCCCGCATCGGTGGTCCGTCGATTTGACGTCTGTATCTCTTGCATGGCTTTGCTATGCATTATTCAACACCGGCATGGAAATCATCCTGACAATCCCGTTAGGTCTTTACCTGCTGCTTCGACTACTGACGATTGAGCATGACTCCAACAAGCAACTCTTCACTTCGGCTTTTGTAGCATCGCTGGTAGTACTCTCCCGCTTGGATTCTGTAATCTGGATTGCCTTTCTTCTTATTGCTCTCGCGCCAACACTTCGAAAGTTGTCTGCCGGATCACTCCTTGCTGTGGCCGCCGGATGCATCCCGGTCCCAGCCTACCTACTGGCAAATAGAGTGTGGTTCGGGGCATTCATGCCCGTGTCAGGGAAAGCAAAGCAATTACGCACCGCGCATACTCTCAGTCTGACTGCCATCAAGTCCATCCATGCACTGATCATTAAGGATCAGTTGATCGTTCTCGTTGCGATAGTCGGCCTTGTTTTTCTTCCCTTGCTATGGAAGAAGCTACCTGCACGATGGCGGTACATAGCGGTAGCGACACTGCTTTTTCCGTTCGCTCACTTTGCCTTTCTCTCGCTATTCAGCGATTGGCCTGTATGGGGATGGTATCTGTATGGATTCGCAATTGCTGGATATGTTGCAGCAGGCGAGTTGCTATCGGCCACGACTCCAAGGCCCCGCCTGGTACTTTGCATCATCGCTTGCCTCTTCTTCGCCGCGAACATCGCGCAGATTGTCAAGACCCGAAATGGATCTCCAAGAGGACGTGCCCTTGCGACCGAATTTATCAAAAACTTCTCTACGACACACGGGGGAATCTACGCGATGGGTGACCGTGCGGGTGCTGTTGCCATGCTTATCAACAATCCCATCGTTCAGATTGAAGGACTTGTGATGGACGCGAAGTACCTTCAGAATATCGAGGCTCAGAACTCCCTGTTGCCTGTGCTCCGTTCGTACGGAGTACGTTACTACGTTGCAAATTTTTATGGGGCATCGCTTCCCGAGGGATGTTTTACTGCGACCGAGCCGACGAAGGGTGGTCCCACGGTGAAACATATGCAAAGCATGATCTGCGACCGTCCACTCGCCACCTTCAACGATGCCGGAGTTGGAATCGCAATCTACGACATCCAATCGAGTCCTGACGAGCCAGCGCACTGAGAGGGTCGAAGCGAAAACGATGATTCCAACTCCGGCGATGGAAATTAATACTCAAGAAAATTCACCACTAGGGAGCGCGGTTTCCCGGGCGGATGAAGCTGGTTGCATACAACGGCCGAAGTCTTTCTATGAACCGGGACTTGATATCCTCAGATGCATCGCTTTCTTTCTTGTTTTTCTCCATCATGCGCTTCCAGGCTCAAGTCGCGGTGTCAGCGGAATTCTAGATGCTGTACAGGCGGCCGGTACTGCGGGTGTCTGTCTCTTTTTTGCCTTGAGCGCTTTTCTTATCACGTCGCTTCTTCTACGTGAGGAAGAACAGACCGGTACCATCCATTTAAGCGCTTTCTATGTGAGGCGCATTCTCCGCATCTGGCCGCTGTATTTTCTGGCCCTAGTCGTTGGCGTGGTGCTGCCACATTTTTATCGAGGTTATCCCCACGGCGAAAAATTCATCATCCCCTACCTGCTTATGTTTGGTAACTGGATACTTGTATTTCACGGAGAGACGCGGAACACGATCTTAGCGCCGCTCTGGAGCATTTCGGTCGAAGAGCAGTTTTATGTGATTTGGCCTTCACTCTTTTTGTTGTGGAGACAAAGGGGAATACTTTTGGCTGCGGCTATCATTTTGCCCGTTGCTTGGTACACTGACCATTCGTTTCTGCTGCATCATGAGCCGAACATGTTCATACTGTGGTGCAATAGTTTCAGCCAGTTCCAGTTTTTCGCTGTTGGGGGTGGCCTAGCAGTAGTTCTGCATAGATTTCCATTTCGGCTATCATCTGGGCTTCGCATCTTATCAGCCGCGTTTGGCTTCGGCCTGTTATTGATTGCCGGTATGTTGCTAAATCCCAACTTCATGGCTCCAATCTCACCGAACCGGATTGTGAGCGGATATCTCCTCATATGTGTGGCATGCGTAGCGCTCATCCTCACCTTTTTTAAAAGTCACATATCTAAAAGGCTCTCTCCCATCGTCTATTTGGGAAAAATCTCCTATGGCCTTTACATTTTCCACATGGCCGTATTGGCTGCCATTGCGCATTTCACGGAAAAGTGGCTTCATCTGCATGGTGCTCTAGATATTGTGGCAAATGGATGTCTGACACTCGCATTTGTAATACCAATGGCTATGTTGTCATATGAGTACTTTGAAAAACCGTTTTTGAGATTGAAAGACCGTTTCACCTTTGTACCCTCGCGCTCAACCTAAAGATGAGAGAGCAAACCAGGATGTTGACCCAGCCATTGTCAAAATCGTATCCGCTATTGTATTGGACGACCCTTATCTACATTTTGGGTTTTCCGAATTTCGTGAAATTCGATCAGAGCGGCCGCACGCCCGATGCGATCAACTTTACCTCCATCACCAACATCGTCATCTGTTTCATCGCTGGTTACCTGATGACGGTCATGCTATTGCTCGATCGTAAACCCGTGGTCGCACGTAGAGTCCATGTTGATCTCGGGCTATGGATCCTCCTTGGGCTGGAATTAGCGCTATCTTCTTTCCTGGAGCCGCATAGCCGCACTTCTGTACACACGATGAATAATCAGATCATCACAGTGTTTCGGCTGGGCCAATGGGTGGTGGGTCTTGGACTGATCATTGCCTTGTACACGCGTACACCTGCCGAAAGGGCGACAGAACTCGTTGTTCAGCTCATCGGTCGAATCAGCTGGATATCACTTGCAATGGTATTCATAGTGCTTCCTATCTATCCGTCGCAGGTTTACGGCGGCTCGGAAGACACGAATGACGCAGTCCGAAGATTGGGCGGACAATTCATAGGACCCGCGTCCCTGGCTATTTTTGCAAGCATGGCTTTTTTCTACGCACTCTTATTCTTCCCTCGCGGAGTGAAAAGGTTAGCGGGCTGTGTGCTGTCTGCTTTGACTCTTGCATTGACTCACGCCCGCTTTCAGCAGGTCGGATTCATACTTGCAGTGCTTCTTTACCTGATGGTTTTCAGCGGTAGCACTGTCCTGAGGTGGCTTACCTCTATATCTTTGGTCGGCCTGGTGATCGCAGCACTGCCATTTGGCGGAGGGCTCCTCAAGTCTTTTGCTCGCGGCCAAAGCCTGCAAACCCTATCAACACTCGATGACCGCACCCGTGTATGGTCGGCCGCATGGGAAGCGATCAAGCACCGACCCATCATTGGATATGGATATAACCAGGGCGCGAAACATGCTCTGCGCGATTACTGGTTCTTTCAGCACTGGATACCGCCTCATGCTCATAACGAATTGCTGGAGTTTTGGCTGGCGGGTGGCATCATAGCTGTTCTGATAGCTCTTTACTTGTACGGCCACGTATTCTTTGTTGCCTTAAAGGAATTTCGACGAGGGCCGCAGCAGCTATTCCTGTTCATAACTTTCCTCATCTGTGGATTAACAACGTTCAGCGGAACTCCATTCAGTTATAGTTACTCGACGATTGGTGGCTTACTTGTCCTCTGTTTCTTCGGGATTCTCGGCGGATCGACAACCAAGGTAGAAAAGTTGCAACGTATACCAGCGGCCCGCAGGCAATACGAAGAGGTGATCGTCGGGTGAACTCCGTCGGTCTGCAGCTTTCCATCCTCCGGCAGGAGGCGAAGTACTTAAAGCTGAATGCGTGGCGACTCGACCGGAGAAACAGGCGATCGACTCGTCCTGTCGTCTCGAAGAATGGCCCGGTTGTTTCGCTGACGACTTTTGGATCGAGGCTAGGGAGCGTTCACCTTGCTATCGAATCCATTGGGGCAGGCACACTGCTTCCATCCCGGCTCATCCTATGGCTGGATGATAAAGCTCTATTCGACAACCGGCCCGCTGCTGTCCGCCGCCTGGAGAGCAGGGGATTGGAGGTTCTTCTCTCAGAGAACTTCGGTCCGCACACAAAGTATTACCCCTATGTCCAATCGCACGCAGACTTTAAGACCGCAATGGTCACAGCCGACGACGATGTGCTGTACAGCAGCTGGTGGCTCGAGGGACTTGCCAACGCATTCAAGCTCGATCCATCCTGTCTGAATTGTTACCGGGCGCATGTCATGTCCTTTGAGGAAAAGCATCTGCGCCCCTACACGACATGGGGAGAGTGCCGTTCCAACCAACCCAGCTTCCGCCATTTCGCCACCGGCGTTTCCGGTTGTATCTATCCGCCGGAACTTCTCCAGGCATTGAAGTCAGCAGGTTCCGTCTTCCGTGACCAATGTCCCAAGGCAGACGATGTCTGGTTGAATGCAATCGCGATGAGGAATGGCTTCAGGGTAAGGCAGATCGGTCCGCGACCGCTGCGGTTCCCTTTGATTGCCGGCACACAGGGATCGGGACTTTGGAACAGCAATGTTATCGGTTCACAGAATGATTCGCAGATTGAGGCGACGTATACGGCTGATGACCTGGCCCGGATACTCTCAGCCTGAGCAGTTACTTTAGAATGGGCCATGCGGCAGGCCAGTTTGATATTCGCCTTGAACCACCGATCTCAAGTTGTCTAAGACAATCCATATGTCAGCCTGATGACCAGGTCCTGGGGTTGAACAAAAAGAGTTAGCCGTTCGGAGGGCTGATGAGGGTTTTATTGTCCGCGTTCGCTTGTGGTCCAGATAAGGGGTCAGAACCGGGCTTCGGCTGGAACTGGGCTTTATGTCTGGCACAACGCGGCTTGCATGTGACGGTCATCACGAGAGAAGTAGAGCGCAGGAACATTGAAGCGTACCTCGCTGCTCACGACTGTCCTAACCTGCAATTCATCTACTTCAGCCTGTCGCCATGGACGCTGCGTCTTCCAGGCGGCCTGCAATATTTCTTCTGGCAATCACTGGTAGTGAAGGTTGCCAAAAAAGCGCACAGGGAGCGACCGTTCGACGTTGTTCACCATGTAACTTATGGCAGCATTCACGTGCCAACGCAATTGTGGAAACTAGGCGTACCGACGGTGTTCGGCCCGGTAGGCGGCGGACAGACCGCCCCACCAAGCATGCTAGATTACTTCGGCCGGGATCGCCGCAACGAAGAGTACAGGACGCTGCTGACGAAGATGCTTCGGCACTCGCCGCTTCATCGGTATTGGTTGAAGCAAATGCGTGTCGTGCTCGCTGCAAATGGCGAAACTCTGGACCTTCTTTACGCCTTGGGAAAGCAGGATGCGGCAGTTGAGTACGATGTTGGCATTCCCTCTGAATATCTATCCGCAAAGCCGAAATCTTATGAGCTAGAGCCGGGCCCTGCCAAGTTAATCTGGGTCGCCAGAATGTTGCCACGAAAGGCGCTGCCACTTGCGCTTGACGCATTCGCTAAAACCCGTCATCCTGCAACACTGACGATTGTCGGCAGCGGCCTTCCCGAGGCAACTGTGGAGGCGATGGTGACCGCTCGTGGACTGACGGGCCGCGTGCACTGGGCTGGAAGGCGACTGACAGTGAAGGAAGTTCGCGCCGCTTATCAGAAACATGACGCCATGCTTTTTACGAGTCTTCGAGATACCTGCGGTGTCCAGCTGCTCGAGGCGATGGCCGTGGGCCTGCCCACGATTACGCTCGACTTACACGGGGCAAAGAGTCTGATTCCATCCGAAGGGGGAATCAAAGTGCCTGTAACAACCATTCCACAGGTTGTGTTGGGTCTGGCTGGTGCCATTGATAGATTTAGTGAGATGAGTTTGGCCGAGAAAGATGCCATGTCGCGAAGCAACTGGGAATTTGCGAAGACATGTACATGGACATCGCGAGCCGAAAAAGCGGAAAGCATTTACAGACGGATCGTCGATTCAACCGCGACATATTCGTGACCGGCGATGAGTCGTATCGATAACTAATATGTTGAGAGTCACTCAAGCGTTACGGGACGTCGTGCGTGCAATCAACCCCAGGCTTCCATCGACTTGTGCGACTCGATCACAGTTTCGCGTATTAACTATTTGTTGACGTTTTTTAGAGGTGAAGGACAAATGCGCAACGTCTCGTTGAGAATAGGGCTGATACTGTGGCTGTGTGCCTACCTTGCAGTATCGGCATCCGCTACCTCGTACACCGTCAGGACCCCGCATTTGACTATGCATGTTGGTGATGTTCCTCCTCCATGCATCATCCAAGTGCTTAATGGATCGACTCAGGTGGGCGCAGGGGCGGCCATTTTTAAGGAACCACCAAGTTGCTCTATGGCAGTAAACTCGTCTTCGCCCGCAGGCAAGTACCCTTTGTCGTTAAAGAAGGGAATTCTCACTAAGGCATCTGACACCCAGACACTAGTCGATGGGACGGTCGAGGTTATCCCGGTAGAAAGTCCCAGCTTGATTGGTGCCAGACTTAAAAACAACATCAGTTATCCGCCCGAGATGGGCACAGCACCTGCTCATCCACTGATAAATATGGCGTCAAATGGGATTGCCAACCTTGTGGGAGACTGCACCACGGATAACGCCGCAGCAATTTTGAAACTTTTAGCCTTCGGCAGGGGTACTTACACGGATGACATCGACGTTAACGGCACATCGGTGACTGCTTTGAAGGGCGTCTCTTTCGTTGGCCTGACCCCTGGTTCAGTTGTCGAAGTGGACGGAATCATAAATCACGTCGCGTCCATATCGGATGCGACCCACCTGACTCTGAAAACACCCGCTGGCGTGCGGTCACGTGTACAGCTTGCGTTTCCGCCAATCGTAGTAGATACCGATGGCTCGACGACAGTATCCGCTATACGCGGCGCAACACTTATGGGACTTTCGCCGCGAACCAGAATATTGATCGGTGGCAATGAATACGTAGTAGCATCGGTGACAGACGCTACTCACCTTCAAACAACCGAATCCGTACCGAGTGCGCATAGTGTGGACTTATATACCGATCAGCCAGATCATGGAAGTTTCGGGTATATCTCTCAATTTTTCAGCATTCCGCCGGGTTGTTACGCGACAAGTCAACCGATCCGCTTGTTTGGCAACTATTGGAGCCTGTACGGGTCAGGCCCCCAGACCAGCATTTTCTATCTGCTGCCCAACTCAGCACTATTCAATAAGGGAGCGCCTGTTGAATGGTTTCATCCTCAAAGCCTGCATGGGAACGAAAACTTCCATGAATATGTGATCAACCTTGGATTTCGAATAGGCGTTGGTAATCCACAGGCAGTCCCTATAACAACAGAGATGAACAATATGGCTGCTTTCAGAAACGTGCAGGTCTGGGCGGATGATTCAATGTGCCCATACGCATTTAATCTGCGACGAGCCTATCCAGGACCTGGATTGCTGAAGGATATGGCGATCTATGGGTGCACCAATGCGATGTTTAGTAATCAATTGCAATACAACATCACGGCAGAAGGTCTGACCGTTGAAGGGCAAACAGACACAGTCCTCGAAGATGGTGGCATCAAGTTGAGCCTGAGGCATGTTCTTAGTGACAACCCCGGTTTATTTGCCAGGCTGCATGCCCACACAGATGTCGTATTGCTTGATTCCAAACTTCTGAATGGAGCCGAGACTCAATCCGCGGTAGCCGTCGAACCAACTGCGAGTTTCTATGGAAAAAGCGTTGAGGTGAGCGGCTATGCTTCTGCTGTTTCGGATAAGAACGCTGGCGGGACTGTTGACGCGAAGGCCAATATTCGGCAACGCTGGAGTGGACACGCACAGAGCCTGTTCAATTCTTCTGATCAGCCCAACTCGCTGAATCTGCCCGAGGCTGAGACACCTCCCGATAATGATCCCGAGCCGGCAAAATGGACAAAACTCACAGCCGATACCGCCGCTTGGCAAAAAGAAATTGACGCAGCTCGATCGTCCACTGTTTACCTTCCGCCTGGACTTTATACATTTCCTCAAGATTTTGAGTTGAAGATCCCGGACACAATCAACCACATCAACTTTTTCGGCGGCGGATCGAGACTTCACATGATGACGCTCACGATCGCAGGGCACTCTAGTAATCCGCTGATCATTGATGCCGCTCCGCATAATTTGACGAAAATTCGTCAAACTGGCAGCCGGGCTATTGTTATGAGGGACATGGATATCGCTTCTTACACGGCGCAGCCTGGTTCGGGTAACGTCTTCATCGAGAATGTCGGCTGGAGCAGCAATCCGCCGGTGACCTTCTACGCGTCGCAGAGCATCTGGGCGAGGCAATTAAATGTTGAGCCGCCAACAGGAGATAAATTCAGCTGCATTGGCGCAAAGATGTGGGTCCTTGGCTATAAGACTGAACATAATGATGCATCCATTACAGAGTCGAACGGGTGTGAGGCTGAGGTCTACGGTGCATTCTTCTATCAGTTGACTAGACAACCGGACCCGGGTTCGGCCGTGATCAAGTTGTCTGATTCAAGCCTCTTCATCGCTGGGCTTTTCGATTATGTAAATAAAAGTGGTTTTGGCACGCCAAACTGGGTGAACGAGACTCAGGGCAGCTGTTTGAGATCTCTGCCCAACCCACTTGTGAATCAGCCGGGTAATAACCTGAGCATGTTTTACTCTTATGGCAAAAGGTCCACCGTTACGGCAAGTCAAGCGTGCGAAACCTCAACGCACTGAATAGCGGTACTGTGATAGCCGGTAATCGCACGAGTTGCGACACTAACTAAGGGGGGGATGATCACGGTGTTAAATCTTTTCAAACTTACGCCAACATGTATGTAAATTGCATTTTTAACACGGCTTTGGTGCCCGTGCGGGGGCCGTTTTGACCACGCATAGCCGACCTTTTTCTCACGTAGGGCGAATCCTTTTCCGATGATGGCGTCGAACTGTCTTGAATTAGGACGGAGCTCCCTATTGTTTGCACTTTGATTGAGGCTGGCATTACCTGTTCGTCACTCCCGTTACCTTTACTTCAATGGGAGTTTCAGGCATAGTTTTAATAGTTCGAGTGCGCTGAGACTTAATGAAAATGCCGCGTTCACTTATTCGCTAATTGGGTGTGAACTGAAAACACCTCATACATGCGCTGAGACACTGTAGGATCTACGCGACTTGTATCGATAGGGAGTCGATCCGATGCCACAGAGATCACGATCCATTGTCCAAATTGCAGATCCGATCGCTGCCTTAATCAGCCTCCTCACCGCTTACGTCATCACGTGGCAGCATAGCCCTAACTACGATCACTCCCTGTTCACAACCAGACGTTCACTTGAAGATTGCTGCCTGATTGGGCTCCTCGCTTTCTGTTGGCATGGCGTGTTTTCGCTGGCTGGTCTCTATCGCTCCCGGCTTTCGTCATTTTTTAATATTCATACTGGAGAGATCCTACGGGCGGCGCTCCTTTTCCCGCTCCCCGTTCTGGTCTGCTGGGCCATTACACGAGAAGCACGGCACTCGACTTTCCCGCAGGCCCTGGCCATCTCATTCTTTGCTGCCTTGATCCTGATTCTGCTCATGATTGTTTCGCGCCTGGCCTTCGCCTTCTTCAAACGATACCTCTGGTACGGAAACACCCAGTTGCGGCAAGTGCTCCTCGTTGGCACCAACCAGAGGGCAATTAGCTTCGTCAATGAGGCCCTCAGTAACCCCGACTGTGGTTACGAATGTATAGGTTTGGTGGATGACGGATGGTTCGCGGCTATTCCCCAGGAACTTTCTCCGGTACCCCTGGTGGCGACTCTGACCGATCTGCCGGTCCTGCTTAGGCAGAGGGCGATCGACGAGGTTGTCGTTGCGCTGCCGATGGCTTCCTTTTACAAGCGCACTGCGGAGATCGTCTCACTTTGCCAGACCCACGGCATCCGCGTTCGAGTGATCGGACAGCTGTTCGAGACTCATTTTAATCAGCCCACCCTGGCAAACCAGGATGCGCCGTCGACCATCACCGTGCACGATCCGGCCTGGAGTGAGGTATCGTCATTCGGCAAGCGTACGTTCGATGTGATTTTTTCGGCGGTGCTCCTGCTGATCACGATGCCGATCCTCGTTGCAGTCGCGCTCGCCATCTCGCTCACCAGCAAAGGTCCCGTCTTCTTCCGGCAGACACGCCTGGGACTTGGCAAGCGGCATTTCAAGATTTTCAAGTTCAGGACCATGGTCGACAATGCCAGCAGCATGATTAAGGATCTCGAGCACATGAACGAAATGGGCGGGCCAACGTTCAAGCTCAAAAACGATCCTCGCGTCACAAAGGTCGGCAGCTTCCTGCGCAAGACCAGCCTTGACGAACTGCCTCAGCTGATCAATGTTTTGATGGGCGATATGAGCATGGTGGGACCACGGCCGCTGCCGCTGCGGGATTACGAGGGCTTTTCGGAGGACCGCCATCGCCGGCGCTTCAGTGTAAAGCCTGGCATTACCTGCTTATGGCAGGTGATGGGCCGGAGCACAATCAAGTTTGATCAGTGGATGGCGCTCGATTCACAGTACATCGACCAAAGGACCTTCTGGCTCGACATGAAGATCCTCGCCCAGACGATTCCCGCGGTCCTGCGTGGATCAGGTGCGATGTAACCAGGACGCCGTGGTCTCTTGCGAACCCTGCTGCCTATACAGCAGACATCGGTCGCCCGGCATGCATGATTATTTCTGTTCGCTTATGTGAACGATTAGAATGCGCGCATGGATCGAGGCGAGCAATTCATATCCTTAGGCACCATCGAAGAGTCTGAACTCACGAGCCAGCAGGTCGTCGAGCTCACGCGCGAGCATAATTACGGCACATGGCGCTTCCAGAAGAACTGGAACCCTATGCACATCGCCGATGCCGAAGGTTGCTACATCGTCGATGGCAACGGGAAACGCTATCTCGATTTTTCCTCACAATTGATGTGTTCGAACCTGGGTCACAAGAACGCGGCCGTCATTGCCGCGATTCAGCGACAGGCAGAGGAACTGGCCTACGTCATGCCAGGCTATGCGACGAGGGCCCGTGCAGAACTGTCACTTCTGCTGACTGCGATTCTTCCCGCAGGGCTGACCAAGTACTTCTTCACTACCTCAGGTACCGAAGCGAACGAAGCGGCTTTCAAGATTGCCCGTATGTACACCGGCAAAACGAAGATCATCTCGCGTTACCGGTCCTATCATGGGTCGACTTCAGGTTCGATCGCTGCAACGGGGGATCCACGTCGCTGGGCGATGGAGCCGGCAGGCAAGGGGCCCGGCGTCATTTTCGCGCCAGAGGTGCACTGCTACAAGTGTCCGATCCGCCATACCTATCCATCCTGCGGAATAGCGTGCGCTGATTACATCGAGCACATGATCCGCAATGAGTCAGATGTGGCGGCGGTCATCGTTGAGCCGATCGTCGGAACCAATGGCGTCATCGTCCCGCCGGATGAATATATGCCAAAGCTGCGCCGCATCTGTGACGAATACGGCGTCCTCATGATTGCGGATGAAGTGATGACAGGTTGGGGGCGCACCGGCGAATGGTTCGCCGTAAATCACTGGGGCGTCGTGCCGGATATCCTGGTGACTGCTAAGGGAATCACGTCGGCGTATATGCCGCTCGGTCTCTGCGCGACCAGCGAGAAGATCGCGGCTTACTTTCAGGACCATTACTTCGCCCATGGCCACACATATGAAGCGCATCCAATGACACTCGCGCCGGCAGTCGCGACGATCCATGAGATGCAGCGACTCAATCTGGTAGAACGTGCCCGTGAACTTGCACCCTATCTCGGCGACAAGCTGCACGCATTGAAGGACAAGCACGTCAGCATCGGTGATGTCCGCGGTAAAGGCCTGTTCTGGGCGGTCGATCTGGTCAAGAATCGAGCTACGAAAGAGCCGTTCAACAGCTATGCAGACAAGGTGGCCGGCAAGTCGCTGGTCGTCGATCAGATTGCGGCGAAAATTCTCGCGGACGGCGTCACCCTGCAGGCATGGGTGTCGCATTTTGTCATAGCGCCACCGCTGATTGTCAGCAGGGAAGAGATCGACTTCGGCGTGAATGCACTCGACCGCCACCTGTCGATCGCGGACACACTGTGTGAGTAGTTCACGCCGCTCCCTGGGCCTGGATGGATCGTCACAACTTCATCAGTAACAGTGTCATATCGTCATGCTGGGCAGCACCGGAAGTGAAGACATCGGCCGCGGCAAAGATGCTTTTCAGGATGGCTTCTGCGTCGCCTTCCCGCGCGTGGATGGCTGCCGTAATCATGCGGTCCTCGCCCCACTCCTCTTCTTTGCGCGTCATGGCCTCGCTGATGCCGTCGGTGTAGCCGATGAAGACATCGCCCGGCTCCAGTTGAATCTCCTGCTCCTGGTAGAACGCATCGGGCAGAAGGCCAATCACCGGGCCGCCGCCATCCAGGAACATGGTCGTGGTGCCGCGCAGAAGGATCGGCAGGTTGTGCCCGGCATTTACGTACCGCAATATCCGCGTCGCACTGTCATAGATAGCGAAGAAGAAGGTTGCGTACCGATTGTTGGCCGATGCTTCATATACCAGGCGATTGACCTTGTGCATCACGCGCGCCAGGTCGCTGGAGGCATCCATGGTCACACCCCGCAGGGACGCGCGCAGGCTTGCCATCAACAATGCCGCGGAGATGCCTTTGCCGGAAATGTCTCCGATGGCCAAACCCAGTAAACCATTCTGCCGCCCGGCATTCTCCATCACGATGAAGTCGTAGTAATCGCCGCCGATCCCTTGGGCCGGACGACAGCAGCCTGCGAGCGTCAGACCGGGGAAGACTGGAATTTCCTGCGGGAACAGTCGTTCCTGTACCTCGCGGGCGATCTCGATTTCGCGATCAATACGTTCTCGCGCGGCAGCCTGGTGGGCCAGTGTGCGGACCAGTTCGCTGATTTCGAGAGCCAGTCCCGTCTGGTTGCCGACCGACTGCAGCAGCCGGAGATCAGTTGGAGAGTAGGCCTCCTCCGACCGCTTTGCGCCCAGGGTCAACACCCCCAGCAGTCGATCGCGACCGGTAAGGGGCAGCAGCAGTTCGGCGCCCAGTGTTTCGAGGGTCTGGCGTTCATCTGCGTCCGCCAGCAGAAACCATCCATCCGGATCTTCGCGATAGAGCGTTGCCGGCTGGTTGGAGCGCATAAGATTGCGAATGGTGGACGATCGTTCGTCGAATGCCAGTTGCGACCGGATCGGCACTCCAACTGCCTGCTGCATCCGGAAGACATTTCCGCCGCGCAGGAAGACGCTCACTTCTTTCACGTGAAGAACTTCGGAGATGCGGCGCGAAATGGTCTCAATCAACGGGCCAGTTTCCGTAAAACCCCGGGCCTGTTCCGACAGTTCGCTCAGCACCACTTCCGCGTTGTAAGCTTCGCGAAAGAACTTGCGATCCAGCCATCCCTGCAAACGATTGCTGGCACTGTCGGGCGTTGCAAAGAGCTTGAACATGCCGCTCGCAACCAGGATGGTGACTGGTATCGCGACGAAGAGGTTTTGCCGCTGCTGAAGAAGTGGCAGGATGAAGCGCATGACGATAAAGAGGCCTACCGCAATCTCCAGAATAATGATGGAGGCCCTGGCCAGTGCATAACGCGTTCCCAGGCGAATGAGGATGCGCACATCGAGTGCTCGCTGTACCAGTACGACGTAGGCAAGGGAGAAGGGAAGCGCCAGCACGAGCAGCCCCGCCGCCACGCGCAGTGTTTTGATCTTCGTCGCAGCCGGCCAGATGTGAGGTAGCAGAATAAAGACGACGAGCAGCGAACCAAGGCCGACGATCGAGCCGGCACAGATCACGCGCATACGACGGCGTGCGTCTGCCGTCGTCGCAGAGCGCAACTTGTCGAGGATGGCAGCGACGTAGCCGAGAACACAGAGCAGGCTCAGCGGATTGAGAATATTTGCGCACCACGCCGACAATCGTCCCAGGCCCGGACCCGCTTCACTGGCATAAAAACTCTGCATGATCTGAACGTAGACCAGGCAAACGTAGCCAATGAGGACAGGAAGGATGACCAGCCATTTCAACTGTGGCAGGCGGACGTCCACACGCCAGCGTTCGGGGAAATAAATGCCGAAAAGCAGTAGCCCCAACGCTCCGACCGACTGAAAGGTCATGTACCACAAGCCAAGGAACGCAAGCCATCCACCCGGCCACCAGTCAGGCGCCAGATACGTCACTTCCGGGAGCGTCAGTACGACCAGCAGGAGCCATGCATTCCAGTCCCGCGGCCTTGCAAATACCACCCAGAAGCCGATCAGAAGGCACACGACAGGCAGCGCGATCTGGACCAGTGCGTAAACTGCAACCTGGCTCGCATTCAACTGCTTCGCGGTCGCCATGGTGATACGCAAAAGATGAACCGAGCCATCGGTTCGGAGTGTACTGACGGAGAGCATGTCGCCTGGCCGAAGGGCTCCCTTACCGCCGGCCAGCGTCTGCAGCCACTGGTTTCTTCCTTCATACGGACGGCCGTCAAATGCCACCAGCTTATCGCCCCGCCACAGGCCAGCCTTCTCGGCTTCCGGTTCAAGGCTATCGACTGTCCGATCGTCATCACTCAGTGTGAACGGCGCCCGCACATGGCTGCCGCCGTCAATAGCCGACTGAAAGAAGGCCAGCACTCCCATCACTTCATAGGTCATACTGCAGACGATGAAGCAACCCAGCAGCAGATAAAGCAATTTCGTGAGAGTCCGGTCGATCATTGTCCGTGATTTACCTGGTCGAGCCCATCATACCGAACCGCCGTCGTCGGCAGGCATGGCTCTGACCGAAGGGCGCTGAAAGCAGATACGCCAAATAGGGCAAGATTGATCCCATCCTGAGTCTGGAATCCCCGTGCGCGCTGCAGCGGCACGCTATTCTTCGTCAGGATCGCGAAAGACGACGACCTTGTCTGTGGCGTCGCTGGCTCTTAGTTCATTCAAGACGCGTTCATGAGCCTTCCGGGTGGCCATCACTGTGAAGGAGACACGTTCCAGACCCGCCACGTTATCGCGGTCTAGAACCTGTAACCTCTGGCCTTCGGAGTCCAGAACCTTCAAGATCGCGGAGAACATGCGGTGCCTCGCCTCTTCCCGTTCCACAGCCACCGCATCGGCTTCAGCTGGAGACACAATCGCTTTCTGCAGGGCAGGCCCGACGTCCGCCCGCACCTCGTAGAGCAGGGGGTATCGCTTCCAGCCTATCTTGCCTTCCAGAGCTCCGATTGTCTGCAGACTGACCAGGACGATCGCGGTAGAAAAAAAGGCTTCGAGATAGAGTCCGGCACCACACGTCATGCCAATAGCGGCGACGACGAAGACCGTTGCGGCGCTGGTCAGACCGAGCACGCGATTCTTGGTGTGCAGGATGAGGCCGGCTCCGAGGAAGCCGATCCCCTGGACGATGTTGGACGCAACGCGGCTCTTGTCCGCAGTGCCGTCGCCGGCAAGAACCGCGCTCATAATGGTGAACAGCGCCGCGCCCATACAGATAAGCATGTTGGTGCGCAGACCGGAGTCTTTGTGCCGCCACTCGCGCTCCAGGCCGACCACACCGCCCAGCGCACAGGCCATCAACAGGCGCTTGGTGGCCGAGGCGCTCAACAGCAGGTGGGCAAGCGTTGTCAGGTGGGCCGGCCCTGCAATCATCATCGAGTGAGCATACTACCGCGAATACCTCTCTCGGTAGCGGAGATCACTTCGGTTGCCGCGGCCACTGGCCCGTCGCACTTCGAGGCTTACTGCGTCAACACACCGGCACCGCCTGCTACGCGCGTGCGGTTTCGGCCGCCCGTCTTTGCCTGGTACAAAGCCATGTCAGCCTGCTTCAGCAGTTTGCCGACACTGGAAGCGTCGCACGGCACCTCGGTCGCACATCCGAGACTCACCGTCACGACTCCGTAGGGGCTGGATGCGTGCGGAATGCAGCATTCTTCCACCACTTTCCGCACCTGCTCGCCGATGGCCTCGGCGCCTTCTTCCGAGGTGTTCGGGAGCACTGCGACAAACTCCTCACCACCGTAGCGCGCCAGCATATCGAGCGGTCGCCGCAAGATACCCTGAATTCTGCCCGCGACCTGGCGCAGGCATTCATCACCCTCAAGGTGTCCGTAGAAATCGTTATAGCTCTTGAACAGGTCTACATCGATAAGGAGCACGGAAAGCGGCAGGCGGTCACGCTTACTGCTGATCCACTCGCGTGTGAGCGTCTGGTCGAGCAGGCGCCGGTTCGCGACACCGGTCAGTCCGTCGAGCAGGGCCAGCTTCTCGACCGTTTCGTAAGCTCTCTGCATCTGCTCCTCGGCAGCCTTGCGGTCGGAGATATCGCGCAGGACGTGCACGAATCCATAGGGTTCGTCATTGTGCTCTCTGCGCAGAAGTCTCGCCGTCGATTCAAGCCAGAGATAGGTACCGTCAATCTTCCGGCAACGGTAAGCAAACGGACTTGTCTCGTGGCCGTTCCGCATCTCCTGCAGCAATTGACCGATCCTCGGCGCGTCTTCAGGGTGGGCCAGGTGGCCGTAGTACTGCCCCACCAGATCCTGCTGCTCCCAGCCCAGCAATTCTGTGATTGCCGGAGAGACATACTTTCGACTGCCGTTCAGTTCGGCCAGTACGATCACGTCGCGTGACGCTTCGGCGAGAGAGCGAAAACGATTTTCGCTGGATTCCAGGTTGACCCGGATGCGCCAGCTTTCTGCCTTGGCGACTTCTATGACATAGAGAGCCAGCATCGATAAGGCAACAAAGGATTGAAAGAACAGGATTCTCGCCGGCAGGGATCCGTGCTGGGCCGCTCCCAGTGGACCGTAATTTTTGACAGTAAGATAGCCGCCGATAAACGTGACCAGCAGCAATCCTGCGGCGGACCCGGTGAAGCCCGCCCGCACTCCAAGCAGCAGCAGGATGAGCAGCACCACCCAGAGCGTCGGATAGCTGGTAAAGAAGAAGACCCCGGCCGTCACGACGGCAAGCAGCACGAAAAGACCTGTCGTCTCGGCAATGGATCGTGACGAAAATCTTCTCTTATAGTGTTGCGAGAGGTAAAGCGGCGTCAGCATCGCTGTTCCGAGCACATCGGCGGCGAACCACGAGCGGATGGCCTGCAGAAAGGGTACGCCCAGCGCAAAGTGCACATAAAGTGCCGCCATGGTCGATGCGGCCGCCGGGGCGACCAGCACGCCGTTGATCAGCAGGCTGCGCAGTTGTCTGGCCTCGGTCAGGTCAGGGTCTGGCGCGATCACGTCAAACATCAGGGCTGCTGCGATTGCAACCTCTGACATATTGCAGAAACTCAGAAAAGCCGAGGTTATGGGTGGCGTAGCCTGCGTCAGGTTCAGTCCGAAATCGATGGCATAGCCCAGTACCAGGAACGAAGGCCACTGCCTTCGCGGGGCGCAGAGCAGGGTGCCGATGAGAAAGCCGTTCGAAAGCCACACAAGAGAAACACCACTCATCTTGTAGCTTTCAGCGTTCAGATAGATGCTCGCGATGGACAGTACGAAGATGCCAAAGGCCACCCGCAGGACCCTGCTGACTGGCGGGATACGCCCTGAACGCGCCTTCAAAACAGCCTTCGCCATTCCTGCTGCTCCTCCGACCCGACGCACTGCAAACATTCCATGCGCGGCACCGAATGCGGCCGCTATGGTGACCTTATCGACCGGTCACAAGGAAATGTGAATGCAAATCTGAGATCGAAAGTCACGAGCAGGCACGGGTAATCTATGTCCGATACCGCAAAGCCGCAGCGTCCCAATCGCACGAGACTGATATTCGCCTGCGTCCTGATGCAGCACCCGCGAGCCAACGACCGGTCTGAATCTACGTCCTGGGTTTACGTTTGGAAGTACTGTCGGCAGTGCTCGCCCTTGAGCGGGGAGGGGCTGGCGAGGCCTTTTTGGTGGCAATCTCGCCTTTAACCGCAGGCTTTTCAGGCTCCTGCGGCGCCGACTCGAGGTTCTTACCCGTCTTCGGACCCGACTTCTGCGCAGACTTTTTCGGATTGACTGCAGGCCTGCCTTTGGAAGTCCTTCCGGTCGCTTTCGCGGCCATAGCTTTGATGGGCAGCTTCTTATCGACACCCTTGGAGCCAGATGGAGTGATTGGGGCAATTCCAGCAGGCGTTACGGCTTTTTCGAGCCGAGCCAGGTCGTAGCCCGCATTGAGAGCGGCAGACGCTCCTGCCGTTGCCTGCTCCTCGACCTGCTTCAGCAGCAACCGGTCCGCAGCAGCCTTACCCCTCACCTTGAGCAGCGAAGGAAGCTGCAGCCACCATACGAGCTGCTCGAAGGGCTCTTTGACGAAGTAGATTGTGGCACCAGATGCATGCACACCGGTCAGCCAGCGAACCTCAGGGTCTATCCCCATCGATGCAACCAGCCGGGCCAGATCGGACCCAGGTAGAGTCGTGGTGGTGTCCGGCGCAGCAACTAACAGCTTGACCCGCGCGGCGGCCCGCCACGCATCTTCGCCCTCGATCTGCAATGCCCGGAATGCCTTGGCCAGCACTTTCCGCAGATGGAGAGCTTCAAAACCATCAGCCGCCTTCTTATCGGCAGTGCTTCCCAATCGTGCCAAGACCCACTGAAGGGCAACTACGGCGACGGACGGTGCGACAATAGCGCCCGTCTCAGTGCGCGGACCGGTGCTGGGCAAAACTGCCCTCGCTGCCTCAGGCCATGGCCGAGTGGCCTCTGCTTCGAGGCCTGGAAGCCTCAGCAAGGCAGTGAAAGCGGCCTGCAATTCGGCCTTCTGCCTGTCCGCTGATCCCGCGGGCGACTGCAGTCCCAGAACAGCAACGGCCGCATCCAGCAGGCCAAGCGTGCACTTTACCAGGACTTCGATTCCCTGATATTCCGCAGAGGACGAAGCGGGAACCGCAGGGGGCTTGGACGGGCCGGCGCTCGGTGCCGCTGTCGGCTTCTGCGCTTCATCTGCAAATGAACGCATCAGCGAAGGCTCCAGCAGCGCATACACAGCGTCGTGCACCGGCTTCATCTGGAGATCGACGAAGGCCTCTTCAAGACTCGGAACACCCTCGCCGCGCAGTTGATCGTGCAACGTCGCCCAGGGATGCTGGGCGTCCGAGCGCAATTCGCGCCATTGCAGGAGAACACAATACTGATAGCCCCGAAGGTGAATCGTGAATCCGTTATGAGCAAGATCCGATGCCCGCAGGATGTACTCGAGGCCGCTGCTCACATCGCGATAGCCAAGGAAGACCTCAGGGGCGTCGGTGAGGCCCAGGCCGTCGCGCAGATCACGCTGCCGCAAAGATCCGCTTGCCTTGTCGGCAAAGTTCGTCGAGTGATGAATCGTGCCGGAGGTCGAACCGTAATTGTTGTTGAAGAGAATCAGCGCGCACTGGTTCCCATTGCGATTGGAATAAGCAAAGACGTTTTCGTCGACCATGCCTTCAGGACGCCAAAAGTCGTACAACAGGAAATGCTCGCTCTCGGCAAACAGCCTGCGCTGGTGTAGGAGAGGGGCAATCTCCCGCTGATGCCGCTCAACCAGCCAGTCATTCGGAGTTTCATTGAAACGCGGCCGGTAATACTCCATGCCATATTTCTCGGTGAAGCCCTCTACCTGGCCATGGCCGAACATCGGCAGGCCCGGTAGTGTAGCCATCAGAGAGGCAACACCAAAAAACTTATCACCCGACCCGAACTGGTCAATTGCTGTTCTTTCATCAGGATTACTCATGAAGTTCACGTAACGCTTCATGATTCCAGGATCGAACTCCATGGTGTTCTTCAGCACTGACCGATACTTTGCATTGTCCTCGTCACGCATCATGACCATAAACGCACTGTTGTAGACGCGATGCATGCCGAGCGTGCGGACGAAGTAGCCCTCCATCAACCAGAAGGCTTCCGCGAGCAGAAGAGTTCCAGGTACCTCTGTTGCGACCCGGTCGACGACCTCCCGCCAGAACTCATGTGGGATGGCAGCATCAAACTCAGCCTGCGTCATGCTCGACTCGGCACGAGAGGGAATTGCACCGCCTGCGCCGGGGGCAGGGAACCAAAGCCGCTGAATGTGCCGCTTGGCCAGGGTCATCGCCGCGTCAAAGCGGATGATGGGGAATGACCGGGCCACATGCAGAATAGTCTGTATGACCTGTTCTCGCACCTGTGAGCTCAGATAGTTGAGCTGGGCCGTGTCATTCCAGGGAAAGCTCGTTCCGTCGTTCCCGTGGTAGACAAACTGCGTACTGCCGGTCCACTTGTCGCGCCTGCGGAAGACAACGGCTGCATCACTCTGCTCGTAGTAATGGTCTTCGATTTTGATCTCGACGCGATCGTCGTTCGAGAGGTCAGGACCGTCGAACCGATAGGCCGGATAGGGCGAGTCATACCGCGAAAGGAACCATTCAGGGTGCTCAATGACCCAGCGAGAATCGATTCCCATGTGGTTCGGCACCATATCGCTGGCAAGCCGTATACCGCGTGCCTGGGCGCGGTCGCGCAGGTTACGATAGGCCTCTTCGCCGCCCAGGTCTGCGGCGATCGAGTAGTCATAAAGCGAATACGCGGACGCGACTGCCTCCGCATTGCCGCAGAGACGCTTAATGGTCTGTGAGGCCTTGCTCCGTTCCCATACACCGATCAGCCAGAGCGCGTTGAAACCGCGGTGAGCCAGCGTTGTGAGTTCTTCGTCTGGAATCTGATCCAGACGGTGGATGTGCCGGCCATACCGCTTGGAAAGCTGGTCCAGCCAGACATAGGTACTCTTCGCAATGAGGACCGTGTTCGGCATCCAATCCTGGTCAGGGCTGAACTGCTCATACTCGTTCTGCTGACCGTCAAATTCGAGCACCTCGCCGCGATGATCGCGGGGTGCATTGCTCTGATCGCGTCGGCGCCGGGCAGCTTCGGCCGCTTCTGATGGTGGATGAAACCGCATCCAGATCGCGATATCCTCTTCCTTCAAAACATCGGAGGCGAGGATGAGCTTACGTGCGATCTCGCTGATTCGGGTGGACCATTTGCGACGAATAAATTCCAGCTGACCGCTCAGCGATTCCGGTGCGGCCAGTGCCGGCGCGCGCATCATGTCGATCAGGTTGGGGTATTCCGGGTCAGCCGCCGGGCGGGTTGCAAAATAATCGCGCAATTGCGCTGTTACCGCGGTGTAGGTGTGGGTTGGCGCGAGATTCGCTTCGTCGAACAGTTCTTTGAACGGTAGGAACGCAGGGTTTTTATTTGCCAACCACAAGAGGATCAGTTCCTCAAACGCTGCGTGTCGGTTCGGATAGCCATTGGTCGATGCGGCGAGCCACTTCGCCGCAGCCAGCTTGCCCTTACGCACAGCGGTGCCGGGAAATTTCTCGACAAAAGCCAGCAGCAGCTTTTCAAGCTTTTCTGGGCCAACCTTGGCGCCAAACCACTTCAGGGCGTCCACTACGACCAGCGGATCGACCTGTGTCCGGTATTGGGCAAATAAGGCGTGAGTGATCTCGTCCATCAGGCCCATGGCAAAGAGGGCGCCGGGATTCACCACAAGTTCAGGATTGTCCGACGTTTCACGGACCGTATTCATACTGTGAGCGAGCCGACGGCTTGCCGCCGCATCCGCAAAAATGACATTGCCAGTGAACGAAAACAGTGCGTCTTCGACTTCGTACCGTTCGCGCGCGCCTTTGGAGATATGGAACTCCATAACCGCCTGTACTGCCTGTCCTTCTTTCCGCTTCACTCGCTCGTCACCCTTCAATTTTCTAGGCAGCCCGCAAACCACATCGCACCTAGTCTCATAGTAACGGTACTGAGCGTGCGGGGTCGTTACGGTCAACGTGGCTTCTTGTGCATCGGATGCTGGTTCGGGGTGCAAGGTACGCGACATCAGCCAGATTGGGCCGTTTTTGTCCGTCTGCCGTGAAACCGATGTTAGTCAGGTTGATTGAGAACAGCCGCGGAACGGCAACACCCATCTTCGAACGGCGCAGCATCCTTCCAAACCGGGTGCCCTAGTCGGCCCTTACGGTGCCCTAACCCAGCGACCGCTCGATCAAACGGGTAGTGGAGTGCCCTTCGACGATCGGAACGATTGCAACTCTCCCGCCCCACGAGCGAACCTCCCGCGCACCGACGATCGTTGACTCGTCATAGTCACCGCCCTTTACGAGCACGTCGGGCCGCGATGCCAGGATCAGGTTCAAAGGCGTTGGTTCATCAAAGACCACAACGGCGTCGACCGCCGCGAGCGCTGCCAGCACCCGCCCCCTCGCATTCTCATTGACGACCGGACGGCTCGGACCTTTCAGGGCAGAAACAGATGCATCGGAATTGATCGCAACAATCAGCCTGTCTCCCTGGCGCCGCGCCTGCTCGAGCACTGCAATGTGGCCGACATGCAGCAGATCGAAGCATCCATTCGTAAACACTACCTGGTCGCTGTTCGCACGCCACACAGCGACACGCCTTACGAGTTCGTCGCGGGTGAGTACCTTGTCCTGTGCGTGCAGAGCGATGTCCGGCTCGAGTGCGGCCAGCAGTTCATGTTTTTCGACTGGGACAGTGCCGACTTTACCGATCACGATGCCGGCTGCGATATTGGCAAGCTGTGCCGCTGGTTCCACGTCTATGCCAGAGGCCAGGCAGAGCGCCAGGACCGCGATCACTGTATCGCCGGCACCGGACACGTCAAAGACCTGCCTGGCGACTGCCGGCGCCAGAAAACGCGAGCCCGGGCGTACAACCGCGATGCCTTTTTCGCTTAATGTCGCCGTCAGATACTCAAGATCGAAATCGCGGACCATCTGCTCCGCGGCATGCAGCATCGCTTCAAGATTGGATGGACTCTCCCCGGATGCAGCGGCAAGCTCTGCGAGATTCGGGCATACAGTCGTTGCGCCGCGGTAACGAGCGAAGTCTTTCGCTTTGGGATCGACCAGTACCGGCACACCAAGGCGCCGAGCTTCAGCGATCAACCGCTCGCAGACAGTCGTTGAAAGCACACCCTTGGCGTAATCCGACAGGACCAATGCATCGCACTTCGGCAACTCCTTGAGAGCAGAAGCTAGCAACTGCTCATAGTCCGCGGCAGGGCGTTCATTCAGGTTTTCGCTGTCCAGGCGAAGCATCTGCTGGCGACCGCCCACAATCCGCATTTTGGTGATTGTGGGAAATCCATCGCAGGTCACGAGCAGTGGCTGGATACCCTCTGCCTTTAATCCTTCGACCAGGAGACTCTCATCGGCATCACCTCCGGTGAACCCTGCCAGCACCACGGTTGCGCCCAGTTTTGCAAGGTTGACGGAAACATTCGCGGCTCCGCCCGGCTGGTGGCTCTGGTGAGTCGCGCGCACAACCGGCACCGGCGCCTCGGGAGAAATACGCCCCACCTCACCCCAGATGTACTTGTCGAGCATCACGTCGCCGACCACGAGCAGTCGCTTGCCAGGCCACTCATGCTCAATCTTCTGGATCACCTGGTGCAGATGCAGCAAGCTCTGGGTCATGGCTCTAGTGGGCGCTCGCTTCCATCGAGGTCACAGGCACGGCAGGCGATGAACCGGCGTGCGTGGCAGACCCAGGTTGGGTGGCAAGCCAATCGAGTTCAAGCCAGTCGCAAATCATATGTCCAGCCAGGATGTGCGCCTCCTGAATCCGTGCAGTGTCCTGCGATTCTACGGCAAAGAGATGATCGGCGACCGAGCCTGCGCGTCCGCCGCCAGCACCCGTGAACGCAACCGTGACCAGCCCTTGCTCATGGGCCTTCTCGATGGCGCTGATGACATTGTGACTGTTGCCGGATGTTGAAATCCCTACCAGTACATCGCCCTGCCGGCCGATGGCTTCGACCTGCCGGGAAAACACAGCTTCAAAGCCATAATCATTGGCGACAGCAGTCAGGATCGAGCTATCTGTCGTGAGCGCGATGGATGGAAGGCCGCGCCGTTCACGCCGGAATCTTCCTACAATTTCCGCTGCCAGATGCTGTGAATCGCCGGCACTCCCGCCATTTCCGCACCACAATATCTGGTTGCCGGCATGAAGCGCCGCAGCCATCCTGCGCGCGATATGCTCCAGCACTTCGACCTGGCCGAGAACCCCTTGAATAACTGATAAGTGCTCTTCAATAGCGGCGGTGAAGACGGTATCTCTATGCGGAAGATGTGCCATGCTGTCCTCGGAATACAACTGCCATCATATCTGGCAATGCCGTCATTGCATGGCCGGGAATGATCAGTATGGGTTTAGGCATCAGGCATTAACGAGGCTGGTTCCGGCAAGGTATTGATATGGGGCATAGCGATGCCGGGCTGTGCTCGAACACCCCCAAAATGTTGGAGAAACGATGTCGCCAGACGTTCGTCCAGGATGAGCCTCTGGCATGTGCTGGCGGAGTCGTTTTGTTCTGGTATACTCACACTTGTTCGCAGGCCAGTCGTAATTGGTGATCTGCGTTAAACAAAGTGGGGACGTAGTTCAGTTGGTTAGAATGCTGCCCTGTCACGGCAGAGGTCGCGGGTTCGAGCCCCGTCGTCCCCGCCATACAAAGCAAAGAACTTAGCTTCGTATGGGACCTAATGTGACAAGCGAATCAGGGTCCGATTAGGGTCCATTACGCCCGCCGGGGTACCAAAAGCGTGTCAGTTTCAACCTCTCTCTGACCCACGTTGGGCACCATCATCCTTACAACCTTGCTCTGTGCGGCTCGTTTATGCGAGTTCACGGCCTGCGTATATACGTCGAGCGTGATCCTGCTGTTCGCGTGCCTCAAGAGCTCCTGTACCGTCTTCACATCTTCCCCGTTTGCCTTCAGCAATGTGCCGAAGGAGTGACGGAAGGTGTGCCAGCCGATGTTCTTGGTGATGCCGGCTTGACGTGCCACCGGCCTGATGTACCGCTTCATGAGATTGTCCGGCCAGTAGGGTTGTTTCCCCTTCATGCGCGGACTGGCAAAGACCCAATCACCATCCATCGGGTACGGGCTGTTGCGCCGCCAGCGACGAAGATCTTCAGCCATGTACTCGTCCATCGGGACGGGCTTGGCTGAGGCTTCGGTTTTGCAGACGCCGACGACCTGATGCCAGATTGATTCGGTGACTCGAATCTCCAAGTTCTTGAAGTCAACATCGTCCCAACGTAGTGCCAGGAGTTCGCTGACCCTCAGCCCGGTAGCGGCATCGAGAAGCGCTAAGGTGCGCTCTCGAACCGCCAGCTTGCTGAGGAGAAGTTGGAGTTCGTGCAATTCCAGAACGTCAGGAACTTTCTCTCGCTTCGCGCTCTGGCGCACGAGTTTGATCGGATTTCGTTCGATCCACTCGTAGCGCATCGCGTGATGAAAGAGAGCACTCATGAGGTTCCGAATCTTTGCCTTCGTTCCCCTCGAACGCTTGATGCCACCCAGCCACTCTTCTACTGCAACTGGTTTTATCTGATCTAGCCGATGTGTTCCCCAACGAGGCAGAACCCATCCCCTCAGATAGCATTCGTAAGCGGCGCGCGTCGAGAACGCTTTGCGTCCCTGATCTTCACCGGCAAGTTCTTTTAGCCGGTAGTGAGCGACCAGTTCGGCGATTGTGCTTGGCCCGCCTTCCGTCTGCGGGGTTTCCTGGTTGGCGTCGATGCGCAATGCTTGAGCGGCTCTGAGGGCTGCTGCTTCGGTTGGCAACGCGGCGGTAGTACCGACGATTGCTTTCCGACGCTTCGTTCCGCCGTCAGATGTTGACTGCCACCAGCGGAACACCCAAACATCGGGTCCACTCCGCCGTTTTTCGCACTGCACGCTTCCTTGCTGATACCGTGTCCGCCTTGGCATGTTTCTCCTATAGGCGTAGCGGATGGCTTGAAATAAGCCTATCGCACGCCGGGCAGAGGTTTTGTTGAAAATCGTCTTATCCGGCTAGACGCTCAGATATCCAACGGTCGATGTCACTTGCGCGGAATCGCCACATGGAACCAAGCTGAAGGCCCCTCACGATTCCTTGCCTGGCGTACCGCTGGAGCGTCTTGGGGTGAATGCGCATAATCGCCGCTGCTTCGTCCGAGTCCAGCAATGGTTCCGGGTGAAGGTCGGCTGAGGCGGGAGGCTTTTTCGGTATAGCTTCAGACTCTTGTTGATGACGGGACGACAAAGGCAGCATTGTGCCTCCTTGATTGATGTCTGCTTCGTCTCGAAGGAGACGATTACTCAGCGTGCCCCGCGGCTCCAAAACAG
>CAZZZL010000038.1:0-46159 GCA_964658655.1 uncultured Acetobacteraceae bacterium | reverse complement strand
TCTGACGCCAGCCTGTCGGACTGCCCGTCTGCTTTCGATGCGCCACCGGCCGAAACGATGCGCCAGTCACTCAACGCATCCTGCCAAACTGACACCTTCAGCCAAGGTCATCTGCCAGGGCAACGAAAATCAGCTTGTCGCGTATCTCATCCTCGCTGGCATGCTTCGCCCTTCCCGGCAGCGACACGCCGATGGCAGAGTTGGGCAGCATCGGGTTGCGAATAGCGCCCGGCAGGTCATTCGGGTCGGAGAAAACGAAGCGCACATCGTCGAAGAACGGCAGCAGTGTCAGGTTGCAGCGCCTGTCCTCCGCGCTGAACGCTACGCCCGTGTCTGACGCCTCCGTCACTTTGCCGGTCATGTTGAAGGACAGTCCGGGCAGCGTGCCGACACAGGCCACGGTCGTATCTTCTGTCAGCCATTTGCGGAAGTGCAGGACAGCTTCCGCAGGCTCCATTCTTGCCATTGGCATCCAGCGTCTCCGTCTCTCATTGCTTACTACCAAGAGTAGACTTGGCCGCCCATTCCTGTCCGACAAAGTTACAGATGGACAAAATGATCTGCGCCGAAGATCAGCCCCAGCGTCAGAAATGCAATCGCCACCTCGCCGATGGTGCCGACCAGCAGCGGTTTCCAGCCCTGTCGTGTGAGCTCTTTCAGATTGGTCCGCAGGCCAACTCCGGCAAATGTCAGCATGAACGCCCATCGTGAAACATTCGCGACATCGGTCAATTGTGTCTTATTCAAAAAGCCGAAGCTGCCAATGAGCGACACCAGCAGAAAGCCGAGCACGAACTTGGGAAATTTCTTCCAAAGAAAGACCGCCTTGTTGCCAATGACCTGGCCTTCGCCCTTCGAGGTCCAGTAAATCGCGTACGCCAGCACCACAAAGCCGATCATGGCGTTGCGCGTGGTTTTGGCCAGTACTGCCATCTTGCCCGCTTCCGGTGAGAAGAGTGCGCCGGCCGCCGTTGCTTCAGCCGTATTGTCGACCGCCAGACCCGCCCACAATCCATAAGCGTGCTCGCTCAGGTGCAGCCAGTGACCGATCAGTGGGAAGGTAAACAGCGAAATTGCACCCAGCGCCAGGATGGCTGCGATAGCGTAGGAAGAATCCTCTTCGTCCGCATCAATAGCGCCCTGCGTCGCGATGATCGCCGACACGCCGCAGATCGACGAACCCACAGCCAGTAAAGTCGTCAGCTTCGGCCCTAGTTTGAAGATGCGCCCGAGCAGGTGCATCAGGGACAACGCCAGCACAATCTCGATCGCCACCAGCGTGAGCGAAAGGCTGCCAAGCCGAAGAATATCTTTCAGCAGAAACTTCGAGCCGAGCAGGACAATGCCGACCTTCAACCAGAAGTCATAGGTCGCGACCCCGGGCTTGAACAGGGCCGGCACGCCGACGGTATTCGCAATCAACAGGCCGAGCAGGATCGACCACAGCACGTACTCGATATTCGGCAGGGTCAGGTGATGCGCCTTCCCGTATTGCGCGATGAACTGTTCGATGAATCGCCCGGCATAGCCGACTGCGAGCAGCAGCAGGATGCCTGGCAGCAGCGTGGCGATGCGCCGATACCAGTGTGCCGGCTTCTCAGGCTGACGTTCTAACGAGGACGGATCAGGTGGATGGGAAACAAAAGCGGTGCTCATGGCAATCTCCAGACGGGTTTATGGGTTTCGCCAGGAGCCGCGCTGTGCATGAGCAGAAAAATACCCACGGAGCAGGTTGGCTGCGGCGTGGGCGTGAGGCTTGTCTATCTCTCGGTCAGGAAGTGAAGACACACCATCGCCGGCGCAGCGGGTAACAGCAACACGCGCAACAGGCGAAGTGGATGTCCAGTGACATGGGTTTGAAGATAGCGATGCGCAGCCTTGCGGTCAATGCTTTCCAGCGGCCTTCATGCAAGTGCGTTCGCGTTTGTGAAGAAAAGACTCAAGGTGCAATGATTTTTTTACAGGATCAACTCGGAAACGCTAGCCCACTTTAAAAAATCCTGGACTGCTGGCATCCGATCAAAAGCCACTGAACACAACGCAAATCTCGAAATTCCACCGGCGACTCGAGCTTTAAGTCAATCGAAAAGGAACGATCCTCATTATGAAAAAAGCACTTCTCTGCACATTTGGCCTGACCTCGCTCTTCCTTCTCCCCATGGGCTGTGACAAAACGGACAATTCCAACGCCAACTACAAGACCGCTATCAATGACCACTACAAGAACAGCCCGGTCTGCATCTGGTCGCAGTCGAAGAAATTTCCTGCCCAGGCTGCGACGTCGGATGACGCCAAGACAGAAGGCTATGACGCATTGACCCAGGCTGGCCTGCTGACCCGCACCACCGCAGAAAAGAAGGTCCTGATCATCGCCTCCAAACAGGTCAACAACTACGACCTCTCCGACAGTGGCCGCTCTACCTGGACACCGGATTCAACCCAGCCCGGCTACGGCAACTTCTGCTATGGCCACCGGGAAGTGACGTCGATTGACGGCGCACAGCCGGGTACAAACGGCAATGGCGCCAAGACCGTTGCTGTTAACTATCATTACAAGATCTCCGACGTCGCCGGCTGGGCCAAGTCGCAGGAAATGCAGACTGCCTTTCCTTCCATCGCGACCGCCCTCGGCGCCTCACCTGCAGATACTGCATCCCTCGTGATGAATGGCGATCAGTGGGTCTTTGCCGGTAAGTAGTGTGTTGCAGGCCAGCCGGATGCCCGCGCATCCGGCCGGGCCATTTCCACATAGTCTCCCGGTGCGATAATCGGTGAGTGGCATCATCCATTTCCAACTGCACAATTTGTTCTGGTACCGGCTTCCGCATCCTGACGCGGAACGGCGATCGCTTTGCCAAGGACTGTGAATGCCGGCTCGCCGAGCGGGCTCAGCAAAGGCTTCGTGCTTCAAGGATCCCCCAGCGATATGAACATTGTTCGCTTGAAAGCTTTGAGTTCGGCCTGCGCTCTGGTGGTGAAGATACCGTTTTGCTGAACGCTCAGTACATGGCCGCCAAATTTGTGCAGAACTATCCGGTCGAAACTGCCGGTCGTGGAATGCTTTTTACCGGCACCATCGGTATTGGCAAGACTCACCTGGCAATCGGCATTCTGCGGTCGTTAATTCTCGAGCGCGGCGCCCGCGGCATCTTCTGCGACTATCGCGACCTCTTGAAGCAGATCCAGAACTCCTACAATCCACAGGTTGCGACCACTGAGATGGAAGTCTTACGGCCGGTTTTCGACGCCGAGGTGCTGGTGCTGGATGAACTCGGCGCCACCAAGCCTACGGAATGGGTATGGGACACGGTGGCCCACATCCTGAATGCGCGCTACCTCGACAAGCGGACCACCATCGTGACCACGAACTACCCCGATCGGCCGCCATCTACCGGTGCCGCGGGCAGGGAAGAGACACTGGGAGACCGCATCGGCGAACGGATGCGATCTCGCCTCAGTGAAATGTGTCAGACCGTCGAGATGAGTGGAGAAGATTTTCGCAAGACTGCCGGACGCGCAGCTTTCACGCCATGGGTCGGCGAATTTACCAGGGAACCGCAGCGCTGATCAGCAGCAGCAGTGCAGCCACAATCGTCACGAGCTGGTAAGGCAGGCTGGAAGACGACAGCGCCATTTGCTTCTCCAATGGACCGTCAACCGGATGCCGGCGTTGAGCAGGAAGTTCAGGATTTGCAGACAGACGCTTCACGCGATGCTCCTTCGGTTAAACTTCGCTCAACAGCCGATCCACCGCACACACTGTTCCTGTGGCATTAGACGCAGGTGGTCTGCAGGAAGCCTGTGACAATTCGGCGAAATCTGAAAATCAAAAGTACTGCCCGCACCATCCTGGTAACCTGCATCGCCGGGCCGCCAATAGCGATACAATCCGCGCATGGACAAGAACAGCAACAGCGCCGACGGCGGCTTGTTTTCCCGCGAGACGAAACGCGAAGAGGCGCGCTCGTGGACGCCCTGGATCATTGCCGGGTCGGTCGTTGTAATCATCGCTCTCTCCCTCATCGTGATCGGGAGCCGATCGCATAAAGTCGTTAGCACCACGCCCGATGCGTATGCCAGCCAGCTCGCCCTCAGCGATATTGCGCTCAGCCAGAGTTCCAATATGGCGGGAAGCCAGCTTACCTACGTAGACGGCACCCTCACCAATCATGGTGACCGTACCGTCACCGGCGTTACAGTCCACACTATTTTTCACGGAGCAGGAGATTCGAACGGAGCTTCACAGCCGCAAGGAGAGACGCTGGCTCTCAACCTCATCACATCGCGTGAGCCGTACGTGGACACCGCGCCGGTCAGCACGAACCCTGTCAAGCCGGGAGAGAGTAGGTCCTTCCGCCTGATCTTTGATCACGTGAGCGCCGACTGGGATCAGAAGAATCCTGACATCCGGATCATGCAGGTCAACCTCCGCTAAGTGTTGAATCTGAACGACAATCGAGCACTTTTTGCACGAGCGATCGGTATTAACTGCGGTCATTGCCGGCGCAAACGAGATCTTGCTGTGGAAAACCAGCCGGGAAGGCAACAGCCAACACAGCATGGCATCCTACTTTCAGCAAGTTAGCCTTCCCCCGCTAGCTTCATCTACTATGGCACGACGCTTGCAGCACGAATCGTGTCGCAGCAACCGATAGTGGCCATAAAACAGAAAAAAGAGGACATCTATCCATATGAAGACTCTTCAAAAGCTCGGTACATCTGCCGCAACGCTGGCGATGGCCGCACTTCTCGCAACACCGGTTTTTGCCCAGACATCAGACAATTCGACACCTGCCGCTGCCCCGGCTAATACCTCAACTGACTCCAATGCTTCAGCTACAGGCAAGCCCCTCTCTACGCAGTCCAATGAGGGGTTCTGGGGTCACCTGAATCCGTTGGCCCGCAAGAAGTGGGTGAATCGCCAGGTCAATCCGGTTAAGGATCGCCTGAACGAACTCGACCAGCTCTCGGCAAAGAACGCTTCCGACATCAAGGACTACGACAGCCGGTCTCAGGCAGGTATTAAGCAGGCCCAGACAACTGCTGACTCAGCCAACGCCCAGGCCCTGACCGCGTCCACACAGGCGAATCAGGCACAGGAACTTGCAGGCAAGGCGAACACACAAAACGGCCAGCTGAACACGACCGTCGCCAACCTTGATCAATACACCCCGCTGACAGAGACTGAGATTCACTTCCGTCCCGGCCAGGTGACTCTGAATGCGAAGGCGAAAGACGCCCTGGACCAGGTCGCCAGCCAGCTACAGGGACAAAAAGGCTATATCGTAGAAGTACAGGGCTACTCGAAGACCCGCGGTAGCGCCGGTATTGCCAATTCGCAGAAGATTTCAGACGCGGTTGTCCGCTACCTGGTGGTCGATCATCAAATCCCCGTCTATCGCATCCACCTGATCGCCCTCGGTAATGCTCCACTGGCTACCGGCGATACTAAAACGACACCTGGCAGCCTTGTCCATGTGACGTTGATGCAAAACAGTTTAGCGACCCTGGGTGCACCGGCGAATGCCAGTGCCTCACCGATTGGTGCGACGCAGAAGTAGCCTCCCCCGGCTCCTGCGTCGTGACCAACCAGACCCGCAACATGGGTCGCAACCAAGCTCTCACACAACGAGAGAACCAAGGCAGATTGGCCCCTCCCCCGAGGGGCCCTTTTTTTTTGGTAATGGCCGTGCGGGCGGACGCGGCTTTGCCGCTTATGCTTCCTTTGGTCGCATGCTTTCCGGTTGATTCAGGGTCTAGACCCGGCACGGGTGATGCCGATACCTGTATCGCGCAAACACATGTCGACTATCTCTTAACCGCTCGCCGTCAACTTTTGTCATCCCGACCGAAGCGAAGCGGAGTTGAGAGATCATCTTTCGCGCTCCACCCGCAAACGCAGATCTCCCCGGCGGCGTCATCCTCAGCACCCGAAAGAGCGGCCCCTGGCTACCGCTTCGCCGCCTCATGAATCGCCAGCAATGTCTCCAGCAGCGGCTTCAGCTTGTCAAGATGCAGCGCATTCGCCCCGTCCGATTTCGCATTGGCCGGATCATCATGCACTTCCAGAAACAGGCCATCGATCCCTGCAGCCACCGCGGCCCGGGTCAGAACAGGGATGAACTGCGGCTGACCGCCCGAGACGCCATCCGCCGCTGACGGCATCTGCACCGAATGCGTCCCATCGAAAACCACCGGTGCAAGTGCGCGCATGATTGGCAGCGCCCGCATGTCGACCACCAGATTGTGATAGCCGAAGCTCGCGCCGCGCTCCGTCAGAAACACACGCGTGTTGCCCGTCGACTCGACCTTGCCGACTGCATGCTGCATGTCCCCTGGCGCCACAAACTGGCCTTTCTTCACATTGACAGCCCTCCCCGTCTTGCCTGCAGCGACCAGCAGGTCCGTCTGCCGGCAGAGAAACGCAGGAATCTGGAGAACATCGACACCCTCCGCGACGACCTCGCAGTGGCCGGGCTCATGCACATCTGTCAGCACCGGCAGATGGGTTTCTTCAGCAATGCGCTTCAGGATCGCCACACCCTCTTTCAAGCCGGGCCCGCGAAAGCTCTTTACTGACGTTCGATTCGCCTTGTCATAGGAAGCCTTGAAGATGTAAGGAATCTTCAGGTCGCTGGTGATGCGCTGGAGAGCATCCGCCATTTTGCGCGCATGGGTTTCACCCTCAATGACACAAGGCCCGGCAACGAGAAAAAGCGCACCGGAGCCGACAGGAACGTTGCCAATTTCAAATTCGTGATTCACAAATCAATGAGAACACACGACGGCTTCGACCTCCACCCGGATCAGCCAAGGACACATGCCACCAACGGAAGCATAAGCGGCGAATCCGCGTCTGTCCGACGGCCAGGTACTAGTCGACGGTGATTTGTTGGAAGCCCATGCCCTGCAGCATGGTCGTAACGGTGGCTTTGGCGTTGTCGCGTGCTTTGTTCAGGATGCCGCCGTCGAGTGCTGCCTGTTTGATCTGTTCGGTAGCTTTGGCGCGCGTTTCCGTCTCGAGATTCGCGTCTTCCGGCACCAGCAGGCCGGTCGTTCGCGAATAAACATGCGTGCCGGAGTTATCCAGGTTAACCACGAAGATCTCCGGATCGGGCAGATGCACGTGCACGGAATGCTCCGTCGTCGAGACATTGGAGGTCTGCAGCTTGCCCAGGTCAACGCCGGCCAGCACCTGTCCATGGACCACGAGCAACAGTCGATCTCCCGCCAGAAAGTCCGGCAGGTAGTCGCTCTCTTTCGCAGATTCGACGATCTTGTCCATCGAGTAGCTGACTGTCTCCAGTCGCTGCAGCCGCTGAATGCTGGAAATCACAGCCGGACCCTGGTCGCTGACAATCAACTTCCTGCCCGTCGCATATTGCGCGATCTGGTTCCAGACGCCATGGGTCGCACGGTGTGCAAACCAGGACAGCCCGGCACATCCGAGGACAATGCCAAACAGTACGAGCGGGATGCCGCTGCGCGTCTTGGTCGTGGTCTTGAGCGTGTCTTGTGCCATTCGTCCTAACGATTTATCGATTGCGTATTTGCTGCGTTGGACGCACTGAGCGCCGGAATGGCTTGCCTGGCGACAGACCGATTTTTATAGGAGGCCACCACGAAATCATGGAAAAGCGGGTGCGGTTCAAGCGGCTTCGACTTGAATTCCGGATGAAATTGGCAGCCAACGAAGAACGGATGACCGGGGATCTCGACAATCTCGACATAGGTCGCATCGGGAGTTGTCCCCGTAATCCGCAGACCGGCACCTGTCAGCAGCGCCTCGTACTCCCGGTTAAACTCGTAACGATGGCGGTGACGTTCGCTGATCTCTGTCGCGTGGTAGGCATGGTGTGCCAGGGAACCCGGCTCAAGGATGCAGGTCCACGCACCCAGGCGCATGGTCCCGCCCATCTCTTCGACGCCGGTCAGCTCGCGCAGTTTGTAGATGACGCGATGAGGCGTTGCCGGATCGAACTCGCTCGAATTGGCGCCGATCAGCCCGCAAACATTCCGCGCGTACTCGATGCATGCCGTCTGCATTCCGAGGCAGATGCCGAAGTAGGGAACACTCTTTTCACGCGCATAACGGATGGCGTTCAGCATGCCTTCAATACCGCGCTTGCCAAAGCCGCCCGGCACCAGGATGCCGTCAAAACCCGCCAGCTGCGTCTCATAACCGCGGTCACCCGGATGCTGTCCTTCCAGGCCCTCCGCTTCGATCCAGGTCACGCGCAGCTTTAGATTCTCAGCCAGCGCGCCGTGCACGAGCGCTTCCTTCAATGACTTGTAGCTGTCCTCATACTCAACATATTTCCCGACGATGGCGATCGATACTTCGTCCTTTGGGTTGTAGCAGCGCTCGACCAGCGCCTTCCACCTGCTCAGGTCCGCCGTCGGTGCGTCGATGTGCAGGTACTTCAGAGCGAGCGCGTCGACACCTTCCTGTGCAAAGTTGAGCGGCACTTCGTAGATCGATTCGACATCCTTCGCAGCAATCACTGCCTGCTCTTCAAGATTGCAGAAGAGCGCAATCTTGCCCTTGATGTCGTGCGAAAGAAACCGGTCGCAGCGGCAGAGCAGAATGTCGGGCTGGATGCCGATCGACAGCATCTCCTTGACCGAATGCTGGGTCGGCTTGGTCTTCAACTCCTGCGCCGCCGCGATCCAGGGGACCAGCGTCACGTGCACAAAAACAGTGTTTTCGCGGCCCAGTTCCTGGCGCATCTGGCGAATTGCTTCCAGAAACGGCAACGACTCGATATCACCGACCGTCCCGCCAATTTCGACGATCGTCACCTGCGCATCGGTCGATGCGGCGACCTTCCGCATGGCGTTCTTGATCTCATTGGTAACGTGCGGAATCACCTGCACCGTCTTGCCGAGATAGTCGCCGCGCCGCTCCTTGGTAATGATCTGCTCGTAGATCCGGCCGGTCGTCAGGTTGTTGTCCCGGCTCAGGCGGGCGTGCGTAAAGCGTTCGTAGTGGCCCAGGTCGAGATCCGTCTCCGCGCCGTCATCCGTCACGAACACCTCGCCATGCTGGAACGGCGACATGGTGCCGGGATCGACGTTCAGGTAGGGGTCAAACTTCATCAGGTTGACCTTCAGGCCGCGGCTTTCAAGCAGGCAACCGATGGATGCCGCCGCAAGTCCCTTACCGAGGCTGGACACAACACCGCCCGTTACAAAGATGTACTTTGCAGTCATGTCTGCGATACCTGCTTTGAGTTGTTTTGGTTGGCGTACCAGGTGGGCACAACCAAGTATCGCAGGTACCGTCCACCCTCGCAAGGATTTGCCATCAGGGCAGCCGTGGCTTTGCCGCGTATGCTTCCGTTGGTCGCACCCTTTCGCGGCGGCCGCACTCAAAGTGCCTGTTATCTAGAGGATCTAGGGCGGAGGTAAACCCGAGCTACGCTACAGCGGCATCTCCATAAACACATCTGCCCGCGTATACGGCATCGGTGGCAAAGCCGCGGGCGGCACATGGCGGAAGCCTACCGATTCGTACAGATGCACAGCGTTCTTCAGCTTCGTACTGCTGCCGAGGAACAGTGACCGTGCCCCGATGCTCCTCGCCTGCGCGATCGAGTACTCCAGCAATCGGCGGCCGATGCCCTGGCCTCGCAGCCTGGGCGACACCGCCATCTTCGATAGCTCGTATACACCGTCGCCCATTGCGATCAGCGCCACGCATCCCACAGCGTCCTGACCCGCGTAGACCATGAAGACGTGTCCGCCCTTGTTGAGGATGGCCGTCTGCGGGTCGCCCAGCGTTTCGATGTCCTTCGCCTCAAGCGCGAAGTGTCGCGTGATCCATTCTTCGTTCAACTCGCGAAAAGCGATAGCATCCGCGGGAGCGGCGAACGGGCGGATAGTGATCGCGGGAGCGGTCACGCTGACTTCTACACTCGCGGGTTCGGTCGATTCAATCTGCATGGTGGGCCTCTGCCATCAAGTGTGCCTCTTCTGCGTTCATGACGTCCAATATCTTGTTCAGTCGGATTATGATCGCAGAGATATGGATCGCGAACACGGTCTCGACATTGAACTTCGCCACCTGCGCTACTTTGTAGCTGTTGCCGAGGAGCTGCATTTCGGTCGCGCGGCAGAGCGGCTTAACCTGTCGCAGCCACCCCTGTCGCAGCAGATCCGCCGACTCGAAGAACTGCTTGGCTACCCGCTTTTCGTACGCACTTCTCGATCAGTCAAGCTCACAAATGCCGGAGAGGTCTATCTCGAACGCGCTCGCCGCACACTGCGCAATGTGCAGCGCGATATCGAAGAAACCCGTTGTATCGGGCAGGGCGAGGTCGGGTCGTTGAACATCGGCTTTGTCGGCTCAGCCATGCTGACCACACTGCCCGCCATCTTCAAGGCGTACCGGAAGGCGTATCCGCGGGTCCATCTGCAGCTGCACGAATCGTTCACGGCACGCGTCGCGGAGGGCTTGGAAAACGGCTCCCTTGATGCCGGAATCCTTCGCGATGGCGACGCTCTGCCTATGCTGGAGGTGACGACCCTCTACTCGGAACCATTCGTAGCCGTGCTGCCAGCCACTCACCCCTGCGCGGGACAGAAGAGCATTTCGCCCGGCGCATTGCGGGATGAGCCGTTCGTCTACTATCCGCGCAATGCCGGCATACGCGCCTTTGAAAAACCTCTCACCCTGTTTGAGGAGTTTGGTTTTCGTCCACAGATCGTGCAGGAAGCGTCGCACTGGCTCACCATTCTGCGGCTGGTCGGCGCCGGCCTTGGTGTCTCCGTTGCACCCGCCTGCGTGCGGAAGATCGAGTCACCGGAGGTGGTGTGCGTCCCGCTGCGTGGAGCGAAAGTCGTCAGCTCCATCGAACTCGCGTGGGTCAGAGGAGACACGCGGCCCATCGTCGAGCACTTCGCCCGTATCGCCCTGCATACGCGCCCGCGCTGAAGCGACGTTCGCTAGGTGCTTCCTGTAGCAGCGTGCATCATCGGGGACAGCAGGCGGTCGATACCCTCAGCCATGTGCTCGGCTGAACATCTTTCCGGATTCGAAGCCCACGTGTGCGCTGCGCGATAGATCGCCCAGGCGACCCTCGAGGCGACCACCTCTATCGAACTTGCTCCGTCATCGATGGCGTGGCGGGTCAGGCCGTTTAGCAAAATGCGCTTGACCACGGCGACGATCGCCGTCTGGATACTGCCTTCCACCTGGCCCTTATCGCCCCGGTTCGCTCCCGGCATCTCGACCAGGAAGTCGCACACCCCAAGAGCTAGCGCCTTCAACGCCCCGGAGCAGCCCTTGACCCGCACGTCCCGCCAAGCCATGGCCTCCGGCGGACTGTACGACGAAGGCGCCGCAACTGCTTCGCTCAATCACGTTCAGCCATACCTAAAATCAGTCCTTGGCTTTCTTGGTGTAACCGACACGGCGTTCGTCTCCGCCGGCAGCAAGGCCATCGCGATGGGCCAGGTCGTTGCCGAGACTTTTCTGCAGCCGCACATCGATTCAATCCAGGCTCACCTGGCATCCGCAGCCTGACATCAGTACAATTCCGCGGCAGCCCTTACTTTTCTCCCCGAAAGGAGTATTAAGATGCATCGTGTTTCGACCATAGCCCGCTACCTGCTCGGGTTTCTCTTTACAGTCTTCGGCCTGAACGGGTTCTTTCATTTCCTGCCACAGCCGCCACCCACCAACCCTCTGGCCCTGCAGTATTTCGGGGCAGTGTCCGCGTCGCACTACATGGTGCTCATCTTCCTGCTTCAACTGCTCTGTGGAATTGCACTGCTGGCGGGGAGATTCGTGCCGCTCGCCCTCACCATCCTGGCCGGGATAATCACCAACATCCTGCTGTTCCACATCACCATGGATCCGGGCGGCATCGGGCCGGGGCTGCTGGTCACCATTTTATGGGTGCTGACTTTCCTGGAATACCGCGCGAGCTTTCGCGGTCTATTCAGCGCGACGCAGTCTTCCATAGCCGCGTAGAGTACAGCGCGCCCCAAGGACCGGCGAATTCAGCTATATCAGTAGGGACGCGTCGGAAAAAGGCTGGGTGGCTAAGGTTTTCAAAGATCTTTGCAGCAATGCCACCCAGTTTCGGAGAGACTTACTTTTTGAGCGCAGCCAGGATGAGCTTCTGATTTTTCAGAATTTCATCGAGCGCAATCTGGTTTCCCTTGATGGTCGATTGGTTCTCAAGAATTGTTTTCTGGTTCGCGAGAATGTTCGACTGGTGCTCAAGAATGCTTTTCTGATTCTCCAGAATCGTCTGCTGATTTTTCAAAACTTCTGTATCTGCCATAGTTGTTAGCTCACTAATTCTGCAACGCGTGCGTTGCCTGTTTTTCCTGCGCCCTGGTCTTCGGTGGAAGGCTGCTGATAACCCTTCTGTGCGAGATGCCGCCCCATCGATTGATACATCTCCTGCTCGCGCGGCTGCCATGTGGCTAGACCATCTACGTAGCGGTTGTACATGCAGAAGGCCGCAGCGATCAGCACCGTGTCATGGATCTCAAGATCAGTCGCACCATGCTGGCGTGCCCGCTCGATCATAGCTGGACTGACCGTCTGTGCGTTTGCCTGCACGGCGCCGGCAATGGCCAGCAGCGCCTTCAACTTGTCGGAGATGTTTGCCATTTCGGGGTTAGCCCACACGGCTTCGACCAGCTCCGCACTGCCGCCGGTATGGTGCTGCGCGGCTGCACCGTGGCTGGTCGCACAAAAGTAACAGTGATTGCGCGAGGATACATAGGTCGCAATCAGTTCGCGGTCGCGCGATGGCAGGCTGGCGTTATCGCCTGGCTCGTAGAGAAGGATGTGGGCCAGTTCGCGCATGGGCTTGGCGACATCGGGACGAAAGGCGAAACCACCGCCAATGCCAGGAATATCTGCGGGCAGGTTGATATGGGGCATGCTATTTCTCCACCAGTTCCGGGCTGAATTCCGTTGAGTTCATGCGGTTGGTCAAGTTTGCCGCTACGTAGCCGTCACGCGCCACCATCTTGCCGCGATTACGATAGAGCTCTTCATCCTGCGGCTGCCAGGTCCCCAGGCCATCGACATAGCGGTTGTACATGCAGAACGCAGCAGCGATCAGCACTGTATCGTGAATTTCGAGGTCAGTCGCGCCTTCTGCGCGGGCCGCTTCAATATCGTCTGCAGTGACATTCTTTCCGTCCTGCTGTACTTTGCCGGCGATGGTCAGCAGCGCCTTCAACTTCGGAGAGATAGCCGCCGACTGGTAGCTTTGCTTGACGTTTTGCGTCAGCGCCTCGCTGCCACCCTCATGCGCCGCAGCAATCGCGCCATGGATGGACTGGCAGTAATGGCAGTTATTCTGCGCCGACACATAGGTCGCAATCAGTTCGCGCTCGCCGTGTGTCAGCGTGCCCGGACCGACACTCGCTCCGTGCAGCAGCACTTCGACCAGTTCATTGAGTGGCTTGGACGTCTCCGGCCGGAAGGCCATGGGTCCGCGTATTCCAGGCAGGTTGGGCAGGGCGATATGGGGCATAGTGTCCTCGCGTTCAGTGTGATGAAGCAATCGGTAGCATCGGCAGAAACATGGCATCTGCCCGCTCGCTTAGGTAGATTGAGCAGGTATAAGATTCCCGACTCACGCACCGGCGCGCCGTTCCAATCGATCTCCGGTATGTAGCTGCTGCGGTTTCGTGCGGCACGGCTGCGCTTTGCATGTCAGCGTCGAGAGTAGGGGAGCGAGCGGCGGCTGTCATCGGCGAGAAGGATGGTGTGCACATCCATCTTTCGGATGGAACCAGCTGGGACTCGCGAAATCGGCTCCTCCAGCCAAACGCTGCGTTAGAGGCGGAAGCATCTTATTACCCTCGCGCAAACAGGTTTTCAGGCGGACTGCGGCGGCGGTCCCAAGCGGCACCGGCCAGCGTTATAGTGATTGCATGAAGGTCGGTATTGCGTTGCTTTTGACCATGGCGATCAGCTGCGGCGTTGCCGGGGCGCAGGGTCCCGGCTCTGGCCCAAAAGGAAGTGCGGCCGATTCCTCCGCCCCTTCTACAGCCGATCCGAAAATCCATCGTCTCATCCTCAAGGACGGCTCTTACCAGGTAGTGAACAAGTGGGAAATTATTCACGGCGGCGACCGCATACGCTTCATCAGTGCCGAGCGCGGTGGCGACTGGGAGGAACTTCCCGTCGGCATGGTGGACTGGCCAGATACGCGTACCTGGCTCAAAGATCATTCCGGCGCCAGCCAGAATGCCGGCCAATCCGAAGCGGCCGCAATCGACGAAGAGGAGATGGCTGATCGCAATCGCAACCTCACCGTCGCTCCCAATCTGCAGCTTCCCGACGACACCGGTATATGGGTACTGGACGCCTATCACGATACGCCGGAGCTGGTGGAGCTGGAGCAGGGCAACATCAATCAGAAGACGGGTCACAATATTCTGCGCTCGCCGATTCTTGCGAATGGTTCGACGCGGCAGAACATCTCGTTGAACGAACGGCATGCCAAGGCAGCTATGCACGAGCCGCTTCCGATCTTTTATGTGTCCATCGATTCAGAAAAAGAGCGCGAACCCTCGAGCGACGCCGTCACTGTCGATACACACGGCGCAGGCTCGACCAGGGGGCCGGAATCCGGCAGTGCGGCGACCAGCCGCTACGTGATCCTGCACGCGGATGTGCGAAAAGACTTCCGCTTCGTCGGCCAGGTCAAGCTCGAGCCCTCTGCGAACGTCACCGAAACTGTATCGGAAATGCTCCCCGGAAAGGCGTGGATGAAAGTCACGCCCAAGCAGCCCCTGTCCGCCGGCGATTACGTGCTCATGGAGATCCTGTCGCCGAAGGAAGTGAACCTGGACGTGTGGGACTTCCGCGTGGACCCCGGAGCCGGCGACAACGAAAACGCAATTCTCCCACTGGACCGCATCCGGCCTGAGAAGTAACACGGCCGGCTTGCCGCGCCGATAGCCCTACTCGGACGCGATGCCGTCCCGCGTCGAGCGTTTGACTTTGTACATCAGGCCATCGGCCGCCTGCAGGATCGCTTCGGCCGTGCTGCCATCCTGCGGATACGTCGCAACGCCAAAGCTGGCAACCATGGCAAGTTTGAGAGCATGACCCGCCAGGAAGCGGGCTTCTTTCAACGCATGGCGCAGCCGCTCCGCTGCATCCACCGCGGCGGACTTGCCGGTCTGTGGCAGCAGCACCACAAATTCATCGCCTCCATAGCGAAACACCATATCGACCGCCCGTGTGTTCAGCTGCATCAATTGCGCGACCTCAATCAGCAGCTCGGTCCCAAGCAGGTGGCCATAGTTGTCGTTCACGCTTTTGAAGTGATCGAGATCGACGAAGATGATGCTGAACTCGGTATGAAAGCGGCGTGCCCGTTCAAATTCCGACTGCAGGGTCGTCTGCAGATGCCGCGTGTTGAACAGCCGCGTCACGTCGTCGGTGATCGTCAGTTCCTGGATGCGTTCCATTGCCCGCGCGTTTTCAATGGCAATAGCCGCATAGTCGGTCAGGATATGCAGAAAGGAGATAGCATAGGCATCCAGGCTTTCGAGGCGATAGTTGAACAACTGGATGACGCCGATTGTGCGTCCGCGGGATTGCAGGGGGAGGCTGATCGCCGACTGCACCGGCACGGAAATCGCCAGCCGCTCCGCTTCAGAGAAACGGATACCGTCCACGTTGCTCGCATTCAGGCCCTGCACATCCGGCACAATCAGGGGTTCGCCATGTGCCGCGACCCATCCGGCCATCCCTTCACCGATAGGAATGCGCAGCCCGGGTCCGCGCGGGATGTTCTCAAGCGCAGTCGGGCCGGGAGCAACGGGATCGAACTGACCATCGAGGACCGCAAAGTGCAGGTCGTGCCTGTCTTCATCAACCAACAGCATGGACCAGCTGGCCGGCGAGAAAAACTGGGCCATCTGGTGCATGATGGCGCGCAGAACAGTGTCCCTGTCCAGGGTTGAAGTGAGTGCACGCGCAACGTCATGGAAGACCTTCAGGTCTTTCAGCAGTCTGCCTTCAGCGGTGTCGATGTCGTCTTGCTGCAAGTCCATGTGCAGAGTTCGCTTCGTCCGAGTGTCTCATCCACCAAGAAGGATAAATGTATGACACCTTACATAGCGCCAATCCGATTTAAATCTTGGACTTTCGGCCACGCCTCCTGGAAGACGTCGGCCGTCAACCGCCGATCTGTACCATGGACCGCGCCGGATTCAGGAACTCTGCCTCACCGATATGGTGGCGCGCTTCCTTTACCCGGATCGCTTCGATTATGAAATTGGAGAGTTCTTCATCATCTGCCCCTTGCCGCATCAGGCCGTGAATATCGTGCTCAAACGTCGAAAACAGGCAGGTACGGATCTTCCCGTCGGATGTGAGACGGACCCGGCTGCACTGGCCGCAGAAAGACTGTGTCACCGGCGCAATGACGCCGACCTCGCCGACACTGTCCGCAAAGGTGTAGCGCCTCGCCGTCTCACCACTCCGCGTGGGCGGCAGGGCACGGAGAGGCGTCAGTTCCGCCAGTTTCGCGGTCACTTCCGTCAGGCTCACGACACTTTCCATCGACCAGGCGCGATCTTCGTCAAGCGGCATCACCTCGATGAACCGCACAATCACGCCCTCCTCACGCGCAAAGTGGGCAAATGGAATGATCTGGTCATCGTTCAGACCGCGCATCAACACGCAGTTCACCTTGACCGGACCCAGTCCTGCCTGTTTCGCTTTACGGATGCCGGCAACCACGCGGTCGAAGCTGCCGGGCACGCGCGTGATTGCCGCGAACCGGTCCGGCTCAACCGCATCCATGCTCACGGTCACCCGGGACAGGCCCGCATCTTTGAGCGGCTGGGCCAGCCCCTCGAGCAGGTGGCCATTAGTCGTGAGCGCCAGGTCGAGCAGGCGTCCGCGCTCTTCACCCTGCAACGGATAGCCTGCTTCATCGAAAGGGATGCGTACCTGAGACAGTTCCTGCACCATCTCAACCAGGCCGCGACGAAGCAGCGGTTCGCCGCCCGTCAGGCGTACCTTCTCGATGCCCAGCGACACAAATATCCGGATCAGGCGTAGATACTCTTCGATCGGCAGTTCGGGGTCGACCTGACCGTTGCCGGTCCGGCAATATACGCAGCGGTAATTGCACCGGCCGGTGATCGAGACCCGCAGGTCAGTGATCGCACGACCATAGGAGTCGCGCAGCAATCTGCCGGGTGGCAGGCTGGACACGAGAGAGTTCTCCGGGATGGTGAGCAGACTGGCCACTGGTCTCTTTACAGTCTAGTCGGATGCACTTCATTCTGGGAGAACTTCTTGGCCTGGATGAATGGCAGAAAGCATCGGTCGAATCGCATGATGAGCCGGTAAACAGCTCCCCCGGCTCGACATTTATGCGTCCGGTGGCAGCTTTGAATGCTCTAAGCTGAAGTATGGCTACGATTGAGCAATCTCCTGTGGGCACCGCTCTTCCTGCGGTAGACGACCTTTACGACGTTCTGGTAGTTGGCTCAGGCCCGACCGGCCTTGCCTGTGCGATTGAAACGACCCGTCGCGGTCTGCGCACTGTCGTCGTCGACAAGGGATGCCTGTGCAACTCGCTCTTCCACTATCCGTCGAATATGACGTTTTTCACGACGCCGGAATTGCTCGAGATAGGAGATATGCCTTTCTCCAGCCCTAACCAGAAGCCCAATCGCAACGAAGCTCTCGAGTATTACCGGAAAGTAGCAGAGCATTATGCGCTGGACATCCGGCAATATCACAGGGTGCTGGCCGTAGAAGGTTCGGATGGCGAATTCACTGTTAATATGCAGGACCGCTTCGACCGTCACACCACTCTGGGGGCGCGCAAACTGATCCTCGCCACCGGCTATTACGATCTGCCCAACCATCTGCGCATTCCGGGAGAAGACCTGTCCAAGGTTGAGCACTATTATCACGATCCGCACCCTTACTACGGGATGGACGTACTGGTGATTGGCGGCAAAAACTCCGCCGCGATAGCCGCGCTTGACCTTTGGCGCCACGGAGCGCGCGTCACTCTCGTCCACCGGGGACCCGAGATGCATGCGCACGTCAAGTACTGGATCCTGCCGGACATTAATAATCGGGTGAAGAACGGCGAGATCACTGCGTTCTTTCATAGCAATGTCACGTCTATTCATGAAGACTCGGTTGAACTCGAAACGCCCTCTGGCAAGCTGACGATCAAAAACGATTTCGTGTTCGCACTGACCGGTTATCACCCGGACTTCACCTTCCTTGAAAACGTGGGTGTACGGATGGAAGGGATCGACCGCTGTCCCGCCTGCGATCCCGAAAGCCTGGAAAGTAATATTCCGGGAATCTACCTGGCGGGCGTAATTGTCGCCGGATCGCGTACGAATGAGATCTTTATCGAGAACGGGCGCTTCCATGGCCGGCAGATTGCAGAGAGTATCCGTCAAAAGGTTACTGTGCAATCCGCGCTTTAATGGCAAAATGACGTGGGGTGCTGCAGTGATTGAAAGCTCTGTCACCATGCTCCAGCCAGAATCACCACGCACCAGCCCGGCGCTCACGTTCGATGCCGGGCAGGTGACTCTTTGAGCGTTCTCTATCCGCGCACGATCCGTGGCCAGCTCACTGCCGGTCTTGTCCTGCTTGAATCCGTATTTCTCGTGCTGTTTGCCAGCCTGCTGATCTTCCAGCAGCAGAAAGACATGCACAATCGCGCCGAACGCAGAATTCAGAGCCAGGCGCGGACGCTCTCCGTTGAAGCAGTCGAAGCCATCGGCTCAAACCATCCTGAATGGTTGCAAAACGACCTTCACGCGAGCATTGCTTCCCGCGCCATCATGGCCATCCGCATCACCAATCCTGATGGCAAGGTCATTGCCGAAGCCAGTAAGGCCAAACAGCCGCTCATGTGGCACCTTGATCGCGTCCAGCTTTCACAGGTTGGGGACCGGGAGATGGTTCTCCCCTACGATGTCACCGGCGATCTCGGCGAATCTATCGTGCGCCTCAAAGACGGCAACCACGTGCTGGGTTATGCCTGGATCATGGAGGATCCAGCCTCCGACCGTGAGGAGATGCAGATCCTTTTGCGCCGTGTCCTCTACATCGGTCTCCTGAACCTGCTCGGCTGCATACTGCTCTCCGCCCTTCTCGCGCGCTCCATCACCAACCCCCTGGCGGTGCTGACCAGGGCGACCAGGCGGCTGATTCGCGATCCGGAATCCCAGGAAGGTTTCCCGCTCAGGATCACAGAAAGAAACGAAGCGGCAGACTTGGCGCGTGCCTTCAACCTGCTCGTCTCATCCATCGCCGAGCAGCGTGCCGGACTCAAGGACACCCTCTCCCTCCTCGACGCCATGCTGTCCAATGCTCCCGTGGGCTTTGCGTTTTTTGACCGTGATCACCACTGTGTCCGTGTCAACCGTTACCTCGCGGATGTAAGTGGCATCTCCGTACAGGACTACCTGGGCAAGACCGTCGATGACCTCATGCCCGCTCATGCCGCTGCCAATCTCGGCCGTTATATCGATGCCGTCTTCACCACCGGCAAGGCCCTCCATGACCAGGACTTTCGCGAACGCGAGCCGCGGTCAGGCATTGAGCATGTCCCTGACGAATCGCGCTCCTGGTTCCTCAATGTGTACCCCGTGCGCTCCGGCTCTGAGTCGGTGCGCTGGGCCGGCGCAGTTTTCGTAGACGTCAGCGAGCGCAAGCGTGCTGAAGATGCTCTCCGCAAAGCAGAGAAGCTGGCGGCCGCAGGGCGCCTGGCCGCCTCAATCGCGCACGAGATCAACAACCCTCTCGAATCGGTCACGAACCTGCTCTACCTGCTCGAAAAGCATCCTTCGCTCGACAGTGAAGCGCGCGATTACGCCTATGTCGCGCAGCAGGAAGTGGCGCGTGTTTCCGAAATGGCCCAGCGTACTCTGCGCTTCTACCGGCAGAGCACATTGCCCGTCCAAGCCAACGTCGCCGAGATCCTTGACTCGGTCCTGATGGTCTACCGGGGACGCTTCACAGCACTCGGTACACACGTTGATACCCGCTTCCATCGCGACGCAGAACTTTTCTGCTTCGCCGGAGAATTGCGCCAGGTCTTCGCCAACCTGATCGGCAATGCCCTCGACGCCAGCTCTGAGGGCGGGCGGCTGGTGCTCTGTGTGCGCCGCTCCCACTGCCGTTTATCCGGACGGCCCGGGGTACGCATTACCGTCGCCGATACCGGCAGCGGCATGCCTGAATCCGTCCGCCGGCGCATCTTTGAGCCGTTCTTTACCACCAAGGACGCCACCGGTACCGGCCTCGGTCTTTGGATCACCACCGAAATCCTCGAAAAGCATGGCGCGACCATCTTCGTGCGCAGCCGCCAGGCCTCCGCAGGCGCACCCGGTTCAGGCAGGCAGTCCGGCACCGTCTTCATGCTGTTTTTTCCGGAGCAGGGCGTCGCCCGCGTTCCGGAAAAACCAGCCATCGACGCCGTCCCGGTCTAGCCACCAGGTGATAGATTCCGGCAAACTCGGGTCCCGCCGAAAGCCGCTAGGAGATGACCCGTCTCATGAAGCCATTCAGGCCAAGCTTGCCCAGGATCGCAAACGACACCACCAGCGCCAGCAGAATATACGCGTAGGGCATGTGAGCGACGCCGGGCGTGAGGGCGGCCCGCAATCCTTCGCTCATGTACACAATCGGGTTGAACAGCACGGCAATCTGCAGCCAGCGGATGTGGTTCAGATACGCCCACGGGTAGTACACGCAGCCCAGAAACGTGATCGGAATGACGACAATCGAGAAGATCAGCCCGATCTGCTGCGGCTTCACATTGGCGCCAATCGCCAGTCCAAGTGCTCCGGCTACCAGGCTTGCCAAGATCAAAACTGCCGCAAAAAGCCACCAGCTCGCCACGTGCGCCTGCACCGGTACAGAAGGAATATAGAACGCCAGCGGGAACACCAGCAGTGCCCCGAGAATGCTCTGCATGGCAGAAAAGCAGACCTTCTCCAGCGCGACAAACGCGACAGGTAGCGGGCACATGACGCGGTCGTCAATCTCGCGCGTGATGCCAAATTCCTGCGAGAGCGGAAGCGCGACAGCCGCAATGCCCGTAAACATGATGGCCACCGCCATCAATCCAGGCAGCAGGACAGTGCCGAGATTGATCCCGCCCGCGCTCGCCATGGGATTTGCGCCGGCGCCCTGGTTCATATGTGGAAAGACATACGTGAACACGAACAGGAATAGCAGCGGCTGCATGATGATGCGGACGATGAACGGGCCGATCTCGCGCCGCAATACACGAAAATCTCGCTGCAGCAGTCCGACGAATGCGGTGAGCGTGTGCCGGCTGGGGGAAGCGGGTGCAGTGGTCGAATTATTCACGGAGGTCCCTTCCCGTCAGTCGGATGAATACAGTTTCGAGGCTGGTCTCGCTGACAGAAATGTCGCGCAGACCGAACGGACCTGCCGCCTCGAGCAGCCGCGGCAGCAGACCTTCCATCGCCTTGGCAAAAATCCGGACGCCGTCCGCGGTTTGTTCAGCGCTGGTCACCAGGGGATCGCTCGCCAGCTGCGAGACCAGCAGCGCAGACCCTGCTACATCTTTTAGCTTTAACCCGATCACCGTGGCGGCACCGAGGTTTGTCTTCAGGTTTGCCGGGGAGTCGAGTGCCAGCACCTTACCATGGTCGACAACCGCCACCCGCTCGCAGAGTTCGTCGGCTTCTTCCATATAGTGCGTCGTCAGTACAACCGTGATGCCTTCCTGTCGCAGCGCTTTCACCGCCTCCCACATCGCAATGCGGCTCTGCGGATCAAGACCGGCGCTCGGTTCGTCCAGAAACAGGACAGCCGGCCGATGCGCGATGGCGCGGGCGATCTGCACCCGCTGCTGCAAGCCACCGGAAAGCTGCTGCGGATAGCTCAGGCCTCGCTCGCCAAGATGAAACTGATTGAGCAGCTGCTGCGATCTAAGCTTGGCATCTGCAGCACTATAGCCGAAATACTTGCAGTGATAGTAGAGGTTCTCAAAGATGGTCAGCGAGCGGTCCAGAGTGTTGTACTGGGGCACAACACCGATGTTCAGCCGGGCCCGCGATGGCTCCTTCGCGACATCCACCCCCGCGATCAGGACCGTGCCGCTGGTCGCCTTTGCCCGCGTCGTGCAGATACTGATGGTCGTTGTCTTGCCGGCGCCGTTCGGTCCCAGCAGCCCGAACAGCTCACCCTTCTCAACCCGCAGGTCGATACCGTCGACAGCCACCACCCGCTGCTTTCCTTCGTAGATTTTGGTCAGACCGGTAACGTCAACGATCAATCAGGACTCCGCTGCGGCACAGGGAAACAGGCGTCATGCCAGCCCTACTATCCTACTTGAGTCAGTTCCGCGACGGCAGTATGTGGGTCGAAGGACGCGCGAAGATGTTGCCGGCATCGACGTGACGCCGGCCAAAACAAAAGCCCGGCGTAGGCCGGGCTTCGAAGAACAAAATGTCTCAGAATCACGAACTGAGTTAGGCGGCTGCATTGCCTTTACGGTTGCGCCCAGGTACCAGTGTCAGTTCTCCAGCAGTCGCTGGCACAACGTGGATGAAGGGCGCCTGTGCCTGTTCGGCTTTCATACGGCGAACTTCACGCGCAGTGAGTGGTGTCATGCGCTCGGATGAGTAGAAAATCTGGCGGCCACAGTCAAGACAGACCTTGTACGTCTCGGCCTCGAGGGTAAACGGCCGGGTCTGACGGTGATGACGGCAACCAAAAATCAACTCATAGAAGAAACCAATAACAGAAGAAAGAACGTCAGCGATGAAATTCATAATAGTTATGACTCCCAAAACAACATTGTCCGAAAGTACCAAGGCCCGATCACACTTATGGTGCAGACAAGATGCAGGATAACCGAAAAGGTCGCCGTATCTCAATTGATTCCTGCCACCCTGCGAGCTCCCGTTCTTCCCGTACTGTCATATTGACGCCAGAAAGAGCCAAAGCGATGTGCGGGTTTTCGAGGAGTACGGTACTAGAACTACCACTTTTGGGTTACCTGCTTTGCCAACTTCCTAAGAATTCGCTCCCACCTGGATCACGATTTTCCCAAAATGGGACGCTTCCTCCATTGTTTTAAATGCTTTGCGGGCGTCCCCAAATGGGAACGACTTGTCGACCACAGGTCTCAGCCCCAGCAGGCTGATCGCGCGGTTCATCTCCAGGAAGTGCTCCCGGGAGCCGACATAGATACCCTTCAGCTGAATCTGCTTATGCAATATCGGCCCAATGGCCAGTGGTTGTTCAACTCCGGTCAGCACGCCGATCTGGGCGACGGTTCCGCCTGTCCTCACGGCCTGCAGGGATTGGCCAAGCGTCCCGGCTCCGCCCACCTCGACCACCAGGTCAACGCCGCTGCCAGTTTCCTGCATCGCCCACTTCTCCCATGCCGGAGATTGGCAGTAGTTCGTCGAGGCATCCAGTCCCAGCGCCCTGGCACGCTCCAGCTTGGCATCACTGCTGGACGTTCCCAGCACCCGCGCACCAAGCGCCTTGCCGAATTGCAGCGCGAAAATCGATACCCCGCCCGTTCCCTGGATCAGGATCGTCTCACCCGGTCGCGTCGCCCCGGCATTCACGACGGCATTCCAGGCTGTAACGCCTGCACAGGGCAGCGTGGCTGCTTCCTCGTGGGACAGGTGGGTCGGAACATGCACAACACCCATCTCCGGCAGCACGACGTACTCCGCCAGCATGCCGTCGATATCGCCGCCCAGCGCGCCCTTCTGCTTGACCGCCGTGGCCGCGCCATCCAGCCAGTTCTGCATAAAAATGCCGGCCACCTTGTCGCCTACCTTGACCGAAGTGACGCCTTCGCCGACCGCTTCGATCACGCCGGCACCGTCCGAACAGGGAATGCGGGGCAACTTCAATTTCGGGTTATACGTGCCTCTGACCATTGAAAGGTCGCGATAGTTCAGTGAAACCGCATGGACCGCGACGAGGACCTGTCCGGGACCCGGTTCCGGCTTGGGATGTTCGTCGAGGGATAGCTGATCGATGCCAAAATTTGCGACGCGCCAGACTTTCATTCCGTTCTCCTGCGTGTATTTAGAGGTCTCGAGTGCCCATTGAGCTGTTTTAAAATTCGTGATCTAGGGTGGTAGGAAGCCTGCCGACCTGTACGATAGAGGTATGGCGCGTGGATGGGAAAGCAAATCAGTAGAAGATCAGATTGCCGATGGGCATGAGAAACAGGCCACCGACACCAAGAACCTGACCGATGCACGACAAAAGGCTGTCGTCAGCAGAGAACTGCAGTCCCTCGAATTGCAGAAGGAGCGCATCCTTTCGGAGCGGACGTCCAGTCCACACCGGCGATCTGCGCTCGAAGCAGCCCTGACTGACATCGAAAAGCGGATTGCTTCGCTCGGCTAGGTCCACAGGTCTCAGCTCGTCTTACGGTTGAAGAGCAGAGAGTTGGCCTGATCGACTGGCGTGAGCGAGATGCGGGCAATATTGACGTGAGCCGGACGGGTTACAGCCCAGACGATTGCATCCGCGACGTCTTCCGGCGTGAGCGGCGTAACACCCTTGTACACCTTGGCGGCACGTTCCTTGTCCCCGTGAAAGCGTACCTCGCTGAAAGCTGTCTCGACCATTCCGGGATCAACGCTCGTCACCCGGACTGGTGTTCCCAGCAGGTCCTGTCGCAGGCCGTCGTTGATCGACCGCTCGGCTGCCTTGCTGGCGCAATACACTGCGCCACCCGGATAGGTCAGCTCGCCCGCGGTCGAACCCAGGTTGATGACGTGCCCCCGGCCGCGCTCGACCATGCCCGGCACGACCGCGCGCGTGACGTAAAGCAGACCCATCACATTCGTTTCGATCATCTGTTCCCAGTCGTCGGCTTTGCCTTCGTAAACCTTGTCCAGCCCGCGACTTAATCCGGCGTTGTTCACCAGCACTTCGATCGCCTGCCAGTCCGCAGGCAGTGCACTGAGGAACGCTTCGACGGATGCGCGCTGCGTCACATCGAGCGTGACCGTATAGACGCCAGCGGCGCCGGCTGACTTCAGCGCGGCAATTTCTTCTTTCAGCAACTCCTCACGGCGGGCAGCCAGCAGAAGCTTGGCACCCTCCGCGGCGAAGGCGTGCGCTGTCGCTTTACCGATGCCGGAGCTTGCGCCCGTGACGAAGACAATCTTGTTCTTAAGGCTCAACGATGCCATCTATTCAATTTCTCCAAATCTAAATTCGGTCGACGCCGGGCTGTGACACGCGCTGCTAGCTCTTCGACATGCTCTCACGCCGGGCCACTTTATATTGGCCGACGGCCCAGTCTTCATCCTGCCATCCAGCTTCCTTTGCCAGGTTCAGCCGATCGGCCAGGTAGTCGCCAAGCGGAAGGTGCGCGTGCTTTGCAGCCGCAGCTTCCCGGAAAAGATGTGTGTCCTTGATGCCGAGACTCACTGTTGCGCCGGGCTTTTCGGGCGGGTTCAGCATAGTCTTCCCGTAATTCCCAATGAACTGCGACTGGAAGAGCGCCGAGTTTACCGTTTCAAGGAAGACCGCAGGATCGATACCCTGCGACTCTGCATATACAAATGCCTCGGACAGCATCTGGATGGTGGCGGTGATCAGAAAATTACCGCCGAGCTTGAGCGCGTGCGCCTGCCACGGTTCTTCACCAACCACGCTGATGCCTCGGCTGAAGCCTTCCAGGGCCGGCTTCACCTTCGCGACCAGCGACGCTGTACCTGCGACCGCGAGCCACAATTTCCCGTCGACCGCAACATTCGGACGGCCAAATACAGGCGATCCGACGTGCTCCTGGCCCTTCGCATGGTGAGCTTCGGTGAGTTCGCGAGCCAGATCGACGCTGATGGTGCCGAGCGAAATGTGAACTGCGCCAGCCTTCATACTGGCAATCACTCCCGCTTCGCCCAGCACCACAGACCGTGTCGCAGCGTCATCGGTAAACATGGTGAAGACTAGATCCGCCGCTTGAACTGCCTCTGCAGGCGAAGACGCGGCGTGTGCGCCCTTCCGCACCAACGGCCCGGTTGCCTGTTCGCTGCGGTTCCAGACTGTAAGCGATGAATCGACTGCGAGCAGATGACCGGCAACAGCCGAACCCATCTGTCCTAATCCCAGAAACGCAATTTTCACGGAAGTATTCTCTCTCTTGGCTGTGTAGCGTCCGGCAGGACATTCAAAGACTTGGATGCCGTGCTCCACGGAATGACCCAGGCTCAATGTGGTGTAGCTAAAACGCAAAACGGGCATTCGCATCGCGCGAATGCCCGTTCTGGAAGTACCACAAAGCTACTGCGGAACGTTGCTGGTGCCGGTCGGATTGGCTGGAGGCGCCACTGGAGCGGGCTGGTTGTTCTGTGTCGGAGCCGCCTGCTGCACGCCGATCGCGGCGCCGGAGACGACCAGCTGCACACGACGGTTCTGCGCGCGGCCTGCAGCCGTCTTGTTGTCCGCCACAGGATCGGCCAGTCCGTAGCCGGTCGACGTGACATTCTGCGCCTGCACACCATTGCTGGTCAGGTAGGCTTGGACTGCATCAGCGCGCTGCTGCGAGAGCTTCATGTTGTACTCCTCGCCGCCAACATTATCCGTATAGCCTTCCACCTGCAGCTTCAGATCGGGGTACGCCAGCAGGATGCCCGAAACGCGCGCCAGCTTCTCCTTCGCATCCGGTTTGAGCGTGTACTTGGCCGTATCGAACAACACGTCGGACATATTGACGATCAGGCCGCGTGCCGTCTCCTGGGTCTGCAGCACGGAGTTGAGCTGCGCTTTCAACTTCTCGCGCATCTGCTCGGTCTGGTCAGTGGCCTGGGCGGCTGCACGCTGGGCAGCCTGGCGTTGGGCTTCTGCCTCTGCCGCACGCGCCTTGGCATCGGCAGCCTGGGCTTCAGCCTGAGCCTGTTGCGTTGCCGCCTGCTGCGCCGCGAGCTGCGCCTGCATCGCCTGCTGCTTGGCCGCATCTTCTGCTGCCTTCGCCGCAGCCTGACGCGCCGCATCGTCATCAGCCTTCATCTTGCGGATGGAAACCAGTCGGGAATCTTCAGCATCCTGCACCGCAGCGCGGGCGTAGGTGATTTCCTGCTTGCGATTGCTCTTCTTCGAGTCGAGATCCTGTGCGTTGGTCAAACCTTCCTGTGCGCGTCGGAAGATGTCCGGCGCATACTTTTCAGCCTGGTTCGCCTGGGCAATCTGCACGGCGTTGATCGCCTCGTAGAGTTCCAGTGGAGACTTCTCATTCCGCGTAATCGGCCGCAGAACCGCATGCTGACCGGCTACCTGCGCATACGCGCCGCGAGGCAGCAGCTGGAAGTGAGTGTTAATGATGTCCGTAATGCCACTCGTCTTGTCCTTTTCGATGAAATTCTGCAGGACTACCAGGTCGCTCGGCATGGTGACGGCAAAATAGGGCTCCGCGGTCACAATCAGGCCGAAGCTCTGCAGGTTCGTCGTCACATTGATCTGGTTTTTATCGCCCTGCGGCAGCACCTCGCCCAGGTTGACCGGACGGCCCTGCGGCGTAATCGCCCACAGCACATAGGTCAAATATTCGGGACCGAAGCTGTTAGCAGGAACGAGCTTGTCGAACTTGGCGTCAATGGCGATCCGGCCGCGCTCACTGCTCACCTTGGCTGAGCCTTTACCCTGGGGCAGCAGGCTGGTCCCCTGGAAGCCGATGTTGGTCGAACCGCTGCGATGGAAATAGTTGATCGCCGGAATGTCGCGCCCGACCACGGTGATCTTGTAGAGCGGCTCGCCGTTGCGCATTTCAGGCGACGGCTCAGGCGGCGTCTGCTGCGCCATCGGACTCATTTCCTGGGCGGATGCGGCGAGAGGGAAAGCAGAAAAGGCTGCAGTGCTCAACGTAGTGGCACATGCAAGTAGCAGGTACGGCAATTGTTTCTTCATAGTTAGTAGGACTCCTCATGCGGCTTGCGGGCTTCGTCGAATCAACACCCGGTGCCATGAAGAAGGATGCGCAGGCAGCCAAAAGGGGTAGCCAAAGCTACCCCTTTCTCGTGCAAATCGGTAATCAGTAACCGCCGAAAGAAGAATGCTTTACGGCTGTGGAACCACAAGTTGGTGAGCAATGGCGAAAAGGGCAAGCTCCAGCCGGGTCGAGACGCCGGTCTTGTCGAAAATATTCGATAGATGTCGCTTCACCGTCTCTTCCGAGATGGCAAACTGCTTGGCCACATCGCGATTGCTGCAGCCTTCGACAATACAGCCGACGACTTCCAGTTCACGCGGTGTGAGCCCGTACGTCTTGCGCTCCGGAACAGCCGCCTGCTGCATCAGTTCATGCAGGGCGCCGACCAAGTTCACGACACGCTTGCCGCCAATCCAGTAATCGCCGCCCACCACCGAACGGATAGCCGTGGTCAGATGATCGATCAACGCGTCCTTCAGAACGATGCCGCGGGCACCAATCTGCAGCGCCTCAATGATCTGCTGGGTGGTGATAGTGCTGGTCAGCAGCAGGATTTTCACCCGCGGCGAGCCACTCATGATCGCCCGCATGGCCTCGAGCCCGGGCAGCCGTGGCATGTAGAGGTCCAGCAGCAGGATGTCCGGCAGTAGTTCGAGTGTCTGGGTGATGGCTTCGTCGCCGTCGGAAGCTTCCCCGACAACATCAAACGAGCCCTCAGCCTTCAACATGTTGCGAACGCCAATACGGACGACTGGATGATCGTCAGCCAGCAGGATGCGGATCAATCCGTTGCGATTATCTGTGTCAGAAAGTTTGGTGGTCATGCGCCTCTGTTCGACGTGCGTCTCGGGCGAGTGTACCTTCGATTGCATCACAAGCGCAATGCAACTCGCGGAACAGTACCCTTTGCCGGTCCAATGGAAGGTTACCAGTTTCGAGCAGAGCGGCAATCCGACTCATTCCCGTAGCCCCGGTCATGGCTGCCGAGCCCTTCATCATGTGCGCGCTGCGGCGCACGGCGACCTGGTCCCCGGCTATGGCAGACTGCTCCATTTCGGCCAGTCGCACCCGGGTGTCGCTCAGGTAACTCGTGAATAATTCGTCCAGGGCACCTGCCGGCATCAGCTTGCGCAGCTTTTCCAGCACCACTGTATCCAGCGCATCGGCCGGAAGTTCTGCCAGTTCCCCATTCGGGGCTGCCGCTGCAACCTCCCGGTTCAGCACGTCGTGCAGCTCCTGTGGATCGAGAGGCTTCATCACAAATCCGTCGAAGGCCCGCAAATGTTCCCGCGATGGTCTGCTCGCACTCATGCCAATGACTATCGGCCGTTTCCCATCTTTTCTGTTGAAATGCTGCTGAATGCGCCGGCATAACTCCTGGCCGTTCATGTCCGGCATCTGCATGTCAGTAAGCACCAGGTCGGGAAGACTGTCTGCATCGGCGGAAGCCAGCAGCTGCAACGCTTCAGCCCCGGTACCTGCGCTCAGCACCCCGTATCCCTCTGCGGACAAGATGAGCGTCATGAGTTCGAGGCTCAACTCATCGTCATCGACCAGCAGGATCAGCGAAGGGGTGGTTGCAGCGGCCAAGTGACGTTTCCTGTCGATGGTTGTGTAAACACTTGCATGCAAACTGGAGATCAGAGATCACGGGAAGCTCACTTGGGCTTTCATCTACCGTGGCACAGGGAGGTGAAAGGTTCAAATACTTCCTGTCACTCACTTGGGGAACGAATCTAGTTGTATATCGGATTTGTGAATTTCTTAGGGGCATTTCGCGTGAAGCCGGGCGGCTGCCGTCGTGAAGCGGGTCCCTCGGTCTGGAGGGACCGTCCCTTAGCGGGTTGACTCCATTTCAGCCAGCCAGCTCTGCGGTTTCAGCAGCTCGCGCGGCTTCGAGCCCTCGGCCGGCCCCACCAGTCCATCACGTTCCATCATGTCGATCAGGTGGGCAGCGCGCCCATAGCCGATCCGCAGCCGGCGCTGTAGCAGGGAAGTCGACGCCTTGCCGAATTCAAAGACCAGGCGCACACCATCGTCAAACAGCTCGTCATTATCGTCCCCGCCGTCGGCATTGGTGTCCAGTTCGCGGCCCTTGTCATCCTTGGGCGATTCCAGGAAGGCTTCGACATACTCGGCCTGACCCTGGCTCTTCCAAAAATCCACCACGGCCGAAATTTCAGTTTCCGTCACAAACGGTGCATGCACCCGCTGCAGGCGCGACGTGCCCGGCGGCAGGAACAGCATGTCGCCGCGTCCGAGCAGCGACTCCGCTCCATTCGCGTCGAGGATGGTGCGCGAATCGACCTTGGTCGCCAGCCGGAAGCTCATGCGCGTCGGCACGTTGGCCTTAATGAGGCCGGTGATCACGTCGACTGAAGGCCGTTGCGTCGCCAGCACGAGATGGATGCCGACGGCGCGGGCCATCTGCGCCAGGCGCGTAATGGCTTCTTCGACGTTGGACTTGTCCAGCATCATCAGGTCAGCCAGTTCGTCGATGATGATGACGATGTACGGCAGCGGCGCCTGCTCCTCGTCATCATCGAACAGGCTGGCCATTCCGTTCTCGAACAGCTTGTTGTACTGGTCCAGGTTCCGGACACTCCGCGAAGCCAGCAGCTTCAGCCGCCGTTCCATCTCACGCACCGCGTTACGCAGCGCGTTGGCCGCGAGCTTCGGTTCCGTAATGATGGGGGTGAACAGATGTGGAATGCCCTCGTACATACCAAGTTCCACGCGCTTCGGATCCACCAGGATCATGCGTACCTGTTCCGGCGTGTTCTTGTACAGGATCGACATGATCATCGCGTTGATGGCGACAGATTTACCACTGCCCGTCGACCCGGCAATCAGCACGTGGGGCATCGTCGACAGGTCCGCCGTCACGATACGGCCGTTAATGTCCTTGCCCATCGCCAGCGTCAGCTTCGACTTGGAGTTGACGAAGTTTTCCGCCTCGATCACATCGCGCAGCCAGATCGTTTCGCGGGTATGGTTAGGTACCTGGATACCGACCGTGCTCTTCCCGGCCATCCGCTCGATCAGGATGCTTTCCGCAGCCATCGCCAGGCACAGGTCTTCCGCCAGACCCGTCACACGGCTGTACTTGACGCCCGCTTCGGGCCGGAACTCGAAGGTCGTGACCACCGGGCCCGGATTGATATGTGTAACTGTGCCGCCTACATCAAACTCCTCGCATTTTTCAACCAGGACGCGCGCTTCTTCGCGCAGCTCTTCTTCGCGGACTTCGGGCGCGTCGTCGCTGCGGTGCAGCAGGGAAGAAGGCGGCAGGCGGAAGCCGCTGATAGCCTTCGGCGTAAGTGTCACAGAGCGGGTTTCGATATCGGCTCGCTCACTGAACGTAATCTTCTGCGCCGAAGCTTCTTCGAAATATGGCTCGGCCACAGGCGGGATCGACAGTGGCGGTGGAGGTTCCGGATCGGGCACCTTCGCGCGTGGCATCGACTCCCAGACAGTCGGCGGCGGTGCCGGCGTTTCAAGATACGCGTCACGCGCTTCCTGCTCATAGGGCGCTTCTGTCTCGGCAAAACCGCCCTGGCGTGAAAGCGGGAACGCTTCGTCTTCATCCTGTACGACAGCATCTTTACGGCTGAATGTCAGCGCGCGGAACATGGTGACAAAAATATTCGAGCGGGCCTCGTGCTCATGTGCTTCGTCCGAAAAAGCTTCGTCATGAGCGTCAGGCTGCCGCTTCTGCTGTTTAGCCAACGCAGCCTGCTGTTGCTTCTGCTCCTTCAGCGCCTGCTTTAGATTCTTGCGGCGGGCACGGGCCATCTTCCAGTTCATCCAGCGATCGCGCCAGGCGTACCAGTAGGAAAGCTTGATCGCCAGCCACGATCGCAGATCGGTCAGGCTGAATGCGGTCGACAGGTACGCGGCCACGGCAAGCACACTCACAATCACGACACAGGCACCGGGAAAATTCAGATAGCCCGCCAGCAGGTCGACCACCAGCCGTCCGGTAAGTCCTTCAATCGGCACCGCGCCCATCCAGTGGAGTTTGCCCGGCATCAGCCCGAAAAGAGCCGGCGCAAACACCAGGTACAGGGCCACCCCGCTCAGCTTGGCCCAGGGTGACCCGGCAGCCCGCGAGCGCAGCCACGTCCATCCGAGCGATCCGAGCAGGACGGGAAACAGCAATGCTGCGACGCCTTCAGTCTGTAGCAGAAGATCGCTTGCATTCGCGCCGAAGACACCCGCCCAGTTCCTGACCAGCGCGTGTTTGGCGCCATTTGCCGGAGCGTCTGTCACCGTGTTCCAGGAGGGGTCAGTGGGGTGGTAGGAAAGGAGGGCGAGCAGCAACAGCGCGGCTGACACCAGCAGGATGACGCCGACCAGCTCATTCAACCGGCGGTTCTTGGTGGGCGTAAACGCGAGGTGCAGCGGCACAGGCTTAAAACCGGGGGTGGCTTTGAATGGCGAACTTATATTGGCGCGTGTGCTCATATGGACATAACGCGGCGCTCATCTCCCAACGGGAAACCTTGAGCGATCCAGACACCAGAGCAAGGCTATTATCCCAAGAAACTGCGTAAACCGGGGCATGAATCCCATGCCGAACCGAGCTTGCCACCGGACGCCCTCCATCACCCTCGCAAGTAAGGCACTTTACTTGGAACCAATCACACACTGGAGGTAAGCCAGCCCACCCTGGTCGACCCGCTCCCGGGATAAAATCGTCTCCAATCGCGGTTCGGCTTACTGTTGTGAATGTCCCCGTGAACCGGCCTGCAGTCGAGGCTCGACTGGCCATCCTCAAAGCCGGCGGCAATTTCGCCGATGCACTGATCGCTAACGAGGGAAACTCGTTGGGCGCAGAAACGCTCGAATCTTTCGATAGGAAAGCGGTCGCCTTGCTTTCGCAGCAGGGCATAACGGACAGTTTGCTTACCTGAGCACCTACAGCCCCATGTGCTTGAAGATTCTCGCGCCGAAAACAAGCAGGATCACAGCCAGCAGAATCCGATACACCGCGAAAACGACGAAGCCGTGCCGCCGCACCCATTGCAGGAACCACTCGACGACAGCCAGCGCCACGCCGAATGACACGATCATGCCGATCGCCAGCACGATCCAGTTGTGAGTCGTCATCACGAGCGGCGTCAGTACCTCCGTCGGATCGGCATGCTTGCCTGGATGGAAAACTTTCAGCAGCGAGTAGCCCGTCGCTGCAATCATGGTCGGAATCGAAAGCAGGAAGCTGAACTCGAGTGCTGTCGTGCGCGACATCCCTGCCAGCTGCCCGGCCGCGATGGTCGACATTGAGCGCGAAACACCCGGGAAAACCGCGGAAAACATCTGGCAGAAGCCAATCCAGACAGCCTGTAGAAATGTCATTTCCTCGACGTGCTGGGTCGTCGGTGTACGCCTTACGCTGAGTGCGTCCACCACCCACATGATGATGCCGCCAAGCAGCAAGGCGAGCGCCATCACGTGAAGACTCTCGAGGTTTTTTCCGATCAGCTTGATCAACGGCAAGGACAATGCAGACGTCACCACAAAGGCGACAAACGTCAGCGTGATCGGATGATTGAACAGCGTCCGCTCACCCTTCTCGCCATTTGGAAAAGTGCGGATGAACTCCAGTATGCGTCCGGTGAACAGCAGCAGCAGCGCTAGGATTGCACCCAGCTGGATCACGATGGTGTACATCTTCCAGAACGGGTCAGCGAGTGGAATGTGCAGCAGCGCTTCCGCGATACGGAGATGAGCAGTCGAGCTGACCGGCAAAAACTCCGTCAGTCCTTCAACGATGCCAAGCACAACAGAAATGATGTAATCCGTCAAAAATATCTCTCCAGGGCATTCGCCGTATGGGCAACTACGCCTTCGGCGTGAAATTACCACGGACGCCGCTGGGCCAGGCCGATCTATTCCGTCGAAGCGTTGCTGCTGCCGTAGATCGGTATCGACTGCTCAACTTTGTATATCAGACCCGCGACCCGATCGGCATATTCCGACTGGGGGTACTTACTCTCTAACTTGTTCGCGATGTTCGCGGCCTTCCCGCGTGCCATGTCCGCCTTCTTGCGGTCATCACTGCCGGCATAAATGTCGCCGGCCGCCGCCATGCGATACGCAGCCTCGTACAAAGCCTGCGGAGCCTTCGACGAATCGGGCCGCTGGTCGGCATATTTCTCGTAAATCTCCGACTCCTTTTCCGGGCACTTCGTCGAACCCTGCCAGTCCCCGCACACCTTGTTGTCAATCATGTCCCACGCCGCCAGGTCCGACCACCGCGAGTTGGGATACCGCTTCTCCAGCCGGTGCATCTCGTCCTCATTGATGGTTGGCCGCAGGTAGTTTTCCTTCTCATGAGCAGAGGGCAGTGACGATATATCAGCCTTGTCGAGCTGCCATTTGATATCCGCCGCGCGCCATGCCGCTTCCGGAGCCAGCGGTGACTGCGGAAACATGAGCGCCACTCTCTGGTAAAGCAGCCGCGCATCCTGTGCCGCCCGCTGCGGCCCATGGAGTTCGCTGGCGTCGTGCTCGGCCGTGACAGCAACTCCATACAGGATCTCGGCGCCCTTCGGCGTCTTGGTCGAGACAAGTCCCTTGTCCTCAATCCAGCCGGAGACAGGCGGCGTGCGCGTATCAGCTTCAAGCGTCGGTGCGTCTGAATCGTGGTTTGCCAGGGAATCGGTATTGGCAAATACGCGGACCCACTTGCCATTGTGCTCGACCACCAGCAACTCACGTCCCGGTGTCATCTGGTCCAGCCGGTTGGACGATGTATCCGCGCCAACGTAAATGTTGGTCACCACAATGACTGTCGCCATATCACCGGACGGCGGCTTATCGGCTGCAGGTGTAGGTAGAGACATTCCGAAAACAACAAAAGTCAGACCAATCAGGGAGCGCATAGCGGGCAGACGCGGGGTGTTCACTTCCACAGAATACCGCGCCTTGGAAGCTTCCAGACTGACCGCTACAGAAGGCTTTTCAGGAGCGAAGGCTCCATGTTGCCGCCGCTCACCACAACCACGGCTTTCCGGAACGGCGGCAGCTCGGCGTGTCTGAAAAGTGCCGCTGCAGTCGTGACTGCACCGCTGGGTTCGACGACCAGTCGCCAATGCAGCAGCAGCTGTTTCATGGCCGCTACGATTTCGTCTTCGTTGATGCGGATCACGCCATCCACAAACTCCTGGATATGCATGAAATTCAGCGCACCCACCGATTGCGTGCGCAGTCCGTCGGCCATCGTGCGGCTGGTCTGTTCTGCGGCATAACGGATGATCCTGCCAGCTGCGAAGCTTTCCGCCGCATCCCCTGCAAGCTCCGGCTCCACGCCATATACCTTGACGCCCGGCTTGAGAAGCTTCGCTGCCGCAGCGACCCCGCTGATCAGACCTCCACCGCCGATCGGCGTCAGGATCAGGTCGACGTCGGGTAAGTCTTCCACGATCTCGGCGCCGCACGTCGCTTGTCCCGCGATGATCTGCGGATCGTCATAAGGCGGGATAATCGAGTAACCAAACTCTGCCGCCAGTTCCTCGGCTCTCTGCTGCCGCTCTGCGCTGGAAACACCGACAATCACCACCTCGGCACCCAGCGACTCCGCACCTTTCCGCTTGATTTCCGGCGCATTTGACGGCATGACGACCACGGCTTTGATGCCCAGCGCCCGCGCAGCAAAAGCCACGCCCTGTGCATGATTGCCGCTTGAGTAAGCGACGACACCCCGCGCCTTCTGCTCACCGGTCAGCTGGGAAATCTTGTTGTAGGCGCCGCGCAGCTTGAAGCTGCCGATCGGCTGAAAACTTTCAGCCTTGGCGAAGAGCTCGAAGGAATTATCCCCCGCTCCTTCAAGCTTGATCAGCGGCGTGCGCGCACACACATCGGCAACACGCGCCTGGGCGGCACGGATGTCAGCCAGCTGGATGGTTTGGTTCGCGTCGGGCATTGGCTAGATGAGATTCTCGCTGGCCCCGTATGTTTGCCCGCGAAAAGTAGTTCTGATCAGCGACTCAGCAGTGCCACGGGTCGCCAATCACCATACGACCCCGTTACAAAATAGAGGTTAGCGTTATCCCTCTGTTTTGAAATCAAGGCCATACGGCGAATATCGCCCGCCGCCGGAGGCGGTCTCAGACTTCCAGGATCACCGGCATGATCATCGGACGCCGTGCTGACTTTTTCTGGATGTAGCGCTTCAGGTCCGTCCGCACTTTCTCGCGAATGACACCGGGGTCGGCTTTCTCTTCCGCACTGGACTCGTCGAGCGTACGGACGACGATCTCCTGCGCCTGCTTGGCCAGGGCCATGTCGCCTTCGACGAAGCCGCGCGTGATCAGCTCCGGTGCTTTCTCAACCTTGCCGGTCAACTTGTTGATGGTAACGATTGCCATCACCAGTCCGCCTTCGCCCAGGTGCTGGCGGTCGCGGATGACGACATCATCGGCCACATCTACCGTTGCGCCCGCATCAATGCAGACACGGCCAGCCGTAACTTTACCATTCTTCTTGGCCGTCTTCTGGTCGAGTTCCAGGATGTCGCCATCCTCCAGCATGATCGCGGCTTCGGACGCGCCAACTTCCATCGCCAGCTTTGCGTGACGTTGCAGGTGCCGATAATCGCCGTGGACAGGAATAAAGAACTTCGGCCGGATGAGGTTGATCATCAGGCGCAATTCTTCCTGGCTGCCATGACCGCTCACGTGGATCAGCCCCGCGGTGCCATCGTCATAAATGACGTTGGCGTCGCGACGGCACAGGTGATCGATCACGCGATAGATGCTCTTCTCGTTGCCGGGAATGACGCGCGAGCTGAGGACAACTGTATCGCCCTTTTCGATCTTTGCGTGCTTGTGGTTATCGACGGCTGCGCGGGAGAGCGCCGACATCGGCTCACCCTGCGTACCGCTGATCAACACACAGACCTTTTCAGGTGCGAAGTCGCGGATCTGGCCCGGATGGATCAGCAGGCCCTGGCCAATCTTCAGATACCCGAAGTCTTGCGCAATCTCGGAAGACTCAAGCATCGAACGGCCGACAATGGACACCTTGCGGCCATGCGCGGCGGCGAGTTCGAGAGCCATCCGGATGCGGTAAATGGACGATGAGAAGCAGCTGAAGAACAGGCGTCGCGGTGTGCGCGCAAAAATCTCGTCGAGCCGCGGCCGTACTGCCCATTCGCTCGGCGTATAGCCGGGACGATCGACGTTGGTCGAATCCTGCAGCAGGGCCAGAACACCCTTTTTGCCATACTCGGCAAACTTGTGCAGGTCGAAGGCTTTGCCGTCCGGTGGTGAAAGATCGATCTTGAAGTCGCCGGTGTGAATGATGACGCCGACCGGTGTTTCGACGGCCAGGGCAACACAATCGACCAGCGAATGTGTGACGCGGATCGGCTCGATCGAGAAGATGCCGAGCTGGAATTTCTGCCCCGGCGTAATCTCGATCAGTTCAATCTCGTCCAGCAGGCGATGCTCTTCGAGCTTGCCTTCAACGTAAGCGAGGGTGAACTCGGTGCCATAGACCGGTACTTTGATCTCGCTGAGAATCCACGGCAGACCGCCAATGTGATCTTCATGGCCGTGGGTCAGTACGATGCCACGAATCTTGTCCTTATTCTCGACCAGGTAACTGATGTCGGGAACCACGATGTCGACGCCAAGCAATTCGCTTTCCGGGAACATGAGCCCCGCGTCGATCACGAAGATGTCATCCTGCCAGCGAATGGCCATGCAATTCATGCCAAATTCGCCCAGCCCGCCAAGCGGGATCAGTTGCAATTTACTTTGATTCATTCACTACCGATGCTAGCAGATAGATGGCGTGTTCTCTCGGAGTGCAGATTTCTGAGAGCGACCGCTGCCTTCTGCTAGAGAATTGCCGAATGAAACAGAAGTTGCTCAGGCGGTTCGTCTCAGGCGCTGACCACTTCTCAAAAGTCTGCCCAGACCCGCCCGGCGGCTACAGCCTTGCATACCCGAATACTCATTGACAGATGGGCACCCGTGGCTACCGCTTCCCACCCATCAGCGAACCGAGCACACCGCGGATCAATTGCCGCCCGACCTGCGTCCCCATCGATCGCGCCGCGCTCGTCATCATGGCCTGCGCGACCGACGGCGTCCGACCACCCCTCGGCCCGACAGTCCCGCCGAATACCGTCCCCAGCACCCCGCCAATTTCCTGCAGCATGCCGCCTGATGGCGCCGGCGCCGACGAAACTGTCCGGTCGGTTGGAAGCGGCCGCGGACCCGGCGTCGTCACCGCCGCGGCCACCCGGCCTTTCAGTACCTCGTAGGCTGACTCGCGATCGACCGCCTGCTCATACACACCGGCGACCAGCGAAGTCTTCATCAACTCCTGCCGTTGCTCCGGCGTGATCGGCCCGATCTGGCTGTGCGGCGGGCACACCAGCGCCCGTTCGACGACGCCGGGCGTACCCTTCTCGTCCAGAAATGAAACCAGTGCCTCGCCGACCTCTAGCTGCGTGATGACTGTCGCGACATCGAGTTTTGGATTGCCGCGAAACGTATCGGCCGCGGCCTTCACCGCCTTCTGATCCCGCGGCGTAAACGCCCGCAGGGCATGCTGCACGCGGTTGCCAAGCTGCCCAAGCACGACGTCAGGCACATCGATCGGGTTCTGCGTCACGAAGTAAACCCCGACAGCCTTGGACCGGATCAGCCGGGTGACCTGCTCAATCTTGCTTTGCAACGTCGACGGCAGATCATTGAAGAGCAGGTGCGCCTCGTCGAAGAAGAAGACCAGTTTCGGCTTGTCGAGATCGCCCGCTTCCGGCAGTTTCTCGTACAGCTCCGACAACAGCCACAGCAGCAGTGTCGCGTACAGGTTCGGCGACTGCATCAGCTTGTCGGCGGCGAGCAGGTTGATGACGCCGCGACCCTGGGCGTCCGTCTGCAGCAGGTCATCGAGATTCAGCGCCGGCTCGCCCAGGAAAATGTCGCCCCCCTGCTCGCCGAGTGCCACCAGCCCGCGCTGAATAGCGCCGATGCTCGCAGCAGAGATGTTGCCGTATTCCACCTGGTACTGCTTTGCCTCGGTGCCGACGTGCTGCAGCATCGCCTGCAGGTCTTTCAAATCGAGCAGCAGCAGCCCATGGTCATCGGCAATTTTGAAGACGAGCGAAAGCACGCTGGTCTGCGTGTCGTTGAGGTTCAGGATGCGGCTCAACAGCAGCGGCCCCAGCTCCGAAACTGTCGCGCGTACCGGATGCCCCTGCTTGCCGAAGACATCCCAGAAAGTGACAGGGCAGCCTGCAAAACCGAAATCCGTCAGCCCCAGCTGCGTGATGCGTGCCTGCAGCTTGGGACTGTCTTTGCCGGGCATGCTGATGCCGGAAAGGTCGCCCTTCACATCGGCCGCAAACACCGGCACACCAATACGGCTGAACGCTTCAGCCATCACCTGCAGCGTGACGGTCTTGCCCGTACCGGTGGCGCCGGCAACCAGCCCATGGCGGTTAGCCATCGCGGGCAGGAGCAGTAGTTCTTCCGAACTTTTCGCAATTAACAAAGGCTCAGGCATCGGCAGCACTCCTTGGTTCTCAATATCCTAGCCGAGGGCCCGCATGACACAATCCACGCCGGCAGCATATGTTGAAATTTCTTTCATCGCCACCAGCATAGGATTACCGAAATTCTGTAGCCAGCGACCGCACAATATCGTACTTTGCCGGTATGCTCTTTTCGCGCTGCGGCGCTTTTGCACTTCTCTGCCTGGCAACTCTGTCTGCGTCTGCCCAGAAATATTCCTTCAAAGCCGTGACGTTTTCCGGCTACACCGCCTCGTCGCAAGCGGACCTGCTCGCAGCCAGCGGTCTCACCCCGTCCGGCCAGGCGTCGGCTGCAGACCTGCAGGCCGCCGCCCAGAAGCTCAGCCAGACCGGCCTGTTTGCACACATCGGTTACAAGCTGGACGGCCAGACCCTCTCCTTCCAGATCGAGCCGGCCACCGGGTTGCTCCCCGCCCGCTTCGACAACTTTGCATGGCTCGCTCCTTCTGACATCAACAGTCTTCTACACGCGCGGGTGCCGCTCTACAACGGCAAGCTGATCGCGGGCAGCGGGCTTGAACAGCAGGTGAGCGACGCACTCACCGCCATGGCAACCGAGCAGCACCTGGACGCGAAAGTTGACCTTGTCCCCGTCGTCGACCTCAAGACGAACCAGCCCGTCGCGGAGAGTTTCCGCCTTGCCTCACCGGCCGTCGTCCTTTCGACGCTCACACTCGACGGTGCATCGCCGGACCAGGCTGCAAAGCTTGCCCCGATTGTGCAGGCTGCCGCCGGCCAGGAATACAGCCTCGCGACCAGCGCCGATACGCTGACCGCCGCGATCCTGAATGTCTACCGGAACCAGGGATATCTCGATGCCAGGGTCACAAAAATCAATGCCCTCGCGCCATCGCTTACACCTGACAAAGTATCCGTCCCCATGACTGCGACAATTGACGAAGGCGGCCAGTATCGGATTGGCAGGCTGACCCTGGCCGGCTCCGTGCTCATGTCGCAGGAAGAATTTCAGAAGAAGGCTGTCCTCAAAACGGGCGACGTCGCGAACCAGGAACTGCTGCGGCGGACCCTTCTCTCCATCTCAAGTCCCTACCGCAACAAGGGCTACATCCGCGCGAAGATTGCCGCCGTTCCAACACTCGATGCGGCAACCCATGTAGCCAGCTACGCGATTGATGTCACGCCGGGCGAGCAGTTCCGCCTCGGCAAAGTCGAACTGGCCAACGTCACAGATACGCAGCGCGCGCAGTACCTGCAGGTCTGGAAGATGAGCACCGGCGACCCCTACGACGAGAGCTACACCAACAACTTTCTTGTCAGGAATAAAGCCACGCTGCATGCATTCGACGGCTACTCGGCCGGTTACAAACAGTACGAGCATGAAGACACACATGTCGTTGACCTGATCGTCACCTTCAGGAAAGACGCAGCGCTTCAATAGGGGCCGGAGTCACTGAAGCGCCCTCACCCGACGTTCTTCGGCTGAGCATCTCCTATTTTAATAGTTGCCAACCCGGGTAGTCATGCTTTACTCTCCTATCGAAATAGGAGAAGCAGTGACAGGTCGTCGAAAAGGTGTCGCCACATATACCCCGCTTGAACTTGAAGTCATGCAGGTGCTGTGGGAGCACGGCCCTGGCAACGTGCAGGACGTCCAGGTGAAGCTGCCGTCCGACCCGCCGCTTGCGTACACCACGGTCCAGACCGTGCTCAATAACCTTGAGCAGAAGGGCAAGGTGAAGCGGACCCTGAAGGGACGCGCCTTCACCTACCGGGCCGCCGCATCCAGGGACAAAGCTATGCTCGGACTGGTCAAAGATCTGGTCGAAAAAATGTTCGGCGGCTCGTCGGAAGCATTGGTGATGAGCCTCATCAAGGCGCGGCAGGTGGACCCGGAGCGTATCGCCGAATTATCCCGCAGCCTGAGCGAGTACTCCGCCGGCATCGAAGCCGCGAAGGGGAAGACCCGATGAATCTGCTGCTCACCTACGCCCTGAATGTCCTGTGGCAGGTGCCGTTGATTGCAGGCGCAGGCTGGCTGTTGAGCCGGCTTTGCCGGGCGGTGCATCCCCGGGTGCTGCACGGTATCCGGGTGGCGACGCTGCTTCTAGCCGTGATCATGCCGGCAGTGGCCATCAGCAGCGGCTGGGCCCTCGTCTCCAACCCTATCGGCACAGCGGGCGTGCGCTTGCTTATCGCAGGCCCCGACGCGCCACCGCCCCAACATCTGTTCGAGCATGGCGTGCTCTCGCTGTCGCACTCGTGGATGGACGCACTCGCCGGCCTGTACCTCGCGCTGGTCTCGTTCGCGATCCTGCGCTTGCTGGTCGGAGTTCTGCAGACACGGAAGCTTTCACGCGCGTCGGAGCCGGTGACGATGTCACCAGCGCAGACCCGGATTTGGCAGCGCTGCCGGGCAATCTTCTCCATAACGGATGCCGAACTCGGGACCTCGCCGGCGATCAGCGGCCCCGCGGTAATCGGCTGCCACCGGCCTGTCCTCCTGCTGCCGTCGCATTTTCTTGAGGACACGACCGACGAGAAATTGCTGGCCGCGCTGGCTCATGAATGCGCGCACATCGCCAGGCATGATTACCTGCTGAACCTGCTGTACGAATGCCTGGCCCTCCCGATCGCCTGGCATCCAGTCACCGTCATGCTGAAAGCGCGGATTGCCCAGATGCGCGAGGTAGCCTGCGACCAGATGGTGGCCGAATCTGTAATGCAATCGACACTGTACGCTGGTGCCCTTCTGCGGCTGGCAAGTCGCGTCCGCGCTCCGTTTGAGGGGCCAAACATTCACGCCGTCGGTATCTTTGACGCCAACATCCTGGAGGAGCGAGTCATGCATTTAAGGAATAATCGCGTTGCATTGGGCTGGGGGAAGAAAGCTGCGATGACAGTTGCAGCGATAGCGATTGCAGGAGGCTGTGCTGTCTCCGCGGTTGCATTGAGCGTTCACGTGGATCAGGCAGATACGGCCGCTGCGCACTTGGATAGCGCGCAGGTTTACAAAGTTGGTGGTAGCGTATCGGCCCCACAGTTGATCTACTCAGTTGACCCAAACTTTCCGTCCCCGAAAGAGCAGCCGACGCATTTTGAAGGTGTCGTTGTTGTGGAAATGGTCGTCGATAAAAAGGGTCTGCCGAACCACGTCGAAGTCGTTCGCAGCCTGGCACCGAAATTCGACAAATCTGCGATCGCGGCTGTGAAACAGTACCGCTTCAAACCGGCAATGCACGATGGCCAGCCGGTTGATGTTTCGCTTCACGTCGAAGTGAACTTCAAGAAATACTGAAGACTTGTTTTTTACAGGGAGAGCGCGTTTAGCGGCCCAGTCTCTACCGGCCCGGTGTGAAGTCGCGCAATTCCTCAACCGACTTCGCATCGAGCCCCGTCAGTACGTCGACAAGCAGTTCGACCATCTGGTCGAAATCCTTCCGATTCACGATCCCGTTGTGTGCATGCGTATAGCGCACCGGCACCACGAGGTTTACTGTCGGCACGCCGCCATTGCTTTCCTGCATACTTGCCGAGTCGTCGCCGTAGCCCTGCACCAGGTCTAGCTGCAGCGGGATGTTCTTTTCCGCCGCAGTCTTCTTCACCAGCGCCACCAGTTTCCGATTCGGCAGTGTGCTCGAGTCGTAGAGAAACAGCCCGGGACCCCCGCCGAGCTTCGCCTGTGTTTCATCCGGGTGGCCGGCGAAGACGTCGCCGGTAATGCCCCCTTCGAGCGCAATACCGATGTCGGGCTTGACGACATCGGCGGCCGTTTTCGAACCGCGCAGGCCGATCTCCTCCTGCGTTGTCGCGACATAGAAAAGCTGGCTCGCATGCGGCAGCTTTGCCGTTCGCTTCATCGCTTCGATGACCACGGCGCAGCCAATGCGATCGTCCCATGCCTTGCCGAGATAATTGTCCGAACCATTCATTACGACGAACGGGGAGTCCGGCACCACCGGGTCTCCCGGCTCGACCCCCATCGCTGCTGCAGCCGCTGCGTCTTTCGCGCCGATGTCGAGGAACAGGGAATCGCGCGGGTAAAGTTTGCTGCGCTCGTCTACCGGCACCACGTGGATATCGCGGATACCGGTGACGGCCTGCACCGGCCCCTTGGACCCGAGGATGATCCAGCGCTGATCGACCAGCGCCTGGTCCAGCCAGCCCCCGAGCATCTGCATGGTGAGCAGGCCGTTCGGGGCAATGCGTCTCACCATGCCGCCAAGCTCGTCCATATGCGCGTCGATCATGATGCGCGGACCACTGGTGCCCTGCTGCGCGATCACCGAACCCATGCCGTCATACTTGATGGGCGCGGAATAAGGCTTCATTTCGTCGACCATGATGGCGCGAACCGGCTCTTCGGCACCGGGAGGCCCGGGCGCATTCGCAAGCTTCTCCAGCAACTGGACCGTCCCATCGCTTCCGGTCGAAACACCATGCGGTTCCTGGTTGGCAGCAGTGATGGGCAGAGCTGTAGACAGCAGGGCGAGAGCAAGCAGGGCAGAGGCGCGCATATCGAAACATATCATCGGTCGGGGTCCCTGCGAAGAGGTACAGGCCCACTCGCGAGCGTGTTCATCGCGCGTGGGCCAGCCTCGGTTTACACTAGCCTGCATGCATGACGCACCGCTGATTGTCCCGTCGCAGGCCGGCCCCTGCACCTTCAAAACGACGAGCGTTTCGACAGGCCGGGTGTAGCCATGGATCCCAATATCGACGGGCGCGGTGTTGCCGAGCGCATCGTGCATTCCGGTCAGGACCTCGGTATCGGGGACCTGCTCTCGGAGCAGAAACGCCAGCGGCTGCTCAACCGTGATGGCACCTTCAATGTACTCAGTAATCGCAAAAGCTACCGCGACGAATTCAGTTACGCCACCTTTCTGACCATGTCGTGGACGCACTTCCTGATCAGCGTAGTCGTCTCGTTTTTCCTGATCAATTTCATCTTTGCGAGCGGCTATGTTTTATGTGGCGCGGGTGCACTCCAGTTGAACGGACCGGACCCCGAGGTTGGGCATTTCTGGCGCGCCTATTTTTTTAGTGTCCACACCTTCGCCACCATTGGCTACGGCAACATTGTGCCGGTCGGTCTGCGTTCGAACCTGCTGGTCACGGTCGAATCCTTCTTTGGACTGTTCGGCTATTCACTGGTCACGGGACTCTTGTTCGCACGCTTCGCACGTCCCATCGCGCGCATCCGCTTCAGCAGGAAAGCGGCTATGCGCACCAATGAAAAGCCGGCGCTGCTCATCCGCCTGACGAACATCGGGCGCAGCGAGTTGATTGAACTGGAAGCGACAATGGTCGCCACTTTCTTTGACTCCTCGAGCGAGGGCATTCGCAAATATTTCCCTCTGCCGTTAGAGCGCTCGCGCGTCTCTTTCCTGCCCCTGGCCTGGACGCTGGTGCATTTCATTGACCAGGCCAGTCCGTTCTACGGCCGCACGAAGGCCGAGTTTCGCCAGATGAATGGCGAAATTATCGTGCAGGTCAGCGGGACCGACCAGGCTTCTTCACAGGTCGTGTACTCCCGCATTTCGTACAACTCGGATGATATCGAGTGGCATGCCAAGTACACCGACATGTACCGCATCGACAAGGGCTCAGGCCTGCTGGGCATCGACCTCGACCGCTTCGACTGCACGAAGCCATTGCCTTAGATCCCTAAGCGTTGTCCGTCCTGCTTTTAACCGCCAGGCTCAGTGCAGCGCCCACCAGTGCCAGTGCGCAGGCGGCATAGAGTCCTGCGGTAAACGTATGGGTCATGTCTTTCAGCTTGCCGGTTGCAAAGGGCCCGAGGAAGCCGCCGGTGTTGCCGACGGTCGTGATGATGGCGATGCCGCTGGCTGCCGCGGTTCCGCGCAGCAGGCTGGTTGGCAATGCCCAGAAAGGCCCCATGATGCTCCACAGGCCGGCAGCTGCAAGCGAGAAGGCGCATATCGCCACAGGAATGCTCGAAGTGTTGGCGGCCCATGCCAGACCCGCCGCCGCCATCACCATGCAGCCTGCCATGTGGAACCGCCGCTCTTTCATGCGATCCGACGTGAACCCGATGACCACCATCGCAATCGTCGCTGCGACGTAGGGCATGGTCGCGTAGCGGGCGATGATCGAAGATTTGGCATCGGCGTGTTCAAGATTGCTGAGGATCAGCGGCATCCAAAGGTTAACGATGTAAATGCAAATCTGGTTCGCAAAGAAGATGACAGCCAGCAGCCACACCGCAGGCGTTTTGAGGGCGTCGCCTAGACTGGATTTTCCGCCGCTGCCGCTCTCCTCGCGATCGCGCTCCAACTCTTCACACAGCCATGTCTTCTCGTCAGAACTCAACCACTGCGCCTGCTCAGGTTTGTCCTTCAAGACGAACAGCACCGAGATGCCGAGCAGGATGGTCGGCAGCCCTTCGGCAAGAAACAACCACTGCCAGCCTTTCAGACCCCCGTGGCCATTTAACTTCAATAGAGCGCTGGACAGCGGACCCCCGACCACTCCTGCGATAGCCGTCGCCGTCATGAATCGCGCAACAGCCCGGGCCCTCTGCTGCGATGGAAACCAATATGTGAGGTACAGGACCATACCGGGAAAATATCCGGCCTCCGCAACACCCAGCAGAAACCGCATGCCGCCGAAGGACCACGGCCCCTTCACGAACACCATGCAGCTCGACACGATCCCCCAGCTGCGCGCCGATTGGCCCGAGACGCAGATCGTCGTG
>CAZZZL010000037.1:32560-47832 GCA_964658655.1 uncultured Acetobacteraceae bacterium | reverse complement strand
CGCCCGCAGTCCGCAAACAGGCCCTCAAACTGGCATTGGCGGATGCAGCGGCCCACGGTCTGACTTCGCTGCAGGACAACTCCGACTGGGAAGACTTTCTTGCCTTCGAGGCACTCGAACGGGAAGGTAATCTGACCGCACGGGTAAGCGAATGGCTGGCCTTCAGTGACCCGGTCGACGTGCTCAAGCAACATCGCGCAGCGCACCCGGCGAACGACCGCATGCTGCACACGGGGATGTTGAAAGGCTTCATGGATGGATCATTGGGATCGAGAACGGCCGCGCTGAACGCGCCTTATTCGGATGATCCCGGCAACACCGGCCTGTCGCGTTACCAGCAGCCGAATTTGGACACGATGACCACCGAGCGCATGGCCGCGGGCTTCCAGGTTGGTTTTCATGCAATCGGAGATCGCGCGGTCGAAATGGCCCTGAACGCCTTTGCCGCTGCCCAAGCCGCTCACCCTGAGGCGAAGGCGCTGCGGCCGAGGATCGAACATTCGCAGGTTCTCGGGCCCAGCGACTTCCGGCGATATCACGACCTTGGCGTCATCGCTTCCATGCAGCCCAACCACCTGCTTACCGACATGAGCTGGGCACAGGACCGTCTCGGCCCCAAGCGCGTCCCCTACTCCTACGCGTGGGACAGCTTCCTGCACCACGAAGTCCCTCTCGCGTTCGGGACGGACTACCCGGTCGAGCCGATTACGCCGTTTCGCGGCATCTATGCGGCAGTCACCCGGCAGAACGAACCTGTTGCGGGACAGCCGGGGCACACTTACGTTCCATCCGAGCGGCTGACCATTGGCCAGGCTATCTACGCCTATACCCAGGGGTCGGCGTATGCGGAGTTTGCCGAATCCTACAAGGGCAAGCTGCTCCCGGGGTTCGTCGCGGACCTGACTATCGTCGATCGCAACCTGATGGCAATCCCCGCACCTGAAATTTTGAATACCCAGGTACTGCGGACAGTGGTTGGCGGAAAGACTGTGTATCTCCGACCGGTTGTGCAGAAGAAATCGGCACCGTGACGGCGACGCAATCGTCACAGAGCATGAAAGCACACCTGCTCCTGCTGGCAGTCGCGGCGCTGTGGGGGTCGACCTTCGTGCTGGTCAAGGACGCGCTCAACGACGCGTCGCCGCTGGTGTTCAACCTGCTCAGGATGGCGCTCGCGTTTATTTGCCTGGCAATTGTGTATCGTCAGCACCTGAAGCACATCACGCGCGCGTCTCTTGCAGCCGGCGCGATCGTCGGCGCATGCCTCGCCGCGGGATATCAGTTCCAGACCGCGGGCCTGGCTCGGACCACCCCATCAAAGTCGGCGTTCATTACCGGTATGGTGGTCGTGCTGGTGCCTCTGCTGTCTGCTATTCCCGGATTGCGCAGCAAAGGAGCCCGCGCACCGCGATGGAACGCCTGGGCAGGTGCTTTCCTGGCCTTTGGCGGGATCGTCCTGCTGACTACGCCAGCTCAGGCGGGAAAGAGTTTTGTTTCCGGCATCAACCTGGGCGACATGCTGACTCTGGGCTGCGCCATTGGTTTTGCCCTGCACTGCATTGCGCTGGCGCATACTTCGTCCCGCATCGACCTGCCGCAGCTGGCTACGCTGCAGATCGGCTTCTGCGCATTGTTCATGGTCGTGACGCTGCCGCTGGACGGCCATCTCTACCTGCACGTCACGACACGACTTGTAGCCGCACTGCTGATTGCTTCGATACTCGCGACGGCGGCAGCATTCACGATCCAGTCGTGGGCACAGCAGCACCTGCCTGCGACGCATACAGCGCTCATCCTGACGCTCGAGCCAGTGTTCGCGTGGGCAACCTCGTTTCTGGTTCTTGGTGAGCGCCTGCATGCACGTGCGGCCCTTGGTGCGCTATTGGTGTTAAGCGGAATCGCTTTCACAGAGCTGCTCTCCACCCCGGTTGCAGCCACTTCCCATGAAAGTGTCTGAACTTCGGCAATGTTTTCGAGTGACAGTTGACGCTGAGACGCGTCTAAATGGTTGGTGACGCTTTAGGGCAACGCACGTCTATTGGTGAAACGCGGCGTACAGCTGCCTCACAGTCCGGCTCCGCTGGTCGATGACGCAGGTGGTTGTCGATATACTGGGAAATTGGAAGTACAAACCGCAGCACTGCAGCATTCAGTACGGGTGTGGACAGCGTCCGGGACACCCGGTCTTGATCGAGCAAAGTGGTCCAGAAGAAACGGAATAAAGAAAAATGAGGTTAGATCCTAGAATGAATTCGCTTGTTGAACGGTTGAAACTGCGCCGTCTCGCCCCGACCTTCGCGATCCTCGCGACCCTTTCTGCCGGCATCCTCATCGGCTCCGTATCTGCACATGGCGTTCATGGAAGCGAGGGGCAGGTCAACAGTTCCGACGCCACGCCGTTGACGATCCCTAATCCAGTCGACCTGTCGAACCAGTTTTCGAAGATCGCCAAAGAAGTCGGTCCGGCTGTTGTGAACATAAGCACCGAAACTCTTCCCAAGCAGACTTCCAAGTCCAAAATGCGCAAGATGATCCCATCCAACCCTCAGGCCGGTCCGGATGACGACCAGGGTGACCAGGAAGACCAGGGCCAGGGTGGCGGTGGCGGTGCGACACCCCAGGGTCCGGGCGGCGATCAGAACTTCCAGGACTTCTTCAACCACTTCTTCGGCGGTCCCCAGGCCGAGGGTCCGGGAGAGGACGGCCAGGTGCGCGAAGCACTCGGCTCCGGCTTCATCGTCGATCCGCGCGGCTACATCATCACCAACAACCACGTGGTGGATAAGGCCGACAAAATTTACGTGAAACTGTCGACCGATTCCGATTCGAACTCCGATCTTGGCCGTCCCGCCAAGGTGGTCGGCGTCGATCCGGCGACCGATATCGCGGTCATCAAGATTGAAACCACGACCCCTCTTCCCACGGTCAAACTCGGTAATTCCGACGGAGCACAGGTGGGTGACTGGGTGGTCGCGATCGGCAGTCCGTTCAGCCTGTCAAAGACAGTCACGGCCGGCATCGTTTCGGCGAAGAACCGGACCATTCAGCCTGGCGCCAAGGGCCAGTTCCAGCACTTCATCCAGACAGATGCCGCGATCAATCCCGGTAACTCGGGCGGTCCGCTGCTGAACATGGCAGGCCAGGTGGTTGGTGTAAACACGGCCATCTTCACGCAGTCAGCAGGCTATGAAGGCATAGGTTTCGCGATGCCGTCCAACACGGTAATCAATACCTACAACGATCTCATCGGACCCTCGCATAAGGTTACCCGTGGTTCAATCGGCATCACCTTCCAGCCGGCCATGTCGAGCGCGGTAAGCCGTGTCTACAACTTCAAATCGGGCGTGATGATCAACACGGTCACACCGAAGGGGCCCTCTGACCAGGCAGGTCTGAAGCCGAATGACATCATTACCTCGGTCGATGGCAAGCCGGTGAAGGATGGCGACGAGCTGGTAACCATCATCTCCGAGAAGAAACCGGGGACCTCGGTCAAGCTCGGCTATACCCGTAGCGGCAAGTCTGAAACAGCGACAGTCACCATCCAGGACCGCGACAAGCTGTTCTCCGGTACGGACAACGCCGCGGCTCCTTCTGAACCGAATGCGCCGAATGCTCCCGACGCCGGCCAGACCAAGCTCGGTCTGACGGTTGTGGATATCCCGCAGCAATTCGCTTCAAAAGGCATCCACGGAGTGCTGGTGCAGTCGGTCAAGCCGGGTTCATTTGCTGACGAAATCGGCCAGCAGATCAGTCTGCAGGGTGCCGTCATCAATGAAATTAACAAGATGCCGGTGAACAACAAGGCGGACTTCAACCGGATCGCTTCCGGCCTGCAGTCCGGACAGGATGTCGTGTTCTCCATCTCGGATCCACGCCAGCCAAACCTTGGAAGCACGCTGATCGGCGGAACACTACCGTAGGAGCAAGCGACACGTTACTGAAGTAATCCTACCAAGGCCCGGTACCGTCACCCGAACAGCATTAGGCACGGTACCGGGACGTTTGTTACAGTTGCGTTGACGAGGGCTAGACAGTAAGCTCTTCAGAGCGACTTAGAAACTCAACATCCAAGGACACACCGCATGCACCTCTCCCCGGCGGGCCGAACGATGGTCCTGATTTTAAGTCTGGCGGCTTTACCTGCTTTTGCCGCCCGTACGCGACACACCGCGACCACGGGCCATTCGCACGCCAGTCTGAAGCATATGATTTCGCACCGCATGGGGCGCTCCCACAAGCCCGTGGTGCCAAAAGGTCAGCGCCAGATCGATCCGGCGCGGGCCAGCGAGATTCAAACCGCATTGATTCGTGAAAAGTATATGAGTGGCGCACCCAGCGGTCAGTGGGACGCAGATACCGAGACTGCGATGCTGAAGTACCAGGCAGATCACGGCTGGCAGACCAAGCTGACTCCCGATTCCCGTGCACTTATCAGCCTGGGGCTGGGTCCGGTACAGGATCCGAAACCTTCGGCAGCGATGCTCAACACGCAGACCGCCAACAGCGGATCAGGTGAAGCCGACACCCTGGCTTCCGCGCACGCTATCCGCGAATAATTTCATCCTCTAACTGCGACAAGCCCCGCTATACGCGGGGCTTTTCACATATCGACTCCGTTTAACGCTCGAGCGCGATCTGATCGGCGAGGCTTTCGCGACGACGGATCAGCTTGACCCGCTTACCTGCGACCAACACTTCCGCAGCTCGCCCGCGTGAATTGTAATTGGAACTGAGCGACATGCCATAGGCCCCGGTATCGAGAATCGCGATCAGGTCGCCCGGCTGCACCTGCGCCATGATGCGATCGCGGGCAAAAAAATCTCCTGTCTCACACACAGGCCCGACAATGTCCGCGGTCATCGCCGGTGTTCCTTCGCGTCGGCGAAGTGGCACAATCTCATGGTGCGCCTCATACAGCGTCGGACGAATGAGGTCATTCATGCCGGCATCCGTGATGACGAACGTCTTCGCGCCATTCTGCTTCACGTACAGAACTTGCGTCAGCAGGGCGCCGGCCTGCGCGACGAGAAATCGGCCTGGTTCCAATAGAAGTTCAACATCGAGGCCGCCCAGTCCTGCCTTGATGGCAGCGGCATAAGTCTTGACGGCTTGCTCTGGATGGCTGTTATTGTCCAGCGAATACTCGATGCCAAGGCCTCCGCCGGCGTCGAGCGACCTCAACTGAATGCCATCTTCAACGCGCAGTGAACGGACCAAGTCGGCCACACGGGCCACGGCGGCGCCGAATGGCTTGGCGCTGCGGATCTGTGAGCCGATGTGCACACTGATGCCTGCCGGCTCCAGCCATTTCGAATCGGCGGCGAAACGGTAAAGCTCTAGAGCAGACGCGATGTCCACCCCAAACTTGTGTTCGCTGAGCCCCGTCGAGATATAGGGATGGGTCTCTGCGAAGACATCCGGATTGACGCGCAGGGCGATCCGGGCCCTCTTCTGCAGTTTTGCGGCCCGTTCGGCGATCAGCCTCAGCTCCTGGTCGCTCTCGACATTGAAGAGCCTGATACCAGCCTTAAGCGCAAGATCGATTTCGGCATGAGTTTTGCCGACGCCGGAGAACACGATCCGTTTCGCAGCCTTTTTGTCGGCGACCAGCACGCGCTCAAGTTCACCACCGGAGACGATGTCAAAACCTGCTCCCTGCCTGGCTAGAAGCCGCAGCAGGTGAATATTCGAATTGGCCTTGACGGCATAGCAGACCAGGTGAGGTGTCCCTGAAAAGTGCTTCGAGAACAGCTGAAAGCGTTCAAGTATCTGCGTCGCCGAGTAGACATAGAGAGGAGTGTCATACCGCTTGGCCAGGGTGTCCAGGTGGGTCGCATCGCAGACCAGTCTGCCGTGCTTTGCGGTATAGCCGAAGGGGCGGGACGGCAGATAGTCGATTGAGTCGAACAAGATAATGTCAGATCCGAGCACGCTGGATTAAACTGCAGTGCTCCTATCTTTTCACACTGCCACTGTGCTGCTCATCGCAGTTCAATCCACGAGCAGGCGTCCGGCATCGATGCCGAGCCTGCTTGCAGACGAGCGCGAAGCAACTTTACTGGTTCACGTACGACGCGCTTGCCGGGAGCGACAGCGCTTCTTCCGGAGCAATCAGCCATACGAGTGCGTAGACGATCAGGCCGATGGGGAATCCAAAGATAGCGAGCAGCACCATGACGATCCTGACAACCGTGACATCCCAGCCATAGTGATTGGCGAGTCCCTGGCACACGCCGGCGACTTTTCGGCCTGCCCGCGGTCGCATCAGGGTGCGGAAGACAGAACCTGAAAATACGCCGGGGCCAGCGCCATATGCGGTCGCACCGGGAGCCAGCGGCCGTCCGCAGGCCGAACAGAAGCGGGCATCTTCGACGCTTTCCTTACCGCATTGAGAGCAGTAGATAGGCATAATTCCTCCATGTGAAACCAGCTACTGGCATAGTAATACGCGACTCCACGAGGCACGGTTCCAATACCAGCCGCTGCCGGGCCGCATCAATGCTCCGAGAACGGGGATTTCAGAAACTTCCGTGCGTCGGACGCCTGCGGAGAGTCGCTTCCTTCGCGGAGCACCGCGTCATACTGGGCGGTCGCCTTGTCTCGCTGGTGCAGCTGATCGTAGGCCTCGCCTGCTGCCAGCTGGGCGCGGCGCTTGAGATCCGGAGTGGCTGTTGGCTGCTGGGAAACCTGCTCAAAGGCCGCAGCCGATTCCGGCAGCTCCCGCTGGCCTCGCAACGTGTCGGCCAGCCCATACCAGGCCAGTTCAAGATGGGCATTCGGAAAGTAGCCCGGCTTTTTCGCCTGGTCCAGTGTGGCTCGGTAGTGCGCGATCGCCTGCTTAGCATCGCCGGAATCCTTGAGCAGGTTCGCCTCTTCAAGCCAGAATAGAAAATCGCGCGGGTACTGATTTTTGAGACCTATTGCAACCTGTGTCGCCTCTGCGTACCTGGCTTCCCGCCGAAGGAACAGCATGAGCGCGGTCCGCGCTTCGACACTGGTGATGACGCCGTGGTCTCCCGCCTCGCGTAAAAGGGCAAGACCTTTCTGTTTCGAACCACCTTCGCCGACCACGCCGGCCATCATCTTTACCGGAAAGCTCAGCGAGCCAACGACGTACTGATGCACTCCAACGACCAGGTCCGCGTCGACATAGTTCGGATCGATCTGCAGGATTTTGTCACTGTCACTGCGCGACTGCACTGCCAGGTGAAGAGCACCGATAAAGCTGTGCTGCACCAGGCCCATGTAAATCGACTTCATACTACGCGCCCAGCTGCGCGCATAAAGAGCATTTACATTTTTCGAATCTTTATTGAGAACGCTGTCTGCCTGGGCGATCATTTTGTCGGAGAGCTGAGAGATCTGCGCCGTTACCTGCCTGTTTTCTTCGACAGGGTGCTTGCCACTCAGGAAACCGTCATGTGCGTAGAGCGTGGTGTCGAGCAGGTCGAGACGGTAGAGTTCGCCAAAGAGAACTGCATCGAGTACATAGCCGGTGGCGATTGGATCATCAGGATGATCGGCGGCAATTTTCTGAAATCGTTCAAGGGCCCCTGCGTAATCCAGAATATAAAAACGATCGTAGGCAGCCCTGACCGATGGGTCGCGATTGAGCGGGGCAGTAGTTACATTTGATGTGGTCGCATCGGCCGCAGGAGCAATCAGCATGGTGGCGATTAGGGCTTGACCGATCACGCGCATCTTCAAAGCAAGGGACACAACCCGCGCGACTGCCTGTCCCGCGGGTTCGCGCTTCCCATGAGCGGTTGTATTCGCACTTCCCATGTGCTTCTGGAGGTTTAAACCCATGCATCTGTTCCCTTTTTCGCTGAAGCCCAGTTTAACCGGCCAGACAAACAAAAGGGAGGCGGGGTACCGCTATGACTACTTGCCTGTTGACGGCGACGCCTTCGTTTGAAAAGGTGTGTGCAGCGGCCACTGCGACTGGATTAGCGCCTGTGGCCCGTCCCGGGGTGTCATGCAAGCAATGACTCGGCAGGAAATGCTCTATCTTCTCCTACTGCAGGCGAGGGCCAACGGCTTCCAGTTTCGCAAATGGTACCGCAAATCCCTAGATGAGGAATGGCTCAGCTTCGAGGTGGCGCTATCGCATATTGCCACCGGAAAACGCTATTACGCTCTATTGTTCTCGCATGATTTCGCACAGTCTTTCTGGAAGCCCGGCGCACAGATCAGCTTCATTGTCCCGACTGCGTCGTATACACGCAAAAATAAGCAGGGCGAAGTGATCACCGTCACGCGCAAGGCATTTACCAGGCGCACCCTCAAGGACGATTCATGGCGCTATCACCTTCGGGAAATGGTCGCCGCCGAGGAACCTCTGCGCTATATCCGCCGCTTTATCGTCCGTCAGGAAGATCTTGAACTCTACCGATCGACCCATCCTTCAGCTGTCGACCTGCTGTTCATGGACGAGGTCGATCATCCCGTCCACCCGGCCTAGCGATCCTTCACCAGCACGCGAAGAAGTGATGCATGGGGCCCTTCCCTGAGCCAATGGGGTACGCATGGCGAAGGGCGCTTGTAACCCAGGCCTTCGCGCGGGTGACTGCCTCCAGGGGCGAATAGCCGCTTACGATCTCACAAGCGAGGGCGGATGAAAAAGCGCAGCCTGTCCCATGTGTTGACGTCGTTTCAACGCGTTCGCCGCGCAGCCACGCACCGGGCTGACCTGCGGTCTTCGTGTGTTCAAGGCAATCCAGAAAAAAGTCGTCAGGCTGCTCCAGGTGGCCACCGGTTACGACCACTCGCAGGCGGTCGTTGCCGAGCTGTGCAGCGAGTTGCTGTAACCGGAGAGCCCGGGACGGAATTTCGTCAGGCGCAGCTAACGGTTCCTCGACGAGGACGGAGAGCTCATCGACATTCGGTGTAATCCAACCGACGTGTGCCAGCAACCGTTCCCGCACCATGCGAAGGCCAATCTCGTCGAGCAGCGCGGCACCAGAACTCGAACGCAGCACCGGATCCAGGACAATTGCGGCTCTAGGGGTGGAGGCCTGGCTAAGGAAGTCAGCGACGGCCGCTGCGACTTTTGCATTGCCCAGCATGCCGATCTTGATGCCATCCGGCCGAATGTCGCTGGTCAGGAATTCGAGTGTTTCGGTGACAAGGGCTGGATCGACCGGCACGGACCTGCGCACGCCGCGGGTCGACTGGACAGTGAGCGCCGTCGGGCAGCAGATGCCATAGAGTCCATGCGCTGCGAAGGTTTTAAGGTCAGCCGTGATTCCGGCGCCACAAGAGGGATCGAGCCCCGCAATGGTCAGGACCACCCTCGGCGGCAGCAAGTTCGGCAGAGTCACCGTCTCTTCTGATCGTTCCTCAGTCAAACAGCCTCCGATCGATGATCGATGAAGTGCGCCGCCGACGAGAAAAATCCGTTCTTTTCGAACTCTCGAATTGCAGATCCGTGTAATTTTGCAAGTCGCATATTTCGCAGCCCTTTAGTTCTAACGTGTTAGGCGATTTTCCCCACTTGGTAAATATTTCACTGTTACATTTCGGGCCCACGCAAACTTCCGTAACATGGTCTTTTTCTTTGACTTACGCATCTCCTTTTTCGTAAACTTGCCCTCACGGAGACACATGTACCCTATCGCAACACATACGAATCGTTATGTACGAATTCCTGCGGTGGCCGGCGCTGTTCTGATGCTCGCATTCTCCATGCATGGCCGTCACCTACATCCCCAGGGTCGTGTGCCCATTTCTGTTCCCGCTGCGTCCATGACGGTTGCGACCGTCAAGCCACACCTGCACTGGTACCAGTTCGGGCGCGCTTCCTGGTACGGACACGCTCTGCAAGGCATGGAAACTGCCAGCGGCGAAGCCTATGACATGAATGGTATGACGTGCGCGCATCGCAGTCTGCCCCTGGGTGCGCTGGTTCGCGTGACCAACCTGCATAATCACAAGTCTATCGTCGTCCGTGTCAATGATCGCGGCCCAGTGCCGGAGACGCGCGTGGTCGATCTGTCGTACGCCGCTGCCCAGCTTCTCGGCTTTACGAATCGCGGGACGGCTCCCGTACGCATCGATGTCATCTCGATGAAGCCCAGCAAATCCCAGGTGGCCCGCCTGACCTATCCCGAGCTTCCTCCCACTGTGCAGGGACAGTAGTCTCAAGGCCCGGTACTGAGCGGGCGTTTTCGGGTCTCTTGCTGTCCGGAAGTAATGAACGAATCGGCGTGTCGGGATAAACTTGGGCGTATGGCGTCCATTGATCAGCCTTCCAACCTTCCAGTAACAATTACCACTCCAGCCGAAGATAACTCCGCCGACAAACTCATCGTCGCACTCGATTTTCCTGGATCAACCGAAGCGCTCGCCTTCGTCGATCGCCTCGAAGGCCAAGTCCGCTGGTTCAAAGTGGGATTGGAGCTTTACCTGGCCGCCGGAAACACAGTCGTCGAAACCCTGATCCGGCATGGCTTCTCAGTCTTCCTCGATCTGAAACTGCACGACATTCCCAATACTGTGGCCGGCGCCGTGCGAAGTGCCAGCCAATCCGGCGCATCGTTGCTGACGATCCACGCGGCTGGCGGCGCTCCTATGATTGAAGCCGCGGCCAACGCGGCTGCTTCTCTTTTAGACCCGCCGCGCATCCTTGCGGTTACCGTGCTGACGAGCATGGATCAACAGCAGTTAAACGGAATCGGCGTGAATGCTACGCCTGCCGAACAGGTCGAGCGGCTTGCACGGCTCGCCATCGGCGCCGGGGCGGACGGGCTGGTGTGTTCGCCGGAAGAGTCGGCAAACCTGCGGCTGATCCTGGGGCCAAAGCCGCTGCTGGTGACGCCGGGTATTCGGCCTGCGGGTACAGAAGCCGGCGATCAGAAGCGCGTCGCAACCCCGGAGACTGCACTACGCAGCGGGGCAAGCTACCTTGTCATAGGAAGGCCGATCACCCAGGCTTCCGATCCAAGGCTCGCCGCGGAAAACATCCTGCACAGCATGGCTTCCGTAGAGAAGTAGATCTGCTGTCGCTCCAAAACAGAAGCCCGGCACGATGGCCGGGCTTTATTCCTAACGCGAGACCCTACAGCTTTTCGAAAAAGTCGCAGGCGGAGCAGGAGATATAAACTCCGCCCGGTACGCCGCGCTCGCGGTCTTTCACGCGCTTAACGATACGGGTTGGCTTGCTGCACTTGGGACAGTCGGTGCTCTTCGACGTGTCCATTACTTTCTTACGGTCACCGGTCTTGGCAATCTTGGCCATGGACGAACTTTCTCCTCTTCCTTCACAGGGGCTTAAAACGCACAACAACGCTGCGCGTCAAAGCTGAAACGCGGCCAGGCTCCTGTTGCAGAAATCGTTCGAGGACGATGCAGATAGGTAGGTACAGGCCCGCTCCTGCGATTCTACAACAAGTCGCACGGGTCCGGTCCTCAAGGGCAGTGGGTGCCGGGCACCCGCGCGCAATCGGCCTGTTTCCGGCTAGGGCAAAACCTGCTGCCCGGGAGGACTGGGCAAAGGGCTTGGCTTAACGGGGTCGGTCGGTTTGTGAACGGGCTGCATCGGGCCGGCCGGCGCTGCCTCACCGGGCATGCGCAGTGTGGGTGCCGCACTTGGACGCCTCTCCCCATTGGCGGACGCCACCGTATCCCCCCCGACCGAGCGGATTGGACGCGGAGTCAGGTAGCCATCCGTCTCATCCTGGCTGCGGATCGTGGGCGTTCGTCCCACGGACGCAGTCTCGATCCGTATAACCCGGTCGCCGTTGAAACGCACAAATTGGACCGGCTTTGGCGCTTCGCCGTAGATCCACTCTTCATACGGCATCTGCCCGTCTTTTTCGCGGACCTTCTGTTCCGGAGCGCCCATCGCGTAAATGATCATCTTGCGATTCATCCCGACCAGCGCCTGGTGATCGAGGATGGCCTTTTTCAGCTTGGGCGGAAGGGTATCTGTATAAGCTTCGATCGGACTCTTTGTCTTAAAGTCGATGACCGGCTGGATGAGCCCGCGCAGATCGTCCGGCGTGAGGTCGGGCACATACTTCTCGAAGACCAGGGTAAGCCGCGATCCTGTCGGCTCGACCGGATCATCCTGTACCACCGGGTTGGTGTAGCTGGGATCGGTGCCAATGGAGATATGCCGCAGATACTTATGCTTGCGCTCGGGACCACCGTTCAACTCGAAGACAATCTCCTTCGGCTTGATACGGATATCGGTGATGGCAACGCGCTCGCCTGTCTTCGCAGCGGCACCCTTGCGCACCATGCCATCGTAATAATCATCGTTGCCAATCTTCAGTTCGCCATTCGCATGAAGCATAAGGCCTGGAGTGCCGAGGGGTAGCGGTCGTTTGGCGAAGCCCTGCTCCGCGGCGAACGCAGTTATTAGCCCCTGGCGCGAGGCTGCCGTCAGCGGTTTGTCTTCAAGATAGACAGATGTGGGCTTGAAGTCGGGAATGCCCTGCGGCTTCTCCCGTCCGACAACGAACACCTGGGCTTGTGCCGGGAGACAGCAGGCCGATAAGCCAAGCAGGGATAGCGTCAGTGCGAGGGACTGTGCAGCCAGCCGCGCGTTGCTGGTTTTCGTGCCGGGATGCAAGTGCCCATGCATCGTAACCTCCCGGGGTTTTGGGGCCCTGATGTGCACATAATCTCCCCTTTTTGTCCTGTATGCAAGTGAACTTCTGATCAGATTGCCGGTAATTTCAGGAAGTGAACAGAAACGGGAATTCGCGACAGGGACTGACTGTTATGGGTGCTCTTCAGGCGCTTCATGCACGTCTTCAAGTCGTTGTTCAGTCGATGTCGGAGCCTGTAGCGTTGCTGGGACGCCGCCGATCTGCACCAGCTTTGGCGCTGCCGGCTCGATCACCGGGCCCATGCCTTCTTCATGCTGGCGCTTGCTGATGGCGTCAATGTCAACGGGAATGCCAGCCGCGACAATCTCCGGGGTGGCATAGCGGTAAGCGTAATCGCGGGTGAGCCGCAGCAGTACGAAGATCGCGACGATCAGGACGAGCACGGAGAAGCCGGCGGCATCCGGTCCATAGTCGCCGCCCGTGAACCACTCGGGACCATGCGTCGTACTTTGCACCACGGGTGTGTAGCGGGAGATGCCGCCAATCGGCAGGCCGAACAACAGTGAAGTCGCCGCATACCATCCAAACCGCAGTCCCCATGGCAGCCAGAGGGCGCGTGTACGCAGGTACCCGACAGACAGCAACCAGCTGAGGAAGAAGGCGACCCAGATACTTGCACGCGGCGCGAATGGGTCACCAAACTGAAGGCCGGCAGCCAGTAATGCGAGCGCAATCGTCCCACCAGTCGGTCCGAAAGCTTCGGTAAACCGCGGCAGAGCATACCCGCGAAACACTAGTTCCTCGCCCAGCGAGATGGCCAGCAGAACGACAATATCGACCAGCAAAAGGAACCACTGCCGCGGAGCTCCCCACAGCGTTGCAACGAGTCCGCCGCCCAGAACTACAGGCAGGATGGCAACAACGAGCGTTCCCCAGCCTGTCGCGAAGCCCAGGCCAAATTCGCGGGGCCACCCCGGACGCTTCTTCAGTCCGAGCTCATAGAGCGGCCTGCTTTGTTTCTCCCCGGTCTTCGTATGGAACACGTAAATCAGAACGCCATAGCCCAGCAGCAGCAGGAAGAGCAGCATCAGGCGTCCCACGAGGTCCACCCAGTCCGCCGAGCTGAGCCCGGCGGCGGAGTGCATCGCGATTGCGTAGGCCAGGTAGTAGTATGCGACGCCAATGGCGCCGAAGCAGAAGGCGCGGATTCGCTGAATCGAGGAGGGAGCCGTCATGCGGGCGAGAGCCAGCTTCTGCTGGAGTGAGACAAAAAGAGTCTAGGCATCAAGTGGTGTAGAACTGCGCGATATTACGGAACTTGCTGTAGCGTTCGGCGACCAGTGTCTCGGCTGGCTTGGCGCTCAGTTCCTTGAGATGAGTGGTCAGCGCTTCGTCCAGGAGCGCTGCTGCGGCAATCGCGTCATTGTGCGCGCCACCTTCCGGCTCCGGCACTACACCATCCAGGCAGCCAAGCCGCTCGACGTCGAAGGCAGTGGCCTTCAGCGCAACGGCCGCCTGCGCACGCTTGCCGGCGTCTCTCCACATGATGGAGGCACACGCCTCAGGGGAGATGACAGAATAAATGGCGTTCTCGAGCATCAGCACGCGGTCGGCCACGGCCAATGCAAGTGCTCCTCCCGAACCGCCCTCGCCGGTGATGGTGGCGATGATCGGCACACGCAGCCGGGCCATCTCTCGCAGGTTACGGGCAATCGCTTCAGCCTGTCCGCGCTCTTCTGCGCCGAGCCCGGGATTCGCACCCATCAGGTCAATGAAGGTCAAAACCGGCCGCTTGAACTTTTCTGCCATCTTCATCGCCCGAAGGGCCTTACGATATCCTTCGGGATTGGGCATGCCAAAATTGCGGCGAACTTTGTCCTTGGTGGATCGGCCTTTCTGGTTGCCGATCACCAGCACCTGCTGATCATGGAAGGTAGCCATCGCGCAGTACATGGCGGGATCATCGCCAAATGAGCGGTCGCCATGCACCTCGCTCAGATCAGTGAAGAGCGTTTCGATGAAGTTCATTGGATCGGGCCGCTGCGGATGCCTTGCCAGCTGGGTGCGCACCCAGGCCAGCGGTGCGGCCGCCGAAGCACCTGCGGAAACGGGGCTTGTCGCCAGTTGCGGAGCATGTTCCCTGCCCTCTTGAGTGCCGGCTTGATACTGTTCCTCTAGCTTCGCTGCCTGTTCTGTCATTCGATCCCTGAAGTCTGCGTCTGCCGCGCGTTTCATAAAAGGACTGCGCGGTTTGTCTCTTCCCTGCCTGAACGTCAAGCGTCTTTCCGATTGTATGGAAGCAGCGGGAGGAGGACAACTTCACGCGCGTATTCGCTTTTGGCAGCAGCTGTTCAAGCAGTGGCCGATGGCACTTTTGGCTATACTGCAGCCATTGCATGAAGAGCTCACTGTGCCATCTCGCAAGCGCAGGCCTGGTTGCTGTGATTGCATCGTTTGCCTTCAGCTATGGCGTCTATGCGCAGGCTTCGCAGGATTCGACCTACCGGCTGGATGTTGCTGTTGATGAGGTGAGTGTTACCTTCCATGCCGCAGACGCACATGGCCTCCCCATCCTTGATCTGACGCTCGACGAGCTCAAGTTGCTTGACAATGGCAGACCGCCCGAGAAGATTCTGAGCTTCGGGAAACTGCAGGATCTTCCTGTTCGCGCCGGCATACTCGTCGATACGAGTGTGTCGATGCAGGAAGATC
>CAZZZL010000037.1:0-32460 GCA_964658655.1 uncultured Acetobacteraceae bacterium | reverse complement strand
AACCCGGCTGACCAGGCGTTCATTACGGACTTTGATTTTCTTTCGAAGATTGCCCAGCCATGGACCGGTGATAGCACTTTACTGACATCAGGCGTGAGAAAGGTGCGGACTGACGCGGGCAGCCGTATCGGAGGAACGGCGATCTTCGACGCAATCTATCGAGCATGTCAGAACCAGTTTGGCAAGCTCGAGCATAATGCGAGCGGTAACTTTATCCTGTTGTTCTCTGATGGAGAGGACAACGCCAGCCATACGTATCTGAGAGAAGCAGTCGACATGTGCCAGCGGTCCAATACCGCTATCTACGCATTTCGCACCGGCGGCAAAACGTCCTTCTCATCCGGGCCCAGGACACTGGCCGAGCTGACCCGCGAAAGTGGCGGACGCCTCTTCTACGACGATTCGGATTCAGGAATAGCGAACGATCTCAACACCATCGAAAACGATGTGCGCAGTCAGTACACGCTCGTCTACAAGCCGTCTGAGTTGAAGCATGATGGAAGCTTCCATCACATCCAGCTGAAAACACCAGACCGTGTGGACAGTGTGACGATTCGCTCGGGCTACTACGCACCACATGGAGTCATGCTGCCGTGAACCTACGGCTGTCCAGGGGCTCGCCGGCTGCCCCGTTTCCATATTCCTAATCGGTACAGCAACGAGAGCGCAGCAACAAACGAGATGACAGCACAGATCGCCTTGGTCCAGCGGATTTCCGTGATTGCATTGGGTAGGAGGTATAGTGCCTGCGACAGGAAGAGCAAAGCACTGAAAGAGCCAACGAGAGTGCGTTCCCAGCCTCGTACAGACAGGGCAACACCAACGATCGTCGCTGCAAATATAAGCTCAAGCAGAATATTAATGCCCGCGACGGATGGAGATGAGATGCCGGGAAGCTGCATGAGCTGCATCGAGCCATGCAGTGGCTGCGGATGGAGCAATGCCTTGATGGTCGAGTAGCTGGCGAACCCGGTCAGGCCAATGGCGATCAGAGCGGCCGGCAGATTATCAACGAACCGGGGTCGGCTCACGTCTGTCATCAATGATCCTCGCCTGCGCCGGCGGAAAGTACTTGTGCATCAGGCCGCGCAGAAAGTTCTTGAAGTGATTGGTAGGCTTCGCGAGGGAGACAGAAATAATCAGCACCAGCGCAAGCATCCCGAGCTTGAACACGCTGTTGCCGCGGTCATACGGATAGATCGCCGCAATCAGCACGAACAGCGGAAAGTGGATGAGGTAAATGGGGAATGTGGCTTCTGAAAGAACGCGGATTGACTTCACCAGATTGGTCTTGTCCTGCATGCGGACATGGTCGAGCAGTAACATCGACCACAGCATTGCGTAGCCCAGCGGGATGCCGATGGCGTAGTAAACATAAGCCCAGTGCAGATTGACCGGTTGATGGTGATGGGCAAGGAATATCCGCGTGACCACGTTCTTTGCGCTGATCAGCGCCCCCACAACGAAAGGTGCGGTGAGCACTCCGAAGATGGCGACCACCAACAGAGTTAGTTGCAGCCTTACGGGCGCGAGCCTCACCACGCGCAGCTTCTGATAGACGTCATGCAGGACACAGCCAAACAGCCACAGCGGCAACAGAAGCATGATGTGCTGGCCGGCAAGTATACAAAGAACGACAAAGGCGATCCATCGCTTCACGCCGCCCATGTAGATCAGCACGCCATACATGGCGTAGTAGAAGACCTCGTAAGACAGTGTCCAGAAAGGCTCATTCGAGAGCGGCGAGTAGGTAAAATTCCACGACTGCGCGAAGAAGATAAGGTTAAGAAAAATGCGCAGCAGGGGCCTGCTCATCGTATCGCCCCAGTTCGCGTTGTAGAACATCGGATTCACTGCACGCGCAACGTAAGATGCGACGATGGTGAACAGCAATGCAGGCAGCACAGCGGAGTAAACGCGCGAGACGCGATCGATGACGAAATCACGCGGCTCGCCTTTTCGGATGACCGTGACATAGCGGATCACGAAACCGGAAAGCAGAAAGAGCGCGACGAGACCAGCTTTGGCTTTGTCGACCAGCAGCGGCCAGCCCGTGGAAAAGAAAGGCTGCGTCAGATGTGCGACAGCGATGCCGACAGCCGACGCGAATCGGATGACATCAAGAAAGATCGAAGTCGCAGTCGGAAACCGCAGCGCTGCATTCTGGTTGTTCGCCACCAACGGGCCTCAGGAAAAAGATCGGTGCACTCACCAGAGATTCTATCGCGGACGAGATGCGCTGCCGACGCACATAGGGCGCAGGGATTTAGTCAATTGCCTGCACCGAACCTCGGCCCAGCAGCTCTTCCGCTCGCTCGATGAAGACGCGGTCGGCTGCAACCGAAAGACCTTCCGGCTCAAGCATCACTGCAAATTCGCCGCGCTGCTCGAGATTGATCATCACCTTGCCAGGACCGGGAGCGGCGTCGATCATGCCGCGCAGTGAGATGAGCGTTTCGTTGGTCGAGCGGTCCAGCGTCACCTTGATGCGAACGTTACCGGGCAGCTTGACCTTCACGTCCTCGAGCGCTGTAATCGACGACACGCAGAGTTTGTTTGCCGCGTCTTCCTCCGCCCGCAACTGCCCTTTTACGATGACCGGCACTTCGATCTTCAACGCTTCGGCGAGCTTCAAGTAGTCTTTCGGAAAACAGATCAGGTCAATCTTGCCGACGGTGTCCTCGAGCGATCCCTGGGCATACATTTCGCCGGATCGCTTCGACTTCGCGACTTTCAGATTGACGATCACGCCGGCGATGGAAACATCATTTTCCGGCTGCGACTGTCCACGTCGCGTTGGGGGAGGTGACGGCTTCATCTCAAGCGCAGTCGCGGTATCGAGTGCGCGAATGTTCTTAATTTTGTCCGCGTACTTGTCCAGCGGATGACCGGAAACGAAGAAGCCGAGAACCTCTTTTTCTGACTGCAAACGCTGATGCTCATCCCAGTCCGGCACATTTGGCAACGCATCCTGGTGATCTTTGTCGTGGCCATTGGCATTGGCAGGTGCATCATCGAAGATATTGCCAAGCATTGCGAAAAGACCATGCTGACCGGCTGCGTGATCGCGCTGCGCTTTTTGTGCGCTGTCCATGGCTTTGTCGACGCCGGCAATCAACGCCGCACGCCTGCCCGCGTTGCCGGCGAACATGGAATCGAATGCACCGCTCTTGATGAGCGATTCAACGACACGCTTGTTAAGCAGACGAAGGTCGACCTTCTCGCAAAATTCATTCAGCGACAGAAAGCCCCGCTGCTTTTCTTCCTGCAAGGTAGCGCGCGCAGTGAGGATCGAGTCGATGGCGTTACGACCGACGTTCTTGATGGCCGCCAGACCGAAGCGAATGGAGCCAGGCAGTGGCGTAAAGTCTGCGCCTGAAAGTTGAATGTCCGGCGGCAGCACCTGTATGTCGAGTTCGCGGCATTCCTTGATGTACTTGACGACATTTTCCGGCTTCGAAATTTCCGACGTCAGCAGGGCGGCCATGAACTCGACCGGGTAATGCGTTTTCAGGTAGGCCGTGTGATAAGCGAGCAAGGCGTACGCGGCCGAATGTGACTTGTTGAAGCCATAGCCGGCGAACTGCTCCATCAGGTCGAAGATGCGAACGATCTTATCCTTCGGATGTTTGCGGCCATCCTGACCGCTGGTGGCGCCGGTGACGAAGCGCTCGCGCTGCTTCGCCATCTCCTTCTCATCCTTCTTACCCATGGCGCGGCGCAGCAGATCGGCTTCACCGAGCGAGTAGCCGGCGAGCACGTTGGCGATCTGCATCACCTGTTCCTGGTAGACGATGACGCCAAGCGTTTCCTTGAGCAGCCGCTCGAGTTCAGGCAGCTCGTACTCGACTTTGCGGCGGCCCCACTTGCGTTCGATGAAGTCATCGATCATGCCGCCCTGGATCGGGCCGGGACGATAGAGTGCGTTCAAGGCTGTCAGGTCTTCAACGCAGGTCGGCTTGTAGCGACGCAGTACATCGCGCATGCCGCCCGATTCAAACTGGAAAACTCCGGATGTCAGCGCACGGTGGAAGATTTCTTCGTAGGTCTTCTGATCGTCGAGCGGAATGGTCTCCATATCAAGTTTGATATCGAGATTTGTCTTGATCAGCTTCAGACAATCGTCGATGACGGTAAGAGTAGTCAGCCCAAGAAAATCCATCTTGAGCAGGCCCATCTTTTCAACTGCCTTCATGTCATAGGCGGTCACGATTTCTTCGTTCTTCGAGCGCACCAGTGGAACGAGTTCAGTCAATGGCTGCGGCGCGATGACGACTCCGGCAGCATGCACGCCTGCGCCGCGGACGAGGCCTTCGAGACGCTTCGCGGTATCGATGAGCGAACGCACACTCGGCTCGTTCTCATATGCTGTCTGCAGCTGCTGGGACTCGGCGAGCGCTTTCTCAATGGTGATGCCAATGGTCGGCGGAATGAGTTTCGCGATGCGATCGACTTCGCCATAGGGCATGTCGAGTGCGCGGCCAACGTCTTTAATCGCTGCCTTCGCTGCCATGGTGTTGAAGGTGATAATCTGCGCAACCTGCTCGCGGCCATACTTGCGCTGAACGTACTCGATCACCTCGCCGCGACGGTTCATGCAGAAATCGATATCGATATCCGGCATCGAGATACGTTCCGGATTCAGGAAGCGCTCGAAGAGCAGTTCATTCTGCAGCGGATCAATATTCGTGATCTCCATCACGTAAGCGACGAGCGAACCGGCAGCCGATCCGCGACCCGGCCCGACGGGAATGTCATGCTCGCGCGCGTACTTGATGAAGTCCCAGACGATGAGGAAGTAGCCGGGAAACTTCATCGCCTTGATGCACTCGATCTCGCGCTCCAGCCGCTCCTGGTAATCAGTCAACGTCTTGCGCAGCTGGCCGCGATCCTGCAGATGCTTGACCGCCGTCTCCATGCGCTTGCGATAACCGGCGCGGCATACCTCTTCAAAGTAGCTGTCGATGGTATGGCCTGGCGGCACAGCGAATTCAGGAAACGGGTTCGAGACTTTGTTAAGCTTCAGCGAACAGCGTTCGGCAAACTGCATGGTGCGGCTGACCACTTCAGGATGGTCCGGAAACAGCCGCTTCATTTCGTCCGCAGACTTCACATAAAACTGGTCCGTATCAAACTTGAAACGCTTGTCATTGTGGATCGAATCGGCAGTCTGCACGCAGAGCAGTACTTCGTGCGCGTGATGATCGTCTTCGCATAAATAGTGGCTGTCGTTGGTCGCGACAAGAGGGATGCCGAGTTCCCTTTCCAGCTTGAACAGGTCAGCATGGATCTTCTTTTCGAGCGCGAGACCCTGATCCTGGATTTCAAGGAAGAAATTACCCTTACCAAAAATATCCTGGTACTGGCCGGCGGTCCGTTTGGCCGCGTCGTAGTTGTCCTTCATCAGGTTTTGCGACAGCTCACCCGCCAGGCAGCCGGAGAAACCGATCAAACCGTTGGCGTGCTTCGCAAGAAAGTTTTTGCTGATGCGCGGCTTGCGATAGAAGCCATGCAGCGCCGCTTCTGACGTGATGCGGACCAGGTTCCGATAGCCCTCTTCATTCTCGGCCAGCACCAGCAGGTGGTTGTACTGGTCGCCGCTCGGGTCCGCGCGATGATCGTCCTTCTGGCAGATGTAAAGTTCGCAGCCGAGAATGGGCTTGATGCCCTTCGACTTTGCCGCTTCAAAAAAATGTACTGCGCCATAGATATTGCCATGGTCCGTGATCGCAACAGCCTTCTGGCCTATGCTGTCGACGTGTGTGACGAGCTTGTCGACGTCGCAGGCGCCATCCAAAAGCGAATAGTCGGTATGCAGGTGGAGATGTGTGAATTCTGCCATGGGATAGGTTCTATTCTAGGCTGTGAGCGGAGCGCATGTGCGGGCGAAGCAAAAGCGGAACACTGTGCGATGCTCGACGTATCTGAGGAAAACCGGGCACCAAATACATAAACGCGTCCTGCCGCTGGCGACGGACGTCAATACGTCATCCAACACGGCTGCTTGTATATATTCACTTCAAGGATCATCGTGAAGTTTTTCGCAAATTCGGCTCTTTTCGCCGCCCTTCTTGCACTGCCGGCAGTCTTCAATCCCGCGCCAGCGCACTCCAAGACATCGTTGCCTGCATCCGGTGCGTCGACCCTCGTCGTGCATGTGCACGGGATACACAACAGCAATGGCGTGATTCGGCTGCTTGTTTTTAACGGGCAGGATGGATGGCCGGACGTCCGCGACAAATCCTTCCGGCATGCCAGTCTTCCGGCGAATGGCAGCGCCGTCACGTTCACCCTCGCGAACGTACCGTCCGGCACGTATGCCATTTCCGTGCTGCATGACGAGAACGAAAATCACAAGTTGGATCGCGATTTTTTCGGACGCCCCAAGGAAGGCATAGGCTTCGGAAATAATCCGAAGATCGGTTTCACCAAGCCTGGCTGGAAGGATTCGAGCGTGCAGGTCTCAGGCACCGGTGAAGAAACAACGGTCGATCTGCGCTATCCCTGAACCCGGGTCCTGATCAAGCCAGTATCCCCTAGTTCAGCGAACCAGGGGCAGTCGGCAGCGCTAGCAACTTGGCCGCCAGCTCGGAGAGGCACCGCACATGGTCTGAAAGTTCGTGCGCGAGTGATTTCGTATCGCCGGCATATCGGTCCTGCGTCGCCAGGTAAAGAATATTGGTCAGGCTTTGCAGGGGGTTGTTGATCTCGTGCGCGAGCTGATTGGCCATAGCCGCGGCAGCCGAAATTCTCACCTGGTCCATCAACAGCTTGCGCGACTGCTGCTCGCGGACGCCCATGGCGGCGAAGTTCGCCAGCATCTGCATCATGTGAAGATCTTCGCTGTCGAACGCTTCCGCACGGGTATGCGCCATAATCCAGATGGTGCCCCGCACCTGCTCCACCTGCCACGGAAGAAGGATGCCGTCCGTAACGACCGGAGCTGCAATGCCCATCAGGTCAAAGAACCTCTGGGAGACTCGGAAAAGCTGTGCCTCGCCACGCTCCAGGCAAACTCCGCACGCACTCGGCGAGCGCGGCAACAAGGCATGCAGGAAGCCGGCATATTCGCCAGCCGTAGCTACCCACTGGTAGTAACCGGCGTCATCACCGCCCTCGCGCTCAATGCTGATGCCGGCGCTATCCGCTCCACAAAGATCGACCGCGGCATCCACCAATTCCTGCAGGATGGTATCCGGATTGGATACGAAACCCCTGGCCAGCCGATGCATGCCTTCGATCTGAACGGAAAGGTCGCGGGTATGCAGCCGGCGGTTTGCGAAAGCAGGGTCTGATATCAGGTCGATGACTTCGAGGCCGTTGTCTTCCTCTGTCGGGTTGTCGATCACCTCATGCAATGGACAAATCACCTCGTACGACCTGCCTCAATGCAGCAACCACGAACGGAGAAGGCAACCCCAATGCGCGGCCGGGAACCATTCTGTCCGGTAGATTACAACCCCTTGCTTCCTCTAGCTTACATGATCAAACCCGCGCCGGGAGGTTCAGTTTCGGACATTTGGAGGACTGAAGTCAAAGGCAAACTTGTGTTGCCACGGCCCGCCAAGGTACTGCCAGAGGTCGAAACCATGTGCATGTGCCGTCCACGGGCTGAACCCGCATTTGAAGTCATGCAGCAAGCCCCGCGCTGCTTCGCCGCTTACCTTGTTCTGTACGACGACATGCGGCATAAACCGCTGCCTGTCCTGTGGAATTAGATATTCCTCCAGCGAGGACACAAGCAGGCGATGTAACTCGAGCAGCACGGGCGATGAAAGCGTGTAGGCCACACCGCGGCCAAGCGAACGCAGGCCTGTCACCTCCACGGGAAAAACCTGCAGCGCCTTGGCGGCCTCGCCGATGGTCACGAGCACGTCGCTCGATTCGGGCAGATGATGAAACAGCGTCAGGTGGGCCGCGATGAGGTTGCGTTCGGGCGGAAAATGAGCCTGCCGAAGCTTCTCGAAGAAGTCTTGTGAAGCTTCGTCAAGGCGCAGTGTCAGAATGAAGCTCATCGTCGCAAAGTCCGCGCCTATTTGCTGGTCTGGCCCGAGCGAAACTCTGTCCACTCGCCGGACTTCATATCCCGAAGGATCGGCTTCTCCCACGCATATTGCGGATGAGCCGCAAGGAAGGGTTTGGCCAGAAAGTCCTCGCCGCAGGGATGACCGGCGTGCACCAGCATGGTCATCTTCTCTGCCATGTCGGACGTCGTGACCTTACCCTGGACAGCGCCGCCCGGATCAAATGGCGCCCAGTCCCACTGCGGCACTCCCTTGTCCGATGCGTCGACGTGACCGCAAAGACTTCGGGCATCCGCAGTGTCCTTGCCGGTGTAGCTGTCTCTGTGGTCGGCGAGATATTGCTCTGCCCTGGTAGCGTCGATGCCGCCCTTGTCCTGCCTCATCAGTTCTTCCCACCGCACGTGACGGGCGTTTGGCGAACTCGACATATCTTTGACGTTGAAGGCCGGTGTTTCTTCCTTGATGAGCTTCGGATCGCGCGGAAAATTGGAACTGACAAAATAGCCATCCTTGCTGCGCCAGAGCGGCGTGTTCTTCAAGCCCAGTTCAAGGTAGGCAATTTCACCCGTGTTGCGATCGCCGATCAGCCAGTCATTAGCGTATCCGCCGTTGTTACCTTCCTTGATGATGCTGACGTAGTCATCGATGGAGCTGGCATACTGGAGTGCCTTGCGTGACCGGTCGAACTCCGCCTTGCCGCTGGAGTCCCACCCCTCGAACTGCGTGATTGTGGTTTCGGAACTCATGATGCCGGCGCTGTTGATGCCGAAATCGTCGCCACTCGTGATGAGGCCGGGCATACCATCCATCAGGATGCGGTTGCCGTGTTTGGGCTGAATATCGAACGCCACGGTCCAGCGCGAGCCGTCCGCATACGACGACCAGTTGTTATGTGCAATCACGATCTTGCCGTCTTTCGTATAGCTGCCGGTGGCAATGAACGCACTGCAATTGCCGGGAGCCGCTACCTTTGCCGGCTTCGCTGCATGCGTCTTTTTGTCAAGCCATGGGACGTAGTACTCCGACAACTCGATCGAGCCGTTGATCGCGACGATGTCCCATAAGTCGAGCTTGATGCCGCGGTCTTTGACGCCATCGGCGATGCCCTGCAGTTCGTGCTGGTATTCGACATCGAGATGAGGCCAGAGAATGGTGCGGCCGGCCTCGCGGAAAAACTGCCAGTCGCGGCCAGTGCTGTGCGTGTCTTCCAGTTTGAGCACGTGATAGACGTCTAGGATTTCCTTCGCCAGCAGGTACCCGTGCTGGTAGCCAACCTGGTCCGGAGTGCCCTCGAGGTGAACGAACGACCAGCCATTCTTGTCGAAGCGATAGCTTCCGGACATCTCGAGAGAACGCATCACCGTGTCATGAGCTGCCGGGCCTGGTTCAGCGATCAGGGCTTGCGTGAAAAGGGCCAGCGTCGAAATAGTTGTCAGGACCACTCGAGAGACACGTCGGAAAGCTGCTCGCATCGCGCGGCACTCCTGAAACAAAAAGGTGACTGCAGGTTGCAGTCACCTTATCACTTCTGTCACTTGCGCCATAGACGGGACGGCGCGAAGCACTGTTCTCAGCGTTTCTTCTTAGCTGGAGCGGATTTCTTCGCCCCGGTCTTGGTAAGCGCCGGTTTAGGTGCGGGCTTTTTGGCACCTGGTTTAGCAATTGGCTTGGCAGCAGTCTTGGTCGCGACCTTCTTTGCTGGAGCCTTCTTGCTCGCCACTTCCTTTGAAGCCTTTGGGGCAGGCTTTTTCACCGGCGGATGAGTGACCGTCTTCTTCGCGGGAGCGGCTGCTTTGGACTTCACTGCAGTCTTCGCAGGGCTGCCATGCGAGGCGTTTTTGTCGGTACTGCCCTTGGCTGGCTTGGCGGCGGGCTTTTCTTCGGTCCGGACTGCATGCTTGGCGGCGGGCTTCCCTTCGGTCTTGGCTGCTGGCTTGGCTATGGACTTCGCCGGAGCTGAGGCAGCGGGTGTCGCTTCGACGACAGGTGCAGCTCTTTCGGGCTTCTTCGATGTCTTTGCGGTCTTCCTGGGCTTGACAGGTGCTTCGGGCTCGACTTCTGCTCCGTCTTCCGACTCGGCATCCGCATCGGCAGCATCGTTACTCTTTGCCGCAGATTTCTTTTCGGCTTTCTTCGCGGCACGTCCGCGCCGGACCGTGACCGGCGGCGGTGGCGCGGGTGGAGAATACGGCTCAAGGAAAGCGCGAATCTCCTCTTCCGACTTCAGCTTTCCATCGATCAGTGCGTAGAAGTAGTTCTCCAGCAGATCAGCGTAGGCCGGCAATTCTGGCGTAATCCGCATCTCCTGCATAATGACCGTCGGAACCTGGGTCTTGGCCTCGGGCCACACTGAGAAGAAGTTCTTGTACTTGTTCTGCGTCGCAACCCCTTTGCCTGTAAGACCGAGCCACAGAACCGAGATCGGATCGCTGGACTGAAACAGCTTCCATGTCGCGGACGGAGCTGACGCTTCCTTGGAGGTGAGCTTCGCTGCGAACTCCTGCGCACCCTTGTTGAGATGTTCCCACTGCTTGACGAAACCCTGCCGCACGAAGCTCTTCTTCAATGCCGACAGGTCGGCCGGTTTCATCTTGGCGGTCAGCAGTTCCATCGCAGCTGAAGACGCATCCGGATTCACACCCTGCATCTGGAGGCGCGTCAACACCTCATGCATCTGGTCCAGGCCGGAGATGTCGGCACAGGATGCCGTCCAGGCCGGGAACAGTTCCTTCATCCAACCCTGCGCTTCGAGCTCTTTTAAGGTCGCAAGGGGATTCTCCTCATGACCGATTTCTTCGAGCTCGTAGCCTTTATCGTAGTCGGACAGCTGCTGCATCATGCCTTCGTCCTTCGCATTCTGCAGACGGGTAGCCGTCTTCTCATCCAGCACCCATTGCAAACGATGGACGAGGCGCGCGGCGCGCAACATGCGTACAGGCGACTCCAGGAAACCGTAGTTGCTGACGAGACGCAACGTACGCGTTTCGATGTCGGCCACTCCATTGAGCGGATCCATCAGCAGGCCATAGGACATGTCGTTCAGCGAGAGGGCCATCGCGTTGGCGGTGAAGTCCCGCCGGCGCAGGTCTTCGAGGATGGTGTCCCAGAAATATTCAGGCTTCCCTGGCTTGGGGAACTCCTCACGGCGGGCGCTTGAGATTTCAACGCGCACACTGCCTGGAAACTCCAGAAAAAGGGTGCGGCTCGGGATGTGCTCACCCCAGAACACGGCGCCTGCCTGAGTCAATGGAATCTTGAGGTCAAGCGCATTTCCTTGAACCGTTAGATCAAGATCGCGCACTGGAGAGCCGGTCGTCAGGTCGCGCACCGCGCCACCCGTCAGGAATACTGTGACCGATGCGTCGCGTGTGGTGTCTCGAGTGATGCGCAGGGCTTCGCGCTGCTGTGCAGAAAGGCGGTGTTCGAGTAGGTAGATATAATCAGGCATTAGCGGCTAAGTCACCAGCTCATTCAGCGGCAAGTACAGCAATATGAATGAGTTACATGTCAAGATGTAACGCTTGCAAATGTTAAAGGTATCACAGGCGGCAACTTTTTGGCTACCGCTTTGCACAATTCTCGCGACCATCCGCAACCTGCCCATGCGACAATCGCTGCTGTTCCGCATGGCAAGTTCTCTCAAGAAAGTGATTCTTCGCAAGTGGACCGGCGATTGGCTGTCGGGCTATCTGGCCCCCTCCGGTTTTGTGAAGAACGCGTCCATCGATCTGCTTGAATTAAGCGGAAAAGTGCAGGCGACCATACTTTCCCAGGTGAAGTGGATCTGTTTTGTCCGCGACTTTAATTCCGGAGAGATTGCCAATCCAGAGCGGCTGCTGCGGAAGACGTTCGCAGGCCGGCCACGGACTGCCGGCGTGTGGATTCGCCTGCGACTGACGGACCAGGATGAACTCGAAGGACTCGCGGCCAACGACGCATCGCTCATTAACCCGGATGGCCTGTTCCTGATTCCGCCGGACACCCGATCCAATACACAGCGCATTTTTCTGCCCGGGCCTTCCATCGAGATGCTCGAGGTCATCTCGGTGATCAGCAGTTCGCCGAAGACGGTAGCGAAAAAGCCAACAAGAAGATTTGAGCAGGAAGCTCAGCCGGTGTTATTCCCCAAGTCAGAAACCCCTTGATGCATCCGGCGGTAACTCTCCTACAATGGCAACTATGAAGCTGCAGGAACTGGCCGAGAAACTTGGGGCACGGCTTGAAGGCGACCCCAATCTCGAAATTCGAGGCGTCGCCGGCATTGAGCACGCCACCGAAGGGCAACTGGCCTTCGTCGCCAACCCGAAATACACCTCCTACGCGAAGACCACAAAGGCTTCAGCTGTCCTGGTCGCACCGGACTTCCCTACTATCGCCGCCGCTACTTTGCGCATCGACAATCCCTACCTGGCCTTCGCGAAGTCGATCGATTTCTTCTACCAGCCACCGGTCTACGCGCCGGGCGTCCATCCGACCGCAGTGATTGACCCTACAGCCCGGATCGGCTGCCAGGCTCATATCGGCGCATATTGCGTGATCGGCCCCGGCACTGTCATTGGCGACGATGCGACGATCCTGCCCCATGTCGTGATTTATCCCGGCGTTTCCATTGGCCATCGATTCTTCGCACACGCTCACGCGGTCGTTCGCGAAGCCTGCGTGCTTGGCGATGACGTGGTACTGCAGAACGGCGCGATTATCGGGTGCGACGGATTCGGTTTTGCCAAGGACCAGGCAGGCAGCTGGCGAAAGATTACGCAGTCCGGTCCGACCACCGTCGGCAATGACGTTGAGGTGCAGGCAAACTCCTGCATCGACCGTGCCAGTGTAGGCCAGACGGTCATCGGCAACGGGGTCAAGGTCGACAACCTGGTACAGGTGGGCCATGGCTCGAGCGTGGGAGAAAACACACTGCTCTGCGCGCAGGTGGGCATGGCGGGCTCGAGCAATCTGGGGCGCAACGTGATCCTTGCGGGACAGGTTGGCGTAGCGGGGCACTGTACTCTTGGCGATGGCGTCATCATTACTGCACAAAGCGGTGTGCACGGGGACATACCGTCAGGCAGTATATTGAGCGGGTCTCCTGCTTTCGACAATCGCCAGTGGCTTAAAGCGACTTCTCTCTTCAACCGGCTGCCTGATCTGCTCAAGCAATTCGAGCGGAAGCCCAAAGCACCGCAGACCGTGCCGCCGAGCAAAGTGAACAGACCGGCGGAATGACGCTGCCGGCATCTTAAGTAATCTCCAAAGGTGGCAGCTTGCCAGCCACCCGCGGCATCGTAGGAAGTTCATGACAGAGAATGACGACCCGCTGGTTACAGATACGCAGGAGCCGCCGATACGCGTCCTGCTGCTGGATGACCACCCCGAAAACTTGATCCTGCGCGCCACGATCCTTCGCAAGAATGGCTACCTGACGGAGACCGCCGACTCGGTGGCCGAGGCGGAGAAGCTGCTCGACCGCATTGACATTGCAGTGCTTGACTATCACCTGGGCGCCGGCCAGTTCGGTACCGAGGTGGCGTCGAAACTGCGGGACACCCATCCGGAAGTACCGATCATCATTCTTTCGGCTACGCTCGAACGCCGCTTTGGCGGCGTCGAAGATATGCACCTTCTGAAGGGTTACAGCTCGGTGGATGACCTGCTCGCCGCGCTGCGATCGTTCGAGGCCAAGCTGCGCGGCAAGCCGGTGGTCGTCGACGCGCGAGACTTCTTCTACTCACGGATCAACATGGCGATTGGCGAAGATGTTGTCGTGGAGATCATGGATGCTGCCGGTAACTGGCTGTATGTCAACGAGACGAGCGCCAAGCTGCACGAAAGGCCGCGCGACTGGTTTCCGGGACGCAACATGTTTGTCGAAATGCCAGACCTTGCGCCAGGCTGGCGGGAGATTCTGAGCGAGGTCGCGATGCGGCGCGAGACTTACATCGACCGGACCTTTCGCGGATTGCTGAACCTTCCAACCCGGGGCGAGGAATGGGTTTGGAATGTGCTGGCCTTCCCGATCACACTGCACAACAACAAGGTGGGCGTGGTCCTGACGGCGCGTATCCTCGAACGAAAGCCTGTCATTTGAAACAGACTCGGCTATGTATTCTGCGCGCGACCGGTCGAATATCGGTCCCTCCACTGAACCGAACCACGCGAAGCCTTATTACCCCTGCAGCGACTGCACTGCTGTTGAGCTCGCTGATGCTGGGCGGCTGTCATTCCGCATTTGTACAGACGACCATCATTAACCAGGGCGGCCCGGCGCGCACGGTCGAACTCGATTATCCCAGCCAGAGTTTCGGCACAGAATTGTTGAACTCCAACCAGATTTTCCATTACCGCTTCAAGGTGCAGGGTGCGGGCCCGGTCAAGCTGCAGTTCATGGATGCTAGCCGCAAGATGCACACGTCTACAGGACCAACCCTGGCCGAAGGCGCAGAGGGGAATTTATCCGTCACCATTACGCCGACAAATGAAGTTGTGTGGTCGCCGCTGCTGGCCCCGTCAAACCGGCCCTAGAGTTCAAACATCGGGTGCTGGCAGTTCTGCATTTGCGAGCACCGCAGAGAGCGCTATCAGGCACCCTGCATCATCGCTGCCATGAACTGCACCGCCTTCAGGTAAGCCGCAGTACCCAGGCTTTCGTTCATGCCGTGAACGGCTTCGATATCGGTCTGATCCCGCACTCCCGGGAAGAAGTGGTATCCATCCGGCGTGATCTGGTAGTAGTGGATCGAGTCCGTGCGGGCGACGAGCAGGTTTGGCGCAACCTGGCCTTGAGAGCGGCTGTGAAATGGTCTGAATAGGACGGCTCCGGCGAAGCGCGTGAGAGCAGCGGCTTCATCGACCGGTAGCAACTTGATGCTGGCATGCTACTGTTGCTGGGGCTTGAGCAACAAGGCACGCACAATGCCGATGCAGTGAAGTATGACGACGAGCACCACAACGACCCCGGCTAAACGCTTGATCATGCAGAAAAGCCTCGCATACGGAGTTGGGGGTTGGAGCGAGCCTAGCGTGTGAAAGCTTTTTGCCTGACGTAATGTAGGGAGGACGAGGTTTCGGGCAAGCAGAAGGGCCGGATGTCTCCGGCCCTGTTTCAGAAGAAGCTCAACTTACTGAACGACTGACTTGAAGAGTGGCGATTGCAGGAGGCTGGCGAACTGACTGTCCGAGGTGGAGAAGCTTACATTGAGCTTTCCCTGATCGGAGTCAATCTTGGTCGCATCGATTGCTGTCTTCTCGGTATCGGTGCCGCTCATTTTCTTGTAGAGAGCAGCGGCATTCAAAAGTGACGCCATGGTGGCAGCTGAAAACGTATCGGGGGTCAGCACGGTCAGGTTGAATTTGACGCCATTCTGGAAGTCCATGGTGTACCACGAGCTCAGCAGCCGCTTCTTGACCGTGTCGTAGTCGCCGACCTGCGTCGCCTGACCCATCAGGCCCTGCATCATGGTCTGCGTACCACCCTGGTCGAGAATGCTCCAGATAGGCTCACGATCAACGGAGTTCATCATGTCCAGCATTTCATTGTTGTTCAGCAGACTTTGTGCCAGGCCATCGCGCGCGTTAAGAGCGTCTTTCAAGGCCGGCGTCTGACCGAACACCATCGTGGTGGCACTCAGGAAGACAACTTGCATGCCGGAATTACCCATGGGATAAATCTTGTTGTCGCGAACCAGCAGCGGCTTGATCTTCTTCTTCTTGAAGTTCGCCATGATGTCATCGAGAGCGTACTGGCCCTGTGCGACCCCGATGATGCGCGTCATCTTGCCGGAGTTCGGATAACGGAAGTTCGCGAACGCCAGCGATTCCACGTCATCATTTTCATTCAGGCCGGAGCTCTTCAGAGCGTCTTCAAGGCCTTTCAGCTCAGGCGGCATGATCTGCTTTTTCAACTGCATGGCTGCAGGAGAATTCTGCATGGCGCGGTAGTCCACAGCAACCAGTTGCTGCACGTCCTTGGGGATTACGCCGCGCGCGTCGCCATCCAGTTGGGCAGCCATAGCCGGAAAGCTCAGCAGCGCTACTGCAGTTCCTGCCAACAGTCTGGCTAATACCTGATCGAATCGCTTCAAAGTTAACCCTCGCTTCATGTGTTTCCGTCGTTCGCAAGCAAGCTGCAATGCGGCAGACGTACAGCTACTTCTCTATCTTACGCCGTTCAGGGGAAATGTAGATTTCACTTTCGGGTGAGATTGGTCTGGCGAATCCAACCCCAGCGGGGTTCCTAAGTGTGTGCGCCCGGCCAGGCCAGCGGATTTTGCAGCCGGCGCTCCAGCACCTTTTCAGCAGGATCGAAGCCCTGCAGATGCTGCACCCAAGCACTCTGCGAATCGAACGCCGCTTCCGGGATCAGGCCGATCAACTCTGCGCCTGCCGGCTTCACCTTGAATGGAATCGCCTTACGCTCGATCGCAGCAAAGACTTCTGCGACCGGGGTCACACGGAAATCCGTGATGTTCATCGAGACCTGGGCGCGTCCCTGCACCAGGGCACCCATTGCCTTGACGCCCTTCAAGCCCCCGCTCGCGTCGCGGATCTCACGGGCAATGGCCCGCGCCGCAGATACATCCGGCTTGTCGAGATAGACATTCCACGCGATCAGGAACCTGCGCGCACCAACCGCGCTTGCACCAGCCGTCGGGTGCAGGTCCGGTCCGCCGACATCAGGACGACGGGCAACTTCCTTGCGCGCCGCATCACGCAATCCTTCGAATTGGCCGCGGCGCACGTCCTCCAGGTTGAAGCGGTCCGGCCGTGCTGCTGCGAACTCATAAAAATAAATCGGTATGCCGTGGCGCCGCCAGATCTCCGCGCCGGCCTGCCGCGCATACATGGCGCATTGTTCGAGCGACACACCGGCAACCGGCACAAATGGAATGACGTCCGCTGCTCCGATGCGCGGATGCACGCCTGACTGCCGCGTGAGATCGATCAGCTCCGATGCCCGGCCGGCCGCGCGGACCGCAGCTTCTATCACGGCCGCCGGCGATCCTGCGATGGTGACGACCGAACGATTGTGGTCGGGGTCGAGAGACCAATCCAGCAGCTGCACGCCGTCCACGCGCATGGCCGAGACAATCGACAGAACTTTGCGCTGGTCCATTCCCTCTGAGAAGTTGGGAACGCATTCAATTACGGCGCTGCCATTGTTCGCGTTCTGACCGCTGGTCATACTCGCATTACCTTCCAGCCAGAGGCCGTTGTCGCACTGGTGAAGTTACTTCCACCAGGTATATCCCACTGTGAACTGCACACTGGCATTCACGCCGGGGTTGGAGTCCCCGAGGCTGGCGCTTGAAATATGCACGGCATTCGCCTGAACGGTCAAGGATTGGTGCGGCTTGACGAAATAATGCATGCCAATGCCGAACTGCGGGGTGAAGTTGAAGACACTCGTTCCCTGGTGCCCGGGCGTCTGGTACGGGCCTACGGGCGGGAACTTGTGATTCGTCCAGATGAGGCCGCCGGCGCCCTGCGCAAATGGCACAATCTTTGTCTGCCTGCCATTGCCGGCAAAGTTCCAGCGCAGGATGATCGGCGTCACACTCACGCCGTTATAGTTGCCGCCGGTGGGGTAGAGCGAGGTGCAGTCGACATGCCCGGGCACGCCGTAGCAGTTGGCGCGCATAAATTTCGGGGTGCGCCCCTGCCACCACGGCATGATGTCTCCGGCATATTCAAATTGACCACGCAAGAGGCCGGATAAATGCGGATCGGTGATGACTTTGCCGACGTGCAGGCCGACACTGAGGATGGTGTCCGTATCCCGATCGCCGGTACCGAGACCACCGTTGAAGAATGGTCCGTACTCCCATGGGTCTGTCGCCAGAACCTTCATCGCATCCGGCTTCAAGACAGTCGATGAACTCCGACCTGCCTGAAGTGGCGCACTGTCGCCTGCGGAGGTGGAAACCTGCGAAGGCGCAGACGACCCGTCCTGCGCAATTGCTGCAGCCGGAAGAAGGAGACACGAGGTTGCGGTGCTTAGAACAAACCAGGTAACGGCGAATTTCTTATGCGACATGGCGCTCCTGCAGATCAGATTCAAAAACGGGGCAAGCGACTGTCCAATTCTCGCAGCAAAAAAGAAAGGCCGCCGGTGGGGCGACCTTACCCTTCCTGAACAAATTTTGCGACCAACGGGAGCATCCTGTGCTCCAAAAGTGCCGACGCCCCTGCGGCCAGTACTAGTGAGCGACTTCTTCCATTTGCGAGGCGTCCATGTCGAAGTTCGAATAGACGTTCTGCACGTCGTCATGATCTTCGAGCGCTTCCAGCAGGCGGATCATGGAGCTGGCGGCCGCGCCCTCAAGCTTGGTGTAGGTGGAGGCGATCATTGTGACCTGGGCCATCTCGGTTTCAATACCGGCCTTGACGACTGCCTCGCGAACGTTCTCGAAGGCAGAGGGCTCGGTCAGAATCTCCCAGCTTTCACCCTCATCGTTCAGGTCATCGCCGCCATTCTCGAGCACAATGGCCATCAGCTTGTCTTCATCGGCCGCGCTCTTGGGAACCGAGATGACACCCTTCTTACTGAACATGAAGCGAACGGAATTCGTTTCGCCAAGGTTGCCGCCATTCTTGTGCAGTGTGTGCCGGATTTCACTCACGGCGCGATTGCGATTGTCAGTCGTCACTTCGATGATGAGCGCCACACCATGCGGGCCATAACCTTCAAAGGTGATCTCTTCATACAGTGCGCCGGGCAACTCGCCGGTGCCGCGCTGGATGGCCCGCTTGATGTTGTCCTGCGGCATATTTTCCGCCTTGGCTGCGGCGATAGCGGAGCGCAGCCGCGGATTGCCATCGGGGTCACCGCCGCCCTGCCGGGCGCCCATGGTGATTTCCTTGATCAGTCGGGTAAAGATCTTCCCGCGCTTGGCGTCGAGTGCGCCCTTCTTGTGCTTGATGGTCGCCCATTTTGAGTGGCCGGACATGATGACCTCTGGTGCTTTTCGGAATGAGATGCAGTAAAACGAAACGCGTCAGGAAGGACGTCTGATCGACCCCGCCTACCTGCGCAACACCCTAATATAGCACTGCTTCCGGAGGACGGGCACGTCTCACACGGCAGGCGCCGGAACGTATCCAATGGTGCGAAATTCTGTGTAGAGGTTGGATAGCTGCCCGGGTCTCGGGGTCAAGACCCGGTGCTGAGCAGGGCAGCTGAGAGGCGACGGGTGCCGCCGGGATTTCGAAAGAAAGTTGACGGTAGTTGACGGTTGTTGACGTGAGACTACGCGGCGCAGCAACCCGGGGTCATCCGGTTCCTAATGCGACCTTCGTTGATGGGAAGCGGGATCGCTTCAATGGCAGCCGGCTTATCGCTGGCCGCAGCCGAAACCTTCGCCATTTTCAAATTCATGCCATGCGCCGGAGCGCCGCACGCCATGCAGGTAACCGATTTTGCGGTGATGACTTCGCCGCAGCAGGTGCAGAAAGCTGCCATGTCCTGATCCTCCGTGTGTTGCTTTACCCTTCGATGAACCACCGGTGCGAAAGATTCGCGGGCTGCCATAAAACTTGGCGGAACGGCCTGTCACCTGTTCGAACGATTGCCGGCAGATGCCTCCTTACCCAACCGGGACGGTCGACTGTGCGGAAGGCAGCTCGGATGCGGTCGGCGTGCGTCTCTGCCGGAGCATCCGCGCATAGAAACAGCCGAGGTAAAAGAGGGTCAGGACGAGTGTCCACAGGGCTACGGGCCTCAGCCAGAAGATGGTTCCCCATACGGAAAGCGGACCCAGTCCTGGCAGAACGTGCGCAGACACGTAGTTGATGAAGTTGTGCGTGATGAGTGTCAGCGTGACGACGGTTATCGCCGCAGTTGCGATTCGGAACCACAATTCGCGGCGCATCAGCATGGCGAAAGCCGGAAAGGCCAGCAGCAGTATGCGCGTGTCGTACTCGCGATGGTAGATGGGCAGGAGTGAAAGGCAGGCCATTGACGCGATAGCGAGGTAGTCCCGCTCACGGGACGCGCGCACACGCACCACTGGCACCATCCATGCAACGAGCAGCACCAGGCCGATGGCCTGCGCAGTCCGGTTGTAGAACGCAGGCTGATCGCGGAACAGGCTCAGGATGGTTTGCAGCCCGGCGATTGAGGTCGCGCCGGGATCCGCAGGCCCGGGATCACCGGGCATGCCGCGTGCCGTTATTCCGGCGATATTGGCCTGGATTTCGAGGAGCCAGTGCGAGGACGCGGGCATGAGTGTCGCCCACAGAATGCCGGGCAGACAGATCAACACGGTTGCGGCCAGGATACGAAGCGCCTGGCGGCGATAGCGGCCTGCGCAGATGGCAAAGTAAAGCCAGATACCACCGGCGACATGTGGTTTGAGAGCCAGACTCAACGCGAAGCAAACGACGCCCGCCCATGGAAATTTGTCTTCGAGCAGGCACCACACACCGATGGCGCAGAAGCCGATCGTCAACTGCGACGGCTGGCCGAGCATGATGAGCGTAGTACTCGTCAGCAGCAGCAGCCCCATGCCCAGTACGCTCGCTAAAGGAGCAATCCGCAGACAGAGTTGCGCAATAAGCATCGAGCCGAGCAGGAAGACGCCCGTACTGAAGAACAGCCAGACATGTTCCGCTGCCCGCCATTGCAGCGCCGCAAAGGGTGTCAGCAGCGCCAGCCCCGACGGCGTGTAGATGCTCTCATGCGCATGGAAGGGGATGTCGTCATTGGCCGGACCGCCGGCGGCTGTGTAGACCGTCAGAAGCTGCTGTGAGTCATAAGGATCGCAGCCCTGCAACAGGCAGCGCGCGCCGGCGTAAACCGTCTTGAAGTCCCGGCAGTACAGGGCAAGCCGCTCGTCGTGAAAGCCGCGCACAACGTAAATCAGGCTGCAAAGAAGCAGAATGCCCCAGGCGATCGATCGCTGCCAATTCCCTGCGGTCGAGGGCCTATGCGGATTCATGATTCAGCGCGGAAGGATTGGTGCTCATCGCTTTATATTGAAGCAGACATCGCCCCAGGCGTCTCCTTTTGCCGGCTGAAGCTGTAAAAGCAGGCGAGATACAGCAGCGCCAGCAGCAACACCGCCCATGACACTGATCGCAGCCAGAAGATGGTTCCTGCAGGCCCGAGTTGCAGATGATGCGGCTTGATGAGGAAGCGGAGTGCGAGCACCTGGAAGTCATGCGCGGCCGGTACCATCGCAAGAACGGTCGCCAGGGCAACCGATCTTCCGCCGGCGCCTCCATAACGTTGAAGCATGGCTGCTGCCGGAAAAATAAGCAACAGCAGGCCGATGTCGTAATCGCGGTGGTAGATAGGCAGCATCGAGATCAGCACCACTGAGGCCAGGCCCAGGGTATCGCGATTGCGGGAAGCGCCGGCCTTGTAAAAAGCGATCAACCAGACCACCAGCATCCCGACTCCAACTGCGCGCGAAAACGGCATAAAGAAGTGCGGGTTGTCGTAGATCGTGCTGACAATGCTTTGCAGACTTGCGAGGTTTCCCGCCCCGGGATTGCTCGGCCCCGGATAATTTGTCTGGCCCGGCGCCGAAAGGGCCGCGAGGTTGGCGCGCATTTCATGCAGCCAGCCAGAAGAAGCATGCGCCAGGCTCATCCAGGCGATACCGGGCACACATAGGAGGACCGTCACCACCAGCACATGTACCGCGCGTCGACGATATTCTCGGGCCAGCAGGAAGTAGAGCCACACCAGTCCCGCCACATGCGGTTTGAACGCGAGGGCGACGGCCAGAGACACCACGCCTAAGCCTTCGTATCTTTTCTGCAGAAAACACCAGAAAGCAATGGCGCACAACCCGCTGACCAGCTGCGCCGGCTGGGCCAGCATGAACGGCATCGTATTACCGAGAAGCAGCAAACTTATTCCCGCGGCGCTGATCAACGGCGCTTCAGGAACAGAAAAGCTGGCTATCAGCCAGACGCCGATCAGAAATACGGCCGTACTGAAGCAGAGCCAGACGCGATCAGCCGCCTGCCAACGCAGGATTGTGAATGGCGTCATCATGGCCAGGGCCGGCGGCATGTATACAGGCTCATGCGGGCGAAATGCGGGCAGATCTTTTCCCGGCTCGCCGCCGCCATCCATGTAGGCCTTGTACACCTGGTCGGAGTCGTAAGGATCGCAGCCGTGCGTCAGGCAGCGAGCACAGCCGTAGAGTGTCTTGAAATCCAGTGAACGCAACAACAGACGTTCATCATGAATGCCATGCACGACGTACACGACGCTGCACAGGAACAGGAAGCACCAGGCGATCGCTCGTCTCCCGCTGCCTGCTGCCGGAGACTCGGGCAGCGTTATGATGCCTTTTGTTATTGGGCGAGTCATCGTTCTAGATTGAAGCAGAGATCTTCTTATCAGTCGCCTGTTGTCGGCTGATGTGCCAGAAACATCCGACATACACGAGCGTAAGTAACAGCGCTGCCCATGATACGGAACGCAGCCAGAAGAGTGTCTCCCACACGCCCACGATGCGCAGATGAGGGATGACATGTTTTTCAGCCACGACCTGGAAATCATGTGCGAGCGGTATCCATGCCACCAGGGTCAACGTGCTGGCGGCTGCACCGATGCGGCCATAACGACTTGCAAGAACGGCGAGACCGGGAAACAGGACGATCAGCAGGCCGACGTCGTAATCGCGGTGATAGACCGGCAGCATGGAGATGAGAGCGATGACTGCCAAGCCCAGGTAATTACGCTCCTCCGACGGAGGAAATCGACGCAATGCCAGGAACCATGCCGCGAGCAGCAATCCACAGAAAACGTAAGTGACAGGCGTATAGAAATGCGGGTCATCGTTAAACAGGCTGAGCAGGTTCTTCAAGCCGACCAGATTCGGTGCAGATGGGTTAGCCGGTCCCGGATCGTTCGTCATTCCGTGCTGTGACAATGCCGCAACATTCGCGCCCACATCATGCAGCCAGTGAGCCGACGCAGGACGAAGACTGAGCCACGCACACGCCGGAACAGACAGGATGATGGTCGCCAGCATCGCGCGCAGGGCGAGCGCGCGATACTCGCGGCAGAGCAGGAAAAACAACCAGACCAGGCCGACGACGTGAGGTTTGAAAGCGAGCGAGATGGCGAAACAGACGACGCCAATCCATTTGGCGCGCTTCGTCAGAAAACACCATACGGCAATCGCGCAAAGGCCGCTGGACAATTGCTCGGGCTGGCCAAGCATCACAGGCTTGGTGCTGCCAAGCAGCATCAGTCCAATGCCGATGGCGCTGGTCAGCGGAGCCACGCGCAGGCATAGAGAGCTGATCAGCAGCACGCTCAGTACGTAGATTCCGGTAGAGAGCGCCAGCCAGACGCGAATGGCGGAGTCGACCCTGAGCGCGCCGAGCGGTGCGATGACCGCCAGGGCGGGGGGCAGGTAAACGACCTCATGCGGCTGAAACGCGGGCAGCTTTGTTGCGGGAGGACCACCGCCATTTACATAGGCAGAAAATGCCTGGTCCGAGTCGTAGGGATTGCCGCCTTGCAGCAAACAACGCGAGGCGCCGTAGACGGTGCGGAAGTCGAGAGAATGCAGCAGCGTTCGTTCATCGTGGTAGCCGCGTACCACGTAGAAAACAATGCAGGCCAAGAGAATGCAATAGGCAGCAGGAGATCGCCAGCGACTGCGCTGGCTCGTGGCCTTGAGATACATGCCAGCCAGAGTAACAGTTCGCCGGTCCGGAGTGACATCATTCCTCTGCGGCGTACTCAACACGCAATCACCGCGTGTCCCTGACGCATCACTGGCGGGCGGGATGCCATTCAGCGCGCGTCCTGCTAGCCTATAGACATGAACTTCGGCGTCCTTGTTTTTCCCGGATCGAACTGCGACCACGACACTTACCACGTCATCTCGGAGATCGCGCGGCAACCTGTCACTTTCCTCTGGCATGAATCACAGGATCTCGAGAACTGCGACGCTATCCTCGTCCCCGGCGGATTCGCATACGGAGACTACCTGCGTACAGGCGCCATCGCGCATTTCGCGCCGGTGATGCAGTCAGTGAAAAAGTTCGCCGCCGGCGGCGGACTGGTGCTCGGCATCTGTAACGGCTTTCAGATTCTCTGTGAATCCGGCCTGCTGCCCGGTGCACTGATGCGCAATGCCGGCCTGAAGTACATCTGCAAACAGGTGCACCTGCGGGTGGAAACAGACCAGACGCCGTTCACGCACGGACTTGTGGGCGGGCAGGTTCTGAAGATTCCCATTGGCCACATGGAAGGCAATTATTTCTGCGACGACAGCACGCTGCAACAGCTTGAGCGTGACAACCGCATCGTCTTCCGCTACACCACGCCCGACGGTGATGTGACGGCGGAAGCGAATCCGAATGGCTCTCTTGCCAACATTGCCGGCGTGGTGAACGAGGGTCGTAATGTGCTCGGCATGATGCCGCATCCCGACCGCTCGAGCGAAGCATTGCTGGGCTCGGCAGACGGCCTCCATATATTCGAATCCATGGTCAGCACACTCACCGCGCAGTAACGACTGGGCATCAGCGAAAGCGGTATCAGCAAACATGATCGATATTCATCATCATCTCCTGTTCGATCTTGACGACGGTTCGCGGTCACTCGAAATGTCTGTCGACATGGCCGCCATGGCGGTAGAGGACGGCATCACGCATATCGTCTGCACGCCGCATGCCAACGAGCGTTTTGCTTATCAGCCGGAGGTGATCCGCGAACGACTGAATGCAGTCGAAGAAGTACTGCTGGCCAGGGGGATCGGCCCGCTGGCACTGGGTATTGGCTGCGACTTTCACCTGATGTATGAAAATGTCGAAGACGCGCTGCACCGGCCCAATCGTTACACCATCAATCAGAAAAACTATCTGCTGGTCGAGTTCCCCGACTACTCGATCTCACCCAATACCAACGAGACGCTGTACGATCTGCGCCTGTCCGGCATGACTCCGATCATCACCCATCCCGAGCGCAATCCAATTCTTTCCAAGCAGCCCGAGCGGATGGGCGAATGGCTGTCAACAGGCTCACTCGTGCAGATTACGGCAGCGTCGCTGCATGGACGCTTCGGACAGGTGGCGCAGAAGACCTGCCACTGGCTGCTGGAGCGCAACTGGGTCCACTTCATCGCGACTGATGCACACAACCTCACGTCGCGTCCGCCGCAAATGCGAGCCGCCTATGACTCGGTGGCGGAGAAGTACGGTGAAGAGACGGCGCAGCGTCTCTGTGTGAGCAACCCGCTGGCAGTGTTTGAAGGTCAGCAGCTACAGGCTCAGCCTGACCTGCTCGACCTTGGTAAAGATGTCGATACATTGCACGCGTCGGGCAGCCGCAAGCAAGGCTTTCTCAGCCGCCTCTTCTCTCGCGACTGAGCACGGCTTGCAGCGTTGAACTTGCGCCAGATCAGTCCAGTTCGAACGTCAGTTCATCCACGAAGCACCAGTACCAATCCTCACCTGGCTCAAGTGAACGCATGATCGGATGTTCCGTTTTGTGAAAATGTTTGGTGGCGTGCTCCCCCACTGAGGAGTCACAGCACCCGACATGTCCGCAGTGCGTACAGAGCCGAAGATGGACCCAGGCCTGGCCAATCTTCAGGCACTCTTCACAGCCATTGGTTTTCGCTTGAACGTCTTCGATGGTATTGAGGTGTGAACAGGTGGCGGCCATGGAAAAATCCTCTCTGCCGTAGATGCGCACTCAACGGCTTAGGACGCATCCCTTTGCAGTGACCGGCTACTGCCCTCGCGCCCAGGCCATGCCGTCTGTTCCCTTGCCGGTATCGATCTTTCGCTTTACTGTCCAGGTCGTCAGGTCAAGCTCGTCGACTTCACCGGCACTCATGCAGGAGACGTAAGCGCTTTTTCCGCCGGGATGAATCACAACAACCTGCGGCGATGCGCCCACGTCGATGGTGTGGGCTACCTTCATCGCTTTCAGGTCAACGACTGCCACTTTGTTGACGTCGGGCAGGGTCACGAAAAGCCAGTGGCCATCGGTGCTTGGCGCACTCCCATAGCCAATGCCCGGCAGAGCAATGCGGGCTTTCACTTTGCGACTGGCAGTGTCAATGACGACGAGTTCAGGCTTCTTCTGATCCGACGTGAATACCATCGAATCATCTGTCGAAACCGAAATGCGCTGCGCCTCTTCGCAGACCGGAATCACAGTCAGCAATTTACGGTTCTCGATATCGAGCACAGAGACTGTGCCGGATCCGACATTCGCAGTGTACCCATATTTTCCGTCATGTGAGAGCGTGAGCATATGCGACTCGGCCTTACCTGTCGGGATAGTGCCGACAACCTTCGGCGCGGTCGGGTCCGGATCAACCACGGCAATCGCATGATCAAGTTCATTCGTCACGTAGAGCATGCCGTCTTTGCCGAAGACCGGAAGGTGGGGACGAACGGGATGGCCGAAGTCAAGGTTGCCGACGATGGCATGCGTCGATAGATCCATCACCACCATGTTGTTGCCGTCTGTACCCGGCTTGCCCACGCCGGAATTGCCGTAGATCGGCACGTAGGCGAACCGTCCGTCGGGCGAGGTCGCAACTTCGTGACCGGTGTCTTTGGCCGGAGCGTTCTCAGGAATATTTGCGATGACTGTCGCGCTGGTGGGATTCACGAGTGCCAGGCTCTTCGAGCTTTTAACAATGACGACGAGCGTTCCGGCAGCGCCGGCTGTCTCTGCATGCGCATGAAACATGGGCAATAAAACCGTCATTAGAGAAGCACCAAGACAACCTATCGTTCCAAAAACTTTCGCCACGCTGCCAGACCCCATGAAATTCTCAACCATCGTAAACCGGAAGGTGTTCGCCGGGCGGAGGACAGAAGCATAGAGCGCAATTTTCTTTTGCTGAACACGCTCTCGAGCGTAATCTGGGCGCCCATTCCGTGCCGGGAGCGAGAATTCACTTGCGTACTGCCACTTCAATTGCCTTATTACTACTGGCCTTCAGCGGATCGCTCGCATCACCGGCTCAGCCCGCCGGCGCGCACACCGATCGTTCAACTACCGCAGTCATCGGAAGGCCCGGTGCGGATGGCCAGGGTGGAGCGACGCTTCTGTCCGGCGCTTCACTGTTACCTGCCGGTAGTCTTCCTGGGTCAATTGAGCCTAGAGTCCGAGCCCGCCATCGACCGCCAGGATCTGCCCGGTGATGAATCGCGGAGCCGTGGCAAAGAACAGCAGCGCGGCCGCGACATCCTGTGCGGTGCCATTCCGCTTCATGGGCGTCTTGGCCGCGAAGTGCTCATAGTCGGCTCCCACTTCGCCATTCACAATCATTCCCGGCGCAATGCAATTCACACTGATGTGCGGAGCCCACGCCTTGGCCATGGTCTGCGTCAGCATGTGCAAAGCTGCCTTGGAGGTGCAGTAATGACCGTGCGTCGCCCACGGATGCATTCCACCCAGGGAGCCGATGTTCACGATGCGTCCCTCAACAGCTTTGAGCGATTCGTATGCAGCCTGGGCAACCAGGAACGGCCCGCGCGTATTGGTCTCGAACATCGCATTCCAGGAATCGGGAGCGATGGATTCCAGTGGTGCGGTTTCGAACAGTCCCGCATTGTTCACCAGCAGATCCAGGCGGCCAAATTCATGCACGACCTTGTTGACAGCATTGGTTACCGATCCCGGCAGGCGCACATCGCACTCGATCGCAACCGCACGGACCCCAAAATCGGCCAGTTCAATCGCCGTATTGTGCGCTTCCGCCTTTGAACCACGGTAGGTAATCGCAACATGAACGCCGGATTGCGCCAGGCTGAGCGCCAGTTGGCGCCCGATTCTCTTCGCCGCGCCGGTCACCAGCGCAGTCTTTCCCTTAAGACTTTCCATGCCCCTCTAGTCCGCAGTATCTGGTAACAGGCATGGCCAAAGCCTTGCCAAAAGCGTGCGCCCATGCTCTTTTACTGTGGTGGCGCCGCTGTCTGCTCGGAATCGCCGCCCTGGGTCGGTGGCTGCGCGTTGCCACTCTTTGATGACTTGTTCTCCGCCTTGGCCTGGCCGCTCTGATCACCGCCCGTGCCATTCGACCGATAAATCGAATATTGCTCACCGGGCCGCTTCAAACGCACCGTAATTTCTTTGGCCGGAGCGTCTACAGAGTAGTCATTCCCAAAGGTTTGGAAGCCCGGCGCAATAATCTGGAGACGCAGCACGTAGCCGATCGGGACAATATCGATAGCGACCTTGCCATCCTCATCCGTTTTCACTTCCATCGCGCCTTCATCCTTGGTGCCCTTCAACGGATGCATTACCACGGCCGCGTTCCTTACCGGCTTACCGTTCGAATCCCGCACAACGGTTACGTGAATTTCGCTCGTCTCGGGCGGTGGTGTATATTTGCGACCACGCGACTCCTGCGCATGCCCGGTAAATGCCGCGGCACAGCACCCTGCAACCGCCGTCCCCAAAAAGAATCGCCCTAGCCTGCTCATTGCCATCCCGTAACTCCCGTTCACTGCCATTCTACGTTCCGGCGGCCCTCTTTTGTGCATTTGGGATGAGCGAAAGGCCTGCAGTGTCCCCCTTCGGAATCCTGCTGTCACCTCCATTATGAATGATGAGTGAATCTGACTCACATTTGCAAGATCTACCCTTGACAATCCACAAGCCATTTCTCTATGGTTAGCAGTTGAGAGGCTACTCTGCTAACGGACCTCCCGCTGGCCGAGTCCTCAAAACCTCAAAGCGTTTCGATTCAGCACATAGACCCGCGAGGAGTTCCCTCGCCTGTAAGGAGAAGCAAATCATGGCAACTGCAACCGCATCCGCAGCGACCACGTTCACACCCCTCCACGATCGCATCCTCGTTCGCCGTATTGAAGAGGGCGAGACTGTTCGTGGCGGCATCATCATCCCGGATTCCGCTAAAGAGAAGCCCCAGGAAGGCGAAGTCATCTCCGTAGGTAAAGGCAAGTCCAACGATGAGGGCAAGGTATTCCCCCTCGACGTCAAGGCAGGGGATCGCATCCTGTTCGGCAAGTGGGGCGGCACCGAGATCAAGATTGACGGCGAAGAGTTCCTGATGATGAAGGAAGACGAAGTTCTCGGCATCCTGCATAAGAAGTAGCTCGCTTCCCTTAATGGTCATCCCGATCCAGGCGCAGCGAAATGGAGAGATCTGTTTCCCGCTCGCGCTTGCCCAGTAAGTCAAAGCTGAGTAATTAAGAAATTAACCCGGATAACTCCGGCTTGTTAGGAGATACACGATCATGGCAAAGCAAATTCTGCATGGTGAAGATTCACGTCAGGCCATCCTGCGCGGCGTCAACACGCTCGCCGATGCTGTCAAGGTTACGCTGGGCCCCAAGGGCCGCAACGTTGTTATTGAAAAGAAGTTTGGTTCACCGACTATCACCAAGGACGGCGTCACTGTCGCCAAGGAAATCGAGCTCGCGAACGCACTCGAGAACATGGGCGCACAGATGGTCCGCGAAGTCGCTTCGAAGACCTCGGACGTAGCCGGCGACGGCACCACGACCGCAACCGTTCTTGCCCAGGCCATTTATCGTGAAGGCGTCAAGACGGTTGCAGCCGGTGCGAACCCGATGGCACTGAAGCGCGGCATCGACAAGGCTGTTGAAGCGATTGTCGGCAAGCGTGATGAGAACGGCGTTGTCACCGGTGGAGCACTCAGCCGCTTCTCGAAGCCTGTGACAGGCGACATGATCGCCCAGGTCGGCACCATCTCGGCGAACTCCGACCACACAATCGGCACCATTATTGCCGAGGCAATGAAGAAGGTTGGCAAGGACGGCGTCATCACCGTTGAAGAGTCGAAGACCCTCGAGACGCAGCTTGAAGTGGTCGAAGGCATGCAGTTCGATCGCGGCTACCTGTCGCCTTACTTCGTCACTGATCCGGACCGCATGGAAGCTTCGCTCGAAGAGCCCTACATCCTGATCCACGAGAAGAAGATCTCGACCATGAAGGACCTCCTTCCGCTGCTCGAGCAGGTTGCACGCAACGCCAAGCCCCTCGTCATTATTGCTGAAGATGTAGATGGCGAAGCACTCGCGACCCTGGTCGTGAACAAGCTGCGTGGCACGTTGAATGTCGCGGCCGTCAAGGCCCCCGGCTTCGGCGATCGTCGCAAGGCAATGCTCGAAGACATCGCAAAGCTGACCGGCGGCAAGGCCATCACGGAAGATCTCGGCATCAAGCTCGAGAACGTGAAGCTTGAGGACCTGGGCCGTGCGAAGCGCGTCACCATCGACAAGGACAACACCACCATCGTCGAAGGCAAGGGCGAAGGTCATGTCATTGAAGGCCGCGTGAAGGAAATTCGCAACCAGATCGAAAAGACCACCTCTGACTATGATCGTGAGAAGCTCCAGGAGCGTCTTGCGAAGCTGGTCGGCGGCGTCGCCGTCATCAAGGTCGGTGCTGCTACCGAAACCGAGATGAAGGAAAAGAAGGCACGCGTTGAAGACGCGATGCACGCAACCCGCGCTGCCGTTGAAGAAGGCATCGTCCCGGGCGGCGGCGTTGCCCTGCTGCGCTGCACGAAGGATGTTGAAGAACTGATCGCTACCCTCCAGGGTGATGAGAAGATCGGTGCCCAGATCGTTCGTCGCGCCATCGAAGAGCCGCTTCGCCAGATCGTTGGCAATGCCGGTGTTGAGGGTGCGGTGATTGTCGGCAAGATCCACGAGAGCAAGGACGACCACTACGGTTACAACGCCGGAACGGACAAGTTCGAAGATCTCGTAGCAGCCGGTGTTATCGATCCGACCAAGGTCACCCGTACCGCGTTGCAGAACGCAGCCTCGATCGCCGGCCTCATGCTTACGACCGAAGCGATGGTCTCGGAGATTCCCGAGCCCAAGCAGTCTGCCCCCGCAGGCGGCGGCCACGGCGGCGGCATGGAAGGCATGTACTGAGCTGCGCGCTCGGCGATACGCCTTCGGCCCAAAAGTTCGGTCGATACTCGTGATAGGACAAGAAAGCCCTCGCGCAAGCGAGGGCTTTTTTTGTTCGCCGACTAGTTCGACTCTGCGGCGGTAGTTTTAGGTTTTTTTGAGAGCGCTTCAGTAACATCTCTAGCAAACTTCAATATCTGCGCACATAAAGCATCAACCTCCGAAGCGTCCACAGTCACAATATCGCCGGTCTTCGTGTACCCGCTTCTGTGAATAATGTCATGACGCTTCAGCAAAGCTTTGTCAAACTGCTTTAGGCTCGGCATGGTTACAATCAGCCCTTGCGAAAATAGCGGCGCAACGGACTTCCAGTTATGCCAAACAATATTTTGTAGATAGCCTTTGACCTCATCTTTGAGACCAATGTACCGCCTAAAGATGTCACCCAGCTTCAACGTTGAATCGCGAAAGTGAGGTATCTGAGTAACCACGTTCTCGAGAATTTTCTCGTCATGTTCCAGCCAATATAGGACGGTCTCCCACAAGTAAGATTCCAGTGCCGTGATTACATAACCAAATGCTAACTTTCGCGCAAGATCCATAACATTGGAAGATCCTTGAAGCAATAAGATCTGTTTAATTTGACCCAGACGCAGTTCAAGCCTAGCAAGCGGGTCACTACTCTCAGCTACGTCGACCCCGTAAGCTTCGTCATAATCGTATTCGTCAAAGCTTTCATGATCGATGGGGGCCCATTCTGTTCCAACCCTGCCATGAAGTTCTGAGACAAGCTTGTTGATTACGCCCGCGCTTACAAGATCGCCAAAACGCTCGACCAATTCGTCCTCAGGATCATAGGGCCCTCCATGGATGAAAAGATAACCTCCATCTTCGCTGGAGTATGGCGTCTCGTCGGCAGGATCTCGGTATCTTGCCAAGAACCACGCGCCCATCGCCCGAAACTGCTGATCCTCATTCGCTTCAGCCAACCAGTCATCGTCAACTTCAAGCGTCGCACCTGCCGTGCTCAATGCATCGGCCGGAAGCTCCCTCACGTCGAGCACATCTACTTCGTGATCGTTCCAGCCCATTGGTCACCTCCACAGTGGCTCGTACCAACTTTAGCGAATGATTGAATAGGACCCCGCATCTCATCCACTCCGCAAAGCGGGCGCCCCAGGTCTCGCTTTTGAGACCTGGGTCTTCACACACACCAGCTCTCCGCGCCGCCGTCCACTGAGACTCAATCTCCACCACCCCTGTAGAGTAATGAAGAAAACTAGACCCCATCCAATCTCCGGGATCCGACATTAATCCGCGAACCACCGGATTCCAGTGCATATACCGAAGCTTCTCCACCAGCTTCCGTTCAGAGAACACATTGAAGTCGTAATACCTTTCCAACCAGAAAGGTCTTTCCCGTGATTGAACCGAGACAGAAAGCTTCAATGCCTGAATAGCTATTGAAATCAACACAGTCTTGGGCTCACTCACGAGTAAGTGGACGTGCTCGGGCATCACGACATAGCCGCTGAGGAAGAAGTCGTAACGGGTGCGCATCTTTTCCAGAGAATGTTCGAAGCGTTCACGA
>CAZZZL010000036.1:31182-48223 GCA_964658655.1 uncultured Acetobacteraceae bacterium | reverse complement strand
AGCACCGGACCCACTGAGAGCGAGGCCATCGCCGATCACACCAGGCAGACCTTTGCCAGTTTCCCGGAAGTGACTCAAGTGGTGAGTCAGATTGGCCGACCCGATGACGGAACCGACGTCACAGGTTTCTCAAACACCGAATACTATGTCGGTCTCAAGCCGAAGAACGAGTGGCGCGGCGTCTTCCACGAGAACAAAGACGAGCTCATCGCGGCCATGAACCGCGAGCTCGTCAAAACTCCAGGGGTCATCTGGAATTTCTCGCAGCCGATTTCCGACAACATGGAAGAAGCCGTCAGCGGCGTCAAGGGCGAACTGGCCGTGAAGATCTATGGCGACGATCTGCAGACCCTTGAAGACAAGGGCAACCAAATCGTCAGCATCATGAGCGGCATCAAGGGTGTCGAAGATCTCGGTCTCGATCGAGCACTCGGACAGCCGAACCTGAACTATGTCGTCAACCGTGAAGCTGCGGCCCGATACGGTATCAACGTCTCGGATGTCCAGGACGCCATTCAGACTGCTGTCGGAGGCATGGCAGTCAGCCAGGTCCTCGATAAGGAAGCTCGCTACGATGTCGTTCCGCGCTACCTGGCTGAATATCGCAATACAGCAGATGCCATCGCGAATATTCGTCTGCTTGCGCCCAGCGGTGAGCGCGTTTCCCTCGCACAACTCACCACGCTCACCACTCATGACGGCGCTGGCTTGATTCAGCGAGAAGGCGGCCAACGTTACGTCGCGGTCAAGTACAGCGTCCGTGGACGCGACCTTGGCAGCACAGTGCAGGAAGCCATCCGCGATGTTCAGGAAAAGGTGAAGCTGCCGCCGGGATACCATCTCGACTGGGCCGGCGAATTCGAAAGTCAGAAGCGCGCCGACAAGCGATTGATGATGGTTCTGCCCATCACCATCGCCGGCATCTTCTTCATCCTTTACACCATGTTCAGATCAGTGAAATGGGCGACCCTCATCCTGGTGAACGTGATGCTCGCGCCGGTTGGCGGCCTCATCGCGCTGCTGCTGACCCATACGCATTTCAGCGTGTCGTCCGGCGTCGGTTTTCTCGCGCTCTTTGGCGTCTCGGTGCAGACCGGCGTCATCATGCTTGAGTACATCAACCAGCTGCGCGCACAGGGAATGTCGGTGATTGAATCAGCAGTCGAAGGCGCCGTGCTTCGCCTTCGTCCGATCATGATGACATCCTTAGTCGCGACCCTGGGTTTGATTCCTGCGGCTACCTCGCATGGCATCGGCTCAGACTCGCAACGGCCTTTTGCCATCGTCATCGTCGGCGGCCTGATCGCCGGTCTCTGCATGAGCATCTTCCTGCTGCCGACGCTCTATGTATGGGTGGCGCGTGAGGGCGACATGCTCCCTGAACCGGAGCCGGAAGTCTAAACCTTGACGTAAAAAGGGTGCGAGCTGACTCGCACCCTTTTTTCTAGAGAGCCGTGGTTAAGCTTTTACCGGGGCCTTCTTCATGGCGCCTGCTGCTGCTTTCCCTGTCTCGTAGACGCCTTCCTTGAAAGCATCGAGCCACTTGACCCGGCCCGGAGGCGTCGGCCGCAGATGCATCTGGCGCAGGTACGAATTAAACCTATGGACCGCACCTGGCCGATATTTCACCGCGTGGAAGCTGAGACTGACCGACATCGAGACATTGTCGCCATTCTCTACCCAGTGCGGGAAGTTGATGGGAATATGTATTCCCACGCCCGGGCTCAGCGTGAACTTCTGGGCACGCTGTTCCGCGATTTCCTTGAATTTCGCCGACTGGCCTTCGCCCCGCCAGAAGCGCTCAAGTTCATCCTCTGTTACGATTTCGCGATCGTTGCCGTCTGCTACCCAGATCGTCTTGGTGCCGGTGACCTGGCAAAGAAAGCTGATCTCCGCATCAATGTGGAACGGTGTAATGCGTCTGGGGCCGGCCATGAACACGGAAATGGACCGCCGTGAGTCCCAACCTTCAGAGGGAAGCCCGCAAGCTTCCAGCACCTTGTTCATTGAGCCCTTCATGAACGGCTGATATTCCGGCAGACGGCTGATCTGCGGCATCTTGAAAAGCAGTTCTTCTTGCGACATCTGGTCAAGTGCTTCGGCTGCCGTCAGCTTCTTGGCACTCGCGTCGTGCGTGTCGAAGCCGTCCTGCACCTTGCCCTTGCCCGTATTGAAGTAGATGGGCGCTTCGGCGTCCACAAATTGCTGAGCGATCCTGCGCAGGTAGGCAGGTTGGAACTGCTCCAGTTCGCACAGGTTATGGCGGAACAGGAATGGCTTCCTGTTGCAGTTGGCAGTAAACAGCTCCCGCTGGTTGGGATCGATCAGGTCCGGCACATTTGCAAGGGAGGGCGCCACCGTATCGAGCGTGCCCAGGTTCGCAGTTGCGTGCATAAGCTCCTCTTCACTTCGTGCCGGGTCTCTGCGGACATGCACGCCGGCGAAAGTTCAGGCGCGCTTGATCCGCCGTTTCACCTCTAGCCCTGCAGCCACTGTCGAACCCTTCAGGGTATCGAGCAGGTGCGACCGGCCGGGTGGTGTCGGCTTCAATCCTAATTTTCGCAGGTAATAGTTCGCCTGGTATACATTCTTTCGCCGCGTGTCGGCGTATTGGTAACTTACGCTCAGGGAAACGGAAATGTTGTTCCCATTCTTCAGCCAGTGCGGGCAGTATGCATGCACTCTTCCGGGATCTCGTTATACGCAGGGTCCAGATTCACCCGGCGCAGGATGATCCAGGCGCCAGCATTTTCGAGTGCGTCAAACACTTCCTCTACGGGCTTATTCCGCGGTGGCACAGAATCCCACCGCTGGTCTACGCGTACCTCACCGGCGTCGTAGTAGATGCCAGCCCTGGTCGCAGGATTGGTCAGCAACTCGCGCAGACGCTCGCGAGCGAAAAGCGGGTGGTCGCCGGTAAAGCTATGCTGAAATTCGAAGGGTTTCTCATCGAAATCCTTCACAAAAGCGGTATTGTCAGGATAGAAAACCGGGGCAGAAAAGTGTTCAGAAAAGACATTGGCGTGCGCCATACGTACCTCGATGTTTCGCGCCAACTATACGGAGCAGTTTGTGCAAGCGCATCGGCCTCGCGAGATAATCATTAGTAACGTCAGCCTTGTTACCAGCGGCATCCTGATTTCGTTACATTAAGAGCAGGGAAGGATTTGCATTGCTTTTGATCCTTCGCCGGGCAGAGCATTGACACCGATAGATCAAGTTGCTGAACCGAAGAACGCGTTGATGAACCATCCGCCGCTCGCCGTGGTCGTGATCGGCCGCAACGAGAGCGCCCATCTGCGCGCATGCCTCGCCAGCATCGCCGCCATGGATTATCCCCGGTCGCAGGTCGAGGTGATTTATGTCGATTCGGCCTCGAGCGACGATTCGCCCCAACTTGCTGCCGCGCTCGGTGCCCGCGTCATCCCTGTTTCCGGCGATCCCATGACCGCAGCGAGGGGCCGCAATGCAGGGTGGGCCGCAACCGAGGCCCCCTTCATACTTTTCCTGGATGGTGATACCCAGGTCCATCCGCAGTTCGTCGCAGAGGCTTTGGCGAAGCTTAGTAGTCACCCGGCCATCGCCGCAGTCTGGGGTCATCGTCGTGAGAGTCGTCCGGATGGGTCCATCTACAACCGCGTACTGGATCTTGACTGGATCTATCCGCCCGGCTGGACAGAGTTTTTTGGTGGCGATGTGCTCATCCGGCGCGAAGCTCTGGTCTCGGTCAATGGCTACAATCCCGAGTTGATTGCCGGCGAGGAGCCGGAAATGTGCCGTCGTCTGCGCGGCCATGTCCACGATGGCAGCCCCTGGAAGATATTTCATATCGATGCCCCGATGACCGGTCACGATCTGCGGATGACCCATTTCTCGCAGTATTGGAAGCGGGCGACCCGCGCCGGCCATGCGTATGAACAGGTCTCAGGCCTTTTTCGCGATACCTCTGATCCCTTCTGGACTGCCGAAGCGAGGCGCAACCAGGCGCGCGCTCTGTTCTGGATTCTTCTCCTGGTCGGCGCCATCTCTGCCGCTGTGGTCCTGCGCTCAGGGTGGCCTCTCCTGATCCCGGTCTGCCTGGTCTTGCTGGTCGCCGCGCGCAGTGCGTGGAAGGTGCGCGAACGCTCACCCTCCTGGTCAACCCTCCTGCTCTTCGGGCTTCATTCACACCTGCAGGTCATCCCCATTTTTATTGGCCAGTTGCGCTATCGCTTCGCCACGGCCCGCAAAAGGAAAGTCTCTCTCATCGAATACAAACGCACCTAGACTTCGCACTCCTTTAAACTCACATCTTGACGACCAGGCGCATCGTGCCTGCGCGTTTCCGACCAGCCGTGAACCTGGCATTTGCGTGCAGCGCAGTACGATCAGAAAGGAGCTGCCGATGTTCGATAACCTGCGCGAGGACTTGCATAGCTATGGTGGCGACCCTACCCGGCGTGGCTTCTGGACGATGATCGTCTATCGCTTCGGCCGCTGGCGTTATACCATCGGCTCCCGACCGCTTCGCCTGCCCTTTTCCATCCTCTATAAGGCTTTGAAGGTGGTGTCGGAATCGGTGACCGGGACTGAGCTGCCATGCGAGGTGGTCATCGGGCGTCGCCTTCGGATCGAGCACAGCTTTGACATCGTCGTGTCGGGAGATGCTGTACTGGGCGACGACGTGGTCCTGCGCAATGGTGTAACGATCGGCCTGCGTCATGAGGGAAAGCGCGGCGCGCCAGTGATCGGGAACCGGGTAGACATCGGCGCCGGGGCCAAACTTCTGGGCGCGATCCGTATTGGCGACGATGTCAGCATCGGGGCCAACGCAGTTGTTATCTGCGACGTCCCGTCCCATTCCATTGCAGTTGGCGTCCCGGCGCGGGTTATGGCGAAGCGTCCGGCAATGGTAGGCGAAATCAGTCCGGATAGTTCCTCCCTGCTGGTCTGAAGGCAGGACCGCAGGACTGTCCTACCTGAATTGATGACTTTCCCTACCCGGCTACTCCAGGCGAGGCAGCAAAGGTCCCCGGCCAGGTCCGTCATTTGTATCAGCTCCCGTGCCGTACCAATCTGATCGCCGGCACGGTGACTTCGGCCAGGAGACTGTCGGCACTTACGACGCGGTTGCGTCCCTGAGCCTTGGCTGCGTACATCGCGTTGTCAGCGTGCGATACCAGCGCCGGTACCGGGAACTCAGCCGTCCGTGCAGCTGCCACACCTATGCTGCACGTGATGGTCAGTTCCTGCTCATTCCAGCGAATGGGCTCGGAACAAAGTGCCTGGCGCACAATTTCGCAGCGAGCCGTCCCATGGTCCTGCTCCATGTCGTTGAAGACAATCAGGAACTCCTCTCCTCCGTACCGACCGACGATATCCGTAGATCGGATGGCCGAGGCCAGTCGTTGAGCGGACTGTCGCAGCACTTCGTCACCCGCCATGTGCCCTAGTGTGTCATTGATGCTTTTGAAGTGATCCAGGTCGATCAATGCGACGCAAACGGAGGTTTTCTTTTCCTGCGCCTGGTCCAGTGCCTGCTGCAGCGAGCTTAGAATCGATGCGCGGTTCGGCAGTTGGGTCAGTCCGTCATGGGACGCCAGGTGGCGAAACTTTTCCTCGCTGTCCTGGATGGTCAGGTTCTGCAGCCGGATGCGGCGGCCCAGGATCATCACCCGCAGCAACGCCAAGAGCGTCAACACCAGGGCGCAGGCCAGCACTCGAAGTGTGTGCGCGGCATTCCACCACGACGGCCGCTGCAGGACCGCGACGTCTGAAGGTCCGTTCACCAGAATCTTGAAGGACGTTGCTATTGGAAATCCCGACGTGCTGTCCCATTTCGACCCATCGGATTGCATCGAGCAGATCCCGGTGACGCGGAGCAGGCTGCCATCGCCCAGCTTCAGGCCCTGTGCTGCGTAGACAGCCGGAAAAATTGCAGAAAACACATTCTTGCCCGAAGACAAAACGATGGTCGGATCGGTCGCTGAACGGTCATGCCCGATCAGCCGGCCTTCCATGGTGACGAGGCGCGCATCGTTGGCACTCGACAATACGCTGTCCGCGTCTATAACTGCCGGGGAGGCTGCCTGTCCGCCCAGTGCAGGCTGGTAGGTGGCATCGACCAGGGTCGGCGTAAAAGCACCGATCGTCGCGAAACCCAGCAGGTCGATCTTGTCGCCCACTCGCAACGGATCTTTCTGTTCAATCTGCGCGCAGAGGCCGTGGTTTCCGTCCTCGATACACACCAGGTGGCCCGGCCACTGCAGGGTTACCGTACCCTGCACATGGACACGATGTTGAAGTCCCGAAGCCGAGGCATAGTGAAGCAGATCGCCGATCCTCTCCACGGGTTCGTCATAGGGATGGACCGGAGCCGCATCTTCGACCGTCACCGTCTCCAGTCCGGGAAAAAGGATATGGGCTCCGGTCATCTGCCGCTGATTGTTGAACATTGTCCCGGCATTTCCGCGTAACCGCACGCTCGCATCCACTAGTGAATCCGCCTCTGCGAATCCGCCTGTGCCCAGATCTCGTCGTGCGATGGCTGTGATGTTGCCGCCGCGCATGGCCAGGTCTAGATACAGGCGTCCGTCGATGGTGTGCGCGGCATGCACCACGCCTTCGACTTCTACCCACTGGCTGTCATACTCCCCGGTAAGCAGGTCGGCCATATTCACCGCCGTAGCAGCTTTTGGCAGATGAAAAGGAGCAAGGACGTGTGCCGCGGCATGACTGATGACCGGCGCGAAGTCGCCGGGCCCGCTCACGCCGGTCACCTCGACCAGTTGTCCCGGCCTCAAGGCGGTGACAGGCATTGCAGCCAGCGACACATAAATGCTGCCTGTAGCGTCCGAGATGAATAAAACCGTGTTCGCAGGATCCGGGGCAGGATCGTAATAGGTGACAACAGCCTGTAAACGGATTGGATAGCCCTTTGCTGCCTCCTCAATCGTGAGGTCGTGGGCAGCTCGCGTCGTCCTGAGCACCGGCAGGACGCCGACCGCCTGTTCCGCGCCCCGCGTGGTCGCCGGATAGACGACCGTTTCCACGCAGGCAAGCACGGCCAGCAGCAGAATGTGCCGGATTGTGCGGCAGCCGCTGGCAGGTCGCGTCCTCAGCTCCGTGTTCTTGACGAGCGGGGGCATTCGTCCCTCCGCGTTGGTTATCGGCATCGGCGATTAAAAGTTGAAGGAGCAGAGCGTTTGCTGAATGATTTCTCTTGACACTCCTGCGGGCGGCCTCGATCATCATGGTCACATTTAAACGATTGAATGCAGCAGACTCCTCAATCAATGGACCTGTCTGCATCCACCGAGGACCTGCCCATGCCCGCCTTCAAAAAATCAATGACTGCACCCCTGGCCTGGGTGTCTGGCCTGCTCGCTTTTGCCCTTCTGCCGGTATCGCCGCTCGGGGCGCAGTCGGCATTACTGCAGGCGCCATCGGATGCGTCTCTCTACAAAGCTCATGAACCGCCAGCGCCCAAGCGCATCGTCGGCGACTATCAATCGGGTAGCAAGTTCAACGATCCACCCTATTCTGCGGCTCAGATCCCTTATCACGAGCTGACGCACATCATCCACGCCGGCGTGCCGTTCGACGAAAATGGCAACCTGCAAGTGCCGGCCGGCTTTGTTGAACGTGAGCTCACCGAGCGCGCCCACGACGCGCATGTGAAAGTCATGCTGCTCATCGGCGGCGATGTCACGGCACTTGAGACCAATCCGGCAATTCTCAAGCCACTTCTCAAGAACCTGAAAGAGTTTGTTACGGCAAACGATTACGACGGCATCGACCTCGACTGGGAATATCCCCAGACCAGCCAGGACACGGCGCTCCTGCTCAGCTTCATGACCGCACTGCGCAAAACGTTTCCGAGCCCCTACCTGCTTTCGATCGATGCAGCGCCCTGGAATGAGCCGGCCTACGACGTACCCCATCTCAAAAAGGTCATCGACTTTTTCAATGTCATGACCTATGACTGTGCGGGACCCTGGACGGCGCATGCTCAGCTCAACTCGCCCATCTTCTGGGACAGCAGTAATCCTGCGCCGTATGAATGCGAACCCGGCGCCAGCGATAAGGAATCGGCCGACATCTTTCTCGCCGATGCGCCCGCTTCACAGATCAACCAGGGCACACCTTTCTATGGTTACGAATACACGAACGTGAAGAAGCTGTTCGGTCTTTGCCCCAATGCCGCGACCACTGCCGATGGCGCGTGTGATAACACCGTGTTGACTCTTAGCTATGGGCAGGACATCAAGCCACTGCTCACCGCGCGCGGAAACAAGAAGAAGTGGGACGTCCACTATGACTCGAAAGCCCTGGTCCCCTACCTGCTGAAAGCCAATGGTTCCGACGGCTACGTGACCTACGATGACGCGCTCTCGACCTTCATCCGCGTCTGGTACTCAGACTGGGATCGCAACCTGGGCGGAACCTTCCTCTGGTCGTTGGACGAAGACTACGACGGCCATTCGCAGGACCTGCTCGACTCCATGTACTACGCCTCGCAGCGCTACATCCCGTTGACGATCAAGCAGCAGCTGGCGGACAAGTAGCGATTCCTGTCCCATCATCGCGATCAGGTGCAGCGGCCTAACGCTGCACCGGTTTTGCGGGCACACCGACGACGGTCGAGCCCGCCGCCACATCCCTGGTGACCACGGCATTGGCCCCGATCGTCGCTCCGTCGCCGATCGTCACACCCTGCAGCACAGTCACGCCTCGACCAATCCACACTTCCTTGCCGATCACGATCGACTTTGCCTTATGGCCGCCATCACGCAGGGGAACGCCTGGCGAACGCATATGGTTGGCATCGCGGATACTGGCATACTCGCCAATCATAGTGCCTGCACCAATCGTGATTGACGCCATCGAGACAAGGTGAGCGCCGGTCGAAATGACGACACCATTGCCAATCTGGATCGTTCCTTCCCCCAGCGTTTCCAGGTAAAGCTGCGGATAGAGCAGCAGGTTTTCACCCAGCTCAATGCGTCCCGTGCCATAGACCTGCGCCCGCCCCAGGATGACGACAGAGGCTGGCACATCCGTCTTCAACGCGGCCGCCAGGTGTGCGTGGGCCATAATCCGCCGACCATTGCGGCGCAGCCCCGCTGTTGGTCGCAGCAGTGCTGCGACCAAGCGGGATGCGAGCTGTTTTACGCTAGCCATGCCATGTGCACCTTCTCAGTCGAGGTGTCGTCCGGGCCAGATAGGACGCTACCACGGTTGTGGCGGCGACGTCCTTCCGCCCCTGGTCTCTGACCATGCCTGACGCATCAGGCGAACATGCGCACGATCGGCCTCGGCCGACGCTTTCCGGTCGACATCGCTGCTGAACTGCTTGCGGAAGGCACGCTGTCCGTACCACGCTGTTTCCAGCAGCCGCGCAAAAAATGCCTGCCACCCATGATTCTTGCGATAGTAGAGGAGCGTACTGCGCATACGCCACAGCGTCAGTTGCGCTCCGGATTTCGACATCTGCAGAGTCTTCGCCGATTTCGTGTTCTGTGTCATCTGTCTGGATGATTCGCCGCCAATGTGCACGACGACGACATCCGGCCAGTACCAGATGGAGTAGCCCGCAGCCTGGATGCGCCGGCACAGGTCGACCTCCTCGTAATAGAGGAAGAACGCGGGATCGAACGGCCCCACCTTGCTGAGTGCCTCGCGCCGGATAATCGAGTAGGCGCCGGGAACCCAGTCCACCGCTGCCGGCGCCGTCTGGTCTGCCCAGGTGCGATCGAATCGTCCGAAAAGCTTCGACTGCGGATACCTGTTGGCTAAGCCCGAAAGAACGAACAGATCTGTCAACAGCGAAGGGAACATGCGCGCCGATGGCTGCCATGAACCATCGCGGCCTACCAGCCTTGCCCCCGCCAACCCGATGCGCGGGTCTTTATCCATGCGCTCTACGGATATCCGGAGAGAATCCGGTTGCAGGAAGGCATCGGAATTGAGCAGTACAATGTAGCGGCCCGTCGCTTGCTCGAAGGCAAGATTGTTGGCGCGCCCGAAGCCAAGATTCTCCCCGCTTTCGATCAGCCGGACACCGGGAAACTCATTGCGGATCATCGCGACCGAGCCATCTTTAGAGCCATTGTCGACAATCAGTGTCTCGACCTTCAGGCCGGCACTCTCTCTCGCGAGACATTCGAGACATTCCCGCAGGACGCGTTCCGTATTCAGCGAAATGATGACGACTGACACGTCGAATCCATCGTCGGCAGTGCTTTGCATTGGGAGGAACTCACTCATAGGGGCAGGTCTACCCTGGGGAGAGTTTGCGTGAGCATAGCTGCCAGCTGATCGAGATTCCTTGGCAGATTGTAAAGATCGAGCACACGCTGCCTCGCCGATTTCTGAAAGCGCGTCCGGTCCGCCGGATGCAGGATCAGTCGTTCCATTGCCTCTGTCAGCTCTTGAACCGAACCGGCAGGCACCAGTAAGCCATCTTGCTCGTGACGGATAAGTTCCGGTATACCCGCCACAAACGTGCTGATGCAGGGAACACCGATGGCCATCGCCTCCATCAGTGCGACTGGGATCCCTTCGGCAAAGCTGGGCAATACAAACAGGTCTGCGGCCCTTAGTTCTTCGAGCACGCGGTCATGATTCTGTCCACCGGCCAAGGTCACGTACGACTCAAGGCCTTCCTGTTTAACCAGCGCCTCCAGCACTGCCCGGTCTGGTCCATCGCCGATCAGGGTCAGTTGAATCGCATGCTGGCGCCGGACCAGCGACACCATCGCCATCAGCAGGATTGCCTGGCCCTTTGCTCCAACCAGCCTTCCCGTGCACAGGATGCGCAGAGGGCTCTCGCCGGCCGGTTTCAGCGGCCGCTCAGCCAGTGCCGGCGCTATGCCAAGACGAACCATGGTCAGCTTTCCCCAACTTGACGGGGGCAGCAGCCGCATCAGCTGAGACCGACAGAAATCGCTGATACAGATCACAAAGCTGGCCCCGCCGATCTTCTGCGCCAGAGCCATCTCATTCTGATCAAAAAACTCGTCCGGCCCGTGTACCGTCATCGAGTAGGGAATGCTCCACGCGGTCGCCGCAATCATCCCCACGGACGCGACAGGCCCCGAAAAATGAATATGGAGATGCTTCAAATTGTGCCGTTCCATCCAGTCGCCCAGCACAACAGCTTCCACCAAGTAGAAGATCGCATATAAGGTGTGGGTCAGATGACCGGGTTCCAGGCCCGCCGCTGCCTTCAAACCTCTCCACAGGACAGCTGGCCGCGTCACCATTGTTTGCAGCAGAGTCGAGACTATCTTGAATTTTGGGTGACTCTTGAGATAGAAAGTGTTTGCAGCAGCCTGTTGCTCTTCGACGGACAGGGAACTGAAAGGGCGATCCGGATCATTGATCGACGCCGTCTCAATCGATACCCCGCGCTGACGGAGACCGACGACCTCCTGCAGGAAAAAGGTATGCGAGAGGGCAGGGTAGCGGCTGAGCAGGTACGCGGTTTGGACAGACTGCGGTGAACTCAATGCGCCGACCCTGAGAAAAGATACCCCTAGTTTCTCATTGAATTTGCCGGATCGTTATAGATGGATAGGTGCAGGCGCTTACACATATGGGTCAGGGCGCTCCGAATTTTATCTGTCTGATCGCCCACATCTGCTTGCGCTGGCTGGAGTTCCTGGACCCTGGTCCTCATTTCCAGCAAGCCTAGTTCAAGAGGCTCAAGCATACTACTGGTATTCCCTCTGCAGGAACGTATGAATGAAAGGATCAGCGGCATGCGATTTTCCCGGGTAGCCATCCCCTTCGGCGTGGCTGCCGGCCTCTTCGTCATCATCCTGCTGCTGCTGATTCGCCATGGCCTCCACCAGGATGCCGGCATCTTCGTCTACCCTCTCGACGATGCCTACATCCACCTGGCTCTCGCGCGCAATCTGGCCTTCCACCATGTATGGGGTATCACCCCGTACACCTTTGCAGGCGCTTCTTCGTCCCCGGCCTGGACGCTCCTGCTGGCAACCATCACCAGAGTGGCGGGCGTCCATCTCCTGACGCCGCTCATTCTCAACGCGATTGCGGCCCTGGTACTCCTGTTGCTCATCGCCTGGCTATTGGCCCGTGTACTGCCAGAAGCAGGCACCGCCTACAGAGCATTTGCGCTCTGCCTGGTCGTGCTGATCGTTCCTTTGCCTGGACTTGCGCTGATCGCCATGGAACACGTGCTCCACAGTCTGATGGTGATCGCGCTGGTATCTCTGGCTGCGTTCATTGCCCGTGACGAAGCTTCAGCCCCTCGCCCGATCCACTTCGCGCTTATACTGCTCGCGGCATTTGCCTGCGGAGCCCTGCGCTATGATTCCTGTTTTGTCATCGTCGCCGTAGCCGTCCTGCTCGTCGTCCGCCGCCGAGTTCTGCTTGCCGTCGCAGTCGGCGGAGTCTCTGCGATCGGCCCGATCGCATACGGCCTCTATTCCTATCGTCACTCAGGCATCTTCCTTCCATTTTCTGTGGTGATGAAATCGGCCAGCGCTGGCTCACGCAGTTCGCTCCTGACCTCGGAAGTATCCCCGCTCATTCTTCTCATGGCCTGCGTATTACTCCTGAGCCTGGCTCAACGTGCCGCGCTGCCGTCGTTAGCACGTCGGCCGGTTTGGACGTTTGGCTTCAATTTCATGCTGATTTCGCTTGCAGCGACAATCATGCATGCCGGTCTGGGTCCGGCAAGCTGGCTCATGCGCTACGAGGCCTACCTGTTTGCACTTGATCTTACGGCACTGGCCATCGTCATCGGTGACGGCAGCCTCTTCTCTCTCCACGGTCTGACGGGGGACCGCCGGCTGGTACGCCTCGCACTGCTGGTCGCGCTCCTGCCCACAGCATTTGATCTTGTGCATCGCGCCCATCACGGCTGGTCAGATATTGCAGCCTCGATCCATGATCGCTATGTCGAGCATCTGCCCCAGGCACTCCTTGTCGCGGAGCAAACGCCCCACGCCGTCGTGCTTGCCAATGACATCGGCTTCCTCGCCTATTACGCGGATCAGGCGAAGATACTCGATCCCCTCGGGCTTGGAAGCGTAGAACCGGTGCAACTGGTTCGCGAACATCGCGTTATCTCGCCTGAATATGTTGCGAACTGGGCGGCGGCTCAGCATGCGCAACTCGCCATTCTGCATACAGATTTTCCTGGCATGGATCGAATGATTCCGACCGGATGGATCCTGGTTGAGAGTTGGTGCTTCCCGCACAACACAGTTTTCCTCAACCATGTGCAGAGTTTCTATGCTCCGGATAGCCAGTCTGCGGCCGTGCTGCGGTCAGATATGGAGCAATTCCATGCTCTTGACCCGGAAGTTGTACGCTATCGTTTTCCACAGGCAGGCACGGTCCCACCATCTCCTCTGCGCGGTGTTTCTGTAAGCTGCCCCACATTGCAGGGCAAATAAGAGAAATTCCGAGTCGATATAACACGGTCTCGTGTAGATATTTCTCGCCTTCCATGAAAGCTTTACTCGGATAAGTCCTATCTTAGATTTCTCTAAGCAAGCCCATTGTTTTGTTCACTTTAGTGTTAGTCGACCTATACCACCAAGGTCTCATATCTATTTCACCCTTTTATTCCTACAGTCGACAAACGGAATGAGTGCAGATCTGCGCAGCCCGGCAGTTACTCACTCTCCGGCAATCGTCAAGGCTGCACGTACAAGCCACGTTACGAATTGCGGAACTTTCCCTTTGCTTCATTTCTCGCTCTTTGTCCCTGCGGACGGATAGCGAAGTTGCCAGGTTCTCTCGAAGTGCGGATGAAGTGATCGCAGCGGTTACGAATGCTGCGGCCTTTGGCGCTTTTCCCAGGCCGTTCACTTACTTTGCTTCGCGGGAGTTCGAATGAGATATCACGGTTCACTTAACGGTCAGAAACGTCTTCTGTCCATGTTGTCTTTGGGAGTGGTCGGCCTGCTTATGTTGGCCATCAGTGGCAATGGGAACGCAGCCTTCGCCCAGACCGGTGCAACGAATATTGCCATCGGTACGACAGTGCAGCAGCCGAGCGTCAAACGCCTCGGCATTAACCTCGGCGGACAACTTTATTACGACTCGGCGCAGATGCTGCGCGATATCACCTTTAACAACCCTGGCTTTGAAGGCGAGCAGTGGCGCTCGGTCATCACCTGCACAAAGGTGAGCGGTACGACCTGCACCGATGGCAATGGCTGGTCGCAGTGGCCTGCCAACTTCCTGCAGGGTGGCGCATTCAACTTCATTTTTGGCAGTGCAAAAGGCCAGACCGGAACGCTCGTGAGCATGACGGCTTCGAGCGGCAACGGCGGCGCGGGCTCCTGGTACAACTTCGGCAACGTCACACCGGCGGTCGGCGATATCTTCATCATCACCAAGGAAATGCCGGGTGATCCGGATGCAGGTTGGTGGCCTGTAACCAGCGGCGGCGGCACGACCTATGCCGAAACGACCGACCTTTCTCCGAATACTCCCGGCAAACAGGCGCTGGTCATGGACGCCAACGGCAGCAACGAAAGGGTCTACGAATACTCCTATTTCGACAGCACCGCCGGGCACTCCTTTCTGCAGATGAAGGGAACGTACACCATCAATTTCCGCGCGAAGGCGGCGGCAGGCTCAAACACCCTATACGTAAATGTGGGACGCTTTACAAGCACCCACGGCACGCCCACCTATTTCAGTCAGCAGGTCGCGCTTACGAATCAGTGGCAGGATTACAGCTTCACCTTCAATGCCAATGAAGACGGCACGTATATCGGTACAGCCTTCCTGTCTTTTGAAGCATTCGGAGGAAAAATCTATCTCGACGATGCCTCGCTGACGGAAAGTGCAGCCGCGGACAATCCGACGCCGTTCCGTAATTCCGTCCTGACCCGGCTGCAGCAGCTGAACCCGGGTGTCCTGCGGTACATGGACAGCGGCATCGATTTCGGAACCAACATCGACAACCAGATCGCGGTACCGTTCGCGCGTGAGCGCACCGGCTTCGGCCAGGGTTCAAGCTTGACCAACGCTGTGCCGATGGGCCTCGAAGAATTCCTGGTCCTCTGCCAAGCGATCAATGCTGAGCCCTGGTTCACCATGCCCATGGGCATGTCACCGACCGAGATGCAGAACCTGGTTCAGTTTCTTGCCGGAGCCTCGACTACTCCCTACGGAGCCAAACGCGCCGCCCTTGGTCAAACGGCACCCTGGACTTCGGTGTTTCCGAGCATCCATCTCGAACTGGGAGATGAGGCATGGAACTCGGCCTTCACCGGCGACACCATCCAGAGTCCTTACGCCTACGGTTCACGCATCGCCACTATCTTTGGAGCTGCGCGATCGGCACCGGGATATGATTCCACCAAGTTCGATCTGGTGATGGATGGCTGGAACGCCGTGCCATGGTGGAGTCAGCAGGCCATGAACAGTGCAAACAACACCTACGACACCATCGACGCGGCGCCGTACACCTTCGACACATTTACTGACTACTCATCGAACGAAGCCATCTTCGGTTCCATGTTTGCGCAGCCCGAGTCGATGGACAGCCGGAGCACCGGCATCATGTACCAGCAGATGCAGACTGTCAGCGGAAAGGCCAGCGGCCTGTCCGGTAAGCCGGCGAATCTCGCTATCTATGAAGTCAACCTGGGAACTACCTCCGGAACAGCTCCCCAGTCTGTCCTGAACCAGGTGATTCCGTCGCTCGGCGCGGGATTATCCACGGCAGAGCACATGCTGTTGATGATGCGCGATGACAATGTGGCTTACCAGGCCATGTTCACTCTTCCGGGATACATCAACGGTTACAACAACGACAACGGCGGCGGCGCGAACGTGCAGATCTGGGGCACGGTGGTCGACATGGGTGGAGCGACCGATGCAAGTCGACCGCAGTTACTGGCGGAACAGCTGGCTAACACGGCCATCGGCGGCACCATGCTGGCGACAGTACAGACGGGCACCAATCCTACCTGGGACGAAAACAGCAAGAACGATATCTACGATCCCATTGTCATCAAAGGCGCTCATTACCTTCAAACATTTGCCTTCGCGAACGGTACTCAAAACAGCCTGATCCTGTTCAATCTCAGTCGCACATCGGCGCTTCCTGTCACCTTCAGCGGCGTGAACGCGCCCTCAGGCACTGTGCAGGTTGGCCTGCTGACTTCAGGGAGTCTGACCGATAACAATGAGTCTGGTCAGAAGATAGCGATCGCCAATTCGACCATTCAGAACTTCAACCCCACTGCAACGACCACCCTGCCGCCGTATTCAATGACGGTCTACCAGTGGTCGACTGCCGGCGGCACGCAACCCGTGCAGCCGATCGCAACCACCACGACGCTCGCCGCGACACCAAGCAGCATCACTGCCGGCCAGTCCGTGGCAATCACCGCAACGGTGGCACCGGCCTCAGGTACGACGGCACCTTCGGGCACAGTCGTCCTGGCAGATAATGGTACAACGATCGGGACGGCGACACTAAGCAATGGCCAGGTGTCACTCAATACCACGACCCTTGCCGTCGGCTCACACGCGCTCACGGCCAGCTATGAAGGCTCTACCGCCTTTGCAGCGTCGGCCTCTACAACAGTATCGGTAACGGTGACAAATGCGCCCCTTGTGGCAACCAGCACAGCCGTCATTGCACCTACCCAGGTAGTTGCCGGCCAGGCAGCATCGCTGGCTGCAACGGTCACTCCGGCCTCCGGCTCAACGCCCACTGGGACCACAACGTTCTATGTCGGCTCCACAAACCTCGGGGCCGCGACGCTGAACAGCGGTAAGGCAACGCTGGCTATTCCGGCGGTCACCATGCCAGCCGGCACTTACTCGGTCGTCGCTAACTACAGCGGGAGCACCACTAATAGTCCATCCACCTCTACCGCCGCGACGCTTGTCGTCTCAGCTGTTCAAACCACCACCACCGTCACAGCGCCGGCCTCGGTCACAGACGGCAACGGCGCGACCTTTACCGCGACGGTCGCCGCTGCATCCGGAACGACACCGACGGGCTCAGTGAGCTTCTCTGCCGGAACGACTGTTCTAGGCACGGGCACACTGA
>CAZZZL010000036.1:11123-31082 GCA_964658655.1 uncultured Acetobacteraceae bacterium | reverse complement strand
ACGGGCTCAGTGAGCTTCTCTGCCGGAACGACTGTTCTAGGCACGGGCACACTGACCAGCGGTAAGGCAACGCTCACCATCCCGTCCGTCACTCTGGCAGCCGGCAGCTATGCCATCACCGCCAGCTACGCAGGGACCACCACAGACAGTTCCTCCACCTCCTCAGCCGTCACCATGAACGTAGCCGGTGCAGTGATTGCGACGACTACCACGGTTACAGCGCCGGCCTCGGTCACAGACGGCAACAGCGCGACCTTTACCGCGACGGTCGCCGCTGCATCCGGAACGACACCGACGGGCTCAGTGAGCTTCTCTGCCGGAACTACCGTTCTAGGCACGGGCACACTGACCAGCGGTAAGGCAACGCTCACCATCCCGTCCGTCACTCTGGCAGCCGGCAGCTATGCCATCACCGCCAGCTACGCAGGGACCACCACCAACAGCTCCTCCACGTCGGCTGCTGTCACTATGAAGGTTGTTGCACCCGCCTCCGCGACGACCACCACCATGTCTGTTTCGTCGGCCAACCTGACGATCGGGCAAACGGTGACGGCGACGATCCAGGTGACGGCAGCATCGGGAGCCACGCCTACAGGTAAAGTCAAGATCTACCTGGGGACGCAGGTGATCGATACAACAACCCTCTCGAACGGTACGGCGACCTTCGAGACTCCAGTCGGTGGCCCGGCGGGAACCTATACAGCCTACGCGGCCTATCAGGGCACTTCGACCGATAAGGCGTCGCAGTCTGCCGCTGTCACCATTACCATCAACGCGGCCCCCGTCCCCACGACGACCGCCCTCACCAGCAGCACCCCACAGACGACACAGGGAAGCCCTGTTATCCTGTCCGCGTCTGTGATTCCCCAGGAAAAGGGGGTAACGGCAGCAGGTGCCGTTACCTTCTACCTAGGCACCACATCGCTCGGTACGGCGCAACTGGTCAATGGAACAGCAGCGCTCTCCTTTAACGCACAGTTTGCACCGGGGCAGTACCAGTTGTCTGCCGCTTACCAAGGAAACGCAACTGACCTCGCTTCCACGTCAAACGCCGTTAACCTCACGCTGACGCAGAGCCTCGCTGCCACCAGCACCCAGTTGTCCTCCGCCGCCACCCAGCTTACTGCTGGCCAGACTATTCTTCTCACCAGCTCAGTTACGGCCGCAAATCATGGGACCACTCCGACCGGTACTGTCAACTTCTATCTCGGCGCGACCAAGCTTGGTACCGCTGCCCTTAACAACGGATACGCTTCCTACACATTGACCGCTACCATGGCGCCGGGTACCTATCAGCTGACGGCTGTCTACGCCGGCAACGCCCAGGACAGTTCGTCCAGCTCCGCTCCTCTGTCGATCACGATCGCGCCGAGCGTTGTAGCTACCACCACATCTCTGACCGCGAGCGCCTCCGAGCTTGCCCCCGCTCAGCCGTTTACGTTGAATGCTGTCGTTGCCCCTAAATCCGGCACCACAGTGCCGCAGGGAACGGTCACCTTCTACCTGGGCCAGACGGCGATCGGTACCGCGACCCTGAGCGGCGGAAAAGCCACCGCATCAGTAACAAATTCGTTCGCCTCGGGCGCATACCAGCTAACCGCAGCCTACTCCGGCAGCTCCAGCACGAACCCGCAGGAAGGCGCTTCAGTCTCGGCACCTGTTCCGCTGACGATTTCGACCACCCTTATCGCAACCACCACCAGCCTCAGGTCGAGTGCCTCGCAGATCACCGCGGGCCAGGGCTTCTCGCTGACCGCCCTCGTCTCGCCGCAATCCGGATCAGTCGCCCCGCAGGGAACTGTCAGCTTTTACCTCGGCCAGACACAGATCGGCAGCGCCATACTCGTGGGTGGAAAAGCAACTGTCGCGGTCACAGGTACCCAGACTGCACTTGCCGGAAGCTATCCTCTGAGCGCTGTCTATACAGGCAGTTCTACCGACGGCGGATCGAGTTCCGCCCCTGTCAGCCTCACCATCGCTTCAAATATCGTCAGCACCACGACCGCGTTGGTCGCCAGTGTCTCGCAGATTACCGAGAACCAGTCGTTCTCACTCACTGCTATTGTCTCTGCGGCAGCCGGCGGAGTCACCCCGCAGGGGCTGGTCAGCTTCTACGTCGGTCAGACAGAAATCGGTACCTCCGGACTGGTCAGCGGCAAAGCGGTGCTTAGCCTGGCCAACAGCTTCCCGCCGGGGAGCTATCCCGTAACTGCCGTGTATGCAGGGAACAGCCAGGACAGCGGCTCCACGTCGGCCGTCCAGACATTGACGGTTACAGCAGCCGCGCCGGTCAGCACTACGACCCTATTGAGCGCAAGCACGACTCAAATTACTCAGGGTCAGCCCTTCTCTCTGACTGCCGTAGTCGCAGCAAAGCCGGGCTTGGCTACACCCCAGGGCACGGTAAACTTCTACCTCGGGCAGACACAGATCGGCAGCGCGCTCCTCGCTCAGGGCTCTGCGACCATAAGCGACGCCGCCAGCCTGCCCCCTGGGACCTACCCGCTGACCGCGATCTACGCCGGCAGCGTAGAGGACGGCTCATCTGCGTCGTCACCGGTTGTGCTCACCGTCGCTGCAGCCGCTGCCTCGCAGCCGCCGTCAAACCAGGCCCTGGCAACGGCGATTGTTCTGACCGTCAATCCTCAGGAGCCAGTCGCCGGTCAGCCAATGGCTTTCCAGGCGCAAATGACCGCAACCGGCAGCACGTCGCCGGTGAGCGGCGTCGTTACTCTATACCTCGGCGAGACGTCGCTCGGAAACGCGACGATTGAAAACGGTATGGCCAGCGTCACGATGCAGGCGCCCCAGGCCGGCACTTACTCTGTCTCGGCAGTATTCGCACAACAGGGCAACTATCTCGCCTCGCAGTCCCAGCCGGTCACCTTCACGGTCGCATCCCCGACAGCTGTGCTGCCGCCTGCGCCCCCTGCTCCCTCTGGAAGCTTCACCCTTGGACTCAGCAGCACGACAGTTACCATGGGGTCTGCACAGACTGCATCGGTCCAGGTGATGGTTCTCCCGGTCCAGGGCTATACGGGTACTGTGCAGCTTAGCTGTGCGGGACTGCCTGACGGCATAGCCTGCAGCTTCTCGCCGCCAAATCTGGCAGTGAATGCTGCCAACGCAGCGAGCACGCTTTCTCTTTCGGCTCCGGTAAATAGCACTTACACTCCTCCCATAATAACAAATGTAGCACGCTGCCTGCTACTTCCGTGGGATATTATCGGGGTTCTCGGTTTTATTTCTGGCCGCAAGCGCCTGCGCGGTCACTGGAGCCTGTTCGCCATGCTATGCCTGGCGCTTCTTGGATCGACCATCTGGATGACCGGTTGCGGCCTGACCATCAATACCGTGACCCGTCCCTACCAGGTGCAGGTCACCGCTGTCGGAACCAACCAGGTCTCGCAGACCACTACACTGACCCTGAACGTCACCCAGCCGGCGGCTCAGTTTTAGGGCAGTAACAGTACCAGGCACGCCTTCTACCAGGCGTCATGCCTGTTCAGCGGAATCAGTCTGAACAGGCATGGCATGTTGCATCACGCAGTCGTCAATAATCTGGAGAAATAGCGGGCCGTGTAGCCTGGCGTTGTGCTGGATGCGCTCAGCACCCTTCACCCGGCAGAGCGCCAGCCGCACCAACCCTTAATAAATCGATCAACAGGGATGGTCAATGAGCCGTTCGGGGGTATGTAGTCCAGACGTGCCGTTCGTGTACTTAACGGCAACGGCACGCCAGACGGTACGGGGTGGGTGTAGCTGGTGTTAACAGTGTGGAGAGGACCGGCATCACACTTCGACTGCAGGACAGCGCACCGACGCTATGCGGGGAACAAGTTCAGGTGGCCAACACTTCAGACCGCACCGGGGACGCCGAGGCCACCGCCGCAGCACTGTAAATCTCTTCAATGCGGTCGATCTTGCGCACCCAGCTGAAATGCTCCTGGACCCGCAGCTGGCCCGCCGCTCCCATCCTGTCGCCCAGATCCGGCTGACTTGCCAGCAGGTCCATGCCGGCAGCGAAACTGTCAATCATCGCGGATGTACTCTCCGGCGCCACCAGGATCCCGCAGCTGGCATCGAGATACTCCACTGGACCGCCCCAGCCTGTGGCAATTACCGGTCTCGCCGAAGCCATTGCCTCGAGAACAACAGCACCGCCACACTCATAGACGCTCGGCAGGATCAGGCCCGCAGACTGTGCCAGCAGCCGGGCGCATTCGTCATGCGGCTGCCAGCCGACAAACGAAACCCGATCTTCGATCTTGAGATCGCGGCTCAGTTGTTCCCAATTCGCCCGCATCTCGCCGTCGCCTACTATCAGCAGGGACGCTTTTTCGACTCGTGCCAGGGCCTGCAGCGCGATGTCGACGCGTTTCCAGTCAATCAGGCGGCCGATGAAGAGGAACTGGCCGGGCACCCGCTTCAGGGCGGGCGACGCTTCCGGGAGCCAGGTATCGAGATCGACAGCGTTCTCCACCAACTCGATGACGCGCCCCTCCAGCCCGTTTGGCAGTGATGCCCGTGTCCGAGCATTGGCAACCAGGATCATGGCGGCCTTCGGCTTACCGGGCAGCAGCCGGTTCACAATGTCTGAGAGGCTGCGTGCAATGCCGACGGCAATGTGGCTGACCGTCGACTCCTGGCCGCGAAATGCCGCCGGATAATCCATGCCGCCGTTCAGAGGTCCAATGACGACGGGAGCCCCGAGGTTGAACATCATTGAAGGCATACGCGGGGAGACCGGGGTCGGTTGATGAACCACGTCGATGCCTTCTCGCCAGATCAGTTTCCGTATGACGCGACGCTGGTGATACTGGGTGAGCAGTACACTCAACAATCCAATCGAGGACTCGGCAATCCGGCGCGGCATGATCGTCATCACGTGCGAAATCAGGCGGTGCAGCCAGAGATCCGGGGTGTAGAGAATGCGGTCGCGATATTCCGGCAGCGACGCTTCGAGTTCCGGTCGCGTGCGATCATGCACCACCAGCCATGCATCCACGCCCCGGCTGCGCAGCATCCGGAAGTAGTGGTACGGCAGGATGGCCTCGCCACCGAACCGGACCGAGGCGCTGTCGGCCACGATGCAGATGCGCATGGAGGCGACCCTTTGCCGCGCCGCCGACCGCGCAGCGTAGAGCGGCAGGTCGTTTTCCGAAGTGCCGCGGCCTGGCGGTTTATGCCCATTCTCCGGCAGGCGGTCAGCGACCGGAAGTTTTTTGGTGTCTGCGAATTCTCTCGAAGTCTTCAATGGATCTTCCCGAAAAGTACAGTAACGGCAGTGCAGATTCTGTCTTCTATGACGCTAACGGCAGTGCGTCGTCATCTTTCAATCTTCAGATCATGCTGTGCGGAAGAGGCTGTAGTAGCCAAGGCCGCGAAGTACACGTTTCAATGACTGCTCACGGTGGTAATCCGATGGCGACAACTCGACAAACGGGATCGATACGCTTGGTTCCGTATGCGACGCATGAACGGCAAACAGTCCCGACTCGGCTGCATCAGGGATCCACCACTTTGCCTCACCCCCGCCATGGAAGCACTTGATCTCGGCCCATGGCTCCGTCTGCAGCAGGCGGGAACCACGCACATTTAGCAGCCGCATCACACGCTTGGCCTGTGTCCGATGCCAGCAATGCCAGACGTTTGGGTCCAGGTGGCCGCCGCCCATCCGCATCGCGAGCGCCGCCCACACGATGGCTTCCACGTGCATCACGCGTGGGAGTCGTTCTCCGCCCAGCAGGCCAAGCAGCCAGTCCAGCCATTCCATGTCAGAGGGCCCCCGCCAGTGCGCGACACCAATATCGACATGATTAGCCAGTGGCACCCGGGCGTCCATTGCCGCCTTGACGACGTGATGAGGCAGCAGGCAATTCGGTTTCTGCCACATCAGCAGCAGTCCATCTTCGGGCGTGGCTTCAAAAGAAAAGCGGTTCGGGAAAAACAGGTCCGGGTCGAGCAGCACCATCTCCTCGCCCGGTTCACGCAGCAACAGGGGATCGGTGATCTTGCGCCAGCAGGGATGACCGCGCCGGAATGCCCGCAGGTTCGGTAGTCGGGCGAACGTCTCGGCCTCCCGCTCCTCCAGGTCCTGCTCGGCATAGACGTTCCACAGCCGCGCCTGAGCGTCGGCACCCGCCGTGGGCAGAGCTAGCATGAAGCGCGTGAGCGCGTCGCGGTCTTTTTGCGAATCGGTGATCAGGTGCAGATGAATGCCTTCGACCGAGTGCCGCCAGAGGCTCTCGAGAGCGAACTTCGCGTAAGGCAGCGAAGAGGGGGAAAGCACCAGGTAAAGGGAGCGAAGCTGGTTCATGGAATCAATGGTCCCAGGCCGAAGTTTTCAAAGTCAGACCAGGTGAAGGTTTTAAAACCCAATGGGAGTTGATGCGGTGTCCGTTCATAGGCCAGCGCGCCTGCGTATCCGTCGCCGGGATCGAATGTGTGGAACCGCCAGGATTGACAAAGTTCAGGGGACCATGTGCACGCCAGCAGCAGGGCCGGTTCTTCGGGAAGACAACTCACCTGGAACCGGCCCAGGTCCTGCGCCAGCCCGGTGCCCAGGCCCTTCAAAAAAGCCTCTTTGCGCGTCCAGCATGCATAAAACGCTTTAACCTGCTCGGGCAACGAAAGGCCGGTCATCTGCTCGTATTCGTTCGACGAGAAATGGTCGCGCGCGATCTCCATCAGGTCCGCCGCCGGTTTTGATTGCTCCACGTCGACGCCGATCCTTCGGTCGCGAGAAATTGCCAGCACTGCAAGGCCATCCGTATGGGACAGGTTGAAGGTCAACCCCTTGCTGCTGCCGGTGGCAAGCTCCGGCTTGCCCTGCGGCCCATATTCGAAGCGGATCGTTGCAGGCTCACAATCCAGATAATGTGCGAGCATTGCCCGAAGACGCCCACGGTTGGTAATGAAAGCTGTCCGGTGGACTGGTCGATGGAATGCAGCCGCGCGCACACGCTCGTCGTCCGACAGCAGCGCAGCCAGCCGCTCCAGCGCGATGCCGTCCCCGGGAACAGGCGCCGGAAGCATCCAGAGCTGGATCGTATCGGCAAGTGCCGACAGGTTCGCCGATGACACGGGCGAGTGCGAGGACAAGCCGATCACTTCCGCACTCCGAAAGGTGCTGGAGGCAAATCCTGTGGACTCAAGTACTGGGGCAGTCAACATGCATCACCCCCCGCACCAGATTTGAGCCCGGATGCTCACTCCCGATCCCTGTGCCGTGTTCCTGTGCCGCCGATGCCTCGAGACCCAGCTGGACTATTTCGCTCGTTACCTGGAGATTCTTGCCGATAAACATCGTTTCGTGATCACCCGGTGCCCACAGGACTTCGACACCCTTTTCCGCAACCTGCTCCCAGCCACACGTCGGGGCCGCACCGACCACTTCGCGGGAATCGCTGGCGCGAATCAGTGTCAACCGCACCGGAAGCTTGCGACCCTCGTATTCCTTCAGAGCGGAGAAAGTCTCGAGGCTGGTGTTGTGCATGAACTGCGGCAGCTGGAAGTGATACTTCTCTGACAGTCGGTGCAGGCGCTCCCAGTTATGCAGGTAGATCCGGTAGCGGGTGTCGCGGGCGATGCGCGTGATGGCCAGCCAAAGATACTGAGCTTTCTTGCTGAGCCCGAGGCCGCGCACACGGTTGCGGTGATAGTTCAGCTTGCTGCCGACGGTCCGATAGGGACGCCAGCTGCCATCCGCATTCGCCGTCTCAATTGACTCCAGGTAGCCCGGCAGCCATGAATCGAATAGAGCCAGGTAGCGCACCTGCTCGCCGGCATTCAGCAGCTTGCGCGCCACCTCGACGGTCAGAGGCCCGGCAGCGCACCAGCCGGCCAGGTGGTAGGGTCCATGCGGCTGCTGCATGCGGATCTCGCGGGTATAGCAGTCGACGCGCTCTTCGATCGTCAGGTGACCATCCTGCTCAAGCTCGCGCAACCCGTAGAAGGGCTGGTCCGGCCCCAGGCTGTTTGAAAGACCCTGATACAGCAGGTAGGAATGGATCATGAACAGAGGCGGCTTGGTTCCCGCCGTCTGCACCTGAACCAGGTGGGACATTTCTCGCTGGCCGCCCAGCATCAGCGCCAGTGCCGACACGGTCTGCGCATCAAAAATAGTGGTAATCGGCAGCGACGTATTGAACGCCTTGTTTACCCGGGCAAACAGCCGGACCAGCAGCAGTGAACTGCCGCCGAGCGCGAAGAATGACTTGTGCAGATCGATCGACCGCAATCCCAGGACATCTTTCCAGATGGATGCGAGCCGCTCTTCGACCTTGTTGAGCGGAAGCGTGTTCAGGTTGCTTTCCCGTGGAAGCTCAGCCACCTCCCGCTGCGGCAGGCGGGCGGCGTCCAGATGCCCGTTCGCCGCAAGCGGCAGGCTGTCGACCCAGACCACGTCCGTTGGAACCAGGTGGCTTGGCAGCACCTGCGCCAGGTGTTGGTAGACGGCATTGGTATCGCGTCGAGGTTGAGGTGCCGCCAGGTAGAGGAGCAGGGAATCGGTTGTAGGCGCGACGACAGCTGCCGCGTGTACATAGGGCAGACCAAGGGCCGCGTCCTCTATATCACCCAGGCAGACACGGTGGCCGCGCAGTTGGATGTAGCGGCTTTCCTGATCCTGCAGCTCCACCACCCCGGCGGTCGAACTGCTGGCCATGTACCCGGTCCTGAACTCGTCGTAACCCTGCGCTGGCAACAGATTCGCGTCGTGAATAACACAGACTTCGCCGAAGGCACCCGCCGGCAGGCTCATTCCCTCTGCATTTTTCAGCACCAGCTGTGCGTCGCCGACAGGTAGAAGGCCCTCGCTCACACGATCACCCAGCAGGAACTGGAGTCCTGCCACCCTGCCGGCATGTGCCACAGAGCACAGGTAGACAGCGGACTTCAGGCGCAGTGTCAGTGCCGATTTCAATGCGCTGGAAAGCCGGCCCCCGCGGACCACCAGGCTGACTCGCCTGTCGCCGGCCCATCCGGAAGCCGTCATCGCCCCTGCCTGCGCAGACGTCGTGAAAAGATAGCTCGCTTCGTGCGCTGCCACCTGGTCGGCTATGGAGTGGTGGGCAGAAACACCTTGGGGATCCGATCCGAAGTGAATCTGCGCGCCCACGCTCATGGCGATCAGACGGTCAATCGTCGCGTCCAGCGCGGTCGCGGCCGGCAACGCCAGGATCGACGCATCCCTGTCCAGGTGCAGTGCGGGGATCAGTGCCGCCACATCGCGGTAGAGGATACTGCCGGGTACTTCAGTAAAACCGGGCAACATACTGGAGGAAACGTCGGCCAGAAACAGAAACTGAGCAGCTTCCGACGGCTGCACTGTGTCATCGACCACTGCAGACGGACGACTGAGCAGCGAGGCAAAACTCTCGAAGGCGACACCTGGTGTGAGACCCGCGGTCTGAGATGCCAGCAGGGTGCCGTTTGACACACTTCCGAGACACGCGGAGATGAACGCTGCATCGGCCTGTACCGGCAGAGGCAGCAGGTTGCAGCCCAGCTTGAGACCCGCCAGCAGCGCGACCATGCTTTCAACCCGCTGTGTCAGGTGAACGACCACCGTGGCGACCGGAGGCTCTATTCGACGTACTTCCGCGGCGACTGCGAAGCTCTGTTCTTCCAGCTGTCGCCAGGTCAGCGAGGTGGTTCCATCGCTGCAGGCTATCGCGTCAGGTCGGGCGGACGCATGCGCAGCAACTGTCTCGAGGAATCCTGGTGTGGCGACGATCGGCGACTCCGGGCTGGCCGCGGCGGCATGAATCGCCAGCGAGGACGGTGACAGAATAAGCGCAACCTCCGACAGCGGCACATCCGGCTGCTCCAGCGCGCCGCCCAGCAGTTCGATGAAGCCCTCAATCAGGCCGCGGATACGCGCCGGCTCAAAGATCAACGTGTTGTATTCGAACTGGATGCGCGGGCCTTCGGCACGTTCGACGACGCTCACCAGCAGGTCGAAGTCGACGCCACCGCTCACCGAACGCCGCGGTGTGACACGAAGCGTCCTGCCGGTCTGCGGCTGCATGAACGCTTTCTGGTAGAGGAACCATACCTGCAGAAACTGAGACGTCGCGCCCGCCTGGTCGATCTGAAAATCTTCAATAATACGGCTGAAAGGCAGGTCCTGGTGCGTGTAGGCGGCCGTCTCCCAGTCCCGAACCCGCTGCTCGAGCACGCGGAACGTGGGATTGCCGCCCGCCCTGGCCACGATGATCTGCGGATTCGCAAAGCGTCCAACCACATCTTCCATCCCCGGCTGCGTGCGATTGGCGATCGTCGACCCCAGCAGGAATTCGCTCTGCCCGGTATACCGCGCACAGAGTGCCTCGAATGCCGCGAGCAGCACAATATGCTTGGTCGAGCCGGTGTTGCGGCAGTACGCCTTGAGCTTCTCGTCTATCGCCTTCGGCAGCAGCGCCGACTCGATATGCCCAGGGAAACTTCGCCCCGCCGGACGAGGACGGTCGGTCGGCATATCCAGTGCCAGCAGGTCGCTTGTAATATGCGACTTCCAGAAGGCTGCTGCTTCATCGGCTGCCGGGCTCGCCAGATATTCGTTCTGCCATAGCGAGAAGTCCGCAAACTGAAACGGCAGCTCGGGCAGTACCGGCTCTTCCCCAGCCAGCAGCGCCTCGTAAATCACGGTAAAGTCGCGGATCAGCAGGCCATTCGACCAGCCATCGCACACAATGTGGTTCATGGTCAGCGCCATGACATGGCGGCGCTGGCCGAGGTGCACCAGGTGCGCATGCAGGACCGGCCCGTTTTCGAGATCGATGACCGTATGACCATGGCGGCTCACCGTCGCCTCGAGCGCAGAAGACTGCTCGTCGCCTGCGAGCGACGTCAGGTCTTCGGCTGTGAACTTGTAAAGCGGCCGCGCGAGCACTACCTGCGAAAGCACCCCTGCTTCCAGCCGGAAGATGGTCCGCAATGCCTCGTGCCGCATGGTCAGCCCGGCAATGGACTGTTCCACCAGGCTGTCGGAGACCTCGCCTTCGAGCTCAAAGGCGATCGCCATATTTGAAGCCGTCGACTCCGGATCGAGCTGGGCCAGCATCCAGTAGCGGGTCTGCTCCCGGCTTGCCGGAAACACGTAGGTATCTTCGACAACCGGCGCAGAGGGCGCCTCCAGGTTATTCGGTGCCGGTGCACGCAGCATGGAGTCGACCGGCCCCGCCTGCGCCGGACCGTGTCCATTTCCATTCGTGAGACGACCTGACGGGATCTCCACATGGCTGTTGGCGCCATGCATCGTGCGTGGGTGGGCCGAAGCTTCGGGAGACGTTTCGAATTGGGTAAGCTTGGCCATTTCCTGCTTTTATTCTACGTTTGTGAGACTCTGCGTCTTGCGAAATTGTTCTCTCGAGACCGCCCGGATGGTCTGACGCGCGGGTCCCTGGTCCGGCGATGCTGCCTGGTCCTTTTCGAGTTGAGGGGAGAGGGCCGCTATTGTTTTGTACTGGAACAGATGTTTCGCTGTCATGCGAATTCCAGCCTGGTTGGCCTGCGTGGTAATGCGGAAGATAGACAAAGAGTCACCACCCAGCTCAAAGATGCTGTCGTGGATACTCACCGCATCAAGCGCGAGCACCTTGCAGAAGATCGTAGCCAGCTGTCCCTCGACCGGCGTCCGCGGCTCGGCGATTGGCCGGGTATGCATCTTGCGCTCTGCTTCAGGAGCAGGAAGTGCCCGGTAATCGACCTTCCCGTTTGCCGTGCGGGGAAATTCCGCGACGGTAAGAATCGCTGCCGGCTGCATGTGGTCAGGGAGCTGCTGCTGCAGGAAACTGCGTAGCTGATCTTTCACTGTCGCAGGATCAAGCTTTTCCTCAACCAGGATATACATCGCGAGACGCTTGTCCCCGGGGATGTCCTGGGCATTGCTCCAGTCGGGCCGGGCCGCAACAATCGCCGCGCGCACGCCGGCAAACCGTTCGGCCGCGGCTTCAATCTCGCCCAGCTCCACCCGGAAGCCGCGGATCTTGATCTGGCTGTCCGTCCGCCCCTGAAACTCGACTACGCCATCGGTCCGGTAGCGCGCCGTGTCACCTGTCCTGTAAAGGCGCTCCCTGCCGACCAGCGGAATCTCTGCCTCTATAAGTTTCTGAGCCGTTAGCTCCGGCGCCTGCCAGTAGCCCAGCGCCAGGCCATCGCCCGCAGCGTGCAACTGTCCCGGAACTCCCACCGGTACCGGCGCACCCTGATCGTCGAGAATGTAGATCCGCGTGTTCGCAATCGGCCGGCCGATTGGCACATTGCCGGCCTCGAGGTCGGCCAGCGTGATGGTGTGGCAGCAGGTAAAAGTCGTGTTCTCTGTCGGTCCGTAGCCGTTCACCAGCCGCAAATGAGGATACGTCTCAAGTACTTTGCGCACATGGTTAACAGACAGGACATCGCCCCCGGCGAGGAGTTGCTTCAACGGCGCCAGCGTGGGCAGATAATCCATAACCATCAGGTGGAAGAGGGCCGCCGTCAGCCACATGGTGGTCACGCCGTACTCGCGGATGGCTTGACCAATGTCTTCGGGCGAGGGCTTGTTGCCGGCGATCAGCGCCAGCGTCGCACCATTCAGCAGCGCGCCCCAGATCTCCAGCGTCGACGCATCGAAAGAGACCGGCGCCAGTTGCAGAAACACTTCTTCGGGACCAAATTGGATGAAGTCTGAACCCAGCACCAGCCGGTTGATCGCCCGATGGGGAACGACTACGCCCTTCGGCTTTCCCGTCGAGCCGGAGGTGTAGATGATGTAGGCAGGAGTCTCCGCTGGAATAGCCAGGTCAAGGTTTGCAGCCGACTCCCCGGGCAGCGAACCGGCCAGTTCTTCGACCGTAAAGGTGCGTACAGAGGGCGGGAAGCTTGCTGCCATCGAGCGCTGGGTCAGCAGCAGCGTCGGTTCGGCGTCTTCGAGAAGGACCGCGATCCGCGCCTCCGGGTAGGAAGGATCGATCGGAATATACATGCCGCCGGCCTTGAGCACGCCGAGAATGGCGATGATCATCTCCGGCGAACGGTCCAGGCTGAGCGCGATCCGGAGCGACTCGGTCGGCGTATGCTCCCGCTTGAGGAAATGCGCAAACTGGTTGGCGCGCGCGTTCAATTCCGCATATGTGATCGTGACGGCGCCGAAGCGAAGAGCAGTTGCCGCAGGTGTCGCAGCTGCCTGCGCCTCAAAGACACTATGGACCGAAGCAGCGGCGGGATACTTCGATTTTGTCTGGTTCCACCCCACGACGACCTGCTCCAGATCTTTGTCGCTCAGCCAGCGGAGGCTGGTTGCCGGTACATCTGGACGCCCGGCTGCGTCTTCGAGCAGCGCCTGCAGCGAGGTGATCCAGCGATCGATCGTGCTCGCATCGAACAGGCCCGTGTTGTAGTCAACTTCGAGCCCGATGGTCTCGCCCTTGTCGATGAAGTTGAAGAAAATGTCGGCATTGACCGCCGCCTTCGGATTCGCTTCCAGCTGTGTCTCGAGACCGGAAAACTTGACCCCTGCGCCTACCTGCTCCAGGTTGAACTGCGCCTCGACCAGTTCCAGCCGTGCCGGGTTGCGCGGTACTTTCAGCTTCCGGACCAATGTGCCGAGGGTGTATTCCTGGTTATCGAGTGCATCGTAGACCTTGCCCTTGATCTCGCCGGTGAGCCCGGCAAAGCTCGTGGTGTCTGCAATCTCCACGCGGATCGGCAGAAAGTTCACCGAGTGGCCGACAAAACTCTCGCCGCCAAAGTTTCTCTGGCCGGCCATCGGTATGCCCACCACGATGTCCTGCTGGCGTGTCAGTTTACTGAGCAGCAGGGTATAGCCGCTGAGCAGGGTGCTGAAAAGCGTGTTGCCGCTCTTTGCTGAACTATCGCGAAGCCGCGTCACCAGCGCGGCCGGCAGGACGCGCTTGAGCGTGGAACCTCGATGGTCCCGCAGCACGCCCCTGGCACGGTCAATCGGCAACTCCAGCGGCGGCGGCAGGGTGCGGAATTCGTTCAGCCAGAAGGCCTCCGTATCGGCGTTCGGCTCGCGATTCTCCGTCTTCGCCTGTTCGACGAACGAATGCACCGGCAACAGTTTCGGCTGGGTCTTGCTTTGCAGCCCGGAATAAATCCGGCCCAGTTCTTCAAACAGGATATTGATCGACCAGCCATCCACGATGATGTGATGGCCGGTGAAAACAAGAACTGAACGGTCATCGGCGAGTCTAACGAGGGTCGCCCGGAACAACGGAGCCTGCTTCAGGTCGAACGGTGTTGCAGCTTCCGCATGCAGCAATGCCTGCATCTCGCGCGACTGGTCGTCAGCGCTGCGGCCACGCCAGTCTTCTTCTGCAATCGCAACTGGCACATGTGGCGCGACCAGTATCGTTTCGCCCGCTGGCGCCACAGAAAGTCGCAGCGCCTCATGCCGCTGCACTACCTGCTCGAAAGCTGTCTTTAGCGCTCCACTATCGAGTGGCCCGGTGAAATGCAGAGAGACCGACTCATTGAAAGCACAACTCGCCTCCGCCCCCAGTTGCGATGCCAGCAGTACCTCGCGCTGTGCTTCGGTAATCGGCGCTTCCAAAGTGGTCTGTGCGGCAGAACTGGCCGTCACACCCGCGCCAGCAAGTTCTTTTTGCACGGCAGGAGTCGCCGTCTTGTGATGGCCGCCCGGCGCCACACTCCCCGGCAGTCCGATGATTTCGTGCGCGTGCATCTCGCTCAGCACGTGACGGAAAATGTCGCGCACCTGCTGCAGGTCTTCCGCCGTATGCGCTGTCGTCAGGAAGCAAGGGAAACCTTCCTGCAGGTGTAAGCCCTGTTCGCGCAGATGATAATAAAGCAGCTTCGCGAGGCGCGCTTCCGGCGGCACAGCGAAGAAGAACCATGATGCGTAGGTCTCGATATGCGAAGGAAAGCCGAACTCGACAAACATCGCATTCAGGTCGGCAATGAGTGACGCAGTCTTCTCAGCCAGCGATGCCTGCAGGCCCGTTCCTTCATCGCGCAGGTGTTGCAGCGTAGCCTTGACTGCAGCCATCGTCAGGGGATGCCGCACGAAGGTTCCGGCAAAGAAAGTAACGCCAACCTGCGGCACGGAGTCATTGCCGAACTGCCAGTCGCCGCCGTCGAGCGCGTCCATGTAGGTCCGGCTGCCCGCCACTACGCCCACCGGCATGCCACCCGCGACCACCTTGCCGTACGTTGCCATATCGGCACGGATCCCATACACCTGCTGCGCTCCACCCAGGTGCGTCCGGAAACCGGTCACTACTTCGTCGAAGATCAGGGCCGCGCCGGCCTCTTCTGTAATCGAGCGGATTTCCTGCAGGAATTCCTGCGGCCGCAGCTCCGGGTGGCGGCTCTGGATCGGCTCGACCAGGACTGCCGCTATCTCATCCGCACGGCGGCGGATCACTTCAAGCGATGCGGGGGCGCCGTATTCAAGCACCAGCATGTTCGAGACACTCTGGTTCGGAATGCCCGGCGCTGTCGGAATACTCTTCTCGCTCCGGTTCGACTTCACCAGAACTTCGTCAATCTGGCCGTGGTAGGCACCGGCGAACAGCACGATCAGGTTCTTGCCTGTGACCGTCCGGGCAAGACGCATCGCCGCCATCACCGCTTCAGAACCCGTGTTGCAGAATGTGACGCGCTCCATGCCGACCAGCGACGCCATCAGTTCAGCACATTCGCCGGCGAGTTCCGTCTGGGGTCCAATGGGAAAACCGAGCTCCAGCTGGTTGCGCACAGCTTCGGTAACAAAATCAGGAGAGTGGCCAAAGAAAATCGAGCCGAAACCGTTCAGGATGTCGATGTATTTGTTGCCATCGAGGTCCCATAGGTACGCGCCCTTCGATTTCTCGACCGCGATCGGGTAGACCAGCTCCTTGAACTGAGGATTGAAGCCCGACGCAACACGAGGGTCTGCCAGGACGCTGCGAAATTTCTGGGCACTCGCCTTGGACTTCGCCGTCCGCTGCGTGTAACGGCTGATGAGTGAACTGATGTACTGTTCCTGTTTCGGCGTCAGGGCATCGGCAGCCCGCAGGTCCGGTGGACGCAGGGCGACCAGCGTACCAAATTCTTTCTCGGCCGGAGCATTGGTAGCCGGCATCGTCGCCTCGGCAAAGTTGCCCTTGGCATGATGGACCGCTGCCGGTGCAGGAGCAGACGCGGTCACAGCGGCCGGAAGCGCGACTGGCACTGGCAGAGCACCACCTGAACCAGAGAGAATTGCCAGCTGCTGCTGCATCAGCGAACTCATTGCCGCCATCTGCTGCGCAAACAGCGCTGCATATCCGTCGGCGCCACCGCTGGGCAGGGTGAACGCCGGGGGGGCTGCGAAAATGGTAGCGGGCGCCGGACCGGCCGAAGCGGTAGACGATGCCGGAGAGGCCTGGACAGCGACAGTTGGGCTTGACACTACCGCCGCTTGCGGCAGCTTCTCCTTCGGCGCCACGGCCTCGAGATGGGCCGCTAGTGCGTCAAAAGTCGAGTAGTCGCCCATGATCTGACGGAAGGTCAACTTGACGCCGTAGGCGGCGCGAATCGCCTGCGTCAGCTGCGTCAGAAACAGGGAGTCGAGACCAAGCTCGAGCAGCGAGACAGACGATGGTGTCTGCGACAGGTCGATGTCCGAGAGTTCGGTGACCATTGCTTTCAGATTGCTGACCAGTGCAGCAGTCATGCTAGCTGGCATGGAAATGTCCTCATGGTGGCTAAATGTCAGTCCGGACGCATCCGGCAGTTCGCTACTTGCTGCAACTCCAGCTTCGTTGGACTTCGGCGACGCCGGTGGCGCGACCCAGTAACTCTTTCGTTCGAACGGATAGGTCGGCAACGGCACACGCCGCCGGGATACTGTATCGGCCTGAAGCGCCTTCCAGTTGAGTTCGAGACCCTGCTCCCAGAGGCGACCTGCGGCTAGTTCGAACTGACCCGCAGCAGGTGCGCCCGATTCGAGCGGCAGCAGAGAAGCGATCGAACTGATTCGCTCAGGTTCCGAGGCGTTCTGTTTGACCAGGTTTGCCAGCGTCTGCCCCGGGCCGACCTCAAGGAACAGGCTTGACCCTTCTGCCATCGCCCTCGCCGCGGCCGCTGAAAAACGTACGGGCGATCGAAGTTGCTGCAGCCAGTATTCCGGCCGCGTCACCGCGCTGCTGTCGATCGGCTCTCCCGTCAGCGTTGAAATCCAGGGCAGCTGCGGTGCATGGAAATTAACGGCTGCCAGCGCCGTGGCAAAGGGAACGAGTGCGCCTTCCATCATCCGGCCGTGGAAAGCATGCGACGTCGCCAGCTTCCGCGATGTGATGCCGGCAGTGCTGAGTAGGCCAGCCAGGCGCTCGATCTGCTCATGCGTTCCTGAGAGGACAATTGAACGCGGCCCGTTCTCAGAGGCCAGATCGATTCCATCCTCCAGGTAGTTCGTCACTTCGCTCAGACTGGCGCGGACTGCCAGCATGGCGCCTGACGGCAGCTGCTGCATGGCTGCGCCGCGTGCCGCGACCAGTTGCAGTGCATCCTCGAACGACAGCGTGCCGGCGACCACGGCTGCTACAAATTCGCCAATACTGTGGCCGATGACCACCGCAGGCGTCACGCCGAGCGACTCCCAGACCTTCACCAGTGCCCACGACAAGGCGAAAATTGCAGGTTGAGTGACATTCGTCTGGTTCAGCGAGCGAAGGGCTTCCGGCGTTTCGACCGGCGGATAGATCAATGCGATCAGGCTTTCATGCAGAATAGGACGCAGAAGCCGGTCGGCCTCCTCCATCGCCTCGCGGAAAACGGGAAACTGTTCGAACAGCATCCGACCCATGCCCAGCGTCTGCGCGCCCTGGCCAGGGAACAGGAATGCCAGTTTTCTCCGACTGGGGTCGAGTGTGAGCGCTGCTGTCACCTTGCCGGCACCGGCTTTCAGTTGGGCGATTGCATCGGCGCGGCTGCCAGCCGCCACGGTGGAACGGTAGGGGAACCTGTTCCGGCCCGCCTGCAGCGTGAATGCGGTGTCGCCGAGGCTGGTCTCAGGATGACTCGCAAGAAAGTCAGCAAGGTTCGCCTGCATGGTCTGCAACGCTGTTGCCGTCTTTGCCGAGAGCACCAGCAGTTCGCTCGTATGGTCAGCGGAATCCTCATTCTTGAAAGGAAAAGGAGATTCTTCAAGCACTACATGAGCATTTGTGCCGCCGACCCCGAAAGAACTGACGCCTGCCCGCAGACGCTCGCCGTGCGCTTCCCAGGTGGTCGTCTTCTCGTGAATCACGAAGGGCGAAGCTGCAAGCCCGAGCTGCGGGTTTGGTTCGCGGTAGTGCAGCAGGCCGGGTATCTGCCGATGCTGCATCTGCAATACCGTCTTGATCAGTCCAACGACGCCCGACGCAACGTCCAGGTGTCCTATGTTTCCCTTTGCTGCCCCGAGTGCACAGAATCCTCGTGCCTCTGTCGCTGAACGGAAAGCCCGCGTGAGACCGGCGACTTCGACCGGATCGCCCAGCGCCGTTCCTGTCCCGTGGGCCTCGACGTAAGAGATTGTCTCGGCGTCAAAACCGGCCATCGCCTGTGCTGCGGCAATCACCTCGGATTGGCCTTCCGGGCTCGGCGCCGTGTAACCGGCGCGAGCGCTGCCGTCATTATTCAGCGCAAAGCCGCGGATCACTGCCAGCACATTGTCGCCATCGGCGATGGCATCGTCCAGGCGCCGCAGCAGCACCACGCCTGCCCCATGACCGAAGACCGTTCCCTTCGCATCCTTGTCGAATGGACGGATCATTCCGTCGCTTGACAGGATGCCGCCTTCTTCCGCCACGTACCCGCGCTTCTGCGGGAAGGTGATCGAGATGCCGCCGGCCAAGGCCATGTCGCAGCCAAAGGTCAGCAGGCTCTGGCAGGCCTGGGCGATCGCCACCAGGGAGGTAGAGCACGCAGTCTGGATGGACAGGCTCGGACCGCGCAGGTTCAGCTTGTAGGAGACGCGGGTCGGCAGAAAATCCTTATCATTGCCGAGCATTGTCGTGTAGCCGGCCGACTGGTAGCCTTCGGCAAATTCTGCGAGGTAGGCGCGATCGCGCACCAGGTTATGCATGAAGTAGGTGTTCATGCTGCAACCGGCGTACACACCGATCAGTCCTGGAAAGCGCTCCGGGCTATGGCCAGCACGTTCAAGCGCTTCCCATGCGCACTCGAGAAAAATGCGGTGCTGCGGGTCCATAAGTTCGGCTTCCCGCGGGTATATCCCGAAGAAGGCCGGATCGAATTTGTCGACATCGGGCAGGATAGACCGGGACCCGATATAGCCCGGCTGGCTGCGCGTTTTATCGCTGACTTCCAGCTCGGAGGCAGTGAAGTGCGAGACCGAATCGACACCATCGATCAGGTTCTTCCAGAAGTCTTCAAGCGAGGCAGCACCGGGAAACCTCCCCGCCATGCCGACAATCGCGATGGCAGGGCCGTCGCCGATATCAGCGTGGACAGCCCCGTCCTGAGCATCATCGCGTAATCTGCTCACGGAATGGTCCCCGCTTCCGGTAATTCCTGCTCTTCGCTCATCTGCCTCTCGAACTCGCCCCATCAGTTCCTGTCCTGCAATTCCTTAAGTCAGAAGGCTCATGTTCCCGGACCGCTTGATCACCGGGTCGTCTCGCCGGCTTCGAATGAAAGGCGGTGAAATACTTCAGGCCGCTGGAAATCTCAGCGGGTCACCCGGGAAGGCCTGTTCAGGGCGAATGCTTTTCTTTGCTGCAAAGCGCGCTGGTCGCTGCCAGCCCGGTCAATCGTCGCCTGCTGGCCGGTAAGCTTTGCTGCAAGCTTCCGTGCTGACGGATGAGCCAGTATCTCGGCCGCCGTCACCTTGATCGCCAGCTGCGTAGAAAGCCGGCTTGCCAGTCGCGTTGCCACGAGCGACGTACCGCCTGCTTCGAAGAAGTTTTCGTCCGCCGAGGCCTCAGGTGCGCCCAGCACCTCGCGCCACAGGGTGAGGACCTG
>CAZZZL010000036.1:0-11023 GCA_964658655.1 uncultured Acetobacteraceae bacterium | reverse complement strand
TCAACTGGCTGATGCGGTCTTCAGTTCGGGTTCCTTTTCTGCTTCAGTCGCCGCCGGTTTCGCCTGAGCCTGCTGCGCTTCGGCTGGCCGGTCCTGCGGGGAGATCCGGCGCGGTGCCTGCCGGATGAGACCTGTCCCGCGCTGCTTTTTCAACTGCTGCTGGAAGTCATGGATGTCCTGCCGCAGTGCCGCATCCGCCCGCTCCGGCGTGATCCGGTTCAGTACCACGGCGACTCCCGGCACATGCAGCTTTTCAAGAAGGGACGCCGAGCGGCGCAGCTGGGTCCGGGTGGTGCGTCCCGACTGCGTCACGATGACTGTTCCATCTGCGATACGCGCCAGGTATTCGGCGTCGGCTGAAATCAGGATCGGGCCGCCGTCAATCAGTACGACATCGTAATCGTTCTGGTGCTCATTCAAAATCTGCGCCACGAAGGAACCGCTGAACATGGTGTTCGATGGCTCGCCTACATGCACATTCAAGGCCAGGGGACCGGGCTGCTGGCGCGCCAGCTTGTCGTTCAGCGTGGGACCTGCCGGGGTACCCTGCCCATCGCGACTGCCACTGTCACGGCTGCTGTCTTTTGCATTCTCGCCGGGCGGCGTGGTGCTGACGTACGTAATCTTGCCGTCCACATTCGTCGCTGCAATTGTCAGTGTCCGCATGTTGAGCGAACGCAGCTGCCGCGCCACTTTCTCAACCAGCGTGGTAGTCCCGCTCTCCGGCTCAGTTGCCGTGAAAAGGAAAGTGCGCGCTCCACTGGCACGGACGGCATGGTGAACCGCGGCGGCCAGACGCAGCAGGTACTGCTGGCTGACCTCGGCGCTGAAGTGGTCGTGGTCAAGCAGCATTCCAAGCGGAGGGAAGCCCATCACCTGCTTCACATCTTCCGCCCCGTACACGTGCGGATCGAAATAGTCGAGCGCCACAGCGCTGCCAACACTGGCCCCCACACTCAGGAACAGGAGAATGAACGCCAGGATGACCGTCTTATTCTTGTTTGGCCCGGTCGGTACCATCGCGGGTGAGAGCAGGTGAATCGATCCCGGCGCGCCGCTGTCGACCGCCAGCTGCCGCATCCGTTCGTCGATGGCCGCCAGTTCTTTTTGGAGATTTTCAGTGTCCGCCTGGATCTGCTGCGCCTGCTGGAATTTGCCCGCACTCCCGGTCGCCAGCTGTGTCTGCTGGAGCAGCTGCCGCTCGAGACCAGTGACGACCATTGCCTTCTGCCGGATGTCAGCATTCGCCTTGTCCGTCAGGTGACCGGCCGCCCGCTTTTGCAGCTCAGTCGTGTTTTTCGCAATCTGAGCGTCGATCGACTTCAGCTGTTCCTCATCCTGCTTGTAAATCGGGTTGGAAGGTGTCAGGCCCGCCATCTGCTGTACCAGGGTGCCGCGCTGTGTCGTCAGGCTGGTTTTGAGCGCATTCAATGCCGGGTCAGCGGTCACCACGTCCTGTGCCGCCGCCTGCATGCCGGGCGCATTGACGCCCCCGCTCTGCAATGCCGCAAGACCACTGCGCGCAGCGTTCAGCTGCTCTTTGGCCTCGGTCAGATCCGATTGCAACTTCGCGAGTGCGTCGTTATAAGGGCTGCTTTCGTCCGACTTGACACTGCCGACCCCGAGGTCGCGCAGCAGGCCCTGTTCCTGGACCTGCTTTGAGGCGAGATCCTTCTGCAGGTGAGCTTCTTCGTCGCGGAGAGTGGCGACCTGCTGATCACGTGTGAAGAACTCCTCGTGCCGCTCTTTATCGATATAGGTCTGCGTGATGGTGTTGACCATGTCCGTCACCATGTTCGGTTCCGGTCCATCCAGGCTGATCTCTACATCGAAGCTTTCACCCAGGCGTGCAATCGTCAGCACCTTCTGCAACGCACCGACGGCCTTTGCCTTGGTCGGACCCCAGTTAGCCCATGTGCTGGCCGGCAGCTTGTCGAGGGCTGCCAGCAGAACGTCGTACCGGGTGACCGTCTTGATCTGCTCCTCCATGTAGCTGTCGTAGGGGCCGATCTGCGGAGCGGCATCGGTCAGCGCTTTCGGTGCTGAGGGCGAGACATAAATGCGGCTGGTGGCCTCAAAGACCGGGTTGCGTCTCTTCCACAGTAGAAATGCGCTGATGCTCAAAAAAACAAGCAGGATCGTCGCAACGAGATTCTTATGGCGTCGCAGGCTCTCAAGCACATGCACCGACCGCTGGCCACCTTCCTCTTCATCCCGCGAAGGGGGCTTGGGGAAGATCACCGGCGCCATGTCAAGCTGGCTGGATACATTCTGCTGCTTCGTCATGCCTGGGCTCCGTTACTGTACCGCTGCAAGTGCAGCGATACTCATCATCGACGTCATGGGACTCAGCTGCTGGAAGACAAAGCCCATCTTGGCCAGCCCGCTCTTGGGAATGACAATGACTTCGCCCGGCTTGAGCGAGACTTCGTTAATACCCTGCGGCGTCAGCAGGTCCTTGTATTTCACATACCGCGGCTTCTGCGTCTGCGGATCGATGATCGCAATCATCGCGTTGCCGCCCGCATTCTCGGTCAGTCCTCCCGCCTGCGCGATGACAGATGGCAGAGTGGATGTATGGGTCAGTACCACCAGTCCAGGACTTTTTACCTCGCCAATAACAGATACGAAGCGCTCGCGCGGATCGGGGACGACGATCTTGTCATTCCTGCGAAGACGCAGGTCGGCCATCGGATTGCCCGACATCAGCAGCTCCCGTAGCTTGACATTGAGGACCTGCTGTCCCTGGGCTGTCTGGCGATAAATATTGCATTCCTCGGGAATCGAGTCGCCCGCGCCCTGGCCGGGTGTCGCAGCACGACCGGTGGGCGTTACCTGTGCCTGCAGACCGCCGGCACGGGTCACTGCTTCCAGCAAGGTGGGCGTCTGATCGAAGACCATGACCCCGGGGTGCTCGACTGCGCCCACAATCAACACCCGGTTGGAACCGTATTTGTCGATGCTGACCGATGCTGCAATCGTGTTGTAGTACTGGCCATAGGCCTTGTTGATCGCATCGCTGGCCTGTACGCGTGTCATGTTGCTCAGGTCGAGTGTTCCCGCCGTCGGCAGGCTGATACGCCCGTCAGGACCGATGACATACTTGCCGGAAAGCTCCGGCCGGCCCGCGACCTGTACGTTGATCTCGTCGCCGCCGCCCAGCGTGTATTCTTCATTCTCGTCCGGCTGAAACGCCTTAAGCTGTGACATTGGCCCCGTCGTCAACTGCGGGACCGTGCCGTTTGCCACGGTAGCCGGATCGGTGGCCTGGGCGTCAGGCTGGGCAGCCGTTGTCGGCGTGGCCTGCTGGGCGAGAACTGGTAAGTTACTTGTGATCGAGACCATTCCAGCCACAAAAATACAGCTGGCAGAGACTCGAAGCCGGGGGAAGCTCATGACTGCACTCCATTTCGGTACTGCGTTCGCACACGGACCTGTCTTATTCAAGCGCATCTGGATGAACGCTGCCAGTGAAATCGGCAGGTTTGTCCCTCTGGGTACGTACCCAGGATGCGTTACGTCGGGAATTTAAAAGGATCCTCGGCACCAGCGCCAGTTTCCAGAGAATGTACTTCGGCACCATTGCCAGCACACCCAGGCCCCTCCAGAAATGCGGGCCGGCCTTGACCGCCGCCACGAAGTGGGCGACCACGACCAGCAGTCCTGCCGCGGCGTACCAGCGAAGCCAGGTGCAGGGGACGAACATCGCCAGAAGGAGAATAATCACGCCCATCGCCAGCGGCAGACTGAGGATATCGAGCAGCGGCTCAATCAGCCGGAAATGACCGCGCTGGATCTCACGCAGCAGGCGACGCGGGTAGGCCTTCATCATCAACAGACGGCCACCCTCCCAGCGGGCTCTCTGTGTCTGGCTGCCCACAACACTTATCGGCATCTCGCCGTAGACCGTCGCATCCGGAATGAAGCGGACGCGAATGCCGGCTGCCACCAGCTGAATGTGGTATTCAAGGTCCTCAACCACCGAGTCCGCACTGTAGGGGACACGTTCCAGTACTTCGCGGCAAAGTCCAAAGCCGTTGCCGAAAATTCCTGCCGAAAGACCCAGGCGATCGCGCCCCAGTGGCCGCACCAGGTTGAAGCCCTGAAAAGCAATCCCGGTCAGGGTCGGGGAATCACTTCCGACCGCGGGCAATACACGATAAGCGCACTGTACAGCTTCTGCGCCGGAGCTCAGCGCCACCTGCACGCTCGCCACAAATCCCGGCGCGACGATCGAGTCTGCGTCAACAATGACCACGGCTCCGACTCCCGCGTTCAGGGCATGGGCAATACCAAACCGCAGCGCGCATGCTTTGCCGCGCTGGGAAGGGTCGTCCAGTCTGACCACATCGGCGCCCGCTGCTGCTGCCCGGGCCGCGGTATCGTCTTCGCAATTGTGAGCGACAACCAGCAGATTCTGCCTTGCCGCGGCCTGCACGTCCATTTGAGCGGCGAGGCTTTTGACGCATCGCTCGACAAGGAGTCCTTCGTTATGTGCCGGGATGATAAATGTCAGCGAGCGAAGTGTGTTCCCATCAGCCGCACGCGTTTTCTCACGAAGAGAAGCATTCGGCAGCAGTGAGGCTGCCGTCAGCACCAACAGCTCCAGGACGAGCGGCGCAGTCATCAGAAAAAGAATGACTGCCAGGATCTCGAAGCCGGCCAGTATTCCTGGCAGATTCATGAAAGCTCCATCTTCGTGTATCCGCTGCTGCGAGTCTTGCAGTTCGAAACAGCGGAAGTGTTCGTCTTTCTCTTCAGGCTGCCGACCTTTTCAGTCTTTCGGGAAAGGACGCTCACCATGATCGTGGAAGTTTTCATGACGCGCCGTTAGAAGTCGTTAAATCTCGCGCCGAACACCCTGCCGCAGCCTCACAGCAGGGAATTGCTCTCATATCGCAGACGATTGAAACGTAAATCGGGAGGACAGGTTCTCCTGTGTGTCCATCCTAATCAAACGCGCCTGGCTAGTCGACGCGGCTCACAGCAACTCGTTCGGCGGAAGCACCGAAAGCGAGCGGCCGATCAGCAAGTACAGAATGACGGCTGGAAGATGGGCGGGCAATCCCTCTTTCGCGGAAGGGTCGAATTGTCCTTGACTCTACCCTTGCGACCATAAAGCCGCGGCTGAACTCCATCACGTTCGGGACTGCCGCACTGAGTGCAATTCTTCTCAAGGCGTCGGCAACCTTCGGCGCGGTACGGATGGCGGCACCTGACCGTGAAGTGCGGAGTGCACGAATGACCAGCGGTCGCAGACCGGTCAGCCACAACTCGCGACGGCAGTAGCGGAAGCGGGCAGCGATTCGAATTAAAAGCCCCAGCGCATCCGAACCGACATAGGTCGAACCACTCAGGTCGAGCACTATATTTGCGCCACTTGCCAGCGCGAGCTGTGTCTCTTCCGCAAAGCGCTTGGTCACGGGACCGGTAAAGTTGCCTGTCACGCGCATGACGCGGACGCAGCCGGTGTCTTCTACTGTCATCTGGGGCAGGCTGTACTGCTTCACCTGGGCTGCCACAGTGGCCAGCTCAAGTGGAAGATGCATGGCCAGTCCAAGGGCGTTCTTCATGTAGCGGCGCGCCAGCCGGCTCGGTTCCTGAGCCACACGATACGCCCACTCAAGACCGGTGTGCTGCATCCAGATCGGAGCGCGTTTCACTGCACCTGCCAGGAAGTCGAAGGACGCTCCAACCCCTATGCAGACCGGCACATTCAGCCGGTTGCGGTGCATGGAAAGCCACTTTTCCTGCTTCGGATTACCGAAGGCCACCAGCAGGATGTCGGGATTGACTGCCTCAATTTCCCTTAGGATCGCTTCATGGTCCATATCGTCCAGCGAGGCAAAAGCCGGGGAATATGTGCCGGCAACGTTCACACCCGGGTAAGTGGCCTGCATCCATGCCGTGGCGCGATCCAGGTTCTGCTGCGTTGATCCGAGCAGGAACAGGCGATGGCCGTGGCGCGCGGACAACTCGGCCAGCTTGGGCACCATATCAGAGCCGGTAACCCGCTCCTTAAGCCGGTTTCCCTTGAGAATCGAGGTCCAGACCAGCGGCATGCCGTCGGCCAGCACCATATCGCAGCGGCTCAGTACTTCTTCAAGTTCGTCGTCGAGGATCGAATTAATCAGAAAATCGGTGTTGGCGGTGGCGATCTGGTGGAAGCCGCCCTCAGCTACCCACTCCTGTACCTTATCCAAAACGTCATTCATCGAGACATTGTCGATCGGCACACCCATGACCGATACAAGCGAGGAGTCGGCCGGCGCGGACGTGCGTGCTTCCACAGGCGACACACCCTGGAAGGGACGTTGCTCCGTATAAGCGGATGTCGTTACTTCCTGGTCGGCAAATGGTTCGTATTTCTGCTTCAATTTAGGCAAGTTTCTGCCCTCCACCGAGTAAGCGCGAGGCGCCAATTTCACGTAAATCTCATCTTGAAATGGAACCAGTGCCGCACAGAATGGCCAATTAACGGCCGACCATCAGGGCTACTCACTTGAACCAGGCTTGCATCTGCTCTGCATCTACAACAAGAACAAAATCGCTATGTAAAAAGTTCCTGCTACCGTTCCTTCATACCGATCATGCCCGCCAATACCTCGGAATCGTCACCAGCATGTGTCTGTTGAAAAAGCCAATCTACGTTTTCATGCAAGATTGTTGCTATCTGCACTCGCACTTCCGGGGCCGGTTGCCGCGTACCGTTTATGATGCGGCTCAAAGATGCCTCGTTCATGCCGATCGACTTCGCCAACGTGTTCTGACGGATTCCACTGCGGTACATCGTCAGCTTCAAATTCGGGTATAAGCTTCGTTCCACTGGCCCGTCCTGCGAAAGTTTTACACGCCGTGGTGCGAAAGTTGTACCCGGCGATGCGTTTAAAGTACACGCATTGGAAATAAATTGCCACGGCGCTTTGGTAATAAAGTGAAAAATATGTTTCGAACCGAAGTAACCAGAGGCCATCTTTCCTGTCCTGTTGCTTAAAACCTCTTATTTGCTAGAAGTTGCGCATTCAGCGTCATGGCCAGAGTTGCATTACTGCTTGCTTCATCGGCAGAACGCCGCCAGTTCTTTACGGGGACGGTGGTTACTGGACCCTCGATTCAGCGTATTGGCGGCAGCTCATCCCGGTGTCACATCGATCGCGTACCCAACGATAGTGGCGTACGCTCTCTTTCCATTACACCCTTCTGTCGTCTCCACCTTCGACAGCACCTGGCTTTCAATGTCATCCGGGTCAGGGACCATCTCGCAACTGACAATCTGCTCCTCGGTAGCTCCCACGTAACAAAGCTCGCAAACGCCCAGGCCCTCCGGATTGCGCACCGGTGGCCCAAAAATTCGGCAGGTCATCGGGCGCGCCTCATACAAGTCGCAGGTCTGAGTTTTTGGATCGAGAACAGGGCAGGCGCGCTCATTCTGAAAATCCTCAAAAGCACTTTGAGCGTCCTCATCCTGTCCCAGAGCGCCAGTGTCAGGGTTTCCCGGAAAGTATGTCCTGGTTTCCGAGACATACGCCGCAGAGCGCTCCTCTACACGGCGCGCCCGCTCCGGGTCTTTTAGTCGCAGGTCTGCAAGACCCTTCTTCAACCGGGCGGCATCAAGCAGATTGATCGCAAACGCCCCATGGCAACATTGCGAACACCCCGGTTTACACACCAGCCACTCGCCGCTCCTGGCCGCCGTGTCGACCAGCGCCTGGTCCACAATCTTCAAGAGCGTCTCGTCCGTCACCACGTTTGCAACTCCTTCCACTTCAGAATATTGGACGCGCAGGGATTGCATCCGATCTTCTGACACAGCACCAGCAGTGGTTCCCCTTTCGGACCAGGAGTTCTCATGACTGACCGTATTGAAACAGCGGACCCGGTTGACGTCCTGATCGCCGGCGCCGGCATCGCGGGACTGATTGCCGCTTGCCTGCTGGCCGAAGCCGGTGCATCCGTCCTTCTGCTTGAAGCCGGCGACCGCGTGGGAGGCCGGATGCATTCCCACTACCTTCCAGGCCTCGAAGACCCCATCGAGCTCGGAGCCGAGTTCGTCCATGGCCTGCCGCAGGACTTGCTGGCGCTGATCGACGAGGCCGGTCTGCATCTCGAAGAAGTCGATGGTACTGACTATTGCTTCGAAAATGGAGAACTTCATGCCTGCCCGGAGAATGCAACATCCGACGCCCTTGGCAAGCTCGAGAAATTTTGTGCCGAGCACCCTGACCTCGATATGAGCTTCGCCGAGTATCTCGAACAGGACGCGTCCCAGGATGATCACAATCAAGAAACGCTTAGCTTCGTCGAAGGCTTCAATGCGGCAGATGCTTCCGTGATCAGCATCCAGGCGCTTGCTTACCAGCAGAAGGCCGAAGATGCTATCCAGGGACACCGCGCTTTTCGTATCCGTGAAGGCTATGCAGCCCTCGCGGATTATCTGTTCGGACGTTTCGTCGCGGCCGGAGGGACGTTGTCACTGTCGACCTACTTGCACCGGATAGCCTGGCGACAAGGGCAGGTCACGATGACCGCAACTATTGATGGTATTGAGCAAAAGCTGCCCGCCGCGCGCTACGGGGTTGTCGCGCTGCCGCTTGGCGTCCTGCAGGCGGATCGCGTGAGCTTTCAGCCACGCCCTGCTCTCCTCGACCACTTGGACGCGCTCAGCATGGGTCCCGTGCTGCGGTTGACCATCGTCTTCATCGATCGCTTCTGGGACGCACCAGGCCGGCCTTTTGGTGATCTCTCTTTCCTGTTTGCGGAGAACAGCAGGCCCGGCGTTTTCTGGACCCGCTCGCCCTCCCTCCAGCCTTCCATCACCGCGTGGGCAGGCGGCACGTCGGCCGCTCGAATGAGTCCTGAAGCTTTTGCAACTGAAGCACTCCAGGCTCTCTCGCGCGTATTCAAATTGCCGATCAGCGAATTGGAGAGCTATATCGCCTCGGCGCATCTTCATCCATGGAACACAGATCAGTTAACCCTTGGCGCCTACAGTTACGTTCGCGCCGGTGGGTTGCAGGGCTCGCGCCAGCTCGGCGTACCCATCAACGACACCCTGTTTTTCGCAGGCGAACACACAGATGTCACGGGCCACTGGGGCACCGTGCACGGAGCGTTGCGGTCGGGCGTCCGGGTAGCTGAGCAGATACAACATGCGAGAAAGAAAAACGGCTGAATGGACCGACTCGCGATCCATTCAGCCATTGGTTTGTAGCAATTCAGCTTATCCCCGGCTATCTCCGAAGAAACAGCCGGGGAGTTTCACAGCAGGTTCTAGAAATTTACCCGGAAGTAAGCCTGACCTTGCCGAGGTGTGTTTCCCTGGCATGGCCCGACTACGTATCCGAAGTTCGCATTCGGGTTTGCCCCGGTCCGCAGATCGCTGACATTGGAGTCAGATGGTCCACATACCTGCATGCGGTTCAGCACATTGAAATATTCCATCCTCAACTCGGCAGAAACCTTTTCTCCAAACTGGAACTTCTTCGCCAGTGCAACATTCTCAACGGATGAGAACGGATTGCGCAGGTCACTTTGATTCCGCGCCGCATCGCCAACTGCTGCACGACCCGGATCCGTGAAGGCAGCGGTATTGAATACCGGTAGCCCCTTGTAATAGTTCTTGTAGTTCAGGTTGATAAGTGCGCCCGCAACATCGTCTGCACGGTTGCCACCAGTTGCGAGCGGAGAACCAGAAGCGCTGATGCCGAACGGTGTACCCGCCTCATACTGGAACGTTCCACTTACCTGCCAGCCACTGATGAGTTCCTGGTTGATAATGCGCGGGCCCCCGGTGAAGAGAGGCTTGCCCTGCCCGAATGGCAATTCGTATACGCCGCTCAGAACAGTTGTTTGTGGCTGGTCTGCGCTTGAAACCGCCCACTCCGCATGCTGGTCAAACTTGTTCAAGGTATTCGGCGTGTTAATGCTGAAGCCCTCATCCGAGTTCGACATTGTCCGCGAATAGGTATAAGACAGCAGGAAGCTCAAGCCATCTGTAAACCGCTTCTGCAGAGATGCCTGCAGCGCGTTATAGATAGACACGCCGTTTGTGTCGAAGTTATTCAAAGTATTTCCATTTTCAGTACCCAGAAATTGCGGGAACTCAAGCAAAGCCTGCTGCACAGTCTGGCCGGGAAAATCATTCTGGAAGTTCAGATAGGGCTGATACACACCGCCCAGGTTAGGAACACCAACGCTCTTCAAGGCTGCCTGGCCGGTTGCCGAATTCCATGGCTGCAGTATCGCCTGACCCAGCGAAAGATACCTGGGATCAAGCTGGTTGGTCGGATTCAGTGCCGATACAAGATGGACCCCATGATTGCCGACATACTGGATGGATGTGAACAGGTTCCAGGGAAGCTCGCGCTGAACTTCCAGGTCGTACATCTGGGAGTAAGGCTGACGAATTCCATTCTTCTGGAACACGTGCAATTCGCCCGAGCCGTTCCCTAAGGTAGGGGTAAGTGGCGAAGAGGCCGGGTTCGGTAATACACGCGCGTCCCAGTTTCCATAGGCGGCGACATTAGTACCGGTCGAGTTGGTCTGCTCTTTACCAGTCAACAGGTTGCCATAGTCATTGGCTACCTTGTTGGTGCCGTATTCATAAGCTCCGCCATTCAGGAAGGTAAGTGCATACCCGCCGGACACGACAGTCTTCGAATTAACGGCATAGGCGAAGCCCACGCGCGGCCCGACATTCTTCCAAACGACATCTGCACGATTGAATCCGGCCGCATTCGGCCCGGTTCCTAGTGACGTAGCAGCACCAAGCAGCGGGCCGTTTGCCCCAATTGCTCCTGGGTTAGGTTTATTCACATCGAGAAATGTGATGTGGCTCGGATCGTCCGAAGTGAAGGGTACAAGGATGTCCCAGCGTAAACCGGCGCTGACCGTGAGATGCGTCGTTACCTTCATGTCATCCATGAAGTATGGCGATATTGAGTAGTTACGCAATTTCGATTCGAACGCCTGCTGACGGAAGGTGCTATCCACCTGTCCAAGCAGAAGACTAGCAAATGCATTG
>CAZZZL010000035.1:0-52721 GCA_964658655.1 uncultured Acetobacteraceae bacterium | reverse complement strand
AAGGCTTTGACGATGCGGTTGCCGGTCACCGTCTCATGCAGAATGTTCTGGATCTCGGCGAGTTTATCCTGGCCGCGCCGCGTAGTCTGCCGCACCTGCCGGCCAATCTTTCGCGCCGATCCTATCACCACAGGCACAAAGATCAGCAGCACCCACGCCAGTTTGCCGCCATAGATGACAACCAGCGCTGCAGTGAAAAGAAAGGTGAAGCTCTGTTGCAGGAATTCCGAGAGCACAGCCGACATGGCGTACTGCACGCGCTCAATGTCATTGATGAGCGTTGAAAGAATGGTACCCGTCGCATGCTTCTGGAAGAACGACACCGAGCGCCGCAGGATCGCTTCGTACAGTTCGTCGCGCAGGTCGGTGATGAGACCGAAGCCAGCGTAATTGGTGAGATAGGTGCCCGAGTAATCGCATAGACCCTTGACCACGGTCGATGCCACCAGCGCAAATCCAACTACCGTCCAATCGTTATGCAGTGAAGACGGCACCAGTTGCTGAAGGGTCAGGTGGATGGACGTGCCTGGAATCGACACGAGAGGAATGTCGTGACTGGGCGCGCCTGGGTTGAGCACTCGATCGAAGATGGGCTTGATAAGCATGACGCGAAACGCGTCGAGAAGACCCACGGCGGCCATGAAGATGACCGAGAGAACGGCCTGCAGGCTGTACGGCCGCACGTAGCGCAGAAGGCGCATCAGACGCTTCACTGTTGCTTCCTGTCGGAGGAACGATGAGGGCGCCGGAATGGCAGTGGACTGTGCACTGCCGTTATTGTACTTCTGCCCCGGCGCCTGGCTCAGGCACGGAAGTTTTGCACGCTTCGCCGCGCTGCAATGCACGCCCAGGAGAAAATGCTACAGCTCTAGCGGGGCATGTCCCGGTGCGACACCTTGATGCGATAGCCCTCTTTCGCAAGCCGCTTCTTCATTTCTTCCGCAATCATGACAGAGCGATGCTGGCCGCCGGTGCAGCCGAACGCAACCGTCAGGTAACTCTTCCCTTCCTGGATGTAGTGCGGCAGTAGGAAGAGCAGCAGGTCGGTCGTGCGGTCCATGAATTCCTTCGTCTGCGGAAAGCCCCGCACATAGCGTGCGACCTTTGGATGCTTTCCGGTAAGCGGCCGGAATTCCGGAACGAAGTGCGGGTTGGGCAGGAAGCGCACATCAAACACGAGATCGGCTTCGAGAGGGACGCCGTTCTTGTAACCAAAACTCATCGAGGAGACGACCAGGTTTTTGCCCGAGTCCCCGCGCTCGAACTTGCTGATCATGTATGCACGCAGTTCATGCACGTTGTAGTTCGAGGTATCAAGGCTCAGGTCGGCGACATTGCGGATAGGCTCGAGCATACGGCGCTCGGCGTTAATTGCTTTGACGACCGTCTCGCTTCTTCCCAGCGGATGTGGACGACGGGTTTCCGAGAATCGCCGTAGCAAGGATGGGTCCGATGCGTCGAGAAACACTACGGTCGTCGCCAGCACCTTGCGGATATCTTTCAGCATCGCGGGAAAGCGATCGAGCCTCTGCCCTTCCCGAACATCGACGACCAAGGCCGCGCGCGTAATCTCCACCGACTGGCGCACGAGGTCGGCAAAACTCGGGATCAACTCCAGCGGCATGTTGTCGACCGAGTAAAAACCCATGTCTTCAAAAGCCTTGAGCGCCGAGGCTTTCCCGGAACCGGAAAGGCCGGTAAGAATGACCAGTTCCTTCGCACCAGGCGATGGAGTGACCGGATCGGAACTCTTCTTGGGTGCGACGCGAGATTTACGGGGCGTTGGCTGGCCGTGTTTCGCCGGCGTCTTCACTCTTTGGTTTGAGGGTTTGCGCGGCATGGCCCATCGTAGCATCGGGCATGGAAAGCAGTGAATGATTTCACCGCGACCCACGCCCGACTTTGTCAGTGACAGTTCGGATCTAGGAGGCTTCGATCAATTCCATCTTGCCGTCGCGTTTACGGTGCAGCACATTCAATGAGCCGACGGGCGTACGAAAAACGAAAACTTCCTTGTCGCGAAATTCAGCTTCTTTCACGGCTTCTTCAATCGTCATCGGGCGATCAGAAACAGCATCGGGCGAGCGGACGATATGCGGTTCTTCATAGGTGGATTTTGCTGCATGGAGGGTGACTGGCTGCACGGGAAGTTTGCGGCTGGCTGCAATCGCCTCGATCTTGCCGGCCACAGCAGCAGCGCGATTACGACGCAAAGGCGCTTCGAGCAGCAGCTTCTCTTCCTTCGGTTGTCGCTTCGCCTCGCGCGATTTCTCCTTGAGACGCTTGGCCTGTGTTTCAACCTTGGCAACGGCGTCTCGAAGGGCCGTTTCCATACTGGTCGATTCACAAATGCCTACCAGGCTGTGATGTCGCGACTGCACCGTCACTTCAGCGGATTGCCGATACTTCTCGGCAGTCAGCACGACGTGTGCCCCAATGGACTTTCCAAGGATATGGCTTACTCGCCCGAGACCTTCTTCAGCGAGTAAACGGTGTGCGGAGGTTACTGCCACCTGTCTTCCGGTGTATTCAACCTGCATCGTCATTCCTCCTATAGAACAGAGATGCGACTCTTTACAGAAGAGGACCGAGTATAGAGCATTCTTTTTCGCTTGTCGCCGGTCTGTTATGCCACACAGGTTGCAGGCACGCAGAAAACCTACGGCCGGACGCGACGCTGGTGCGTGCTAGGAATATTCAGGTCCTCGCGATATTTGGCGACCGTCCTCCGGGTAACGCGAATGCCCTGTCCTCGCAGCACCAGGGCTATATGATCGTCCGTTAGTGGCTTCTGGGGGTCTTCCTCCTCGATCAGCTTCTTCACCTTGCGCTTGAGGAGCATCAGCGGCGTTCCCGCGCCTTCCGGACCGTTCACGCCTTCAGTAAAGAAGAATCTCAGTTCGTAAACGCCCTGCGCGGTGTGCACATACTTGTTCGAAACCGCGCGGCTCACTGTCGACGGATGGACGCCGATTTCTTCGGCGACATCTTTGATCATCATCGGACGCAGAGATTCGACGCCGAGTTCGAGAAAATCCGGCTGCCTCCGAAGGATCGCTTCGCAGGTCTTGAGTATTGTGCTCTTCCGCTGTTCGATATTCCGCATCAGCATCAACGCGGAGCGATAGCGCTCTTTGACGTAGTCCTTGACGTCTTTCTCGGTCCCGGCCTGGGTCAGCAGCTTTTTGTAGCCGTGATTGAGCCGAAGGGTGGGAATGTCCTCTTCATTCAGGACGATCGTGACCTCGTCACCGCGTTTGACGAAAGCAACGTCCGGCTCGATCAGGCGTGTGCTGGAGCGGTTGAAGCGCTGGCCAGGCTTGGGGTCGAGCGTCCGGATCAACTCAACGGCTGCCTGCAGGTCGGTGACGGAACAGTTGACGATTTTCGAAAGCTCGCGGGTGTCGCGCTTCTGCAACAGGCTCAGGTGGTCGCGGATGATCAGCGCTGCGGCATCGAAGCAGGCGAGCCGCAGGCGCATCGGCGCTTCGGATTCCTCCTGCGCCGGCTGTGACGCATAAATCAGCTCATATTCACGCTTGCGCTCGGCCACCTGCAGCAACAGGCACTCACGCAGGGTCGCTGCACCGACGCCGACGGGATCGAGGCTGCGCACGATCGTCAGCGCCTCCTCCAGCAACTTCCGGGCCTCCACATCTGCGGGGTCTTCCGCAGGATCAGTACTCGCGGCGAATTCGTGCGCGGCGGCTTCCGCGGTTGGATCTGCTGGCTCGACCGTTGCTTTCGATGCAATGGGAGCCGGCGAGTCCGACAGAAACCCGTTCAGCAGCTCCGCGTCGCCGGCAATCAGGTAACCGTCTTCGTTCAGGTTGCCGACAATATATTCAGCCGCTTCGCGCACCTCCGGTGTCAGATTCAACGAACCAATCTGCCAGATCAGGTGGTCGGCCAGCTTCTGCGGGACGGAAAGAAAGTTCTCGAACGAAGGCTTATCGTCGTACGACTCGAAGTTGTTGCCGGTGCGATAGCCGGGGTCGAGATAATCCTGGAAATAAGAGCCGAAGTCGATCTCTTCGAACGGGTCCCGTTCTTCAGGAGAGTTTTCAGCCACGGCCACTTTTTCCTCGGCCGGGCGCTCCCGCTCCGCATCCCTGCCCGCTACGTCGTCCAGCAGCGGGACATGTTCTTCTACTTCTTCCAACACTGGATTTTCAACGATTTCCGCGTTGATCATCTCCTTCAGCTCAAGCTTGTTCAACGCCAGCACGCTGACCATCTGCATCAGGCCAGGCGTGAGTATCTGCCGCTGCGAAACTTTAAGGCTCAGCTTTGGTTGAAGAAAAGGCATTACATCCTGACTGCTCTTGAATGACGAATCTCAGTTCGAGTCTACATCCCGGCAAAACCCGACAACAGTACGATTACGGCTCGGAGGGTAAGGTCGGAAGTTCCGTTCCAAATTGGGAACGGCGGGCTCCAAACGTTACAAGTCGAGCCTGAAATCTCCGGCCTGGCCCTAAAGCATGAACCATTACTTTCAGATTAGATCCGCTTTTTGCCCAACAGCCGGCCGTACCGCGATTTTTGGGCTCAGGAATCCCCGGAAAGCCTAGTTGAGTGAAAAACCTTCTCCGAGATAGACACGGCGTACCTCGGGGTCGCGGCCAAGAACGTCCGGTGTGCCCGTCATGAAGATTTTGCCATCGTTGATGATGTAGGCCCTGTCGGTTACAGATAGGGTCTCGCGCACATTGTGGTCTGTAATCAGTACGCCGATGCCGCTGGCCTTCAGGTCAAAGATAATCTCCTGCAGATCGAGCACAGCGATCGGGTCGATGCCGGAGAACGGCTCATCGAGCAGGATGAAGGAGGGCTGGATACACAGGCAGCGGGCGATCTCTACGCGCCTGCGCTCGCCGCCCGAAAGCGCGTATCCGCGGGTTTTGCGGATGTGCCCCAGGTTCAACTGGTCCAGCAGCTTCTCCGTGCGCGCGCGACGCATCTCCCAAGAGATGGATTGCGCCTCGAGCACGGCCAGGATGTTTTCCTCGACCGTCAGCTTGCGGAAAACGCTCGGTTCCTGCGGCAGGTAGCTGATGCCATACTGTCGCGCCCGCATATACATCGGCACACGGGAGATGTCCTTATCATCGATTAACACACGTCCGCTGTCGGGCGCGATCAGGCCGACAATCATGTAGAAACTGGTGGTTTTACCGGCACCATTCGGGCCTAAGAGGCCGACGACTTCTCCCTGCGAAATCTCCAGGCTAACGCCGCGTACCACCTGCCGACCCTTGTAGGCTTTCCCTATCTCATCAACGATTAATTTCTGCATTCCACCACTTGGATCGGTTACCTCGTCGTCCGCGTGTCCGTGACCGTGGCCGATTGTCCCCGGCTCACGACGACGCTATCATCGCGATTGTTGAAAATCAATGAAGAGCCGGTAACCGTGCCGTGTTCCGGGTCGGTTACCCGGGGCGGCGCGTCTGCTGTGCCTGTCAGTACGAAATGATCGTCATCGGATGTGTAAATCAGCTTGTCTCCTGTAGCTCTTCGCTGCCCTTGCTGAAACTCGACATGGCCCGTGGCCGTGATGTGCTCAATCTGGCCAGCCGGTCCTGACACCTGTCCGCTCGTCTTGCCTTTCGCGACTGGAAGGGCTTTCGCGCCCGCTGCGCGTTCGGGCGCAAGGTACACATCCAAAGACGCAGCCTGAAGGGTTCCAGTCGCATCCTGACCTGTGACTCCCCCGCTGAAAGACGCTTTCCGCTCACCGCCGGAGTAGGTAACCGCACTGCTGGTGATCCGCATGACGCCTCCCCCGCCGGACGCTTTACCGGCAGCCGGAGGGCTGCCGCTCGATGCCGAGGCCCCGGTTTTCCTGGCGCCCTCGGCGAAGGTTGCCTTGACTGCCCGGGCTGGACCCTGCGCGATTAGCAATTGCCGTGTGCGTGCCAGGATGATCGTCGGAGCAGCAATTGCATTCGCACCCTGCCATAGTCGCGCGTCGGCATTCGGAGCGCCGTAGAAAGTAGTTTCGTCCTTCGAATGGTCGAGCGAGGCATGGTCGGCAATCACGTGCATGGCGCTTCCGCCCGGAGCACTCGGTGTGCCAGTGCTGCTCTCATAGCTGGCCTTGACGCCGCCCGCAGCGGTCGCATCCCCGGTGAGCCGATTGAATTCGATGGTAGGGGCCGTCATTTCCGAGCTCGGCTGAGTATCAGTCCCGGACCCGGTGCCACCCTGGGTGATCCTTGGTGTACCGCCCGTCAGGTTGATTCTGCCTGAACCGCCGTCGTAAGTGATGGTGTCAGCCATGGCAGTCGTCTTGACCGGAGGAGCGCCGGCTGTCGTCGACGGCTGCAACTGCGCCAGGACAGCATGCCCCTGCTGGACTGCCGATTCGACCTGGCTGCCTCCCTGCCTGCCCAGCACTGTCGCTGCCGGCCCGTTTTTCGCACGGCCGGTCTTGCCCAGGGACGGAACCGTGCCGAGTTTGCCGGCTGCATTTCCGGCAGGCACGAATTTGACCATCAGCGCATCGGCACTGCTGGTCTGACTCACGCCGCCAGGGCTTTCCTGCAACAGGTACGTATGGCCATCTCCGCGCAATGCGGAAAGCTTGTGTCCCTCGGTGAGCGTGGCGAAGAGCTGGTCGCCTTTCAGCGTCGTACTCTGCTGGGGAGATGCCGCATGGATCGTGTGCACCGTCACCAGCGCTTCGCCGGTAGCGAGGGCATTCTTTGGCTGAGAGCGCCCTTCCGCATCCGGTCCGAAGCTGACATCGAGTTTCGCCGCCCGCATTTCTCGCGTCTCTGACCCGTGTGGATCATTGGCGAGGCCCACCTGCTGGTCGACCACGGAGACAGCCTGGTTCAGTTGCACATGCTGCAGACGGTTTTCCGGTCCAAAGTCGAGAATGCCGGAGTTGCTGTCGGCATGCAGTGTCTGCAGACTATCCGGCGACGACTGTGTGCCGCCATGCCCTGGCTGCGTATGCACCACCAGCAGAACCCCGCCGTTCAGTCGGATCTGCTTCAGCTTGCTCTGCCCGTCCATCTGGGCAAACGCATCGCTTGCGCGCAGGTCTGTGCCATCGTCGGTCACCACGTGAACATTGCCCTGGGCAGACAGGTGATCTGCCGAGCCGTCCTGTCGGAAGTAGACCGTCGACTGGTCCGACGTGGCGTGCTCCTTGTCATAGTCGGTCAGGCTCTTGATGAGAACAAGCTGCTTGAGCGCCCGGTTGAAGCTGGCACTCTGCGCTTTCACCGTTACATCGCCCTGGTCCATCGTGGTCTTCAGCACGACGTCATTCGCCAGGTCGAGCGTGCCATTGGCCGAGTCGTAGATAGCGCCGCGCGCCGAGCCGGACGCATCGCCATCCTGAAACTCGAGGGCCTGGTCGGTCGTCGCCACCTGCGTCTTCTGGTTGAAGATGAGGCCGCTGGTTTTCACGCGCACCGGATGGTCGGCTTTCGACGAGCTTCCCGGAACCGCTTTCGATGGCCCGCCTCCGGCCTGGTTCGCGTTTGAGACAGGCGAAGCAAGCTCGATGTCGACCGCACCGTCGGCACGCGCTATGCCCGAAGACTGGTCATAGTCGAATTGGCTGCCGGCAATGTGATCGGCCCGGCTTCCATCTTTGCCAAACATCGTGATGCTTACGTCGTGCAGCACCAGGTGGCCGCCATTCTTGTACTGCACGGCTTTTGCTGCATGCAGAATGAACTGCGTATGGCCGGCGTGCGAACGGGACACAGTGAATCCATTGGTGGACTGCTGTATTTCCAGGCCCAGTTTGCCCGGCAGGTCGTGCGCGTACTGGTGCAGGCGGTAGCGTGCATACGCGAAGAAAGACGCAATCGCCAGCAGCAGGACCACGCCGGCTACCAGTATCCATAGCCGCAGACGTTCAAGAGTGATCGCCATAATTGGAGTTGCCGTCCACCCCTAAGACGTACGAGTGTTTCCCCGGTTTCAGATTCGCGACATCGCTGCCATTACTGGAGATGCACTTCTCCATGTGTGCGATTCTAAGTACATATAGTTATGGCAACGATAAACCTTCAGGAGCCATTGCACACGGCGGCTCCCGATGTGCCTCGCGCATCCACACAACAGGAGCCGGGAGCCCGCGACGCATGGCGGCAGGCTCTTCTGCTCGGCCTGCTCTTCGCAGCCATCAAACTGTGTATCCACATTGCAGTCAATGTTCGGGCGCAGCAGGTCGGCTATGGCATCTTCCGGGATGAGCTCTATTACATTGTCTGCGGACGTCGGCTGGCCTGGGGTTATCTCGACAATCAACCAGTCATCGCCGTGCTGGCACGCGTTGCCGATACGCTCTTCGGCCATCAGCATATATGGGCTTTCCGCCTGCTTCCCTCACTCGCCGGTGCGGCCAAGGTTCTGCTGACCGGCCTGATCACCCGTTCGCTCGGCGGCCGGCGCGCAGCCCAGGCGCTGGCCATGATCGCCGTCATCGGCGCACCGGAATATCTCGGTGTCGATACCCTGCTTTCGATGAATTGCCTCGAGCCCGTCTTCTGGATGACGGCGATGCTTGCCATGCTCGAGATAGCGAAAACTCCCGCCCAACCCCTTCGGACTGCGTGGTGGATCATCTTTGGCATAGCCGGTGGCCTGGCGCTCGAAACCAAGCTCAGCGGCGCTTTCTTCCTGATCTGCCTGCTTGCCGGCTTGCTGGTGACGCGCCAGCGCCGTCTGCTGCTCGACTGGCGCGCCGCAATCGGCATTGGCCTCCTGCTGCTGATCGAACTGCCCAATTTTCTGTGGCAGCTGGAGCGTGGGTTTCCGACCATCCAGTGGCTCATCGCCGCATCGCATGAGCACAAGGACGTAGTGCTCGGTCCGGTAGCGTTCCTGTGGCAGCAGATGCTGGTCCTGATACCTTTCAGTGCCGTCATCTGGATACCCGGACTGGTGTGGCTGATGGTCAGCCGGCTTGCGCAGAAGTTTCGCTTCGCGGGCGTGACCACCTTGCTCTTCATTGCGCTGATGATTGTGCTGCACGGCAAGATCTATTACGTGGTGCCGATTTATCCCGTGCTGTTCGCGGCCGGAGCCGTCTTTTTGTATCGCCTGGTGGCGCGTGCGCCTCTCACCCAGGCGAAGCTGTGGACAGCTGTGCCGCTGCTCTACATGACGACCTTCGCCCTTGCCGCGTGGTACTGGATGCCAGTGGTTCTTCCTATTGTTCCGCCCTCGCATTTCGCCGGGTGGGAACATCGACTGAATTTCCGGCCGGAAGAGACAGAGAACTTCCGTGAAGTCGCCTTGCCGCAGCTACTCGCCGACATGACCAGCTGGCCCGGCTTCGTCGAACAGGTAGCCGCCGCCTACAACGGGCTTCCCGTGAATATTCGCCATGGCAGCGAAGGGCAGCTCGGCATCTACTGCACCAACTATGGCGAAGCGAGCGCGGTCGATGTATTCGGCAACGCCTACGGTTTGCCGACACCGATCAGCGGCCATCAACACTACTGGTATTGGGGCTCGCGCGGCGAGCTGCACAACTCCATCGTGGTGGTAGGACAGCATCGCGAGGACATTGAGAAGGCCTATCGCGACGTGCAGCCGATCGGCGTTATTCATGCTCCCTATGCCATGCCATTTGAAGATGGCGCCACGATCTGGCTGGCCCAGGGGCGACGGCATTCTCCGGATGAAATCTGGGCATCCGCCCGCGAGCTGTACTAGGGCGTCGCTTCAGTGCGGATGAAAAACACTGGCATAGATCATCTGTCTGGGCGAAGATCAGGACAACTTGAGCACAACCATCCCAGAAGAAACCGTCCATCGCCTGCCGCGCGTGCTTGGCCTGTCGACGGCAACAGCCATCGTGGTCGGCACAATCATCGGCAGCGGGATCTTTCTGGTGCCCCAGGAAATGATGCGCGCCGTCGGTACCTCGCCGATGGTCTACCTAGCGTGGATCACAGGCGGTCTTCTCACTCTCTTCGGCGCGATGACATATGCAGAGCTCGCAGCGATGATGCCCTACGCGGGTGGCGAGTATGTCTACCTGAGGAGGGCCTACGGCGACCTTACAGCTTTCATGTATATGTGGACGTGGTTCGCAGTCGCCAAGCCCGCATCCATCGCCAGTGTGACGACGGGGCTGGCACGGACGCTCGCCATATTTCCCAGCCTGCGCTGGCTGGATGCGACTGCGGTACACGGGCCGCTGCCAGTTCTCTGGTCGCAGGTATTTGCCATTGCCATCGCGTGGCTGGTGACGGGGCTGAATTATATCGGCGTCAAGAAGGCAGGCAATTTTCAGCTGGTCTTCACCTGGTTGAAAGTGTTGCTGGTCATTGTCATTGCCGCTGCCTGTTTTTACAGTCCGGTCGGAAGCCTGGCAAATTTCAAGACCATGTTCACTGGCGCCGAGGGCGGCTTCGCCGGCTTTATGGTTGCGCTCATTGCAGCGCTCTGGGCGTACGACGGCTGGAATGACTTGAACATGGTGGCTGAGGAAGTGAAGCAGCCGGAGCGCAATCTTCCGATTGCGCTGGTGCTGGGAGTGCTGATCGTCGCCGTTTTGTACATGAGCGTCAATGCCGCCATCCAGTATGTCCTGGCGGCTGACGCAGTGGCTGCCGCACCACGACCGGCCCTCGCCGCGATGGCGATGATTTCCGGCGGATTTCTTGGCAAGAGCGGCGTCCTGCTGGTGACCGGCGGCATGGCGCTCAGCATCCTCGTCACCCTGAACGGCACCATCATGTCGGGCGCGCGCGTGCCGTTCGCAGCAGCGCGCGAGGGACTGTTCATTGCCAGTCTCGGCCGCATCCATCCAAAGTTTCAGAGCCCCGCAGTCTCTTTGCTCGTGCAGGCCGGCTTGAGCACACTGCTGCTGTTACTGATCGGGAAATTTCAGCAGCTCTTCGAACTGGCCATCTTCGCCGAGTGGCTCTTCTACATGATTACGACGACGACGATTTTCTATTTCCGCATCCGTGAGCCGGAGCGGCATCGGCCCTTCCGCATGTGGGGATATCCCGTTCTACCGGCACTTTTCATTGCGGCATCGAGCGTGTTGCTGGTGTACTCGTACAAGAGCAACCTGCGTAATTCTCTGATCGGTACTGCAATCATCGCCTGCGGCTTTCCACTTTACCTGCTCTTCAGGAAGGGACGCCCGCACCTGCTTAAGCCGCTGGATACATAGTGTTATTGACGCACCGGGCAGGCTGCTTAAAATCTGGACGTGAGGTTTGCGGGTGAGTGCTGCTACCGTAACGATTGCTGAAGACAGACCGGCACAAGGGCAGAAGCCGCGCGATCTCTCCATCGACTACCTGCGGACAACGATCACGGTACTGGTCGTCCTTCACCACACCATGCTGGCGTACTGCACCTGGGCGGTCCAGCCCTCGTCGAACCTGTTTCACACCATTGTTCCGTTAGTGGATGTCACACGCTGGCGTTTCTTCGACCACGTCGTAAGCTTCGACGATCACTTCCAGATGGTGCTGATGTTTTTTATTTCGGGTCTGTTTGTGCCTTCCAGCATTCGCAAACACAGCACGACAGAGTTCCTGCGCGACCGCTGCCTGCGGCTTGGCCTCCCTTTTATCTTTACGGTAGTGGTCCTCAATCCGATCGGCTTTTATGCGCCATGGCGAATCATCGGACACACCACAGGCTTCAGCGATATGTACCGTCAACTTGCAGGCCGCGGATTTTCTCCCGGGCCGGCATGGTTCCTATGGGTCCTGCTTCTGTTTGATTTCATGCTGGCGCTGACGCTTCCAGTCTTGTCGCAGGCCTTGAAACTCGCGCCCGGTCTGTGGACGGCGCAGTCATTCGAGAAAGTCGCTCGCCTTTGCCGGAATCAGCCGCTCCTCGTCGCCTGTCTTATGTTCGTCGCATCGGTGGCGGTCTACCTGCCGATGCTCGTCCACTATGGGTTCGGCAACTGGAAGGAGTTAGTAACGACACCCTTCACCTACCAGATCGCGCGCTTTTATCTCTACCTGCTGTGGTTCTGTTTCGGCGCGCTCGTGGGCGCCAGTGGGGTCACCCGGGGATTGCTCGACCGGGATGGAGCACTCGCTCGACGCTGGCCGTACTGGCTGGCGTGCGGTCTGCTCGCATTCATCGCTGCCGAATTTGTGCCAGGCTGGCTCTGGCAGCACCACATCCTCGTCGCCCACATGCGCACGCCGCCGGCACTGCTGTGGGTCACCAGCTGCGTCGCCAGCTGCTTTGCCTTACTGGCCCTGTTTATCGGCGTCAGCTGGCAACCGCGCCGCTGGATGCTGTCTCTCAACCGCAGCGCTTATGGACTTTACCTCGTGCATGCAGTCTTCATCATGTGGCTGCAGAGACTATTCTTCGGTAGCCCACTTCACCCATTTCTTAAAGCGGCAATCATCTTTGTCGCAACCGTCCTGCTCGGCTGGCTTACAACCCAACTCGCCCTGCGCCTGCCGAAGGTCAAGACAATCATTTAGCAGAACTGCCCCTGGCGGGCCCTGCGTGGGAGCGATACTCGCCGTATGGGCATGGATATCAAAATAAAGGGGGGAGTAGTATCTCCTCTGTTTTGAAATAGATCCTTGCGGTGAACACCGCCCCCTGCGCAGGCGCCGCCGGAGGCAGTACCGACCCTACGACTTGCTGCGGACTGTGTCTTCGTAGAGGCGGACGTATTCTGCTGCTGGTTTGTCCCATGAAAATGTCTGGGCCATGCCGTTCAGCATGAGTTTGCGCCAGGTTGGCTTGTCTTCAAAAAGAGTGAGTGAGCGCTTGACAGCTAGCCAGAAGTCCTGCGGATTGAAGCCATAAAACTTGAAGCCCGTGCCGGTACCGGCGGCTTCGTTGTAGTCTTCGATCGTGTCTTCGAGACCGCCGGTGGCGCGAACGACTGGCACCGTGCCGTATTTCAGGCTGTAGATCTGGTTGAGACCGCAGGGTTCATAGCGCGAGGGCATCAGAAATATGTCTGAACCTGCTTCGACTTTGTGCGCCAGCGTTTCGTCATAGACGATCTTCACCGCAATCTTCTGCGGATAACGTTCGGCGATACTGCGCAGAAAATTCTCGTAGTAAGGTTCGCCCATCGCCAGCACGACAAGGTACACATCTTCGGCTGCAAGCTGATCGATGATCTCGGCTAGAAAGTCAAAACCTTTTTGCGTGGCCGCACGCGACACCATGCCAAGAACGGGCGTGCTGGCCTTGCAGTGGTCAAGGTTGAAGGCGTGCAGCAGGTCTTTGCGGCAGGCAACTTTGCCATCCAGCTTTTCCGGCGTGTAGTGCGCAGCAATCTTGGGATCAGTCGCAGGATTCCAGTGGTTATAGTCGACGCCGTCAAGAATACCGTGTAGATTGGCCGCGCGCTTGCGCAGGATGTCGTCCAGGCCAAATCCAAATTCCGGCGTCTGAATCTCTTCGGCATACTTCCTGCTGACGGTCGTGATCACGTCGGCATAGACGATGCCACCCTTGAGGAAATTTACCTGGTTATAGAATTCGAGCTTCTCCATGGTGTAGGTGTCCCATGGCAGCAGCAGCTGAGGAATGACCGAAGACGGAAAAAGTCCCTGGTAGCCCGCGTTGTGAATCGTCATCACGACAGGCACGTGTTTCATCAGCGGATCGTAGTAGTAGATGGTGCGCAGCATCACCGGCAACAGGCCTGCCTGCCAGTCGTGCACATGAAAAATATCGGGAACGCCGAGTTGCTTGGCACTCTCGATCACGGCGCGGCAGTAGAGCCCGTATCGCTCCGCGTTGTCGGAGTATTCACCGGCGTCGGTGCCATACAACGATTCGCGGTCGAACAGCTCAGGACATTCAAGAAAGTAATACTGCACGCCTTCGTGCTTGCCGCCGTCGAGCACGGTAACGAAGCGGCTGTAATTTTCAAATGGAATGGTCAGGCTCTGAATGGCAACACGGCGTGACGTGGGACCGCCCTGCAAACGCTTTTGCGTCTGCCGGTAGAGCGGAAGATACATCGTGACGTCGTGGCCGAGTTTCGCGACCGCTGCGGGCAGTGCGCCCATGATGTCGGCGAGTCCGCCGGTCTTCGCATAGGGGACACACTCCGATGCTGCAAATACGATCCGCATGGGTCTCGCTTTCTGTTCACTGCCGGCTGCTGCTTCGTCAATTCGGTTAGTATGCCGGAATGCGTAGTCTACCTTTGCCGCTGCCCTGCTACCAAACCAGCCACCGCTTTCATGCGCGGTCTGCTAACGAAGATGCAGTGCGTGACCGCGTAGACTCATGAAAGGCAAATCTGCAGGCGGGAAAGCCAGGCTCGGGCAGAATTTTCTGATCAGCCAGACTGCGCCGCGCGCGATCGTCGCCGCTGCCGGCGACTTGTCGAATGCAGCCGTGCTCGAGATCGGCCCGGGCATGGGCGCCATCACCCACCTGCTGGCACAGACCGCGCGCCGCCTGGTGGCCGTCGAGTTCGACCATGGTCTCGCAGAGCGGCTGTTGCTGCAGTATCCGATACCAGACGCGGAAGATCTCGCCCAGCCGTTGCGCGGCGTCGACATCATCACGAACGACATTCTCCGTGTGAACCTGACGGCGCTTGCCGACCGCGAGGGCGGCAGGCTGGTAGTGGTCGGCAATCTGCCTTACTACATCACGTCTGAAATCCTGCTCCACCTGTACGCGCACGCCGATGCACTCGATCGTGCCGTTTTGATGATGCAGCGCGAAGTTGCCGACCGCCTGTGTGCAGAGCCCGGTTCGCGTGATTACGGCCTGCTGACCGTCACGACACAGCTCTACGCCGATGTGCAGCGACTGTTTGAACTGACGCCCGCAGACTTCTCTCCCCCGCCCAATGTGCACTCCACGGTAGTGCGCCTGCATTTCACCCCGAGGCATCGTGCACTGGGTGTGGACCCCGCGCCCTTCGTCCAGTTCCTGCGGCACTGCTTCGCGCAGAAACGGAAGACCCTCGGCAACAATCTCAAATCTGCCGGCTACCCTTCCGAACGCATCGACGCAGCATGTACCGTGACCACGGTGAGCCGTGATGCCCGCGCCGAAGCCATCGGCATCGAGCATCTCGCGGCATTGTTCCAGGCCCTCGCGATCTAACCGGCGCCTCAGTGCGGATGCGAAGGAGCAGCCGGAGCTGGCGGCGGTGGAACGCTGCGTGGCGGTTCAGCCCTTGGCGCCGGCGGCTCATATCGAGGTGCCGGCGCAGTATAGGTCGGCCTCGTCACCACGGGCGCACGCGAGCCTTCGTTACCGGCGCCGATCGATCGCTGCGGCATCGGCATCCTGCCGCCCTCGTTAACACTACCTGGGCGCGCAACGGGAATACCGACATGCGCCCCGGTCGCTGTCGTCAGACGATCACCCTGCACGCCGATCCCGGGAGCCGGCCGGTGCGCCAGCGGTTCGAGGCTGCTCCCGTCAATGGTCAACGACTGCCGGTGCTGCGGCGTAGCAATGGTGTGATTCAGACCCGCACCCGGACCCCAGGGCCCGCGCGCCGCTGCTCCCCGGTCGACCGCAACCAGCCTCGACGTGAGTGGCCGGCGCGTCCTGCTGGCAATGGCAAAGCCTCCAGGGGGCACGATGGGACGACGATAGTTTGGCGGAGCATTCCAGATGGTCCCGATCGGTGACCAGCCGAGCCCACAACCACCCGGAACCCAGCCCCAGCCAAACGGAAAGTAGTTCCAAGCGCCACAGTGATAGGGCAGCCAGCCCCAAGGATAGCCCGAAATCCAGGTGGTGCCGTAGGTGCCGTAATCGGCCCAGTAGCCGTAGCCAAACGGATCCCAGCTGGCATCGACGCCGTCCGGCACCCATACGTTGCCGTAGCCATCGACCGGATACCAGTCGCCGGCAGCGTCCAGATCATTCCAGCCGGGGTCCTGCGGGGCCGCCGAATCGTTGCGCGCGTCAGTCTGTGTTTGCGCTTCACGCGCGATGGCGTCGTCGCGATCCATATTCCACTTGTCCCAGGAATCAGGCGCGACGGCCTGCACCAGCGAATAAGGATCGGCTGCATTTTCATCGAAACGAACGGTCTGTCGTTCGGTGACATCGGTTGTGAAGGTGGCGTCGTCGCCGTCGACGTGCAGCGCTCCCTGGAAGACTGCGATCTCCGGCACCTTGTCGAGGTTTGCGCGAAAGATCGTATTTTCTTCCGGATGCGCAGTGGCCGGACCAATCTTCACCGAGAAGCGCTGACCCTGCCCGACATTCAACTCGAAGTAGGCCAGCCCGCCTGTCAGCTCAACATCGGTGTGGCCGTTTGTGCCCGAGCCCTGCACATGCGTTAGTTGCAAGGAGCTGTTTGGCGTGAGGCGGGCCACGCTGCCGTCTGCAAACCCGATTTCGGCCTGGCCATCCGTGGCCGTCACTACCTTCGAATCCTTGAAGAGCGGCATATTGGCTACGGCTTTGTCGAACTGCACCACGCCATTCTGCAGGATCTGCACGTTACCGATCACGTAGGCCAGCCGGACCACGGCGGCATCCTGCGCCCGCGCCACATTCGCAGCGGCGAAGACTACAGAGACGGCGAGACAGGCAAGGGCTTTTCTTCGCGAGGCAGGCAGTAATCTTGAAACAATAGGCAACATGCAACTTCTCCTGAAGCACTCGGCCACGGGTTCGCCAATGAATCGGTCGGGCTCCACCAGATTAGACACGACTGCGCCCATTTAGCTGCGTAGTCTGTTTCCACCGCGCCGAACCGAAGTTCTTCTCTATCGGGCCGACGTGTTCGCTCAGTGCACAGCGGTGGAGGGATCGCTGTCAAGCAATGCCTGTGCCCGGCGGCGGGCACGCGTCATCACATTCTCGTCGGTCACAATGGCCTGCAGGACAGGAGCGATATTCTCAACTTCAGTCGCTTCTCCATCTTTGACCAATTTCGCCAGTGTCTCGAGTTCGGCGTCGAGAGTCAGCCGGCCATGGGTGTGCTCCACCGACAGGCGCCGCCCTTCCTCGAGCGTCGTCGCAATGCCGAGCAGCTGGGTGGTGAGCCATTGCAGCTTCTGGTCAGAACTGTAGTTATAGGTGCAGGCGCCCTTCAGGTCCGGGCCTTCGTACACCAGCGTCTTCGTTCCCTGAAAGGCCACTTTCGAGCCCCCCGCCTCGCACTTGGTAGCAAAGCCATGCTCCTTCACCGCCACCAGGAACATCTGCTTGCGGATACCCTCGCTGACCGTGATGTCCCGCTCCTGGCCCTCCGGTGGAAGGTCGGCGATATCAGGCGGCGGCGCTGTGCCAACCTGCGAGACAAAGTGTCCCGTGCCATCCGGGTGGAGGGTGATTTGGAATTTCGCCGGCTGCAACTGCGGGTTTTCAAATTTGAAAATGAGCGTCGCGACGGGCGGCACCACTTCGCCGCGAAAGGCAGGGCCGACTACGGCAGCCGGGTCGGTTTGAGTCGGATCCTGTGCGGGCGCCTGATTCTCCTGTGCATGCGCGCACAGGCAGGCTGCCGCCACCAGGCCTCCGAGCATGAGTGGGCGCAACATCAGGCTGGCCGACCCGCCTTGCGCGGCAGAATAGCTCCGTCGCCCTGAAGTGCCAGCGTCTGCGCGGAGTGAATGTGGCAGATTGCGATCGCGAGTGCATCAGCTGCATCGGCTGGCTTAGGCACCTCCGCCAGTCGCAGTAGACGCGCCACCATGAAGCCAACCTGTTCCTTGTCCGCGAGGCCATAGCCCACGACGGCCGACTTGATCGATAGAGGCGCGTACTCGGCCACCGGCAGTCCTGCGTTAGCCGCAGCCAGCAGCGCTACGCCTCGCACATGTCCAAGCTTCAATGCACTCTTCGCGTTGATGGAGTAAAAGACGCCCTCGACTGCAACTGCGTCCGGTTTATAGATTTCGAGCAGGGCCGAAAGCTCGGCATACACCCGCGCCAGGCAGTCGGGCAGCGTGTCTTTCTTCGGCATGGAGATGCCGCCGCAGGCAATCGAAACCAGCTGTGCCTCCCGCTGTTTTTCGACTACCTCGACGACCCCATAGCCGGTGCACACGGTGCCGCAATCAATGCCGAAGACGCGCATGGCTGGAGTCTATACGAATGCGCCGACCGGCGACGAGAGCAGGTCGCCGGTCTGATTAACGGCTGATTCCTTCAAGGGGCGAACTCGCCGTCGCATACAGCTTGCGCGGCATTCTCCCCGCGATGAATGCCTGGCGGCCGGCCAGCACGCCATGCTGCATCGCCTCGGCCATCAGTACCGGATTACCCGCATGCGCGATACAGGAGTTCACCAGGACCGCATCGGCTCCGAGCTCCATCGCGAGCGCCGCATCGGAAGCTGTGCCGACACCGGCATCGATGATCAGCGGGACCTCGGTAATCAGTTCGCGCAGGATGCGAATGTTCGCGGTATTCTGCAGTCCCAATCCCGAACCAATCGGCGCACCCAGCGGCATCACAGCAGCCGCACCGGCGTCGATCAACCGGCGCGCGAACACGATGTCATCGGTCGTATACGGCAACACGGTAAACCCTTCTTTTACAAGAACCGTCGTGGCTTCGAGCGTCGCCTGCACGTCAGGATAAAGCGTCTTCTGGTCGCCGATGACTTCGATCTTTACCCAGTCCGACAACCCGACCTCGCGACCGAGACGAGCGGCACGGATGGCTTCATCCGCGGTGTAGCAGCCGGCCGTATTCGGCAGCAGAAAATAACGCTGCGGATCGATGAAATCGAGCAGCGATTCCTTCGAGCGGTCGAGGTTCACACGGCGCACCGCAACCGTCACCATCTCGGCGCCGGACGCTTCAATGGCACGCTGCGTTTCCGGGCCATCCTTGTACTTGCCAGTGCCCACAATCAGCCGCGACTGAAAGGCCCTGCCTGCAATCACCAACGGTTCCATAGGGAGATTATAAAGCTGGAAATGGTCGGATAAAAAAGTGAAAGGCCCGCACTCTGAATAGAATGCGGGCCCTCACACCGGTGAGCTGTTGGAGTTGACCTGAGGCGTCCACGCTTGCGCATGCAGTGGAAAAGCTGCATGGAAGTGGGCCTCGGCGAGTGTTACTGGAGATCGCCAGGTCTAGAGCGTGGACGCTCTAAGCCTCAGTCACCTCACGTACTGTTTTACAACTACTACCATCAGAATTTTTCATTCGCTGGATCATCCTCCTTTCCCGTGTAAGGACAAAGTAAACCTGCAACCAGTGGAGGTCAAGGCCCCCGATTTCATGCAATCGAGCTTCGTAAATTAGCCGGCGAGCGAGTAAACGACGTTGATCGTCGTCTCGACTTCTACCGGGGCTCCATTGAGCAGATAAGGCTTGTACTTCCATGTCTTCACTGCATCGAGAGAAGGTGCCTGTAGCTCCTTGGGACCGGAAATAACGCGCAGATTTTCGATATTCCCGTCCTTACTGATGATTGCCGCGAGCACCACTTTACCCTGGATCTTCGCCTTCTTCGCAGCTGCCGGGTATTTTGGATCGTCACCCGTCAACCTGTTTCCTGCCATCACGCCTGACGCAATCATTACTTTTTTCGGCGATGTCGATAGACTGCTTCCCGTCTCGGTTGCAGCCGGCGCACTCACATCCATACGCAGCGCCAGTGCTGTTCCGCAGGTCGCTGCACCAAACGCTGCACACGCTGCGAGCACTGCTATGCGTCGCACCCCTCTCAATTCCTTTGTCCTATCAGCCAATTTCATAAGTCTCCTCTCGAACGTGTTGGCATCGAAAATCCCGATGGCGTGGGGAATCCTGACCGGCGTGCCATGCACCAGCAGGGACGCAAGTCGCAGCAGCGATCGTGTATACGCATTGCGCCCGCTGACATCCGCAGCCACCTGGTCGCAGATCATCTCGCGGCTTTCCGTAATCCGCTCCTGCGCCAGCCAAAGCAGCGGGTGATACGCGATCGGCAGCGAGACAAGTTCATACAGCAGGTTTTTCGTAAAGTCGTTTCGCCGCATGTGCGCGAACTCATGCGCAATGACCGTATCGAAATCTTCCTGCCGGAGATGGCCGACCATCGTCGCCGGCAGCAGTACCAGTTTGTGCCCATGGCCCATCGTTACCGGACCAAAGACACGTGCCGAGGCCGCGATCGAGACGTTGAGTATTCCGAACTGCTGCGCGAAACGAGTCCACGATTGCGCCGATGCGCCGGTCAGCGAAAGCGCTACGGCCTCGCGTCGTATGAGAGCAAGCGTGCGCATGCGCCATAGAAATCTCGCGCCAAAGTAGGCGCTCACCGCACCATACGCGACGAACGCAGCGGTCAGCACCGCACCGGATATGCCAACACTGCCCGAGGTATTCGCCGCACCCATCACCACGGACACGTGCGCGTCTCCACCACTCGCATGACGCCACACACCGAGCGCGCTCAGCCACTGCCAGGGGAAAACTCCCCACGGCAGCAGGGAGACAGCCGGGAGCGAGGCCTGCAACAGCAGCACGCCAACCCACACACGATGCTCGGCGGTCGCTCCAATCCGACGCACACCCTGCGCTGCCACCCATCCCGCAAGGCACAGCAACGGCACCTGCCACAGCGAATTCAACAGGTACGACAAGACCAATGACTCGAGTGTTCTCATCGGCTGCCTCCTTTGCTGCCGGGCTTCTTTGGGCCGGCTGGCCTTTCCTGTGTGTCCCCCGTTTCACTGAAACGTTCAGTCAACTCGGCCAGTCTCTTCGCATCGATCTGACGATTCTTCAGCAGGCTCATCACGAGTTCCTCGCTTGATCCGCCGAACATCCGGTCAATCAGGTCGCGCAGACCCTGCCCATGCGCTTTCATCTCAGTCACGGTGGCGATATACACATATGCCCGCCCGTTCAGCTCGCGCGTCAGCTTTCCCTTGCGCTCGAGTATGTTCAGCATCGTCTGCACCGTGGTATAGGCGAGCGGCGGATTCAGCTCTTCCTGTACCTCGCCGACCGTACTGCTGCCGCGCCGCCAGATCACCTGCATGATCTTCAGCTCCAGCCTGGTCAAACCCACCGTATCCGGCTTTTTCACGCCATGCCTCCTAAGTGATTAGGACATTAACCCCGGCGTGGCGCGAGTGTCAACTAAAAAGTTAGGAGTATACGCAGAGGCTCGGCGCAAGATGGTCTCTACCGCTTCACCTGCATCCAACCAGGCTAAAGACGACGGCAAATGCTTGCCGTTGAGGAAGACAAGGCTGACGTTCAATGGATAGGATGAGGAAACAGGACAAAATCATGAAGGCCTCGCACCTGATCATTCCTGCAGTTCTGCTCATTCCGCTCGGCTGCACGTCAAGTCCACGGAGTCAGGACATGGTCCGGCGCTCGACCGCCGCGGTCACTCGCACCATGGCCAGCAACCTGAAGGGCGCGGCGCTTGGCATCCGCGACGGCCTGCAGCATGACCCGAAGAATGATCCGGTCGATGTGAACAAATCCTCGAGCGAGGCGTTTCGGACTCTTCCCGGCGTGACCGACGCGATGGCACGCAGCATTATTGACAACAGGCCCTACAAGAAGCCATCCGACCTGGTTCACCGCCACATCATTCCGAAAAACGTCTACGGCAAAATCAGTTCCCGCCTGGTCGCCCATTAGTGCTTGGCAGCCGCCCCGGCAAAATGAGCAGCCCTCCCGAAACAGGCTGCACAACAGCAAGAGCAGCGTGCGCATCCATGGACCTTTTTCCGATCTACCTGAAACTCGAAGGCCGCCGCGTACTGATCGTCGGCGCCGGCAATGTCGGACTGGAGAAGATCGCTTCCCTGTCCACCTCGGGTGCCCGGCTGCGCATCGTAGCTCCCGCGGCGATCGCAGCGGTGAAACAGCTTGCGGCCGAAGGCAGACTCACGTGGATTGCACGCGAATTCGCTGATGAAGACGTCCTCGACGCTGATCTGGTGATCGCCGCGACCGACCAGCCGGTTGTCAACCACGCAGTCTTCCTTGCAGCGAGCAGGAACCACATTCTCTGCAATTCAGCGGATGATCCACCGAACTGCGACTTCTACTTTCCATCGATCGTGCGGCGCGGCAAGCTGCAGATTGCCATCTCGACTGCGGGTGAAAGCCCGGCGCTGGCACAGCAGCTGCGACGCGAGATTGACGCCTCGCTGCCAGCCGAAATGGGAGCGACACTCGATGCACTGGGCCAGCTGCGACGCGACGTCATCGCAGCCTATCCGCCCGGAGAAGAGCGCAAACGCCTTTTGCATGCGCTTGCCCAGCGACCTGTTTGCGAAGCCACCGATTGCCCTACACGGCTGCAGGCTTTTCCCGCGCACGAGGCCGAAAAACAGGAAATTCTGCCATAACCCACCTCATTCTTACTGTTCTGCCCGGATGGGCACTTGCTTCCCTGAGAACTGCATAGAACAAACAACAACTCGTCCCGCTTGACCCAGTGTCCGTTAAGTATCCCGCGGCCGCCTGTCCGGGTTGCGGACAGTTCACCAACCCCTTAGTCTTAGAGGTTGTAGTGGTCCTGCTGGCCCGCCTTTGGTCAGCGACCCGACATCCGGCGGATGCCTCGCCCGGTGGCCAGCCATCCAGGTCGATGGCGGCAGGAAGCTTTCTCATGAAGATCGCAGTAGAAGCGCCCCCGACAACAAACAAGCACCTTATCCGCTGGGTCGAAAAAATGGCGGATCTTACCACCCCGGCTGCCATTCACTGGGTCGACGGGACCCAGGCGGAATACGACTTTCTCTGCGGCCAGCTGGTCGCCAATGGCACCTTTACAAGGCTGAACCAGGAGACGTGGCCTGGATGCTTTTATGCCCGCTCCGACCCAAAAGATGTCGCCAGGGTGGAAGAGCGAACGTACATCTGCTCCCTCTCGAAGGACGCAGCCGGACCGACCAACAATTGGGAAGACCCTTTCGTAATGCGGAAGAAGCTGAAGTCACTCTTCCGCGGCTGCATGAAGGGCCGCACCATGTATGTGCTGCCGTTCAGTATGGGACCGATCGGCTCGCCGATGGCACGGATTGGCGTGCAGCTGACCGATTCGCCCTATGTCGTGGTGAATATGAGGATTATGTGCCGAATTGGCTTGCCGGTCTTTGCCGAAATCGACAAAGACGCGCAACGAGTCGTGCCGTGCCTTCATTCTGTTGGGGCGCCGCTGGCTCCCGGCCAGGCCGATGTTCCCTGGCCATGCAACGACGAGAAATACATCGTCCATTTTCCGGAGACACGCGAAATCTGGTCGTATGGCTCGGGTTACGGGGGCAATGCCCTGCTGGGCAAGAAGTGTTTCGCCCTCAGGATTGCTTCAAACATCGCGCGGGACGAGAGCTGGATGGCTGAGCACATGCTCATTGTCGGCGTCGAAAGTCCCACAGGCGAAAAGACTTACGTCGCCGCAGCGTTCCCCAGCGCCTGTGGCAAGACCAACTTCGCGATGATGATTCCGCCCAAGGGTTTCGAGGGCTGGAAGGTCAACACGGTCGGCGACGATATTGCATGGATCAAGCCCGACGCGACCGGCCAGCTGCGCGCCATCAACCCCGAGGCAGGCTTTTTCGGCGTCGCGCCCGGCACCTCGGCAAAGACAAACCCGAACGCAATGGCGACTCTCTCAAAGAACACCATCTTCACCAACGTTGCGCTCACCCTTGACGTAGGCGTCTGGTGGGAGGGTATGACCGATCAGCCTCCGGCAGAATGTCTCGACTGGCAGGGCCGCACCTGGACGCCGGAAATCGGCAGGGAGACGGGCAGAACTGCCGCTCATCCGAATGGCCGGTTTACCGCACCCGCTTCACAGTGTCCGACGATCGATGCAAGCTGGGAGGCTCCGGAAGGCGTGCCGATTAGCGCGATTATTTTCGGCGGCCGGCGTTCGACGACAATTCCGCTGGTCTACCAGTCGTTTAACTGGAGTTCAGGCACCTACGCCGGCGCCACCATGGCTTCCGAGACAACGGCCGCCGCGACCGGTGCTGTGGGTAAAGTCCGCCGCGATCCAATGGCCATGCTGCCCTTCTGCGGCTACCACATGGGCGATTATTTTCGGCACTGGATCCAGATGCAGCGCAACCTGTCGGTGACGCCGCGGGTATTTCACGTCAATTGGTTTCGCAAGGATGAGGACGGCAAGTTCCTCTGGCCAGGCTTCAGCGAAAACATGCGTGTATTGAAGTGGATCGTCGACCGTGTACGCGGCCGGGCACTGGGCAAGGAGTCGCCGATTGGCTGGACGCCGCATTATGAGGATATGAACTGGGACGGTCTCGATTTCCCGCGCGAAAAGTTTGAAGCTCTCCAACGGATTGATCGAGCCGCATGGCGCAACGAGGTCATCGGACATGAGGAGCTATTTATCGCGCTTCACAGCCATCTGCCGCCGGAGATGATCTTCGAACGTGAACTGCTCATCTGCCGGCTCTAGGGGTGACTCGTCCTATGCGCCGTCTGAATATGATTCTTTCGTAGCCTTGTTAGTGCTCACTCAACTCGTTACTCTTGAATGTCAGGTCTCCCGATGGCTACAAAAACACAGATAGAAAAATCTCAACCACTTTCGAACGGGCACTCTTCCCGTGAACAGGTTCTCGACACTTTCCGGCGCTGGGGATATCTGGAAGCAACCCTCGACCCCCTTGGCAAAAGCCTGATTGCCGAGCCAATCCCGGAGTCGTTTACCGATGGCCCAGACGTAGATGAAGCCCGGAGTTATTACTGCGGCACCGTGGCTGTCGAGTTCATGCACATCGCAGACGCGAGCAAACGCCGCTGGCTGCAGCAGCGCATGGAGTCAAAGGCGCAGAAGCCGCATCTTGATCCTGCCCGCACGCTCGAACTGCTGACGCGCGCCGATCTTTTTGAGCAGGTGATCCAGTCCCGCTATCTCGGCACAAAGCGTTTCTCGCTCGAGGGCCTGACCGCCCTGATTCCTTTTCTCGATGAACTGCTGCAGCGCGCTGCCAGCCACGGTGTCGTGCAGGCGATGCTCGGCATGAGCCATCGCGGACGCCTGAACGTGATGGTCAACATCATCGGCAAAAAGACCAGCGACATCTTCACCAAGTTCGAGGATGTCGATCCCCGCAGCACACTGGGCGGCGGGGATGTGAAATACCACATCGGCGCGACGGGCGCCTTCAAGACCAGGGATGGACACGAGGTCGAAATACATCTGGTGTCGAACCCGAGCCATCTTGAAGCAGTCGACCCGGTCGTCGTGGGCCGCGCACGGGCCAAACAGGTACGAGTCGGAGCCGACGGCGAGAAACAGGTCCTTCCCATCGTGATTCATGGCGATGCCGCATTCGCCGGCCAGGGGATATGGGCGGAATGCCTGAATCTCGCATCGATTCCGGGCTTCACGGTTGGCGGCAGCATCCACATTATTGCGAACAATCTGCTCGGATTCACAGCAGAGCCGCGCGAATCCAACGCATCCCGCTTTGCTTCGGACATTGCGAAGCGGCTGCCGATTCCCATCTTCCATGTGAATGGTGAAGACGCCGAAGCTGTTCTACGGGTAGCTGACATTGCCGCCGATTATCGACAGACCTTTCATTCAGATGTTGTCGTTGACCTGATTGGCTATCGACGCCATGGCCATAGCGAAGTCGACGATCCAACGGTTACGCAGCCGCTGCTCTATGCACGGATCAAGGACCATCCGCCGCTTTATCAGAAGTACGCGAAGCAGCTTGGCATCGATGCCAGGGAACTGGTCGGCAAGTACCAGGCTGAGTTTCTCGAGGCGCAGAAGCAGGCAAAGACATCGGAGAAGGTTCCGAAGATGGCCGACCTGCCCGCTTACTGGTCCGGCTTTCCGGGCGGCGCATATAAGCAACAGTATGAGGTACAAACGGGACTGCCGGTCGAGCAGGTAACCGAGATCGGGTTGGGACTGACGCGCTACCCGCAGGACTTTCACATTCATCCGAAGGTGAAGAAGCTGCTGGAGCAGCGCGCAGAGATGGCCCGAGGCGAGAAGCCGTTCGACTACGGTATGGCCGAGGCAGTGGCGTTCGGTTCACTGCTCACACAGGGCACGCCTGTCCGCCTGACGGGACAGGACAGCCAGCGCGGCACCTTCAATCAGCGGCACAGTGTGCTGGTCGATATTGAAAACGAAAGCCGCTACATTCCGCTGCAGCACCTCGACACCATCACCGGCAAACCACAGGCTTCATTTGAGGTATACAACTCCATGCTGTCGGAAGCCGCATGCCTGGGCTTCGAATATGGCTATGGGCGCGACTATCCCGAGACGCTGGTTCTATGGGAAGCGCAGTTCGGCGATTTCGCAAATGGTGCGCAAATCATCATTGACCAGTTCATCGCATCCGGCGAAGACAAGTGGGGCCTGCTGAGCGGCGTCACACTGCTGCTGCCGCATGGCTATGAGGGCGGCGGCCCAGAACATTCAAGCGCACGCGTCGAGCGCTTCCTGCAGCTGGCCGCGCATGACAATATGCAGATATGCCAGCCCTCGACCGCCGCGCAGTACTTCCATCTGTTGCGGCGCCAGGTAATGCGCCCGTGGCGGAAGCCGCTCGTTGTCTTCACGCCGAAGAGTATGCTGCGCCATCCCGACGCGAACTCGCCGCTACAGGATTTCGCGCGCGATCGTTTTCTGAATGTCCTGCCGGAAACGCAGATCAAGAACGCGAAACGGCTGCTGCTGTGCACCGGCAAGATCGGTCATCAGTTAAGGGTGGAACGTGAAAAACGGAAGATCGATTCCGTTGGCATCATCTTCCTCGAACAGCTTCATCCATTCCCGACTGCAGAGATGCGTGCGGCGCTGCAGGAGCATCCCAACGCCGAGTTGATATGGGTGCAGGAGGAGCCGCGCAACATGGGCGCGCTGACGTATGTGAAGCCGTACCTGCATGAAATTGTTGGCGACCACCCGGTTACCAGTATCAAGCGATCGGCGAGTGCAAGCGTCGCGACCGGCTCTGCGAAAGCTCACGAACTCGAAGAGCGCACATTGCTCGACCTGGCATTCGGACACCTGCCGGCCTGATCGGGCGACAACTGAAATAAGGGCAGTGGATCACTCGATCCTCTGCCCTTTTTGCTGAACGCCGCGCAATTACCCGACGCAGACGTCAGATACTCCCAGGCATCCATTCGCATCGCGTCTCGTACACTGATGTATCGCCTGGGAGAATTTTGTGCTTCTCTGGAACGCATTTCTGATCGCCTTCAGCGCGCTTCTGCCCCTGATCAATCCGCTGGGCTCGGCGTTGGTGTTTGTCGGCCTGGTGGGCGATGCGCCGCCGGAAGTCTATCGTTCCCTGGCCCGCAAAATCGCCATCAACAACGTCATTTTCCTGGCGATCATCGAGCTGCTTGGGTCGGCCATTCTGAACTTCTTCGGCATCTCTCTGCCGATTGTGCAGGTTTCCGGCGGCATCGTCATCGCGGCCATCGGCTGGTCCGTACTGAACGAGAAAGATTCCGAGGCCAACACCCGAAACAAACGCGAAGAGCTTCAGCTGAGCGCCGACTCGAATCTGCACAACCTGCAGCAGAAGGCCTTCTATCCGTTCACATTCCCGGTGACTTCAGGACCGGGAACATTGGTCGTCATGCTGACCTTGAGCGCAAGATTCTCCGGGCCGGTCGTGATCCCCAATGTGCTGGGACATGTTGGCCTGTTCCTCGCGGTGATCGTCCTCAGCGCGCTGATCTACGTCTGCTACGGCTATGCGCCGCGAATCACTGCCGTCATATCGCCATCGACGGCTCACGGGATTCTGCGAGTCGTGGCCTTCATCCTGCTCTGCATTGGCGTTCAGATCGCCTGGAACGGTCTTTCGGTCTTGCTCACTTCGGTCGTCAGACACTGATCTGCGTCCTTGCTCGCACCAGAGTCGTCCTAGGAAGATGAGAATCCCACGCAAAGGGGCTATACCGCGAGAAGTGAAAAGGCGATAAGGTCGCTTCATGCAGGTCGAGCGGCAGGTAAAGATCAACAAGGGAAACCACCAAGCCAGTTTGCCCCGGGGCGAAGTAGTGAGGTCGTCGCATACACATTGAAAGCAATAGCCATCGGAGCACAGTACCGTGTACGCGCGAAATTATCTTCCTTCGCGTTTCGCGCAGCGTCGCGGTGCGTGATCGGTATACCCGTGGTGTGTTGTTTTTCCTTGTGTGCGTGGACCCAGCAAGCGCCCATTCAGCCCTTGGAACCAGGCATCGCGGCAAGCTCGTCAAGCGGCGACGCAGACAACAACAGCGCGCTGGGCACGGTGCGCGGCACAGTTCTCGATCAGAATGGCAATCTTGTTCCCGCGACGCAGATCACTCTGACGGCTTTGCCTGATGGCAGCCATCGGGAAAGCGCGCCAGACAGCGCAGGGCATTTCGTCTTCAGCGGGGTACCAGCGGGTGGGTTCAGGATCACAGTCCTAGCCCCGGGATTTGCAACCGTCACCAGGGCCATCAGCCTGCACGCCGGAGAGTCACTCGATGTGCCGGATATCCGGCTGTCCGTTGGCCTGTTTGTCAGCGAGGTGCGGGTGACACAAACAGCGCAGGAAATTGCAGAAGAACAGATTCATGTTGAAGAGAAACAGCGTGTGCTCGGCGCTATTCCGAATTTTTATGTGAGCTATGATCACAACGCTCTGCCGCTGACATCGCGACAGAAATTTGAACTGGCGTGGAAGACAAGTCTCGACCCGGTCAACTTTCTCGCCACAGGCGTCATGGCAGGCATCGAGCAGGCCACCGACAGCTTCAGCGGATTTGGCCAGGGGACCGCAGGCTATGCGAAACGCTATGCCGCGTCCTACGGAGACGGTCTGATCGGCGGCTATGTGAGCAGTGCCATCCTGCCTTCGCTGCTCAAGCAGGACCCGCGATACTTCTATAAAGGCGAGGGATCGATTCGGTCTCGTGCCGAATATGCGATCGCCATGTCAGTCATGTGCAAAGGCGACAATGGCCACTGGCAGGTGAACTATTCGGGCATCGGTGGAGGGCTGGCTGCCGGCGCTATGTCCAATCTTTACTATCCCGCTGCCGACCGTGAAGGACTCGGATTGACCTTCGAAAACGGCCTGATCGGGATCGGCTCAGGCGCCATAGCAAACCTGTCACAGGAATTCCTGGTGCGCAAACTGACGCCGCACTCGCATGACCCCAAGCCCGTTCAGCCCTGAATTCTGTAGCCTGCTCGCACGACACGGCCTGCTGCAAAAATGCTACCCTGACTGCGAAAGTAATCTGGCATGACCAAGGCTGAAGGCAGATGACACGCAAGCTGCAATTTCATCATTCCGGGCGCGAAAGGTAAATTAAACGAATGCAGTTACAAATGAGGGCGCGGCTCAGCACGATGATGTTTCTCCAGTATTTTATCTGGGGAGGATGGTATGTGACGCTGAATACCTGGCTCTCGTCCTCACTGCATTTCACCGGCCAGGAAATCGCCCTCGCAGCGGGGACAACAGCGGTCGGTGCCATCCTGGCGCCGTTCTTTGTAGGGCTGGTTGCGGACCGGCTCTTCGCTACGCAGCGAATGCTCGGCGCACTGCATCTGCTGGGCGGCGGGCTGCTGCTGGCTGCGTCCATGCAGACAACCTTCGCCCCCTTCTACTCGCTCGTGCTGCTGTACTGCCTTTGCTTCATGCCGACACTGGCCCTGACGAATTCGCTTGCGTTCCGCCAGATGACCGATCCCAAGCAGGAGTTTGGCGCCATCCGCTTCCTCGGTTCCGCCGGTTGGATTACCGCCGGGCTGCTAATCGGACACCTGCAGGTCGAAGCGACGGCCATCCCCATGCGCCTGGCCGGTTTCGCATCACTGGTGATGGGTTTTTACTGCTTCAGCCTGCCAGACACACCGCCCCTGGCACGCAGTGAACGCTTCACACTTGATTCGATCTTCCCGCGCGAAGCCGTGGCGCTGCTCAAGGAGCGGCCCATGATGATCTTCGCCATCGCATCTTTTCTGATCTGCATTCCCCTGCAGTTTTATTACGCGTTCACCAACCTCTACCTGAACCAGGCAGGAGTCCACAACGCTGCAGGAAAAATGACGGGCGGCCAGATGTCTGAGCTGTTCTGCATGATTCTGATCCCGTGGTTCTTCCGCAGGCTTGGCGTCAAGTACATGCTGGTGGCCGGCATGGTTGCATGGGTGCTCCGTTATCTTTTCTTTGCCTTCGGCAATGCGTCAGCCTACATGTGGATGTTGTGGGCTGGCATCCTCATGCATGGCATCTGTTACGACTTCTTCTTCGTAACAGGCCAGATCTACATCGATCAGAAAGCCAGTGTGCGGTTGCGCGCGGCGGCACAGGGACTTATCACTTTCCTGACCTATGGTCTCGGCATGTTTGTTGGATCATGGCTGTCGGGAATTGTCGTGAGCCACTACGCACTGGCCGAGGCACAGGGTTCCGTCACCTATAACTGGCGCTCAATCTGGCTGTTCTCTGCCGCCACTGCAGGCATTGTGCTGCTGTTCTTCCTGTTCACATTCAGCGACAAGGTGCGACAGACAGATGACTCTTCCGTAGTCGACGGTGTCTTGCCGGGAACGCTCGAGTCCAGCATTCCTCTCTGACGGGGTCTGCTTTTCGACTCCACGGCGACCGTCGTATCATGGAATTTATGGCGTTTCCGATTAAAGTCTGTGTAGTGTGCTCCGAAGAGTTTGAGCTGAGGCCCGACAAACCGGGCTTCGCTAATCGCTGTCCTGAATGCAGTTCTCCTGAAGCGAACGATGCAGAGACGAAGCAGCGAATGGATGCGGATGAACGCAGAAACATTAGCGAGGCCAACGCCGCACGCCGGGATGCGATGCGTAATCTTCTCTATCGCAAAGACAGTTAATAAACCTGCGTAAAAGGCTAGACTGGAACCCTTACAAGCTTTGTCACTCGGCCGGATTTGTTCCAGTCAGAAACATAGATGTTTGCCTGCCTGTCGATGTGGCACCCATGTGCGGCGCTGAAACTGGTCAGTGCAATATCCTTCGGGCTCAGGTTGTAATTCGCCCACTGCGACTTCTGCGGATTGTCTCCAAGAAATGCGACCGGCACATTGTCCTTATCGAGGATAGTGACACGTCCCTGCAGTTCTGAGACAACAGCATAATCTCCGTGAAAACTCACCTGGCAAGGACGGCGCATGTGCAGTGCGATGTGGCGGACAAACCTGCCATCGAAATCGAAATGGCTGAGACGCATGTTTTCGCGGTCGCAGACAAGCAACAGTGGCTGTTCGTAGCGTGTATCGACAGCCAGTCCATGACTGCAGTCGCACAGGCCATCCGTACTTCCCTTTCCTGCAAATGCGGATTTATAGTCGCCGCCCTTGGTGAAGCGAAAGATGCGTGAATCCCCATAGCCATTCGCAATATAGATGGACCCATCGGGGCCCGGTACCGCTGCCGTCACACGCCACGCATTCGGAATCTGAAAGCCAGCCTCAGTCGGAGCCTTGATTTTCTGCACGACGGTCCCGTCAGTCTTGACCTTGATGAAGAGCCAGTTCTCCTTCGGCGTTCCCTTCTGAACAGTGGCATAGAAGTATTCTGTGCCGATTTCTTCTGCATGGTGCAGCGAGTGAACTTCCGGATACTCGGTGCAGATTGTCCGCAAAAGCTTTCCGGAGGCATCGTAAACGAGGACACCTGTCTCACTCTGGGTGCTCACATAAATATTGCCGGCGTTGTCGCTCGATATGCCACCGTGTGTACCGCCAAATGTCTTTCCCGGGGGCAATTCTCCCCAATGCGGAAGCACGTCGTACGTCCACTCCCCATTGCCCGTCGTAAGAGGGCGAGCAGCCTGTTCATGATCGCTGGATTGCGCGCCCAGGCTGGGCGAAACAAATAAAGCGGCCGCGGTCGACGCAATGGCGGAAGTGCAGAACATACGCCGGCTTGCTCCTCCGGGCACAGAGATTTTTTTTTCGCAGACCTTCATGACAACCTTTCAGACAAAGACTTCCGAGCTTGCTTATTTTGCGAGCGATGCCGTTTCAAGCCGGCCTCCGCGAATCCATTCGAGAATCGTCCGGTACTGCTCGCTTGACTCGTTGCCATGCCAGCGCTGTCCGCCATTGTGTGTCGCCAGGTAATCTCCAACATTGCCGGCGCTGTCGGTCGGTCGCGTGGGCTTGATGAGGAAGAGACTCTGCGTAGGATTGTTTATGTCGACCACGTGCATGGCATATTTATAGTTCTCGACACTGTCCTGGTCCGAGAAAACTCCGGCATTGTTCGGAGGAGCAAGTTTGAAGATGACATGGCTCGCGTGGCAGAAAACGCATGCCTTGCCATCGGGTCCAGGAGTTGCGAGGATAGGTTCGATCTTGGTCACGAAGTAGTTGAAGTCGAGCACCGAACCAGGCTGCACGTCCTTCAAGGCTTCGCCCAGATTTTTACCTTGCAGCACACTGGTGGCTATCAGCTTGAGACGAGGATTGTCGGAGCTTTGGAGCTGCGTCATGGCAGCGCGAAAATCTTCCCGCTGCTCGACACCTTTCACCTTGCGCAGAGTATCCAGCGCCGCGGCTCGGACATTTGCATCGTGATTCGTAAGCGCTATAAGTACAGTGTCAAGTACGATTGGATTTTCAAGCGGCTGTTGAATCTTTCGTGCGGCCATGGTGCGGTTCAGAAAGTCCTGATCTTGCGACTGTGCACCGCCGGCAATGCCGAAGTGCTTCGACAGGTATTTCGGATTCGACACTTCCTGCATCAGGATATTCAACCCGGACGGGTTCAAACCAGCGAACGCCTTCTTGACCATCGGCGCTGTGGCCGGGTCGTTTAGAAAATGTTCAAGAGCTACTTCAATCGCAGCGCGCTGCACCTCTGGAGTAAACGAGTGCATACCAGCCAGCACCTGCTCCTGCAATTTCGGTTCGCTCATCAGGCTTGCGAACGATGACGCTGCATCCAGCACCTGGGCATAGTTCGCCGGGCGCGGCTTGGTTTCGAGCATCGTTCGCAGCGCATCCTGCACCGACGCCTGCTGGTCCCATGGAGAATTTTCGGGCAGCGCTGCCAGCAGCGGAAGCACCACCGCCTGGCTGTCCGGGTTGCCCTGCTTGAGGATTTCTACGACCCGACTGACAAGCTTTGGATCCGGAGCGCCTGGCGTATCGAGGTTCAGGATGCCGCGCTGTCCATCCTGATATACATAGCGCACTGTTTGCCGCACATTGCTATTGGGGTCTTCCGACAGGTTCAACGCCGCGAGCGCAAACCGCGCGTCCCCAGCGGTGCTGAGAGTGCTGCCCGCTTTCAGCACCTGTATCTTCATAGTGTCGTCTGCACCCTTCAGACAATCGAGCAGCGCCTCTTCGAGCTCAGGGCCGGAACTCTTGAAGAAGTGGATCAGGTCGCTGTCGTTACCGATCCGGGTCTGGAAAAATCCGTTGCTTACGTCGTATTTGAAATCGACCGCTTCACGATAAGGCGAATATTCATACCCGGGCCGATGCAGGTCCGGTACGCCGCTTACATATTTGGTCAGTACGGCAGGCAGCCCGATTTCGACGGTGTTCGCCTTCAGTTCGGGCAGTGCGTAATGGCGGATATGAAAATCCCACAGAGCGTTCAGCACGCCCTCACGTCCCATCGGCGTACCCGCGCGCAACACCTTCGCAAGCACCTGCGCCTGCTCGCGCGCCACTGCCTCGTAGCCTTCGTTGATGCGCGTCTTGTCGGCGTCCTGCGAACTGGCTCGTACCCACGCACCGAGATAGCCGGTATTCTCATCCAGGAGGTCATAGATGCTCTCCTGCAGGCCGCGACGCACCATCGCATCATTCTCTGTGTTCAGCCGCACAGCAAGCGACTCGAGCGTGCTGCGACGAACTTCCGGTTGATCGACCTGCCAGTAGTACCAGCGCCACACACCGGACGCTGCTTCAAAGCGGACGAACGGCACAGGGTCATTCAGATCGCGTTCAAGTGCTGCCAGCAGATTGTTGTCGTAGGTCAGATCTCTGAAGTGCTGATTGAATACATGCGCGGCACCCCAGCGAGTACGCGCGTCAGGCGATTCCAGAGCAGTTGTCAAAAGCCTGCTGCCCGCTGGCGCCGAGCTTTGCCGTCGAGACAAAATCATCCGGACCGCGTAGGCCGAGCTGATCTGCACCATCTTCGCGGGATCGCCCAGGCCATGCATCAGCGCTGGCATAGAGCCGGCATCGGCCATGTGGCCAATCGCTCGCGCCGCAGCTTCACGTGCCAGTGGCTGATCACTATTCACGAGCACATCGCGGATCTGCTTGAGAACACTCGCAGGCGCCGGGTCCCAGTACTGATCGAGTTGTGTCAGCAGAAGTGGAAGGTTATCCTTTGCGAGTGTTGTCGGAGGCGCTGGATACGCAGCATCCCAGTCCTTTGCTTTTGTGGGACCGGGATAGAGCGTCGATAGTGCCATCACCGCAAATTGTGTAGCGCGGAATGGCGTGTTAAATCCCTGGTAGACAGGGTCGCCCTCCCAGCTGCCTTCCGGACGTTGCGCCGCCAGCATGGCATGAACTGCAGTCGCGAGATGTTCGTCAGTCTCGGGACGGCGGCCTGCCTGCGCAAGCGCAAGCACAGCATTGTAAGAAACAAAATCCGCTGGCTTCGCTTTCTTATCGAACGGATAAGGCCAGCCCCCCTGCGGGTTTTCATATTCATAGAGCTTGCTGATGAGCGTATCAAGCTGCGGCGCGTATTTTTTTCGATCGATCGCCGACAGCATCTGGATCTTCCAGTTTAGATCGATCACATTTTTCGGCTCGGCATCGAGCGCCAGCTGCTCGACATGATCGCGTTCCGTGCGCCAATCCTCTTTACGAGTGCGGGTGTACATCATGTCGAAGGTCTGCCAGCTTTGCAGACCTATCTCGAAGGGACTGACATCCGGTTCGCATCCATCGGCTTCGTCGCCAGGCATCTTCGTCAGACCTTTGTAGTGGATCTTGAGAAACTCGGCGTAGGGACCATCGAAGTTTTTGCGCGGCGCGTCATGCGTGATGTTCTGCTCATAGGCGTGTGTGATCAGCGGCAGACGGCTGGCTTCCGTGCGGGCGGTGTAGATGACGCGGACCCAGTTTGTGTTGGGCTCGCCGTAGAGTGGCCGCGCGTTGTTGTAGAGGCGGTCAGTCAGAAACTCTAGAGCCGGTCGCTGGGTTGGTGCATAGCCTTTCTGCACTGCCGCGAGATACGCTCGCGTCGTGAATTGCGACGGGTGGCAGGCAATGCAAAGCTGTGTCTCCGAATGCTGCATGGTCGTACGCAACGCAATGGCGCCGCGACGGGGAGTATTTGAGAGCCACGAGTCGCCCATGTTAACAAGGAAATCCATGCCGGCCCGTACAGCCTCATGCGGATCCTTGTTCGGCGGCACAGCATACTGATAGGTGTGCAGTTGATAGGCGGGATGATTTGCAGCAACGCGCACGAAATATTCCTGCCCCGGTTGCACGACACGGGTGCGGAATTTGTAGAGGCCGGGATAATTCTGCGTAGCCTCGATCTGATAGACAAACTCCCCGGCACTGAAGGGCACTACGTCCTCTTTGCCGGTAGCGTCCTTGCCCTTCTGAAAGACGTCGACATCCAACGGGACTTCACGATCAGTAACATTCAGCACGAAGTAGACGAGCTTCGGCTCTGTACCATGATAGGTAAATTTGAACCACTGAAAGCCCTTGAGCATGGCGGCGTAACTGTCTTCACTCTTCGATGGGGCGTACGGCCGCTCGTCATCGCTGCCATAGATCGTCTGCCCCAACTCGAACTGTTGGGCCTGCTGCCAGGCGCCATTCGGCGATGCGGCGATCAGCCCGGCCTGGAGGCCATTTGCTTTCGCGGGCACGACAGTCGGGGTCTGCAGAACGTGGTGAAGCGTAGCGTCGATCTGCGGAACCTTCACGGATGACGCCGACGTGAGGGTGACGGTGACAGGGCCAGCCGTGCGCGGCTGGATCGTCAGATAGAAATCAAGGTCAGCCGGGTGCAGCCACTTGGACTCGATCTCGCCTTGTGCATCCTTGACTGTTGCTAATACGGCATCCGTGCCCTGCAGTTGTGCCGGGTCTTTGACATTGACCGTCACAGCGTACAGCGAATTTTGACGCCCGGCGCCAAGCTGAATCTCCCGGCTGTTTGGCGGTGGTGTCTGCGCAGCTTGGACCGGCCGGCGACCGTGTAGCAAAAGACCGCTGGTCAGCGCAGCGAAGCAGAGGGGCACGATGCTGAAATGCAGAATTCTCCTACCGCTTGGCACACCCATAAGTTCGACCTCGATCAGGCGGCGCCCTATAGGGAACTAATTTCATTAGGGGCCGAAAGCCCGACCAATATACAGCGGCCGAGGTATCGCTGTGCACCTCTTTCGTCGATTTTTATTTAGCCTGCAGTTTTACAAGGCCGCGGCCCACGTGGTCACTCACTGGCTCAATGCCACCACACCCCAGGGACCCTGTCCGGCAGGCACTGTCTTCCTGACAGTGTTACTTGCGAGATCGACTACCGACACATTGTTCGACGGACCGTTGGCGGAGTAGAGCGTCTTTGCGTCGGGCGATAGAGCGATGCCCCACGGGCGACGGCCCACCTGCACCGAGCTGACGACCCCATTCGTCGCAGTGTCGATTGTGAAGACGTGCTGACCCCGCCCGGTGCTGACGTAGAGTCTGGACGCATCAGGAGAGAGGATTACTGCCATCGGCTTAACGAGGCCGGGTTTGCCAATCTGAATCTCCTTGATCATCTTATGCTTCACTGCATCGACCAAGACGACCGTCCCATCATTTTCGGCGTTGACGTATGCGCGCGAGCCATCCGGCATGAAGGCGATTGAACGTGGACGATGCCCCACCTTGAAGGTGCTGATGATTTTCTGCGCCGCAGGATCAAGCACGCAGATGGTGCCGGTCTCTTCTGAAGTAATAAAAACCTGCTTGCCATCCGGGCTTACCTTTACGCCTTCCGGCTGCGCACCCATCGAGATCGTCTTCACGATATTGCCCGATGTCGTATCGACGATGCTGACGGCAGAAACATCTTCATTCGAGATGAATAACTGCTTGCCATCTTTGCTGACGTCGAAGTTTTCAGGGTCAGACCCGCCGTGAATTGTACGCACCAGCTTGTTCTGCTTTACATCGAAAACGCCAATGCCATCAGCGCTTTTATCCGGCGGAGGAAGCGTGCTTTCGTCTACATCGGGCCCAGCAACAGGCGAACCGCTGAGAGCAACATAGAGGGTCGATTGATCCGGGCTGGGATGGATCCCGCGCGGTCGCTTCCCGAGGGGCACGGTTGTGATGACATTCAATGTTCCCGCATCGATGACAGTCATATCTCCGGATACTTCATTGGTTACATATACTCGCGGGCCAGTGTAATTGACCGCTGCTTCCGGAGTGCTCTCAGCTTGTTTTCTGCAGCCAATGGAAGACACACATACAGTCAGAACACATGCAGCAACTATCCACGTTTGCATCACTTATTTGCCCTCGAATACTGCGTTTACGTGGCTGTCATTCCTGGCAGCAATCGTGACCTGCCGTTCCTGCGTGCCCATGCCTTCATGCCAGATGCCAATGGTGTAGCTGCCCGGCGGCAGGTTTGGAATCTTGAAGCTTCCATCATCCGCCGACACGGCGAAGTATGGATTATCGACAACTCCTATGTACGCATGCATCCAGCTATGGATATTGCACTTCACCTTGATCATGATTTCAGGCTTTAAAAATTTGCGACTGATAGGAGGATCGCCCGCACCCTGGCTATGGTTCCACTCCCGGTTGATCTGCGCCATTGGATGGATATTGTGCGTGACCGGATCAGAATTCACGACTCTGAGAATCTGGTTGGTCTGAATGCCGACAATCCTGGGACGAAACCAGCAGCCACTTTGATCGATGGTCACCGGCGTCGACGGCACCGCAAAAGTCTTTCCTTCAAAACCCTTCTCAACGTAGATGAAGGCATTCGCCAATCCGCCTCTGGACCCCACCACGAGTGATTCATCATGAGCCTTGCCGTGATGTGCCTCGACACACGCAGGGTCTTCGCTCATATCGATAACCTTTGTTGCCGGCCTTGGACCCTTGTAGCGAATATTTCCGCTTATCGAGCCGGCCGTTGAAGCATCTACCGTGAAATCAGGCACGGCGGCTTGTTGTGGCGTACCTGATAAACCGCCTGTTGCGGAAGGTGTGTGATTATCCCGCGAACAGGCGATTGGCACCAGCAGAAGCGAGAAGAAAGGTATGACCAGCGCGCCATGAAGCTTCATTTGGTTGTGTCCTTTTCCGGAGGTCCCGAATCAGCAGGCATGGTGCCTGTGAGTGAGTTCAGAAACTCAACCAGGTCACTGCGATCCTGTCCTGTGAGATGGATGCTCGTAATCTCTTTGTCGAGATGGGGATTTGAATTCCCGCCCCCCGCATAAAAGTCGACTACATCTTTCAGCGTCTTCAAATGCCCATCATGCATGTAGGGCGCAGTCAGCGCGACGTTACGCAGCGTAGGAGTTTTGAATGCACCCATGTCTGCGTCGACGTGCGTCTCGCGATATCGGCCCGGGTCAGTAAAATTGCCGTTATCGTCCAGACCTTCACCCAGGTTATGAAACTTGTTATCCGTGAAAAGGGCTGATTTCACATCGATCATATGGCAGGCGGTGCAGTTGCCGCGGTGCGGATCGCTGAAGAGTGCCAGGCCGCGTATCTGTGCAGGCGTAAGAGCGTCCTTATGCCCTCCATACTGGTAGCGATCAAATGCAGAGTTGCCGCTGAGCATTGTCCTTTCAAAGCTGGCAAGAGCTTTTTCCACGCGACCCATTGTGATCGCTTCGGTCCCGAAAGCATTTTTAAGCATCAGCCTGTAGGACGGATCAGATGCCAGCTGTCCAACCGATACGTCGTGCGTCTGGTTCATCTCCAGCGGGTCGGCGATAGGACTGGCGGCCTGCGTCTCCAGGCTGCTGGCCCTCCCATCCCAGAACAGCAGCGGCACGTAGGCAGTGTTCAGAATTGTCGGAGCATTGCGCAGTCCTGTCTTTCCGCCGACACCTGTGGATAGCTTCCGACCGTCTGTGAATGCCAGTTCCGGGCGATGACAGTTTGCGCATGCCAGCGAATTGTCCTGGGACAGGCGCTTGTCGTAAAACAGCCTGCGTCCCAGAGCTACTGCGTTTGCCGTTGCGGGGTTGTCCGCGGGAATCGGCACAGGTGGAAGGCCAGGGGGCGCTGCAATTTGAATAGGAGTGCCGGCCGGCTTGTCGTTGACGCTGGACCTGCAACCGCTCGTTACAAGTGCCGCGATCACCACCGAAAGCGCGAGAAGAAAGCTGCGAATCTGGATGCGCACCACAGGGTCAGCATGTACGGAGATGCCGAAGCGTCTGAAAATATGCTGAGTTTGCGTTCCGACTCTATCCACCCGGCCCATCTAAAACGAGAGTTGTGGTCTGATCACCAGCGGCTCCACGCCTGCTCTTCAGGATAGAACTTCGCAAGCTGGTTTACAAAATGCGTCTTTCGCAGGCGCGCAGGAGCAGCGTTGCTCTGTAGGCGGATGGGAAGTTTGGCCTGCAGGCCGGCCTGTGCCTTGACAGACGTCGCAGTCGGCAGCTAGCATCCGGTCGCAATGAGACGTCTCATATTTCGGCGGCTCTCTAACCAAAAAATCAGATCTGTTGCTGCATTGGGAATTGCTACCGCACGGTATTCGAGCGTCGCAATGCAACCCATCGGTGACTCGCTGAAGACGTTTGAACTGTAACTCGAATCGAGGTCCGTGCGTGAAGCGAAGCTTGAAGGCTTTGTCGGCAATATGCTCCCTGGGCTGTGCCCTTTCGTTGACCAACTTAGCCTTCAGCCAGGCCTCATCCGAATGGACCACGAGTAGCGGCAGCGCCGCCCGCGATGGTTGGCAGCGTGGTGCCTCTTCATTGAATCCGGAGAGCGTGAAAAACCTTCAGCTGCTTTGGAAAGTGAAGGTTGAAAACAAGCCAATGGGCATGCTCACCTTTCGCGAGCCACTGATCATTGCCGGCGTCAAAACTTCTGCGGGCACGAAGACTCTGGCTATCCTTGCAGGGTCTTCGAATGATGTCTTCGCCATTGACGCAGATAGCGGAAGTATCGTCTGGCAGAAAAAGTTAAAGTGGGAATCCGATAAACCTCAGGAAGAGGGTGAAGGTCGCGGCTTCATCTGCACCAATGCCCAAAGCGCAACGCCCGTCGTTACACCGGCAGATGCAGGAACCCGTCGACTCTACGTGCTGGCTAGTGACGGCTACATGCACACCATGGACCTGGCCACGGGAGACGACAGCGACCCGGCAATCCAGGTCCTGCCGTTGCCGTACGGCAAGCCCTATGGATTAAACCTGGTCAACAATGTGATTTACACGATTACCGGACAGGGCTGCGGGGGCGTACCGAATGCGCTGTATGCCTTCGACCTGACGACGAAAAAAGTCGCAGTCTCCAGTCCTCCGCAGGCCGGCCTGTGGGGCGTCGCCGGAGCAGCTGCCGGCGCAGATGGAACGATGTATTTTGAATCCGGCGACGGTGCTTATGATGCCGCCGCAGGCAAGCTGTCCACCAGTGTCGAGGCATTCACTTACGCCAACAATGCGCTCACACTGAAGGATTACTACACGCCAACGAATCACGAATGGCTGACCCGCCGCGACCTGGACATGAATTCGAGTCCAGTTGTTTTTCCTTACCAGGGACGCGATGTTATCGCCGCATCCGGCAAGGAAGGCCGGTTTTTCCTGCTGGATAGTAAGTCACTGGGTGGCGGAGATCATATGACTCCGCTCTTCCGCAGCGAATTGATCTCGAATAAAAATGTCAACTTCCAGACTGAAGGAACATGGGGAAGCCTCGCCAGCTGGGAGGCCAAGGATGGCACGCGCTGGGTGCTTGCACCCATAGGCGGTGAGGTTGCAGTCAAGTTCCCCGTGTCCTACGGCGCTACTCCTAACGGCGGCATCATCGCGCTCAAACTCGAAGACACCAACGGCAAGGCAGAGCTAAAGCCGGCATGGCTTTCCCACGACATGATGACGGCGGAACCACCAGTGATCGTGAATGGCGTCGTCTTCACACTGGCAGGCGGTGAATTCACCGGGCAGGCAAACGACGCGGAAGGTGGACTGTTCAGCGCGGAGGAAAGAATCAAGCGCTCCGTTCCTGCCAAGCTCTACGCGCTGGATGCGGCCACCGGAAAAGAACTTTACTCGAGCGGAAATCAGATCGCATCGTTCCTTCATCAGGCCGGACTTTCGGTAGCCTCTGACAAAGTTATCTTCGGCACATTCGACGGCACTATTTATTGCTATGGCCTCAAGTAAGCTTTCAACGCGAGTGAGTAACTCGGTAACTCGATAACTCGATAAGCGTGAAAGCTTTTTAACCAATTGGCATTTGTGGTCATCAGTAGTCAGGAGTGTTCAGTGACGAAACGATTCAGCTATCGATCCATCGCAATATGCTGCACTCTAGCCATTTCCAGCTCACTCCTCGGAGTAGCTCAGAAAGGCGGCAAAGGCGATTGGAGTTTGACTGGCGGAGACTCCGGGCAGTCTGGATTCCAAAAGGCCGAAGCGGACCTCGCTCCCGATCACATCACTGGCAAATTTAGATTCTTATGGAAGATCAGCCTCGGCCAGCCGTCGAGGCAAGGTCAGTCTTTCACTGAGCCATTACTCGCCATGCGGCTTATCAACGCCCAAGGCTTCAAAGATATTGTTTATTGGGGATCATCGGACACACTTTATGCGGTGGATTCAGAATTAGGCAACCTGATCTGGAAAAAGCAATTTGATACACGAGCGAGCAGCAATAAGGCAGCTTGCCCGGCGAGCCTCGGACTCGTGATCGAACCACCTCCCGTCATCAATTTCAATGCACGCCGCCGTCCCGCCAACACTCCGCCTCCACCGGATCCGCCGCCGGCTGCGGCCAGTGCCCGGCGCCTGGGCGTGCCTCCTGGCGGCGGCTATTTCGGGCTGAAGGGAATCTACGTACTGACCAGCGATGGCATGCTGCACGAACAGGTCCTGACAACAGGAGCCGACTTCGCACCGCCAGTCAAATTTCTTCCATCCGCAGGTGCCAGTAATTTCGGCTTGAACATCGTCGGCAAGAAGATCTACACGGCAACAGGTCGAAATTGCGGGGGCGTTTCGAACGCTGAGTGGTCGATCGATCTTGGGTCTCCCGATTACACGGTAGCGAGCTACGACACGAAATCGGTACCGCTCTTAAGTGTTAGTGGGCCGGTGATCGCATCGAGTGGGACTTCGTTCATTATGACTGGCAGCGGTAGTTCGAGTGCTACTGCCGACGCGCATCCGAATAGTGTTGTAGCGATTGACCCGAGTATGAAGGCCATCGACTGGTACACGCCTTCCACTCCCTCAAAAGGCGAACGGTCGGCGTCTCCTGTGAGCTTCAATTTCAAAGGCAGGCCATTAGTTGCCGCACCAGACGCCGATGGCAGTTTTGTTCTGCTGGATGCAGCTTCGCTCGGCGGCACCGATCACCACACCCCGCTGTTCAAAACACCTGCCTATGTAACTCGGAGTGGCCAGGATAGTTGGGATGGTCTGGCTACATGGCAGGACAGTGCCGGAGACACCTGGCTCTATGCTTCCGTTAGCGGCAAGCTATCTGTGTCAGGCAATGGAATAAAGTCTGCAGGGCAGACCGAGCACGGTGGCGTGATTGCCTTCAAATTAGTCGAAACAGATAGCAAGCTCACGCTATCTCCCGAATGGGTGTCAAGCGACATGGTCAATCCTGCACCGCCAAGAATAGCCAATGGTGTTGTAGTTGCGCTGGCCGGTGGCGATAAGAAAACCCACGCCAGGCTTTATGTCTTGAATGCATCTACAGGTGCTGAGCTCTACAACAGCAAGGACGAGATCCAGACCTTTACGCATCTCTCGGGGGTTGCGATAGGAGATAGTCACGCATTTTTTACAGACCACGACAACGTTCTCTATTCATTCGGACTGCCACTGGAACACTAATCATCTGTTGTTCCGGCCTGAGTACTTTTTCACTCATTGCGTGGACGCAGTAAATAGTCGCAAGTGGCCCCGTGTACACAACTGTAAGTATGAGCACTAACAAAATTGTTGGAGCCGATAATGTTAGATCGTAGAACCGTTGAAGATGCCATCGGCGCGGGCGCGGGCGTACTCCGTCTCGTACCCTCCTGGGTCCCACGCTCATTCATGATCCCGGGGCGGCGCTTAAAGCTGCACCCCGATGACTTGTATGCCTTCGGCGGCCACAGGGGTGGCATCAACGAACGCTGGTTTTCTTCGACGACAAAAGCGTCGAACGGCCCCGCGACTACGCCTGATGAAGGATTAAGCTATGTCCACGCCGCGAGTGGTTCGAAATTCCTGCTGAAGGATGCCGTCGAAACTGCAGGTGACCTGCTGCTCGGCAGCGATGTAATGGAACGCGAAGGCGGCTGGAATCTTCTCTGCAAATTCTTTGACAACATGGGGCCAATCCCCCATCACATGCACCAGAGCGATGAGTTCGCAAAACTGGTGGGTCATAAGGGCAAGCCGGAAGCCTATTACTTCCCTCCCCAATACAATCAATTGAATAATAACTTCCCGCACACTTACATGGGGCTTGAGCCGGGGACCACAAAAGACGATATCCGCCGGTGTCTCGAACGCTGGAACCGCGGCGACAACGGCATCATCTTCTACTCGCGCGCCTACCGCCTTGAACCGGGAAGTGGTTGGCAGATCAATCCTGGAATCCTTCATGCACCGGGTTCGCTGGTGACGTATGAGCCGCAGGTCAATAGTGATGTATTTGCCATGTTCCAATCGGAAGTCGAAGGCCGCATCGTCGATTGGTCACTCCTTACCAAGGACGTTTTGCCCGAACATCATCACGACCTTGACTACCTGATAAGCATGCTGGACTGGGAAGCAAATGTTAATCCTGAATTTGCGAGCAGCAACAAGACACATCCAAGAGCTGTTCAGGCAATCGAGCAGATGGAGACCGAAGGGTTCCGTGAAATGTGGATTACCTACGGCACTAAATACTACTCGGCTAAAGAACTAACGGTGCTGCCCGGACATACAGTCACTATCAAAGACGCAGCCGCTTACGGTCTTATTCTTACGCAGGGACACGGCAGTGTGGGCGGTACACGGGTCTCGACGCCATCCATGATCCGTTTCGGCGAACTGACAGAAGACGAACTTTTCGTTACGGCCGCTGCCGCGCAGGAAGGCGTCGAAGTCGTGAACAAGAGTGCTACAGATCCACTGGTTATGCTTAAGCATTTTGGTCCCGGAAATCCCGATGCCGAATCACTTCGCCAAGACAAGTAGTTAGACCAGGGGACAAATGCCGTGAGCGCATCTGCACATAAATTCCCGGCAATACACAATGCCATGTGGCCGGGCATCGTAGGTAAGGGTCAGGACTCTGAGCCTGTGATTGACTTCGATACGATGCTAGGGCTGACCGCAACCGCCGAGGTGGACGGTGTCAAGTTCGACGGTGTCGATCTCTTCCTTTCGCTGCCGCACACGGACATTGATTCCACGCGGGATGACCTGAAACAACTGGCCGACAAACTCGCCACTTACAAGCTGCTGGCAGGTTCGCTTGTGGCGCCTGTCTGGCCGCCTGTTGGTGGCGGCTCGTCGATGGGATCGGCGGATCAGCGTAAACAATTTCTAGCGCAGATCCGGAAATCGTGTGCCATTGGAAAAGCCCTGCGTGACCTTGGCGCGCGTAAGTACGGAGTCATTCGGATTGATTCAGCCGCCAGCCCCGCAGACTGGGCCAACGATCCAATAGGAAATACAAAGCTGATTGCGAATACATTCCGCGATGCTTGCGATATAGCCGAAAGCTATGGCGAGCGCCTCGCGGCAGAGGGAGAAATCTGTTGGGCTGGGATGCATGGCTGGAAGCAGATGGTTGATTTGCTGGAGCAGGTCGGACGTCCCGAGACGCTCGGCTTTCAGGCGGATATGGCCCACACCATGCTTTATACGCTCGGCTATAACTCGCCAGAAACCCGCCTGCTCCCTGACCCATTCGACTGGTCCGATCACGAGACATTGATAGGTGCTCTACGCCAAGTAGCAGATGCGCTCAGGCCGTGGACGATCGATTTCCATGTGGCCCAGAATGACGGGACGGTCAAAGGCGCCGGCTCTCATGACAAGACCGGCCGCCACTGCCCGCCGGACGATCCTGGCGGCAGGATGAATATTGTTGAGGTCGCCGGACTCTGGATGCGCGACGCAGCCGGCCAGCCAACACGTGCATTCGAACACATCTGCTGGGATGGCTGCATGTTCCCGAACTCTGTCATGCTCGCGCCCGGTACGTGGATGAAAATCCTATCCACCATGATCGCAGTGCGTAACGCGCATGGTTGGAATTAGCTTTCGGAGATAGTTAACTTGTCGACAAAAGAGAAATTAAATATCGGGCTTGTTGGCTATGGCTTCATGGGACGCACACATTCGAATGCGTTTCTGCAGGCGCCGCGATTCTTCGACCTGCCCTATCAACCCGTATTGAAAAGCGTATGTGCGCGTAATGCGGAACGGGTCAAAACCTTTGCCGATAACTGGGGCTACGAGTCTATCGAGACTGACTGGCGGGCACTTATTGACCGCAGCGACATCGACCTGATCGATATCGCTAGCCCGAACGACACTCATGCAGAGATCGCCATCGCTGCCGCGAGAGCCGGTAAAATGGTACTGTGCGAAAAACCGCTCGGGCGCACTGCCGCAGAAGCACGTTCCATGGTCGAGGCTGTTGAAGCCGCCGGTGTTCCGAACATGGTCTGGTATAACTACCGGCGTGTTCCTGCAGTAACTCTACTTAAAGAGTTATTAGACGAGCAACGGTTCGGTCGAATCTTTCATTATCGTTCCCAGTTTCTGCAGGATTGGACTATCTCCCAGGACTTGCCGCAAGGTGGCGAAGGACTGTGGCGGCTTGACAGTTCAATTGCCGGCAGTGGTGTCACCGGTGATCTGCTCGCCCATAACATCGACATGGCCTTGTGGCTGAATGGAAGGATTATGGAAGTCTCTGCAATGACAGAGACATTCATCAAGGAACGCAAACATAATCTGACCGGCAAGGTCGAACCGATCAGTATCGACGATGCAAGTGCTTTTTTATGCCGCTTCGAAAATGGCTCCATCGCACTGTTTGAAGCTACCCGATACGCTCGGGGACATAAGGCATTGTTCACCCTCGAGATCAACGGAGAGAAAGCATCGGCAGCATGGGATCTGCATGATCTGCATCGGCTCGAATTCTTCGACCATGCCGATGAAGGTCGACTGCGCGGATGGAAGAATATCCACATCACCGATAGTGACCACCCCTACATGAAAAATTGGTGGGTACCTGGTCTGCAGATCGGGTATGAACATACTTTCATACACCAGGCTGCAGACTTCCTGCAGGCTACTGGCGCCGGTCGTTCTGCCTCGCCCACTTTCAGAGACGGATTAGCAACAGAATATGTTACCGACGCTGTTCTTTTGTCTGCCACGTCAAGGAAATGGGAAACAGTAAACGTGAACTAGTCATGGTGTTATGAGTTCCAGGAGGAATGATGGCATCTCCAAACAGAAATCATCGCAATAGGACAGCACAGAAGCTGGCTCTCACGTCACTATGCATCGCGATGACCGTTTTCTTTAACGCGTCGAGCGCTCCAGGTCAGCAAGCAGCGGCCCGACATCCCGCACCGTTTCATTTTGTGCAGCCGGAACCTATCAACTTTAATGATCATGCAGGGTGGACACAGATTTTCGATGGAAAAACCCTCACTGGCTGGGACGGGCCGCCGGATGTGTGGCACGTCGAAGACGGTGCGATTGTTGGTATGTCGACCCCCGAACATCCTTCCGGGACGACGAACATTATCTGGCGCGGCGGCGAGCCCGCTAACTTCGAGCTCAAGTTGGAGATGAAACTGGAAGGCGAAGGCGCAAATGGAGGCATCCAGTATCGTAGCTCGACAGTAGCTCCCCAGGCACGACCTATGCCTCCCGACTTAACAGCCGAACAGAAACAGCGCATGCAGAAGAGTGAAGAACTGGCGCAGACGCACGCGAAGTGGAATATGCGCGGCTACCAGGCAGACTTCGACTACGCAAATCGCTATACGGGTCAACTCTATGAACAGGACTCTCCCCGGGGGATTGTTGCCTGGAGGTCCCAGGTAGTCGCAACTGAGGCCGATAAGAAGCCAACGCTCCTTGGCTCAGTAGGCAATGCAGATGAGCTAAAAAATTTCATCAAGCCGGGTGAGTGGAACCAGGTTGAAATCATCGCTGATGGCAATACCCTGGTCCACATCATCAATGGACATGTTATGTCGGTCCTTGTAGATACTGACCCGACTTACGCCCAGGCAAAAGGCCTCATCGCGCTTGAAATTGAGGGCCCCGGCACACTCAAAATTTCACACCGGAATATCTGGTTGAAGAAGCTTCCGTAGGCAAACTATCTCGACTTGACTCACATTGACTGAAGCACATAGCCATGAAGCTTCGAGGAGATTCTCTTGCCTAAAACAGAATTCCTGGGTAGACAGGCTTACTCCATCGAGAACGAATATCTGCGGGTTACCGTTCTGGAGCAGGGTGGTCACATTGCTGAAGTATTCGATAAGCGTGCTGCAGTTAGCCCACTATGGATCCCGAATTGGAACTCGGTCGAGCCATCTAATTTTGGCACTCATCACTGCGACATTTTCGGCAATGGTCCGGACGCAAAACTTCTTGCCGGCATCATGGGGCACAACCTATGTCTGGATATCTTCGGCGGTCCATCCAATGAAGAAGAACTGGCTGGTTACACAGTGCACGGCGAAGCTTCAGTTTTGACTTACGACATCACCGAGCTGGCCGGTGAACTATTAATGATGGTGGAACTTCCGCTCGCCCAGCTAACTTTCCGGCGATCCCTGTTTCCGCGCGGCCATCAAATTCGAATCATGGAGTGGATCACTAACCTGGCTGCCTTCGACCGGCCAATTGCATGGACCCAACATGTAACGCTCGGTCCTCCCTTCCTTGATCCATCAACCACACACTTCGCAGCGTCCGTTGATCATTCCATCGTCGCAGACACCGATCCGGGCAGTGACGCATATCTTTCTCACGGCCGGACTTTTCGTTGGCCTTTGGCTCTCGGCAAGGACGGAGCAGCTTTTGACCTTCGTCGGATGCATCCCACCGCGCCGGCCAGTTGCTACACCGCTCATCTCGTCGATGGATCAAAGGATCACGCTTCTTTTACTGCGTTTGCTCCAAAATATAGGCTGGCTTTCTCTTACATCTGGAGAGGTGCTGACTACCCGTGGCTTGGCATCTGGGAAGAGAATTGTAGTCGCCAGGTGTCGCCGTGGAATGGGACCACGATAACTCGAGGAATGGAATTCGGAGTATCTCCATTCCCAGAATCACGGCGTGAGATGGTAGACCGGGGCAAGCTTCTCGGCAGCTCAGTCTTTCGTTGGTTACCGGCGAGAAGTCGGATTGATTGCGAGTATTGGATCAGCAGCGAGATAGCAGAATCAATGCCGGGGCCAAATAGTTGGCCTGGAATGCTTTCCTAATACAAGATGCGGTCTTTCCTGGCATTCAGATTCTTGAGGTCCACCCCAGGGACTTTTTTGACATCGTCCAAAGATTTGAAACTACCCGCTTTATCGCGATAGCTAATGATAGGTTTGGCATCATCCCCACTAATGCCAAGAGCGGTCGCAATTTCCGCAGACGTGGCTTTGTTGATATTCACCTTCTCCACTGCAACTGGCGGGAAGCTGGCTGTCAGGTAGTCCGCGATCTGGGTGAAGTCCTCATCAGTTCCCACTGCCCCGAGTGTCACCATCTTGCTGATGATGGCTTCCCATCCATCCCTGTCTCTGCCTGTCGCCAGAATCACAGTTGGAGAGTGACACTTAGTGCATAATCGCAGCGTAGTATCTCTGCCATCGCCTGCAGGAAACTCCGGATGCACCGGCTTCTTCTCACCTGCTGGCGCCTGTTGGCCAATGGCGAGTGTTCCCGAGAGTCCGGCGCATGCAAGAGCAATAACCATCGCTCCCGGCGATAACAAGTTGGAATGACGGCGACTCAGTATCGATTTTCGATTCACGAATTGGCCCTCAGCTATCTACGCTCAACGATAAGTAAGTGCTACAACACCATGACCAGCGAAATTATACGCAGCGGTCATCTGCATTGTCGAAGCAGGCGCAGGATCGAATTCGCCTATTCAACCGAACGACCACATGAGTACTCATTGCTATAAGTGCACGCATGCGACTGAGCCTCTTGTAATAGCCCTGCTATCCCGCTCCTGCATGGTTCGAAACCGGGGTTGACGACGACTCCCGTATAACAAGCGACGCCGGCAGTCTTACCTTTTCTGTAACTGCGGACAGCTGTGGCTCCAGGATTCTCCTGAGCAATACTTCAACCGCTCTTGATCCGATTTCAAATGCCGGTTGCACCACAGATGTTATGCCCGGACGAAAAAAATCCTCCGAACTAAGCTCATCAAACGTCACACATGCAATGTCTCGCGGCGTAGCCAGGCCCATCGCGTACATGGCTTTGATTGCGGCAAGCCCCGTAACTCCATTCGTCGCAAACAACGCGGTGGGTCTTGTGACAGGATCAGAAAGGTTCTGCTCGCACAGGCGAGCGACGACCGATTGATCGAAACTGCCCTGCCAGATAAGCGAATCGACGGTCGGCAGGAACTGACTCTGCAGGGCTCTCCGATAACCAAGCAACCGATCCTGCTCATTTTGAAGATCAAGCGGCCCCGTAATGATTCCGATTTTCGTGTGACCCATTTCAAGGAGGTGGGTCACGGCCATTTCTGCGGCCTGTATATCGTCCACGCAAACCGAATCGACATCAAGCCCCTTCGGTAAACGGTCAAGATAGATGACTGGCGGGCCCGCGGCAGCGAGCACACCCGTGCCGTCTGCGGTCTGATGGCCGGCTGTCACCAGCAGGACGCCCTCCACACGCTGCGAGCGCAGCAACCCCATGATGGCCGATTCACGTGCAGGGCTGCTCTCCGAATCGAGCACACTCAGGAAATATCCGGCATCGCGCGCAGCCGATTCCGCGCCGCGAATCACCCGCGGAAAAAATGGCACGGTGATGTCCGGGACCACCATTCCCAGGGTCAAGGTACGGTTGGTTCGCAGACTGCGCGCAATCAGATTGGGCTGGTAGTCGAGCGCTCGCACCGCAGCCAGCACCCTGTCCCGGATCTGCTGGCTGACGCCCGGCGCGCCGCTGATGACATTCGACACCGTACCAGAAGAAACCCCTGCGTACTTCGCGAGCTCCTTCTGGGTGGGAGGCATGATTTTCGATCCTACAGGAGCAGCAGCGCCTTCGGAAAACTGGGCCTGGCTTCACGCGGCCAGATCCGTCGATAGGTGTTTATGAAGCGCGCTCGATCTCTCTTAAAGCGATGGGGCGCGCTCGCCGCTTCACTGTGCGCTCCTCGCTTTCGCCGGGTTTCTTTTATCGTGCTTAACGAGCATAATTTATTGATAAACGATAATAAACCATTGACAACCGCGGCTAAATGGTCGAGTGTCGAGAGCGGCGACAGTTTCAGGAGGAAGCGATGCGCGCAGAGAATGAGGCAAGGCTAAACAGGATCAAGAGAATCAGCAGTTCCCTGAGAGTCCTGTGCGTTATATACATGCTCGCCTGCTTGTTTTTCCTCTGGCACTTCGCGAGCGGACCAATCTTCGGGCACGGTCAAAACTGGGGTATAGGAACACTCTGGCAAGGCTACAACGGACTCGAATTCAAAGCATACAGCCTCACCCTTCGCGATCGCATCATTGCCGCGGTCGCCTTAGGACTGTATTGGGGACTTGCCTTGCTGTGCAGTCTTCAACTCTTTCGTCTACTCGGCCTCTACTCCCGCGGGGAGATCTTCACCCGACAGTCTGCCGGCCAGATTCGCCGATGGGGCATCGCCTGCGTGGCCCTGGGCGTCGTAAAAACTGGCTTTGCCCTGGTGCCGCTCCTGGTTCAAAATTCCCGCCTTACAGAAGGCGCAGACCTCAGCCTGGTCACCAATGGACTCATCATCGTCGTCATCTCGTGGTTTATGGAGATGGCCGCCGAGATGCGCGAAGAGAATGAGCTCACGGTCTGACGGAGAATCGAATGCCTATTGTCGTAAACGTGGATGTGATGCTCGCAAGACGAAAAATGCGCCTGAACACGCTGGCGGACCTTGTCGGCATCACCCCGCAGAACCTGTCTGTGCTCAAGACAGGACGTGCCAAAGCCATACGCTTCAGTACCCTCGAACGCCTGTGCGTGGTACTCGAATGTGGACCCGGAGACCTGCTGGCATATGAGCAAGGACCTTCTGATGTTGCAGCAGAGGAACCCGAGTAGCATGCAACGAATTCTGTTGGACCGTGGACTTCGAGGATCGTTTTGGACTACTCATCCCCAAAGCTCGCAGGAAGCTAAGCAGCACCGTCTATGTCCTCCGTACAGGGAGAGCTATACGACCACGCGAATGAACTACAAGCATAGGGCGAGTGAGGAATCGCATCACGAGCCTTCGTACGATAGACCAAGTGACTTAAATCCGACTTTTCAGGCGCGCTATTGCCTTTGTTCTCTGGCGGTGTCCAGCGTTAAGACAGATGGGTAACCAACAGTTAACTTGCGCTGTGTCGGAGACGCTTAGCGAGTCTTCTTATCTTGTACACAAACGTTCTGAAGGGGTAGCCGGTTATCACAGCTGGATCTGAGAGTACAGGTACCTCCTCTTCTACAGAAAGGCAAACTATTCCTGGTGCGTTCGGGTCTGACGAGAAAGGGCGGGTAGTCTCATCTAGGGCTCGAAAGTGGAACTCGGCAATTATCAAGGTCATGCACTGTTCGTCGCCGACTGCATAATAAACACGGTCCAATTTAGCAGCTGTTTGGACAGCGAATCAGAAAGCATCCTCGCACCAAAGACTGGCTCTGTCCGAAGAACCTTGCCGTAATCGACGGTCATCTGCTGAGAAGGTGATGTGCTTCCTGGGTCGACCAAAAACTCAATGCCTTTGCAGTTAGGCGATGACTTAAAGGAGCTCGCCAGGTCGGACGCAAAACTTATCTCACCTGAGATGGCTTCCTTGCGACAAGAGTCACGTACTTCTGGAGCGCATTTGAGGTTTGCTATACCAGCGCTTCGTGACCACTCCTGATCGTAGAGAATGATATGCGAGCTACGTCGATCATTACATGCAGATACTGCCAACGCACTGCAGATCATCACAGAAGTTGCTGCTATCTTTTGCCAAAGCGGTGCACGCATCATCGCTCTTACAGAATAGCAATTGAAGCGCAGTGAAGGCCGATTTCAGTAACTCCCTACGACCAAGTCGACGAATCATCCAAGACTGCTCCGAGTCGAGGATATGTACGGACTCGTGTCGACGCAGGGTGGATCGCAAGGGCTCCCGCAAAGCAGTGCCGCTCATGAAGGATATGCCAGGCCCCCTGGCGGACCAGCAGCACAGCCCGCTCCGGTAAGCGCGAATGACGAGCCCGAGTGCGCTTCGCTCACCGCTATTCGACCGTGCAGTAGCATGCGGGTACGATTCGGATTACAGCCGCACAAGAGCCTGGAACTTATTCGTTTTGATCATGGAATGGCTCCTCAGGTAGGACTCGAACCTACAACCCTTCGATTAACAGTCGAATGCTCTGCCATTGAGCTACTGAGGA
>CAZZZL010000034.1:0-52986 GCA_964658655.1 uncultured Acetobacteraceae bacterium | reverse complement strand
TTCCAGACGGCCCGACGTTCCGAAAGAAGCTGTTCCGCTAAGCTGGCAGGCCGTCCCTTCGGGGGCTGCCTTGCTGTGTCTGGAGCCTTCCATCGGTAGCCTTACCCACCGAAAGAAAGCGCGCTGCCTACGGCATCGGGAGTAGGGTGACACGTCACCCCAGAAAGGGTGCTGTAGAGCCACTTTAGGTTGCTGTGCGGGAACCATCACGGAATGAGCGGCTGAGGGGAAAGAAGGGTGCTCTCGGAGTTCAGGGTGATTGCCTAGGCGAGATCGTCAGGAAATCGATCTTTCAATGCAGCGCCGGACCCCGGTTGAGTTCCGCATTGACCGCTCGCAACGTCCGAACGGCGCTTGATCCTTCGACCAGAGCGCCACTCGACGTTGTGCGATGTGACAAGTTTGCCAGGGCCAGAACCAGATCGTCCCGAGCTCTATAAATCAAAGCTCAGCGCGCCGCAGGGCGATTGCCCGATCTAAAAATGTTCGGGGACGGCAGGCGACCAGGGCGAGGCTTGAATCCTGGTGATTTTCTTTGAGTGCGTAGAACGAATCCTGCTGCAATTGGCCGTCGAGCTTCCACGCCATCGAAGCATGTGCCGTTGACCGCCCTGCTGAGCTTTACTATGAGTAGATGCCTGCAAAGAAAGCTGCGGCGGCCAGGCCCGCGGCGACACAAACCTCTCCTGAATTGCCACCCCTGCCCGAAGCGCTACAGCAGATTGCAAACGATCCACGGGTGCTCGTTCGGCGCGCCGGAACTCCGATCAAAGATGGCAAGTGCGTTGTCTACTGGATGCAGCGGGCAGAGCGCGGCATCGATAACCCCGCGCTCGATACGGCGATCCGGGTTGCGAATGAACTCGGTGTGCCGGTGGTTGCGTTCTTCTCGGCTATTTCGAATTTTCCGCATGCCAATCTGCGCCACTACGTTTTCCTGAACCAGGGACTGGTCGATATCGACGAAGCGCTAGCCGAGCGTGGTGTCGGTTTTGTGGTGCGTCGGCCGCCGGATAATGCGCTCGAGCGATTCCTTGAAGAAGTGCATGCTGCGATGGTCATCGGTGATGAAAACCCCTGCCGCGAGCCGGAGCGCTGGCGAGCTGTCCTGGCGGAACGTCTGCGCATGCCCTATTGGACAGTCGATGCCGACGTACTAATTCCCTCAAACAGCTATGGCAAGAAAATGTATGCGCTGCGGATTTTCCGGCCGCATTTTCAAGCAGGAATCGCGAAGTATCTGATCAAGCCCGAACACGTGACACCGAAGCATGCCTGGAAGCAGCCGAAGGGTCTTGTGTCGTATCCGGTGCGCGAGGATATTACGAAGGGCTGGAAGACGCTTGATCGTTCGGTGGGGCCGGTCGACAGCTTTACCGGCGGCTCGAAGGCGGCGCTCAAATTGTTGCGCGCATTTGTCGATCACAAGCTCTCTCACTACGAGGTCCAGCGCAATCATCCCGAGATCGACGGCACCAGCCAGATGTCGCCCTACCTGCATTTTGGCCACATCTCGCCGCTGACCATCTGTCTGGCGGTGAAAGAAGCTGCGGATAGCGGGAAAGTCCCGCAGTCGGCGGCGACTTCGTACATCAACGAGTTGATCGGGTGGCGTGAACTGTCGGTCAACTTCGTAAAGTACACACCAAACTATGACAGTTACGAATGTGCTGAGCCCTGGGCGCAGACGACGCTGCGTGAGCATGCGCGCGACAAGCGCAACCCGGTCTATACCTATGAGCAGATGAACAAGGCTGAGACCTACGACGATATGTGGAACGCGGCGCAGGTACAGATGACGCGCTATGGATGGATGCACAACTACATGCGGATGTACTGGGCGAAGAAGATACTGGAGTGGTCGCCGACGCCGCAGAAGGCGTTCGAGAATTGTGTCGCCATGAATGACCGGTACTTTCTCGACGGCCGCGATCCTAATGGATATGCGGGTGTCGCGTGGTCGATTACCGGGAAGTTCGACCGGGCATGGGGTGAGCGGCCGATCTTCGGGAAGATCCGTTTCATGTCTGGCGCGTCGACGGGAAAGAAGTTCGATTCGAAGAAATATATTCGCCAGATCAGCAGCGGCTCGGCGAAGACTGAATTGTTTTCCTCCTAAGCGGCTGTTCCAAATGCAGATTCTTGCCCTGCGCTCGGGATGACAAGATGAGGTACATGTTGACCAAGAGACTGCTCGTTGTGATTGCCGCCGTTTTATCGATCGCCATCGCTGCACCTGCATTCGCGCTCGAGCGCGAGCCGGATGCTGATTATCACGCACGACGCGCGGCACTTGGCGGGGCGCTAAAGGGCGGCGTCGCCATTCTCTATGCTGCGGACGAACCATCGGCGGAGTACCTGAGCTATCGCCAGGATGAAGATTTCTATTATCTGACGGGATGGAACGAGCCTGGCGCTGCACTGGTTGTGATCGGCGCCAGCGTGCCGGAAGCTGCGCATACCGCACCTGTTGCCGGGGTCAGCAATGCGACGCACGCCTACCGGGAAATTCTGTTTCTGCCGACACGCAACAAGCGGCTGGAACTTTATACGGGTGTGAAGCTGGACGCGTCATCGCCGGATGCGGCTGCGAAAACCGGCGTCGTCGAAGTGAAAGATATGACGGAACTGCCGGCGGTGTTGAATGCTCTCGCGGCCGGCAATCGCAGTGTGCTGCGCAATCTCTGGATTCAGCAGGACCTGCCGCAGGGACGCAATGTTGTCGCATTCACGGCTGCGACACTGGGCATCGGCGCCGAGAGTGCGCCCAGCCCGGGCGACGTGCGCTCGCTCACAGAAAATTTGCGGGCTATTAAGCAGCCGGGCGAGGTGGAACTGATCCGCAAAGCGACGAATGCATCAATCGTGGCGCAGCGCGCCGCTATCCAGGCAATGGCGCCCGAGGTGCACGAGAATGCGATCGCGGGCATCCTGCTGGGTACGCTGCTGACGGAGGGATGCGAACGTTATTCGTATCCGCCGATTGTCGGCAGCGGCGTGAACTCGACTGTGCTGCATTATTCGGATGATAACCAGGTGATGCATGCTGGCGACCTGGTGGTGATGGATGCGGCGGGCGAGTATTCGATGTATGCGTCGGACATCACGCGAACGATGCCGGCCGGCGGGCATTTCACGGCGCGTCAGCGTGAGATCTATGACATTGTGCTGGGAGCGCAGAGGGCTGCTGCGGCTGCGTTCGTTGCGGGTAAATCGCACATCAACGATCCGTCGCATAAGTATGCCGACTCACTTGACGTGGTGGCGTTCAATTATATGAATGCCCATGGCAAAGACCTGCATGGTGAGCCGCTGGGCAAGTACTTCATCCATGGGCTGGGGCACATGGTCGGCATTGATGTGCATGATCCTTACGATTATTCGAAGCCGCTGCCTGCGGGTGCTGTTTTCACGATTGAGCCGGGAATTTATATTCCGGAGGAGCATCTCGGCGTGCGGATTGAGGATACGTTTTATGTGACGCCGGAAGGGAAGCTGGTCGACCTGGTCGCTGATCTGCCGCATACTGCCGAGGATATAGAGGCATTGATGGCGGCGAAGAAAGGTGCAGGGAAGTAAGCTCGAGGATTTTCTGGCGAGCGGGAAGAAGCATGACCTTCGACTTCGCTCGGGATGACAATTTTTCGAGTTCAGAAGATGCTGTATTCGATGGAATAGAAAAAGGCGGGCCCCTGTGGGTCCGCCTTTTTCGCTGCCGACAAAGTGAATTACCAGCGATAGCCGAAAGTGACGGGCAGAATCTCGGTTGAATTACCCGGGCTGTCGAGCCACTCGTAGCGGACATCGGCGAAGATCGCGCCGTGCTGGTCAGGATTCGGCTTCCAGGTGACGCCGCCGCCGACATTGAAACCGCCCTGGTTGCTGGAGTAGTGATCGACAGTGGCGTTGCCGTAATCTTCGTAGCAGCCATAGTACGTGCAGACTGTTCCGAGGTCGACCGGCGTGTTGAAGGAGGTGAGAAGGCGATAGAAGCCGCCGCCGCCGGTAACGTAGCCGCCGAAATGGCCATTCGTCTTTATGTTGTAGACGGGGTCAAGGGTGAGCGACCAGGCATGGGTATTTCCATTTACGCCGTATGGGCAGTTGGTCTGGCCGCATTCGACGGCGAGAGCATTCAGGATATTGCTCTGGATGCCGAGGTTGTCGAAGCGGTATTCGATCATGGCAGCCAGATGCTTGTTGAAGTTGTAGCCGCCGCCAACAAGGATGCTGTAGCCGGTGGTGTTCTGATCGGTAGCATTGCCGAGAGGCGTAGCGAAGCCGACGCCGCCTTCTACCGCGATGTGGCTGAAGGCCGAGTCACCACCCTTGTACTGGTGATAGCCGCCACCGCCGCTGGGATACTGGTTCTGGTATTGCGTCCGGAAGTCTACATTCGACGGGGCACTGACGCCAGGTGTGACCTGTGCATCGTAGTCCGCGCTGGAACTGGACTGCGCGAGAACTGCCGGCGTCAGGGACAACACTGCGCCGGTAAAAGCTGTGGCGCAGACAAGTGCACTGTTGCGGATATTTAAGAATCTGGATGACATTACGGCCCTCTGCATGATGATAAGGTTCCGGGACTGAAAACAAAGACCCTTTAAAGAGAGTGAACCCGGAAACTCAGGATTCCACTCGCTTTCTTCAGACGTTTCAGATGGGAATTTGGTGGCAAAGGATTGTTTGCCGGATGGAACGCGCGTTTTAGCTGGCTGCCGCGGCACAGGGTCAGCGGGCGGCCTGTCCTTTACCTTACCGGAGACCGGTCCGCTACACGTCCACTGTCGGTGTACCGGGATTTTACGCGGGAGGGAATGTCGATGAACTTGCTGTCGCTAGTACTGAACACCATCATGGCGCTTCTGGCGATAGCCGTTGGCATGGCGCAGGCCGCCTCGCCAGCATCAGGGCAAGTTTCCGGCCATGTCTACACGGCTGCTGGCACGCCAATGGGGGGCGCTGTCGTGACGCTTGATGGTGCGGTACCGCAGCGCATGCGCTCTGCAGCCGACGGCAGCTACTCGTTCGACGCAATCACCCCAGGGGACTACAACGTCGTGGCGTACAAGACAGGCTTCATGGGCGAAATCTTCAACCTGCGTGAATCCGCCGTCTCGTCCTTGCGACTGGTGCCCGGACAGAAGCGGGACGGGGTCGATTTTCATCTCAAGGCTGCGCCTGACGTGGCTGAGATGAACGACGATGCTTTGACCGCAGCCTACCCGGCCAAAGAGCGGCTGTATGTACGGTTCAGCTCCGGACGCTTTGCTGCCGACCGCAGCAGTATCGCCGTGGTGGCGGGCGACATAGTTACGGGAGATCCTGAACAGGTCTGGATCTATGACCTGAAGTCCCATGCCCTGAACGCTGTGACGGACAAGCCTACGCCAGGCAAAAGTCCTGCCATTGGGGACGTTGTGTGGGTCGGGCAGACTCTTTACATCCAGGTAACGGAAAGGGACAGAGATCACCGATTCGTGATCGCAGCAAGTCCGGGAAAGATCGAGAGGGTCTCTGCGGTGCCGGACGAAGTCTCGCGTGCATTCGAGCGCCAGGCGGCGATGGATGTCTCCGGCGATGTACAGGTTGGCCGATATATTTTGACGGGCTTTGCCTTGCACGGCGGCGGTAGGAGCTACAGCGCCCGCCTGGCAGGTGGTTTAGCGTTCAATGTGGCGGCCGATATCCGCGACACGCCGGTCATTGACCAGGAGACTTCCACAGTTTCTTATGCCGATAACGGCTGGTACGGGAAGATTATGGCCGTTGCTCTTGACACTCGTCGGCGGCGGGAATTTGAAGTCCCGAGTCGCGGCATAACGCTGCTCGCTGTCACGCGAGAGGGCAACGGATTCCTTGCGGCCTATGCAGCCGGCGGCCCCTGCAATGTGCTGGAGACGGCGGATGGCGAGGACCCGTGGTTATTGCCCAGCAATGTTGACTATCGAACGGCACGTCGGCCGGAGCATGTCTGTTTCGTGCACCTGCCTGATTGACGGGCTGGTTTCCCCCCAGGCTTTAGTACGCGACGCGCCGTGTCGAGGCAACAATTTTCCTGTGGCAACTCCACAGGAGCTGTGCCATACTTCTGTTGCATCACCACAGGAGCGGCCAAAGGTATGGAATCGAAGCTCGATCTTTTGCAGGGAACGCTGGACCTGATGGTCCTGCAGACACTGGCGGCCATGGGTTCGCTGCACGGCTACGGCATTGCGCGGCGCATTGAGCAGGTGAGCGGCGAGGCGATCCTGCTGAACCAGGGCACGATTTACGCATCACTGGTGCGGCTGCAGCAGAGGGAATGGATCTCGGCTGAGTGGGGCACGTCGGACAACAACCGCAAGGCGAAGTATTACGCGATTACCCGCGCCGGCCGCAGGCAGCTCGCCAAAGAAGAAGCGTACTGGCACCGCCTGGCCGGGGTGATGGAGAAGATGCTGGCAATGTCGCCGGATAGTCCCGCCGTGGTTTCGACCGAAGGAGAAGCCTGATGCCCACTCTCAAGGAAATGCAGAACCGGACCCGCTCCTTCGCGCACAAGCAGAAACATGACGCCGATCTGGACGCCGAAATGGCGGCGCACCTCGAGTTTGCCGTAGAAGAAAACATGCAGCGGGGAATGCCCGAAGCAGAGGCGCGGCGACAGGCAATGATCAGCTTTGGCGGCGTGGTGCAGGCCAAGGAGCAGCAGCGCGCGGCGCGCGGGCTTCCGTGGCTCGATGTGCTGCTGCAGGACCTGCGGTTCACCCGGCGCACGCTGCGGCGTGACCGCGCATTTACGATCATCGCCATCCTGATCCTCGGTCTCGGCATCGGCGCCAATATTGCGGTCTTCAGCGTGGTGAATACGATCCTGCTGCGGCCGCTGCCGTTTCCCGATCCGCAGAAGCTGGTGCGCATTCCCGGTCTCGGCGAGGGCGGCGAATCTTCCAACACCTTCACGACCAACGCGAGCCAGCAGTTTCGCGCGGAGAACCATGCGTTCAGCAAGGTCAGCGGCTATTTCGCGTTTACAGGTCCTGAAAATTCCAAACTGACCGGGCATGGGGTACCGACGCCGGTGACGAGCATTCTTGTTGCTGACGACTTCTTCGAAACGCTCGGCGTGAGGCCTGCGCTGGGCCGCCTGTTTGCGCCCGAGGAATACCTGCAGAACAGCCGTCCCGCTGTGCTGCTGAGTCATGCATTCTGGCAGCGGCGGTTCGGCGGCGATCCACACATTGTCGGGCAGACGATCGATCTCGATAACAAGCCGGTCACGGTGACGGGCGTTCTGCCGGACACGTTCGATTTCGGCGCTGTCTTTTCGCCGGGCGCGAAGGTCGATATGTTCACGCCGTTTGTGATGGCGGATTTCGCGGAGGATGGCAATGTCCTTGCGCTCATCGCGCGGCTCAAGCCGGATGTCTCCGTTGCGCAGGGGCAGGCGGAGGCAAACACCCTGTTTCCAACGCTGCAGGCCAGCCTGAAGCATCCCGAATGGCATGCCGATTACCATGCCCGCGTAATCGGGTTGAAGGATTACGTGAGCGGCAAGCTGCGGCGGTCGCTGATCGTATTGTGGTGTGCCGTCGGCATGATTCTGCTCATCGTCTGTGTCAATTTATCCAACCTGCTGCTGGCGCGCGCGGCTGCACGCAGCAAAGAATTTGCGATGCGCAGTGCCCTGGGCGCCGGGCGTGGCCGGCTGCTTCGACAATTGCTGACGGAGAGCCTGGTGCTGTCCACCGCCGGAGCGTTGCTGGGACTCGGCATCGCGTTTGCCATCGTCCAATACCTGGCGCACCAGGGGTCGATCGCACTGCCACTGCTGAGCAGTATCCGCATCGATGCGGCCGCACTTGGCTGGACACTGCTGATCGCGATTGCGGCGGCGGTCATCTTCGGTGTCGCACCGGGCCTGCGTATGTCCGATCGAAACCTGCAGAACGCGTTGAAGGATACGGGCAATGGGAGCAGCGCGGGCAGGCAGCACAACCGCATGCGTTCGGCGCTGGTGATCTCCGAGATTGCGATTGCCTGTGTACTGCTGGTGGGCGCAGGGCTGTTGTTACGAAGCTTTATCCGCGTGATGGATACGGACCTTGGCTTTGAACCTAGCCATGCTGCTTCCATCAGCATGGATTATGACGATGGCGGTAAGGCGGAGAAGCGGAGTGTGATCTGGCAGGAAGCATTGCGGCGTGTGAAGGCGATTCCCGGTGTCGAAACAGCAGGCATCACGGATAACCTGCCGCTGAGCCGGAACCGGGAATGGGGCATCGAGGCGAAGGGCGAGGCTGACCAGAGCGGGCGCGGCTCGGACGCATTCGTCTACGTAATCTCACCCGGCTATCTGCAATCGATTGGCATGCGACTGGTGGAAGGCCGGGACATCGCGTGGGATGACACCTCGAAGACGCAGGCGGTCGTCATCGTTAACCAGGCGGTCGCACGAGCCCTCTGGCCGGGGAAGGATGCGCTGGGGCGCTACGTTGAAGTGAATGGAGAGGCGCGCGTGATCGGCATCGTCGCGGATGTGCGCGAGAGCAGTGTCGAGACTGCCGGCAGTCCGCAGATGTATGTATCCGGGGTCGCACCGCAATATGGACCGGATGGCGCGCAACTGGTGGTGCGCACGAAACTGCCGCCTAAAGTGCTGGCCGCGAGTGTGCTGCAGACACTGCGACAGATCAATCCTAACCAGCCGGCCACGGAGTTCAAGCCTATCCAGATGCTGGTGGACCATGCTGTTTCGCCACGCCGCTTCCTGGTGCTGATGGTGATTGCCTTTGCGACGTTCGGGGTCATCCTGGCGGCGCTCGGGATTTACGGCGTCATCTCGTACGCGGTAACGCAGCAGACGAAGGAAATCGGTATCCGCATGGCACTTGGTGCGACGGTCGCGCGGGTGCAGGTGGACGTGCTATTGAAGACGCTATGGATGACCATCGGCGGCATTGCCATCGGGACAGCGGCGGCACTGATTGCCGCGAAGGGGATCGAAGCGCTGCTGTACGGAACGTCGGCGACTGATCCGGAGACGTTCGGCGGCGTCATCCTGCTGCTGGCGCTGGTTGCACTGGTGGCCGGCTATCTGCCAGCGCGCAGGGCATCGAGAATCGATCCGATGGTCGCCCTGCGCAACGCATAGGTACGCGCCGAAACACGTAAAGGTAGCCTGTCAGCCCGCTTCCCGACTTGTGCATCGAATACAGAGAGCAACTGCATTCCGCACAGGGGAGAACCGCGTTGGGGAAACTATTTACGGGGCACCGCGTCATCCGGGCGAGCAAAACATGGCTGGAAATGCTGATGGTGGCGGCCGTAATGCTGCCCGTCGCCCGTGCCGAGTTGGTGAAAGTGAAATTCCTCGAGGGCGCCCAGAAGGGCTACCTGGCTCTCACGACCGAGGACGGAAAGCGCATCGCGACGGGTGAACTTTCGCAGGTTGTCGAAGGGGACCGCGTCCGTGTACGGCTGGTGTATCGCTTTCTGGATGGATCGATCGACGACGAGCGCGCCGTGTTCACGCAGAAGGGGACGTTTCGCGTTGTCACAGATCGCCACATCCAGAAGGGCCCGTCATTTCCGCACCCGGTGGATGTGTCGATTGATACGGGCAAGGGTCAGGTCACGACGCGATCGGAGAATGGGGACGCAGCTCCGGAGACAAAGAGCATGGACCTGCCGGAGGACGTGGCCAACGGTTCCATCCTGACGCTGCTCAAAAACATCCCTGCCGACGCTTCGTCGCTCAAGGTGGGCTATGTGGGCGCCGACTCGAAGCCGCGCCTGCTGAAACTGAACATCACCGGGACGGGCGACGATGCATTCCGCGTGGGTACACTGACGCGTAAAGCCCACTGCTTCCTCATCAAGATCGACATTGGCGGCATCGCCGGTTTGTTGGCTCCGATTGTTGGCAAGCAGCCGGGCGATATTCGGGTATGGATTGAAGAAGGCGAGGCGCCGGCATTCATTCGCGAAGAAGGAGCCTTTTATGTGGGCGGCCCGGTGTGGATCAGCCAGATGGCCAGTCCGACGTGGGGTGCGTTGGCTGCAGGCAGGCGCGGCTCGCGCGGCAAGTAGGCGACGGTCAGCCACGACAAATTGATTTAGAAACGGGTTACGCTTCCTGGGCCTGATCCGGGCCTGTTGTCAGTAGCTATCGAGAGTACCGCCCGGCGTACAGCGCTCACAGGAAGCTCAGCCGTGGTATTTCTTGATGAACCGCCATGACTGTATTCCCGCTGAAGTCCACGTCGACCTATGTCAAGAAATACTATGCGGCCCTGCAACTGTTTCATCAGCATGGCTATAGGAATGAAGGCAATACGCGTTCGGCATTTGCTGATCTGCTGAAGCGATGTGCGAGTGCTTATGACTGGCACCTGGTTGAAGAGTTCCAGTTCAAAGGGACGGCAAAGCAATCTCTGCGTGCAGATGGGGCGCTGGTCGATGCGCTGACGCTGGTGCACGGATTGTGAGAGGCGAAGGACACAGCCGACGATCTTGAAAAGGAGATCAAGGCGAAGGTGGAGGAGGGCTAAACCGCTGACCAACATCGTCTTCCAGTCGCCGGAACGGGCGGTGCTCTACACAGGACAATCGCATTGCTATGAACTGCGACCTGGCGAAGCCAGAGAACCTGGTTGAGTTGCTGCAATTGTTTTTTGAGCATCGGCAGGCGCACGAAGTTGACTGAGAAGAGGCGGTGCTCAAGTTCTCGGAGAAGATTCCTGATCTTGCCGGCGGCGTCACGAAGATTTTGGAAGACGAGCACAGGAAGAACGCAGATTTCCGCGAGAAGTTTCTAAGTTTCGCCGAGTTGTGCCGCCAGTCGATCAACCCCGAATTAGCTGATCCGGCAATTCAGAAGATGCTGGTGCAGCATTTGCTGACCGAGCGTATTTTTCGGAAGGTTTTCAATAACCAGGAGTTCCTGAACCGGAATGTGATCGCGGTTGAGATTGAAAAAGTCATCCGCGCGATTACGAACCGGCACTTCTCTCGTGATGAGTTTCTGAAACCGCTGGACCGCTTCTATACCGCAATTGAGAAGGCGGCAGAGTCGCAGACTGGATATACCGAGAAGCAGCATTTTTTAAATGCGGTTTACGAGAAGTTCTTCCAGAGCTTTGATAAGAAGCAGGCCGACACGCATGGGATCGTCTATACGCCGCAGCCGATTGTGGACTTCATGGTGCGCAGCGTAGAAGAGATGTTGAAGTCGGAGTTTGGTAAGTCGCTGTCGGATGAGGGCGTGCATATTCTAGATCCGTTCACCGGGACGGGTAACTTCATTACTCGGATCATGCAGCAGATCAAAACTTCAAAGTTGAAGCAGAAGTATGCGAATGAATTGCATTGCAATGAAGTGATGCTGCTGCCGTATTACATCGCCAGCATGAACATTGAGCATGCGTATATGGAGAGGATGGGCGAGTACGCGAGCTTTGAAGGGATTTGCCTGGTTGATACGTTTGATACTGCAGGCCTTTTCACCGCAGAAAATACAGAACGGATCAAAAAGCAGAATGCCGCCACGATAACTTTAATTATCGCCAATCCTCCCTACAACGCAGGACAACGTGATTCCTCTGACGACAACCCAAATCGTAAATACCCTCTTTTGGACACAAAGATAAAGCGAACTTACATCGCTGCTTCGAAGGCCACACTAACCAATGCCTTGACTGATCATTATGTGCGAGCCTTCCGATGGGCGAGCGATCGCATTAAGGATAGCGGTGTCATCTGCTATGTGACGAATAACGGATTCTTAGAGGGCATCGCGTTTGATGGTATGCGCCGCTACCTTGCGGAAGAGTTCTCATTGGTGCTGCACCTAAACATGAAAGGGGACGCGCGAACCTCAGGTGAACGTCGCAAAAAAGAGGCTGGGAACATTTTCAACAATCAGATAAGGGTAGGGGTCGGGATCACGATGCTCGTTCGCAATCCAGCAATGAGGAAGTCCGGAATTCACGTTTTTTCAGTGGATGACTATCTATCTTCTTCAGCAAAGACAAGTCTGCTTGAAAAATGGAGCAGCTTCTCTGGAGTTTCACTCGCAACGATCACCCCGAATCCGCAGCATGTCTGGCTGACGCAAGGTCTCGAAGCTGGATTCGCATCTTTTGTCGGCTTAGGGACCGTGCGCCGCACAAACCAAGATGCCTCGACCACCGCAATTTTCAACAGCTATTCCAATGCGCCAAAATCGAACAATGACTCATATGTCTATTCTTACGATCAAGGTGTATTGGAAGCTCGCGCAACTCAGATGCTCGCCAACTTCAATGCCGAACTAGGAAGGTGGAAAGCTAACGGCCGACCGAAGAGCATTCGCAAATTTCTGAAGAAGATGCCAGCGGAGATCAAGTGGATCCGTCGGAGCATAAGTGCCATAAAGAGAGCAGACAGCCTTCAATTCTTGAAGGAAGATATTCGGCACGGTCTTTATAGGCCGTTTAATGGACGGCTATACTTCTTTAGTGCCACCTTTAACGAGGATCGTTATTCCTTTCCGAAGTACATTCCTGTAACAAGTAGCGAAAACGTTGTTCTGTGCGTGTCCGGAAAGGGTGCTAAGCAGCCATTCTCAACGTTAGCTGCTTCTTTGATTCCCTCACACGACTGCTTGGAAAAAACACAATGCTTCCCCTTTTACACCTATGACGAAGACGGCACGAACCGTCAAGAGAACATCACGGACTGGGCGCTCGCTCACTACCGCAAGTACTACAAATCGGACGCCATCACTAAGTGGGATATCTTTCACTCCACCTATGCGTTGCTGCATCATTCTGAATATCGGACACGGTATGCGGCGAACCTGAAGCGCGAGTTGCCGCGGATTCCATTTCCTCCGGACATTCACGCGTTTGCCAAGGCGGGGAAGCGGTTAATGGAGCTCCACATCGATTATGAAAAGCAGCCGGAGTATCCGCTGGAAGAGATTGAGACGCCGAAGGTGAAGTGGACGCTGCGCGTGGAGAAGATGTCTCTCAGCAAGGACAAGACGGAGCTGCGGTATAACGAGGCGTTGACGCTGCGTGGGATTCCGGCTGGTGCGTATGAATATCGGCTGGGAACCGGTCGGCGCTGGAATGGGTGATCGACCAGTACCGCGTAACGACGGACAAGCGGTCGGGCATTGTGAACGATCCGAATCGTGCAGAGGATGAGCGCTATATTCTGCGATTGATCGGGCAGGTGATCACGGTGTCCCTGGAAACGATGGAGATCGTGAAGGGGTTGCCGTCGATGGACTTCAAGGATTGATGAAGGATGAAAGACGCGGATCTTTCCGCCTCGGTCGAGATGACAAAATGGCCGGGCTGAGGGCTATCACGCCACCGCAAGCCCAAGACAAAAGGCATGGCTGCAGCCGTGACACGAAGCGCGGCCTACGCGGCTTGGGCCACCGAGGTGCGCGTAGTTCATAGACGACACTTCCGGCCATCAGGCCAGGCCCGCATTGCCGGATTTGTTACGCTCAACAGGGAAGCATGAGGGCGCATGGCTGTTTATCTGATTACTGGCATTGCCGGGTTTATTGGTTCATCGTTGGCGGAGGCGCTGGTCAAGCGCGGCGATACGGTCCGCGGTGTCGATACTTTCATCACCGGCAAGCGCGAAAACATTGCACCGCTGCTCGATCGCATCGACTTTCGCGAGGCAGATCTGCGCGATTCTGCCGCGATGCAGCAGGCATGCGATGGCGTCGATATCGTCTTCCACGAGGGTGCGCTGCCTTCTGTGCCGCGCTCGGTGAAGGAGCCGATCCCGAGCCACGAATGCAACATCAACGGCACCTTTAACCTGCTGAATGCGGCGAAGGCTGCGGGCGTGAAACGGGTGGTATATGCCGCGTCGTCGTCGGCCTATGGAAACCAGCCGGGGATGCCGCGCCGCGAGACCATGGTCCCGATGCCCATTGCGCCGTATGCGGTGCAGAAGCTGACCGGCGAGTATTACATGAAGAGCTACTGGCAGGTGTATGGACTGGAGACGGTGTGCCTGCGCTACTTCAACATTTTCGGGCCGCGGCAGGTGCCGGATTCGCCGTATAGCGGCGTGATGGCGAAGTTCATCCTGCAGATGATGCGTGGCGAGCAGCCCACCATCTTTGGAACAGGCGATCAGGGCCGCGACTTTACGTACATCGATAATGCCGTGTCGGCGAACCTGCTGGCGGCTGTTGCGCCGGCCGAGAAAGTTGCCGGGCGCGTCTTTAACGTTGCCTGCGGCGAACGACATACGCTGAAGGAAACGTACGCGGTACTGGCCGGGCTGCTGGATTTCAAGCAGCCAGTGCTGTTCGGTCCCGCACGCAATGGCGATGTGCTGGATTCGCTGGCGGATATTTCGGCAGCAAAGGAAGCGTTCGGCTACCAGCCGCTGGTCGGGTTTGAAGAGGGTTTGCGCCGAACGGTCGCGTGGTATCGCGAGGCCTTTGCCGCCGATGTTTCAGCTGGTAACTGACTTGCCACTGACCATTCGTGCCTGGTGGAGTGGCGTATTCCCGATTCGGGGCTTGCCACCTGCTCCTGCTCCATCAATACTGATCCCAGTTCAGCACATTTGTATCAATTTGTGACGTAAATCACTGCTTAGCGCTGGTGTTCCTCCATCTCGAAGGAGAGGAGATTATCCAGCCTGCAATACTTTCAGGCTGGTCTGCAAAGGCCGGCTGGTTTGATGGGCGGCTTCACTTGAAACGCTTCTGGTCGTGGCTTTTCGTTCTTGCGGTTGTTTATCCCGGAGTACGGTCGGTCGGTGCGCAAGTGACGCCGGGCGGGTCAGCCGGTGCCCAGCAGAGACGTGCCGCTGCACAGCAGTTTCTGGCCCAGCGCGGTCTGTCGAAACAGCGGTCGACTGCCAGCCCCGGCGTCGCCCACGTATTGGCGCGTGCGCGCGCCGCACGGCATGCCCAGCCGCTAAGTTCCGCCACTGTCTTCAACCTGACTGCGCCATGGAAGCCGCTCGGTCCCGCGCAGACGATCACGCCCGCCTACGGAGCTGTCACAGGCCGGGTTACCAGTATTGAGATCGACGCTTCCGATACGACGGGTAACACGGTTTTTCTTGGAACGACGGGCGGCGGTGTGTGGAGGTCAAGCAATGCGGCTGGTCCGGCAGCACAGGTGACCTTCAAGCCAATGACGGACCAGGCGCCACCGACTGTCAATGACATAAGTTCGCTGAGTATTGGCGCGGTGTCCGTACAGCCGGGTGGAACAGGTGTGGTGCTTGTCGGGACGGGCGATCCCAATGATGCGCTGGACTCCTACTATGGGCAGGGAATGCTGCGTTCCATCGATCACGGAGTTACGTGGCAGTCCATTGATGAATCGCGCGATGATGTGTACGGTACCGGGCCGCCGCATTCATTTGTCGGCGAAGGGTTTGCCGGTTTTGCCTGGAGTACGAGTACGCCTGGCCTGGTTGTCGCGGCAGTGACCCAGGCTCTCGATGGCATTTTGGTGAATGCCCTGCAGTCGAATAGCTTGCAGGGCCTTTATTACTCTGTCGACAACGGATCACCGAAGCCCCCAAACTGGCAGCTTGCGACCATCACTGACGGTCCGAACCAGGAGGTGCAGGGGCCGGCAACAGGCGCATTTAACGAGTACGGCGGCGGTAACAGCGGGAACGGCGTGACTGCAGTGGTATGGAACAAGTTTCGCCGGATGTTCTACGCGGCGGTTCAGTACCACGGCTACTACAGCTCGCCGGATGGCGTTACCTGGACGCGCCTCGCGAATCAGCCAGGCGCAGGGCTATCGCCGGGCAACTGTCCCCCGAACCGAAATGGGATGGGCAATGCGCAGAGTTGTCCTATCGTCCGAGGGGCGCTAGCTGTGCAGCCGGTCACCGGCGATATGTTCGCGTTCACGGTGGCTCCTTTCAATACGCTCAAGCAAGGTAATCCTGACCAGGGAATCTGGCAGGATGTGTGCGCAGCCAGTGGGGGCGTCTGCACCACCGGCACGGCGAACATGTTCAGCAAGCAGCTGCCTTCGGCGCCGCTGGAAAACGGCAGTGGCGCGATTGCCGGGGGCGACTATGACCTGTGGCTCGCGGCGGTACCTGCTGCCGCCGGCACGGACACACTGCTGTATGCGGGGACGGAAGATATTTACAAGTACTCTCTGCTCGGCGGAAAGACCTGGCAGAATATGACGAACAACGCTGGCGGCTGCGCGGTCGATTCGATTGCGCCGTTCCAGCACGCAGTCGGTGTGGCTGGTACGGTACCCGGCCCGCTGATGTTCTTTGGCAATGACAGCGGGTTGTGGCGCTCGACGGATGGAATCACGCAACAATCATTGTGCAGCAGTGATCTGCAGAATCTGAATGGCAGCCTGGGGTCGCTGGCTGAAGTCGCCTCCTTCGCACAGGACCCGGGCCAGTCCGGGACGCTTCTGGCGGCGCAAGGAGTGAATGGTGTCTCGGGAACGGGGAATGCTGTGAGTGGGTCGGGGGCGTCATGGCCGCAAGTGCTGGACGGATACGGATCCTCCGTCGCCATCGATCCTCAGAACCCGGTGAACTGGTATGCCGCCGGTGTCGGTGTCTCGATTTACATGTGTGACACGGGGCCAGCATGTGAAGCGACGGACTTCCCCTACCCGCCAGTCGTTGGCGATGCTCAGACAGACTCCGACGGAGAGGTGCTTTTGAATCCTGCCGTGTGGATGCTCGATCCGCAGAATACCTCGATGATGATCGTCGGAACCTGCCGGGTGTGGCGCGGGAGTGTGGCAAGTGGGACGGCCAACTGGTCAAGCGGCAATGCACTGAGCACGGTCTTGAATGAGCCGGACGAACCAGCCTGCAACGGGGAGGCCCAGATCAGCACGCTGGGGGCCAGCGGCACCATCCTGACGGGGAACGGAATCGTCACGACGCAGGAAATCCTTTACGCCGGGATGTACGGCACAGACCGCAGCGGTGTCGCGGCAGGTGGCGGTACGGTAGCGGGGCATGTCTTTACGCAGACTGTGGATCGAAACGTTGTGGGACCGGCCAACTGGACGGACATGTACTCATCGCTGGTCGTCAACGATCCATTTGGAGGGCATTTCAATCCGGGAGGATTTACGGTGTCCTCTGTCGTGGCGGACGCGCACGACACCAGCGGTCAGACCGTGTACGCGACTATCCAGGGACTACCCGGCAATGGGATCAGCCAGCCGCTGATCTATCGCTCGACCAACCAGGGCCAGACCTGGACGGGTATTTCCGCAAACATGCCGGATATACCGATAAACGGTCTGGTTATCGATCCGGGCAATGCGAATATTGTCTACCTGGCGACAGACGCGGGAGTTTTTGTAACGACAGCGATTTCCGACTGCTTTACCGGCCCCTTGCAATGCTGGAGCAGCTTTGGCACCTTGCTGCCGGATGTGCCGATCACGTCCATCCAGGCATGGGGAACGGGGAGCGCAGGGCTGCTTCGCGCAGCCTCGTATGGACGAGGTATCTGGGAGACACCCCTGGTCAGCGCGCTCGCCCAGGGTTCAGCCACGCTGACTACTGCAGTGCTCAATCCGGATGCATTGGTATTTGCAAGTCGGCCAGCGGGCACACTCAGCGCAACACAGACTATAACGGTCACGAATAGCGGTACTGCGGCGCTCGTAGTCAGTGCAATCGAAGTCACCGGCGATTACAACGAGCAGGATAACTGCAGCGGAACCGTCGCCGTCGGAGCTAACTGCGTAGTGTCGATCGCATTCGATCCGCAGACAACAGGCGTTCGCGATGGTGTGCTGACCGTGCTGGGGAATCTGCCCGGTGGACAAGCAACAGCATCTCTGTCCGGTGGTGCGACCACGGCTGGCCAAGTGACATTGACGCCTGTCACCTTCACCTTCCCACCGACAGCCGTGGGTGCCCTTTCGACTGCCCAGTATGTGACGATTGCGAACTCGGGTACCGTCGCCGTCTCGCTGGCGCCCGGGGTCGTCAGCGGCGCCTATCAGGTAGCCGGAAATACGTGCGGCAACAGTGATCCGCCGCAGACCTCGTGTACTGTCGGCATTGTCTTCGCACCGGTGGCTAGTGGTGCAGCCAGCGGTACGTTTTCGATGACCACCGGCACCGGCACGTTAACCGCCCTGCTGATTGGAACAGGCCTCTCGCCGGCAACCGATGGGCTGAGCGGCAGCAGTCTCACCAGCGCCGGATTGCAGTTTGTACCGCAACTGGTGGGGACTATCAGCTCGACGCAGACTGTGGTCATCAGCAACACGGGGAGTGAGCCACTCACCCTGGTCAGCGCCAGTTCCAGTTCATCTGACTTCATCGTGAAGGCCGGATGTACGACTGTGCCGGCAAACAATACGTGTGCTGTCCAGGTAAACTTCGCGCCGACTGTCGCGGGAAATCGGACCGGCACATTGGCGATTTCAGACGTTTTACACAGCGGAGCCGGCGCGCAGACGATTGCGATGATCGGCACCGGGGTGGCGAGAGCCGGGGTACCCTCGGTCGGCCCGGCCAACCTGGACTTCGGAATAGAGGGCGTCGGATCGATCTCCGCGCCGCAGACTGTGACTCTTACCAACAATGGGAACGGAGTCCTTACAGGTCTGCTGTTTTCGGCTACAGGAAATTTTCAAACCTCGGCCGGAAACTGCGGGACATCGCTGGCGCAGGCGGCATCCTGTCAGCCGGATGTCACCTTTACGCCAGCGACGGAAGGGCCGCGGACCGGTGTCCTGACGATCACGGGTAGCAATCAGAGCTTTACGACCGGGCTGAGCGGTGAAGGAATCAGCTTTACACTGGCCGCCGCAATCGGGGTCTCACCGGTCAGGGGCGCTTCCATTGAGACGATAGTCAGCGGCAAGACAGCCGTTTACGAGGTAAATGTGCAGCCGGTCGGCGCTTCCAGCGGAACACTTGCCCTTGCATGCAGCGGCGCCCCGGCGGGCTACACTTGTTCGGCCAGCGGAGGAGCCGGCCCGGGATCAGTGCAACTTCAGGCTGGTCAGGCCAGTTCCATTACTGTCACGCTGGCGCCGGTGGTCAGCTCTTCGCTGAGACCGCGGCCGGCAAGCGACAGCACGGTGCACAGACTGTGGGGATTCGGCACGCTGGTCCTCGCATGTGCAATACCACTGTGGTCATTCCCGAAAAGCCGGTTGCAGCGAACTTCACGGCTACAAGGCCTTTGGAAGTTGGCTGCGGTCCTTCTGCTGGGGGGACTGGCTGGCTGCGCCTTCACGACGAAGAGCACTGGCGGCAGCACCGGGGGAGGCGGCGGCGGTACGGGGACAGGTGTAACTACAGGAACCACCGACACGGTTACGCTGAGTGTGTCGGCCCCCGGTATCAAGCAGACCGCGACGATTACGTTGATCGTGGAGCAATAAAGATACGCTGGGCCGTCAAAGGGCATGGTCTCTTTACAGGTCGTGCGGGAGATGCCATGTTGATAGAGATTGCAGGCAGCCCGGAGCAGGATCCAGATGGACAAGACTGAAAGGAAGCATGGGAGAAGGCTACTGCTGCGGATTGTCCTGGCTCTTGTTGCAGGGCTGGTCTGGTGGCTAGCAAACCGGCACGCGCATGCCGGCATTCTGCCTGTTCGTACGATTTCGGTGCATGCCAGGAAGTTCGACTTTGTTCCCGCGGAGATCACCCTGAAGCAGGGTGAGCCGGTGAAACTTCTACTCATATCCGACGATGTGCCCCATGCGCTGGGAGTGGACGGCCTGCAGATTCACGCAGACGTGGTGAAGGGCCACCCGGTTTCGCTTCTCCTGACGCCGTCGACGCCGGGTGATTTCACCGGCCGTTGCACCAGGTTTTGCGGTACGGGGCACCGAGACATGCACCTGGTCATCCACGTCACGCCGTGAATGCAAAGGCGCGGGTTGCATGCAAGGACACTTTGCCGAAGTGCTTCCAGGCTCTAAACTGGTTGACAGTCCCAACAGCGCGCTTTTCTGGTGGTTAAGGAGTTGAAGATGGTGGAGGTTCAGCTATGAACTTCCGCGTGAATGGTGGACCTTTCACGGGCGGTTACCGCGCCATGTATCTGTATGAAGAATCGAGTCATAGCAGTAGCCCTGGCGTCCCTGGAGCCTCAACGTGCGCGTTTGCTGTCTTCTAAGAGAGAAGATTCGCTGCATGTTTCTTGTTATGCGAAGGAGTGGCGGAATATTTGCCGCTTGAAGGTCGCGATCGCATCGTGCATAGCGTTATGGGTGCTGACGCCGGTTTTACTGCGGGCGCAAACGGGATGCGATCCGACGGACCCCTCCACCTGCAGCACTGATTCCACGACGATGACCATTCCGTCGCCGGGTGCCGCCGGACAGTCCGGCACCAGTTACGGCAACCAGGGTGGTTCAGCCGGTGCGGGAAATCTGAATCTCGGCGGAGCGCAGGGCACACAGGGTTTCAATCCTGCAACAGGTTTTGCAGCGAGTCCGACGTACACAGACAAACAGAATCAGAATAATTCCAATGACTGGTGGCAGCAGTACCGATTCAATCCGGACCGCGCGCTGCGACTGGCTCAGCAAACCGAGTTTCAAAAAATGGTGCTCTCCTCGACCGGACGAACCCTGCCGCTTTATGGTGCAGACCTGTTCTGGGGATCACCTTCAACGTTCGCCCCGGTGGAGCAGGTGCCGGTGACGCCGGACTACGTAGTTGGGCCTGGCGATGAACTGGTCGTTCACGTGTGGGGCCAGGTCAGTGTGAACGCAACTGTAACGGTCGATCGCACCGGCATGGTCTACCTGCCGCAGGTTGGGCCGGTCGCTGTCGCAGGTATCCCGTTCTCGCAGTTGCAAACAACGTTGCAGGGAAAGATTGCGAAGATCTATCGCAATTTCAATGTATCCGTCAGCATGGGGCAGCTACACTCGATTCGCATTTACGTTTCGGGCGATGCAAGACAGCCGGGGTCGTTCACGGTGAGCTCGCTCAGTACGCTGGTGAACGCGCTCTTCGTGACGGGAGGGCCGGCGCCGCAGGGTTCGTTCCGGCACATCCAGTTGCGGCGTGCGGGGCAGGTGGTTACAGATTTCGATCTTTATGATCTGCTCATCTACGGTGACAAATCGAAAGACGTTCCGCTGCTGCCGGGCGATGTCATCTACATCCCGCCAGTTGGTCCGCAGGCGGCGGTCTTTGGCAGCGTTCGCAATTCAGCAATTTATGAGCTGAAGGATGACACGACGGTGGCCGAGGTCATCAAGGACGCGGGCGGGCTGTCGATCCTGGCATCGATGTCCAACGCGGTGATCGAGCGCATCAGCGACAAACATGAGCGCACGACCGTTTCTGTCTCCATGAGTAAGAGTGCGATGACATCGACTGTGATGCACGACGGCGATATTCTCCGCATCATGCCGATCACGCCGCGCTTTTCGCAGACCATTACAATGCGCGGCAACCTTGCTGACCCTGGTCGATTCGGCTGGCATGAGGGCATGAGGCTGAGCGAGCTGATTCCGGACAGCGCAGCCCTCGTGACGCGCAATTACTGGCAGAAGCGCAACCATGCCGGAATTCCGAGTCCGGATTTCGAGCCGGATCCTACGCAGCGGTATGCCGCTCAACCAACTAACTACAACAACAATCAGCAGCAGCCATATGGTAATTCGCAGGGCAACAATAACTACCAGCAGGGAAATAACTCAAACACCCCGAACTACAACAACAACCAGTCCAACGGAAATTATTCGAGTAATCGCAACACCACCGGTGGAACTGGACAGAATGACCAGTATCAGCAGCTCGCATCACAAATGGGATCAGGAGGCGGTACGGCTACGAATCCCAGCCTGCCGGATTGCCCCGCCAACGTTGCCTCTCCGGAAATAGTGACCGGGCAGACGAACCCCACCACCGCGCAGCAGATCCCGGGTGTTACCTGTAATATTCGTACTTCTGTTTTGGGCGGCACCACGCTGGCTGACCAGCAGGGCCGAACGTACACAGAAAATACGGCGGGAGCCGATCGTATCAACGATGTGCACCTGCCGGCGCCTGACATTGACTGGTCCTATGCTGTGATCGAGCGGCTTGATCCTAAGACCTTTAGAACGACGCTGATCCCGTTCGACCTGGGCAAGCTGGTGCTTGCGCACGATCCTGCGCAGGACCTGGCGCTTGAACCAGGCGACATCATCACCATTTTCTCCGAGGCTGATATTCATGTACCGCTGATGCAGCAGACCAAACTCGTCCGTCTTGAGGGTGAGGTTGTGCACGCCGGCATCTACAGCGTGCAGCCCGGTGAGACACTGCGGGATATCGTTCAACGTGCAGGTGGCCTGACGCCGAATGCGTATCTGTTCGGGTCGGAATTTACGCGGGCGTCTACGCGGGTAGCGCAGCAGGCAAGGCTCGATGACTACGTGTCGACATTGGAAATCGAGATGGATCGTGCCGCTGTGGCTTCGTCGGCGAACGCAGTCAGCGCGCAGGATTCTGCGAGTTCACAGGCTACTCTCTCAACGACACAACTCCTGGTTTCGCGTTTGAAGCTGCTGCGCGCCAGTGGCCGCATTGTGCTGAACCTGAAGCCGACGGCGAGCCAGGTAGCCGAACTGCCAACATTGCCGCTTCAGGACGGCGATCGCCTCGTGATTCCTGCGGTTCCGCCAAGTGTGAACGTAGTCGGCGCCGTCTATGACCCGAGTTCTTTCCTGTACAACGAAAAAGGTCGAGTGATGGCGTATTTACAGCAGGCAGGCGGACCGAATCGCGATGCAGACAGGAAGCACATATTCATTGTGCGCGCAGATGGGGCGGTGTTGAGCAAGGAGGCGTCGACGTCTTTCTGGGGCAATACCTTTAAAGATGAGGGGATCAATCCGGGCGACACAATCGTGGTGCCGGAGAAGGTCTACAGGGGTTCGAGCATTCGTGCCTTCTCCAACTTTGCGCAACTCTTCTCGTCTATTGGCCTGGGCATAGCGTACTTCTCGGCGATCCGCTAGGAGAACTTATGGGAAGCATGTATCCACCGACGTACCAACCCGAGATCGCCCCGCTGGCAGCAGAACCGCAGCGGGGACTCGACCTTTTCGATGTCCTGTTCATTTTTGCGCGCCGCAAGTGGCTGCTGCTGATCTTCGCGCTGGCCGGCGCCCTTTCGCTTTTCTGCTGGTCGCTCGCCCAGAAAAAACTTTATCGCGCGGATGCTGTCATGATGCCGCCGCAGGAGCAGCAGAGCAGTTCTGCCCTGCTTGGCCAGCTGAGTGCACTGGGTGCGCTTGGTGGATTGGGCGGCGGTGGTGCGAAGAGTCCGTCAGACTTGTATATCGGCTTGCTGCAGAGTCGAACGGTCGCAGAGAAGATCGTGAAGGATTTCAATCTGACGAAGGCCTACAAGATCAATTCCGTGCCTGGTGCTGCGGGTAAGCTTGCTTCGCGTACCAAGCTCGTTGGAGACAAGGATGGATTAATCACTGTTACTGTGTCCGATGAAAGTGCCACGCGTGCGATGGACCTTGCGAATGCCTACTCCAGTGGCCTGCATGACTTAAACACTACGATTGCGATCGGCCAGGCCTCGCAGCGCCGATTGTTTTTTGACCAGCAGTTGGCCGAGGAAAAAGACAAACTGGCCGATGCCGAGGTTGCCCTCAAAGAAGTTGAGGAGAAGACCGGCGTCATTCAATTGCAGGGCCAGACCTCGGTCACCATCAGCCGCATCTCGCAATTGCAGGCTGACATAACCAGCCGCATGATCCAGCTTTCGGCATTGCGCGCTTCCTCGACGGACGAGAATCCGGACGTGATCCGGACAGAATCCGAATTGGCCGGGCTGCGCAAACAGTTGGCAGCGATGCGCGGAAAAGCAGGCGTGCAGGGCAACGATGACCTCGGTATTCCATCGTCACAGGTCCCGGGACTTTCGCTCGAGTACATTCGCAAAGAGCGCGACGTGCAGTATCACACCACGCTTTACGAACTGCTGGCTAAGCAGCTCGAAGCTGCGCGTATCGATGAAGCTAAATCTGCGCCGGTTGTGCAGGTGGTGGATCCGGCGGAAAAACCGGTGCTGCCTTATTTTCCCAAAACCATCCTGTTCACGATTCTCGGTGGCGTGGGTGGCTTCATCCTGGGTTGCGTTCGCTGCGTGGTCCTGTACGTGTATGACTACATCGATGAAGATCCGCGCCTTCATTTGAAGATGTGGGCGGTGAAATCCGCACTGCGTGGTCAGCATCCTTGAGCGAGTGGAAGCCGGGATCTGGCGTGACTGATCCTGCGGCCGCTTCAACAACTGCAAGCGTGCCTGTTCTTCCCGATGCAGCAAGTGATATGGCAGGTGGGTTTGGCCGTCCTCCTGCATCGATGAAGGTAATGGCTGTGCTCGTGTTGTATCGATGCCCGTTGGCTGAGTCAGACTGCTGGGCCAGTCTGAAATCGCAGGTACAAGACCTCTCCGCAGATCTCAACTTTCGATTATTGATTTGTGAAAATGAGGCTGGTCAGTCGGCCGCCCCGATGCTTCCAACATGGGCGGAGTATCTACCGAGGAAAGAGAATGCAGGGATAGCCTGGGCGTACAACGCCGGGCTTCAACGTGGCCTTGCGATAGATGCGGCGTGGCTTCTAACGCTCGACCAGGATACTGTGCTGCCGGTCGATTTTCTGCGCCAGATGTTCGCGCGTGCAGCCGCTCTTGATCACCGCCAGGATATTGCTGCGATCGTTCCTGAACTAGTGAGCACGACCGGTGAAATCTATTCTCCTTTCATCGCAAAGACGAGCTACGAAAGTGCGTTGCCCGCAGGCTTCAAAGGCGTGGCCCGCGGCGATGTACGCGCGTTTAATTCGGGAGCGCTGGTGAGGGTGACATGGTTAAAGCGCAATGGTGGTTACGATTCTCGCTTCTGGCTCGATTTTCTGGATCACGCCCTTTTCCGAGCCATTGGAAGATCAGGAGGGCGCGTGTGGATCGCAGGGGACATTCGTCTTGAGCATCGCCTGTCGCTGACAGAAGATCGCGCATCGATGAGCGAGGAACGATTCCAGAATTTTCTTGAAGCCGAGTCTGCATCGCTTGATCTGTACGGCACGCGCGCGGAAGGCTGGCTGTATACCGCGCGATTGATGGGGCGCATCGTGAAGCAGCGAAGGCGCAACGATCCGAGAGGCTTCACGAGGCAGACATGGCGACTGCTCGCACGCCGTCTTGGCATGACGCGGCAACACCGAATCCGACTTTGGCGGGAGAACCTGCGGAGTGCCAGGCCGTGGACCGGTGAGTCATGGGAGGATGGTCAAGCCAGTCGTGAAGCCACGACAAAAAGGTCTGCGCAGCAATGACGGAAACGCGCCGCTGCCTGGTCGTGGTCGTCCTGTATCGGATGCTCCCGCAGGATTCAATCACGGTGCAGGGCATTGCAAACGCTCTGCGCGAGAACGCCCGACTGCGTGAAGGCTACGATGTACTTCTTTGGGATAACACACCCGCCGGGGACCCGGCTGCCATCGAGACCAGCCTGTATACCGAGTTCGGTTTTCAATACCGGAAGGCACTGGTAAATGACGGAGTCACCGGTGCGTTCAATGCTGCGATGCATGTATGTATCGATAGTAGATACGAATGGATGATGTTGCTGGATCAGGACACGGTAGTGACCAGCGAATATCTTGAAAAGATGTCCATGTATCTGCAATCGCTGCAGGGTGCAGGAGGCGTCGCTGCTATTGCGCCGCTTCTGCTTGATCGCGACTTTCAACTTTCACCTAAGCAGGTGTTGCGTTTTCGCGATCAGCCTGTGTTGACACGTAAGCCGGGCGTTCTTTCAGGTGAAACTTTCGCCGCAAATAGCGGCGTGGTCATGCGCGTCTCTGCGTTGGAGGCGATCGGTGGCTACAGCGTGGATTTTTGGCTCGATCACTCGGACATGTACGTTTTCCACCAGCTTTATCTACAGGGCCGGAAGATATACTTTGCAGCCGATCTTTCGCTGCAGCATAGCATGACGATGCTCGACTACGACGGGAGTATGTCGCCAGCCCGCTATGAAAATTTTCTCTACGCCGAGCAGGCATTTCTGGATCTGTACAAGAGTCGAACTGAAAACGTGATGCACGTGTTGCGCATGCTGATGCGCGCCTTCCGCCAGAGACGAAAACATCATGAGAAAACTTATTCGAAGATGACTTTAGCCTTTCTTCTTCATCGCCTCCGCAACTCAAAAGCTAGTCGTCTGGCGGCCTGGAAGCTGCGTACGGTCGAACGGCAAAAACTCGCCGATATCTCAGGGAGCGAGGCGGTCCGCTGACGATGCGTATTTTTTATGATCACCAGGTGACGTCGCTGCAGGATGCAGGCGGGATTTCACGCTACTACTTTGAGCTGGTGCAGGCATTGCTTGATTTGGATGACAGCGGTAGGAGGAGCAGTCCCGAACTGCTCCTCGGCTTCAACAGGTCCGTGCTCCCATTCAGTTCGTTGAAGCCTCGGGCCGGAGTTACCTCCGTTGCTACTTCTATTCGCCCTGGACCGCTGCGCTATGCATTGAACGAAGCGTTGACCGCGGTCGCGGTACCTAAGCGCGGAAGGTTTGATGTTTACCACGCAACATATCAGAGGGTGCTCCCGTTCGTCCGTGCAAAAACTGTGGTTGTTACACATCACGACAGTACGCCCGATCGATTCCCGCAGCTGTTTCCTGATGCTTTGGCTATCCATACTCGTTTGCAAAAGGTATACGCGAGGGCTGATCGGATTATTTGCATTTCTGAATCGTGCCGGCAGGATCTACTGCACTACTTTTCGATCGCTCAGGAAAAGACAGTTGTCATTCATCATGGTTTTTCTCCACTTCCTGCAGTCGGCGCGGATGAGCGCAGAGAGGTGCCGTGTGAGCAGCCCTACCTGCTGTACGTAGGGTCGCGCGCTGTCTATAAAAATTTTCCTTTCCTACTGCAGGCATTGGCGCAGCAGTCACAGAAAGATGTGCACCTGGTGGCGGCGGGTGGTGGGCCGTTGAGTGCTGCGGAGATGTTAGAGATTTCGCGGCTCCAACTGACAGACCGTTTGCACCTGCTGCCGCGCGTCAGCGATACGCAACTTGCGGCTTTGTATCGAAATGCGGCGGTCTTCGTCTATCCGAGTCTGTACGAAGGCTTTGGCTTTCCGCCGCTTGAAGCGATGAGCGTCGGTTGTCCAGCCCTGGTGAGCCGTGTCGCTGCGCTGCCGGAAATCTGTGGGGATGCTGCTTTTTACTTTGATCCTGAATGTGTAGACGACCTCGCTGCCGGAATCACACGGTTGCTGGGCGATGACAGCGTCCGGCTGTCGAAACTGGCCCTGGGCCTGGAACGGGTACAACGGTACACGTGGTATCGTGCAGCCGCAGACACCCTGGGCGTTTATCGTGCCGCGCTTGGCGGTGCGGACGCGCCCGAGGGATGAGGCCTGCTTACCAGTTCAACCAACAGGGCGTGCATGTGGTCCAGACTGGCTTCGCGTGAGAAGTGGGCATGGTAGACAGCACGGCAGCGCTGCTTCATCGCAAGAACGCGTTCGTCGTCGTTCACGTAGCTGATTACCTCGGCGGCCGTGGATTCGATATTATCCGGCGTCAGCACCCAACCCAGGTCGAATTTCCTGATCCATTCGGCAATCGAAGAATCGGGACTGCCGCTGAAGAGCACTGGCCGTCCGGCAGCGAGGGCACCGAAGAATTTTGATGGCACCACGAGTCCCGTCCAGGAGGGTATGAGACTTAGGAGATGGATGTCCGGTGCCGCGAGACGGTTGAGGAGCCGTTCCTGCGGGGCGAACGGGACCAGGCTGACCGGGCAGGAATCTTCCGGCGACACGCCAGCAATGGCGTCGCCCAGTTCAACTTCCCGGTTTCCGCGAACACTGAAGGCGAGCATCGCATCCTCATCACGGAGCGCCCGCGCGAGGGCCAGGAAATTCTCGAATTGATGAGCGCGTCCAAAGTTTCCGGAGTAGAGCATGGCCATCCGCGTGCTCCCAAAGATGTGCTGTCGTTCCTCCGGTGCATCCGGCAGGACAGCGGCGGGTTCTTCGAGCGCCCACGGAACGATGGTCTCGCGTCGAGCAGATGATGGGTAGGTGCTAAGTCGCCTGCGCATGCAGGGGCCGATGTCGACCAGTGCGTCGCAGGCTGCATAAGCTCGACGAAGAGTTTTCTTAAGGAGGTATGCGAAGACGCCTTCGGGCGCGAGGAGTCCATCGGCGTAGGCAGCTTCCGGATAGAGGTCGAAGACCCAGTGGACAATCTGCGTTCGCGGCCGTAGCAGTTTCCAGAAGATCGCCACAGTGACACTGAGGATCGGATCGGTGCCGATAATGATGGCAGCGGGAGGGTTTCGCCGAAAGGCCAGCGAACTCCAGCTCGCGATCATCCAAAGGGCGTTGAGAAGTCTCCCGGACGACGAAGCCTGCCGAAAGCGTGGTCGCCACAGGCGTTCAAGCCTGACGCCCTTATGCGAGGAAGATGGTTCATAGGTCAGGTTTTCGTCGCGGCAGCCCCGGTTCGCAGGGAATGCGGTGACGTCCCACCCCCGCTCGACGAGTCCCTGGCACAATTCGTCCACGTGCACTGCACTGACCACGTTGTCCGGAAAGAGGTAGTGATAAAAGACGGAAATCTGCCGGTTGCCGGTACTAAGCAGGTGCGTTGCAGGGATGGTCGCTGCGACTTCTGTCTTCAACCGTTTTGACCCTTCGGAGTATTTCTCGGCATTTGGGATGCGTGCAGCGGCCACTTACGGCCTCACGGAAGGCTGTGCCCCGCAAGCCGTGGCAGAGGGTGCCGATAAACTATTGAGTATACAGACACTCTTGCATATTTTGGGCCGGTCCACATCTCCGGCGATTAGAATCGAAAGTGAGTCCGGCCAGTCGCAAATTGCGTCCATGTCTGCACAGTCAGATTAGATAGGCTGCCGGACATTTCGGTATGAATACAATTTCCGTTTTCGCGAAAAACTTCCTTTGTCGTTTGGTGTTGAAGAGTCTGAGGATCAGAATCGAAACTGCATCGTACAATAGACGGGTAGCTGGAACTTTGCGGTTAGGGCGTGATGGTGCATACCCCGCCCATGCAACGAGTGGGAACTGCGACCGCCATGTTGACCGCAACTTGCACTGCTTGTTGCCATTTGGACTTGGGATCGAATCAAAGCCGAGACGTTTTCGGCAATAGGCGGCGGATGAGTCTTTTCGAACCGGGCAGAACCCTAGCGACGCAAAGTCTCTGGAATGAGGTACAGCCAGAGCCGCGTCAGGACGCGACGCGACGCTCAGCGACGCTCACGATCCCGTATCTGCTGGATGTTGACCTCGATTTGAAGGTAGCAGCCGCCAGTCCCTGGACCCTCTCAAAGGGCCGTCGGGTCATGGACGTTGCGGCTGCGTCGTTGGCATTGCTTGTCCTCTGGCCCCTGCTCCTGTTAATTGCCCTCTGGGTTCGCCTGGATTCCCGTGGACCTGTAATTTTCCGTCAGCGTCGCATGGGCCGCTACGGGAACTTGTTCACTATCTATAAGTTCCGAACCATGGACGTAAAGAGCCGCCACCAGCATTTTACGGTCACCAAGCATGGCGATCGGCGCGTGACACGCGTTGGCACAAGGCTGCGAAAGTTCAAACTGGACGAGCTACCGCAGCTCTGGAATGTGCTTCTAGGCGATATGAGTTTGATCGGGCCCAGGCCTAAGCTGCCCCATCACGAGACACTTGAGATGCCATTTCGCCCTGGACTCACTGGAGCCGCAACTCTGATTTTCCGCTGCGAAGAAGAAATGCTGCGGGAAATTCCTGAAGACGAGTTGGAAACCTTCTGTGTCAAGCGGCTGGCGCCCTGCAAAGCAAAGCTCGACTCCGAATATATGCAGTCGGCGACCTTCCTGAGCGACCTTAAACTGCTGACTCGTACCGCCGGCGCATGCGCCTCGGGGCGTAAAGACCCCCCGGTTGACATCTCCAAAATCTGCTAGCTTTCCGGTAGAGATTCCACTTGAATCCCAGCCTGAAGGTCTCCGATCTTCAAGTGTTTTGTCGTCAAAACGTATACTGGTATTACGTGTAAATGGGAGAAGCTAAAGAGCCGATGTCGTCCAGCACGGGTCAAAAAGTTTCAGCGGAAGAAGTACGGCACATCGCTGCGTTGAGCAACCTGCACCTTACGGCGAATGAAGAAACGCTGATGCAGCGCGACCTGAACTCCATTCTGGACTATGTTGCGGAACTGAACGAACTCGATACCTCGGCTGTCGCACCGATGGCGCAGGTCGGCGAGATGCTAGTGAAACGCGAAGAGGATTCACGTCGGACACTGCGTGCGGATCTGCCGGTGCCGTCGCTCGATCGCGCTGCCGTGATGCAGAGCGCGCCAGAAACAGACGGAGCTTTCTTTAAAGTTCCGAAAGTCATCGAGCGGTAGTGCCCTGCGATTGCGGGATGGATTCAGAAAGATTGGAAAAGCCGGGTGTTTTCTACAAAGACCAAGGTCGAATCGCTGGTAAGTGTGCGCGACTCCATTGCCGCCGGAACGCGGAAAGCGGTCGCCGTCGTCGAAGACTATTTCGCGATCATCGATGAACGTAATGGTGAGATTAATGCTTTTCTTTCGCTCGACCGCGACAACGCGCTGGCGAAGGCGGCAGCCGTTGATGACGCGGTTCATCAAGGCCAGAAGTTACCGGCATTAGCGGGTGTGCCGATAGGTGTGAAGGATGTTCTGACATTCAAAGGTCTCCCGTCGACGGCTGGATCAAAAATTCTAAAAGACTATCGACCGCCCTACACGTCCACGGCAGTTGCCCGACTGGAAGCGGCAGGCGCTATCGTCCTGGGCAAATTGAATTGCGATGAATTCGCAATGGGCTCGTCCAATGAAAATTCTGCGTATGGCGTCGTACGGAATCCAGTAGCGCCTGATCGCGTGCCGGGCGGATCGAGCGGTGGTTCGGCTGCTGCGATTGCAGCGAACATGGCGGCTGCCACACTTGGCACCGATACCGGAGGCTCTATCCGGCAGCCCGCGTCCTACTGCGGAGTGGTTGGCCTGCTGCCGACCTATGGCCGTATCTCCCGCTATGGATTGATAGCTTTCGCTTCCTCACTCGATCGTGTCGGTCCGCTGACGCATACGGTGGAAGACGCCGCTGTCCTGCTGCAGACGCTGGCGGGCCATGATCCTCAGGACGCCACTTCGTCCGAGGAACCTGTTCCTGATTACAGTGCTGACTTGAAGAGGCCGGTCGAGGGTCTGCGCATCGGCGTCCCGCCGGAATATTTCGGTGATGGTCTCGATCCCGAGGTCCGCGCTGCGGTTGAAGGCGTGATTGAAAAGCTTCGTTCGCAAGGCTGCAAAGTTGAGCCCGTGTCACTGCCCCATACGCGCTATGCGGTGCCGGCGTACTACCTGCTGGCGACTGCGGAGGCCAGCTCCAACCTGGCCCGCTTCGACGGCGTTCGCTATGGATATCGCTCGCCAGACGCGGCTACCCTTTCCGCGATGTATCGGAATTCCCGCGATGAGGGCTTTGGGGCGGAGGTCAAGCGTCGTATCCTGCTCGGCACGTATGCGTTGAGTTCGGGTTATTACGACGCATACTATCGCAAGGCGCAGCAGGTACGCACACTGCTTACCCAGGATTTCCTGAAGGCATTTGCCGAGTTCGACGCCATTGTGACGCCCGTTGCGCCCACGCCAGCGTTCAAGATAGGCGAGAAAACGGACGATCCAGTGGCGATGTATCTGGCTGACATCTATACCGTTACTGCCAGCCTCGCAGGTATTTGCGGCCTGTCGGTCCCGGCCGGTCTATCCAAAGAAGGTCTGCCGATCGGCGTCCAGATACTGGGCAGGCATTTTGGAGAAAGCACCGTTCTGCAACTGGGCCACGCGCTGGCTTAGCCAGCCTCGACTGCAAAATTTTGGTTAGTCGGACAGTTGCGAACGTGGTGGCGATGCGTATATCCGTTTTGCCGACCCGGCTCAACCGGACTCATACTGAACAATCGATTTGTGAGATTGTGAATGCAGATGAACTCGCCGCCCGGCTGGCCCAAACAGTCTGGACGGACTATCCGTCAAGCCAACTGGTGCTGCGCATGACTGATGTTGCCACAACGAACCCTCCCCGGATGTGTTTGGCCTGACGACTGCAATCCGGGCAGGCGTGGAGCACCCATCAGATAATGAGCCGTGACAGGTCTGGTTAAGCATGTGGTCGGTCGTCAGGCGATTGGCTGGTAGTACCTGTCAGCGGGATTGGCGCAGCTGGCGCAGAGGACGTCCGGGGTTCCTTCGGCTAACGTTCCACGCACGAAGCGGTCGTAGTTAATGCCTTCGCCACAGATCGAACAGGCGACGCGATGGCCCTTGAAGCCGGGAAATTCGCGCGGCGGCAGGTCGACTTTCACCCATTGCTCGCTAAACAAATCTGCATCGGGCAGCTCCCGATAGGCGAGCATCTGCTGTTGATTCTTGTTCTCGACATGGGGATACAGCTCGCGGGCTCGCTCTTTCGATGACTCGAGTGCGGCTACACGGATAGCTCGATTTTCGTGCGCCAGATCGACAAAAGTTGCGGCCATTTTGCCCCAGTCTCGAAACTTCAAGGCACGTTTGCCCAGCCTGCAGCCAGTGACTACACCGATAGCGTCGGTCGCGCACCGGTCAATCTCGACAAAAGTGACGAGCCGCTTCCGATCCGCGCCGCGAGGGTCATCAATCCCCAGACGGTTGCAGCCGAGCATGGCCATCCTGACGCCTAGAATCTGGCCCGCACACAGATGCCCGTGGGCGACCTCAGCCTGTTTCAGAAGTGCTTCAAAACTTTCCACCTGCTTATCTTAAATTGCAGCGAACAGGCGTGGCGAAATGTCTGGCCTGCTACTGGGAACCTCCCGCGCCGGCAGCTTTCGCGGCGCTGTCTGCTCCGGAATCCTCGGCTCCGTCGCCTTCTTCCACCATCACGGCGGACGATCCGACAAGATCGTAACTGACGGTGGCGTCACCGGTGTGCTGAAAGGTAACGCGCAGCGGCTCACGCTGCCAGGCCGGCACTGCGCATGCAGGAGTGTTCAAAGAACCCGCCAGCACTTCGTGCGGAAGCCATGGCGCGAGTTTTTTCGACAATACCGGCTTCCTTGCTCCTAACTGCGCGACCACTGCGTAGAGCTGTTTTCCGCTGGCAGAGAGTCCGCAGTAGGCTGCGTAGTCCCGATACCAGATGACCTGGGAGACATCCGGTGCATATTCCGGGAGCTTGAGCGCGACATAGTGGCCGTTGGTCCGGTCGACGAGCAGCCATGGGCCTTTCTGCCAGATCCAGTGCTCACCTTTATCGCCCGGCAGGGCATCGTTGAGCCTTAGCGCACGACGGACGGCAAAGCTGCGATCGGTGATCGCGTGGCTGTCGCCGGTCGTCCAATCCTTGATCCTGTCATCCACGATGAGTGGTCGTACGCGCAGATCCTTGTCCGTCGACCGGGCGCCGGAAGGGTCAGTCGCGGCAGAATAAGGGACGCGCTTTCCGATGCCCAGTCCAACCGTGTGCACCTTCGCCGCTCTGGTGGCAAAGGCGGGCGAGCAGACCGCCAGCAAGAGAAAAGTGCAGACTACTACCAGCGCCGAGCGTGGACGTCCAGTTCTCATTGGAGACGAGCGTAGGCCGCCTCCACGTTCCTTCACAAGGCTGAAGTGACTTTTGAGGATTTGTCATTGCTGAAACGGGAATGAGTGGGAGAGGTTTCCCAGAAGGGAACAGGCGGTAAGTTTCGGGGAGAGAGCGTCAGGCAAACTTTAACCTTGGTCAAAGTTTTGCCATTGCTTGAACAGACTTCGCCTTGCAGTTAGGAACTGGCCCGATTAGCGCGCGTGGGGCGCAGTCTGGGGCGAGGCATGGCCAATTGCGCGATGAAGAACACGATGATTGTTGAAGCGCATTGACTTCGGCGCGCGATTCACTTCCACGAGGAGAGCAACCCAGAGACAGTAGAGCCCGACGGCTAATGCTGACCCGAAAAACAGGAGGATGAAGAGATGAATCATTATGGATGCCAGTCCGTCAATACAACGCAGGTCGAATATGGAACGCCTCACAGTAACCATGTGCAGGTACCTTCGTCAAGGCGATGTCGAGGCAGAACCAGACAAAAATGTTGTCACGGAGTATACGCAGCACGCTTTACAGGCTAATGAAATAAATTTCCAGGCGGGATGGAAGTCATCAATTATCGAGATCGTTAAAATTGCTGCCTCCCAGGGATCGAGCGGACCGCGCTCGCGCTGAAAGGCCCGATCCGAAATGGTTCACAGCTCAGCGGACGGCGCCCGATCACTTCGCAGGTGAAGCTTCGGGTGCTCCGAGAGGCTCAGAGTATTGCCGTCCGGGTCTTTAAACCAGACGACCCTGGCACCTGTGGGCCCTGTCCAGATGCCTGACTCATACTGATTGAGCCCTGCGAAGCGCTCGAAGCGGACGCCTGATTGCTGCAGACTTTTGACCGCGCTCCCGATCTCAGGGACCTGCCAGCCTAAGACGGTTCCGTGGGATGGCGGAAGTTCTTTCGCGATCCCCAGACGCACAATGATTCCGTTGGCATCGAACACGAGCGCGAACGGCGGTTCTTCTGCGATGAGGCGAAGCCCAAGGACATCCTTGTAAACAGTCTTCGCGCGGGAGACGTTGACGATCGAGACGAATCCGATGGGTTGCACTTGCCCAGGTTCGTGAAAGCAGTCATGCGGGGATGATGAGCCTTATTTGCACCTGTCGCAAGACTGCTCAGCTTTGAGCTCTGGCGAAGACAGGTTCGCTTAACGAAAGCGGTTGAACTGCTGGTCTCGGGACACTCTATCAAGGAGACGGCATATAGAGTCGGTTACAGTCATTCGAGCGCCTTCGTCGAGATGTTTCGACGGACGCTCGGAACGACGCCGAAGGCATGGATCGCGGCACTGGAGAGGCTGGGCTGACGTCTGCGCTTGTTAATCAGATCAGGCGTTCATCGGCCTGTTGCAGCCTGCGCCTCTTCGATCATCGAATAGAGTTTGTTGCGGTCGACGACCTCGACAAATGGCACGCCCTTTGCACGATTGGTCACGACCCAGATGGTTGGCGTGTGTTCGATGCCGACGCGCTGCCCGAGGGCATAATCGGCTTTGACGGCAGCGGCCAGATTTCCCTGTGGGTCAACGACAAAGGGCATCGCCAAGTGGTGGGCGGTGGCAAATTTGTCAGTAAACGCTCTCAGTTTCTGTAAGCCGGCGCCGCCATCCTCGGCGCTTCCGGTGCTGTCCGGTGTCGTGAATTCGTTCTGGTGAGCGAAGATCTCGTCGCGGTATTCGTCGCCGATTTTCTTTGATTTCAAGTCGAACCAGCGGGCATTGACTGCGGCCTGAAAACTCCAGCCATGGAAGGGCAACGGGTAGTCGTGCCGAACCCAGGGGATGTGGAATTGCGTGGTCGCATCTTTCAGAAGGGGATTGGCGCGCGCGCAGTCGGGACACTCGAGATCTTCAAACTCGATGATGGCGACGCGTGCTCCTACGGGCGGCCGGAGTGCGCTGGCATCATGCACCTGCGTGGTGGGCGGTGGACCGGAAAATTGCGCGCTCATATCGGGAGTCATGAGGGTGAAGGCGGCGACGCAGACAGCAGAGAGGAAAGAAAAAAGCGGGCGCATAGGTTGTTAGACGGTGTCCTGCTGAAGTTGTAGCGGCGGGGTGAAGGGTATCCATTGGCACGTGGGGCAATTGGCGCGCAGTGACGTCATGCTTTCCGATGTCAGCGCGAGATGGAAAAAGAGGGTGTCCGGAATCAGCAGGTCGGGCTGTGTGAGCAGAAGCGCGACCATGCCGCTGCCTGCCGGTGGGCGCGGACAGGCGATGGCGTAGAGCACGAATAGCAGTTCATCGAGAGCAGGCTTCTGGCTCGCGTGAAGGGTCGCCCAATCCTCGGCCTGGATGGCTTGCAGAAAGTTGACGGGACCCTCGTCCTGCGCATCCGCCGGCGTGACAGGGTGGCAGGCGAAATACCTGTAGCTGTGGCCGTCCAGCGAACCTCGGCATGAAGAACAGGCAGGGATCGTCTGTCGTAGCAGCGTCGTGGTGGCGTCACTGCCGAAGGCGGTGCGCGCTTTGGGAGCGACGGAACTGGTGCGGCGAAGCAGCCAGCGTTCGATGAAGTTCGGCATCTGGCTATCAAGATACTCTCTGCGCCAGGGAATGCTCCAGGCCGGTACAAAGGGTCTCGCTTATTGCGCCTCGACCGCGTGACGCAGCGCTTTAATCGTCTGACTGTCGCCGCCGGGAAAGAGACGAGCATAGTCGAGAACCGTGCCCTCGAAAATTTCCTCCGGGCGTTCATAGTGGCCGGGCAGTCTGCAGTGGATGTTCAGGTCGGCGCCTGCAGCGACAAGAAGACGCACCACTCCCAGGCCGAAGTCGCGATTCTGCGCTGCGGCATGAAAGATCGGAGTCTGGCCGCCCTGGCTGTCTGCATCGATGAGCGCTGGAGCGTCGACACGGGCGCCGGCACTTAACAGCAGCTTTGCGATTTCAAGCTGTCCGAACTCGGCGGCGACATGGAGGAGCGTAGCGCCTTTGAGCGTCAACATGCGTCCGGCGGTCGTGCCTATGTTGAGAGATGGATAGCGCCGCTCGACCAGAGAAGAATCTTCATGCAACAGTCTGCTTACTGCAGCGACATCGCCGCGAATGGTGGCAATGACGCCTGGCTCGTCGAATTGCGAATGAGCGCCCGCTTCTTGAAGCAGGTCGATCGATGCATTGAGGGAATCCCGATCCCGGATGTACGTTCCGAGCAAGTAGTCGAGCGCCGTTCCAGGGTGTGATCTGCCGCGGGATTGCCACGACGATTCGGTGCCGCAGTCGGGGTCGGCGCCATGCTGCAGGAGCCAGGCGAGGGCCGTCGGATCCAATGTCTCGCAAGGGGCAAAAATGATCGGATACGAACCATGCCAGGCTGCGTTTACGTCTGCTCCCAACCGGACAAGCAATTGCATCATGGGAGTTCGTGAGCCGTGAAGACTGGCGCGCATGAGAGGCGCATCGTCACCTTCGTGCACGTCGGATCCGCTGGCGATGAGCCACTCCACGATGGCGAGTCTTGACGGCGAAGGCTGCTTCAGGCCGCGACATTCGGCCGCCCACGTGAGTGGTCCGTCGCCGCCGTAGCCGATCGGCGCTGATCTTAGTTCGGCATGGTCGGAAAGAAGCAGCTGGACGTCAGCCAGGTCATCTCGATGGATGGCTTGTTTGAGCTTTTCAGCCAGTGTTTCTTCCAGCATCGGCGAGTTCAACTTTTGCCCCCCCCAGTACTCATATTAGTCGCTCTTACAGCCTATCTTCATGCCTGGTGGGCCTGGCGTCCTTGGAACGATGTGCACACTTGCAGCCAGCGTCGAAGGCTTCATCAGCGGGCGTTAAGCAGCTGCTGAATATGAAGCTCGAAGTCATCTTTGTCGACGACGCCGGTGTGGGAGAGTGCGATGTTTCCTTGACGATCGATCAGGATGGTCATCGGCATCGAGGTCAGGCCATAGTCTTTCGAGAGAGACGTACTGCCGAGGATTACGGGATACTGCATGGCGGTGTTGCCGCCAGTCTCTTCATCTTTCGGCTGCGCAAGAAACGGACGCACTTTCGCCCAGCCTTCATCATCCATGGCGACGCCAATGACGGCCAGCCCCTGCGATTTATATTTCTGGTCAAATGCCATATACCAGGGAATCTCAAGTTTGCAACCGCCGCACCACGTTGCCCAGAAGTCGAGCAGAACGACTTTACCCTTAAAGGCATGCAGATCGATAGTGTGGCCTTGAGCATCGACTAATCGAAACGCAGGCGCTTTCTTCCGGATAGCCTCAGGCTGCAGAGTGTCGGCGCCGGTGACAGTGGATTTGGTGTTGGCGTGCAGCGGGGCAGCCATATTTGACGGCGCACGGCATGCGATCAGAAGCAGTGCGAGAGTGAGGGAACGAGAAATCATGGGCTACTCCAGTAATTACAGTTGCTTATTCTCATTATAAGTATCACAATGTAGAACTAATATGATTGGAGAATTCGAATACCTTGTAGTTGCAGCTGCTTCGCGCCTGGGCGAGGATGCTTACGGCGCCTCCGTCCGACAGCAGATTGAAGCTTCGACACAGCGGGGATGTTCGATCGGCGCGCTCTATACGACGCTTGATCGTCTGGAAGCCAAGGGGTTGATCCGAACCCGGATGGGCGATGCGACGGCCGAGCGGGGCGGCCGGGCGAAACGCATGGTTCTGGTCACTCGAGAGGGGAAAAAAGCTGCGGCCTTATTCTTCGAGACGGTGCTGCAGGCTTCGCGGGGCACTTCATGGGAGATGGTCACTACCGGGTCCAAGCGGTGAACAGGCTGATCACAGTGGCGATTGCAATGGTCTGCCGGTTGATCCGGCCGGACGCGCGAGAAGCATTGCTGGGCGACCTTACCGAGGCAGGAGCAAACAGGCTCGCTGTCCTCCGCGGCCTGCTGGGATTTGTGGCACGAAGCAGGCTGCAACCGTGGTTGAGTTACCGGCCATGGCTGTTATTGGCAGGGATTGTTATTCCACTTGCGCTTCAGCTCAATACTGCGGCGGCCAGGTTGAGCAGTGTGCAGTCTGTTTATCTATGGATGTATGCCGACAACTGGACACGCAGGTATCTCGGCGCGGGCTGGCTGTGGTCTGAGCTGGTTCCCATGTTGCTCGCGAGTATCTTCGGCTGGCTGCTGCTGACGGTAGCAGCATGGGTGGGCGGTTTTGTATTGGCACGACTCTCGCCCGGCACAGCCTGGATACAAGCAACTGTAGTAATTGCATTGATGATGGATGGGCAGGCAATCCTGTTCGCGTTCCTGCCGCTCTCCGCTCCGCCATCGCATACAGTGAGCAACCTGAACGCGCCGGTGTCCGCGAGTGTCTTCTATGCGGCCGTGCTGCCGCGCATTCTGCGGGCTGTCTTCCTGATAGTGCCGCTGCTCCTGGGTGTGCGTCAGGGCCTGAAAGAGCGAAAGGCCGACGTGTTCGTTCAATACTGAGGAACGCCTGTGACCGTCATCACAGCGGCGGGTTACGCTATCGCTCCATACTGCATGCAGATGTGAGAGGTGGTTGTCATGCAGCAATCGTTCGCAAAAGAAATTACGCTGGATACAGTTGTCAGGCCGGAGAGCATCCTGGTGGCAACAGATCGAACTGACATGGATTTGCTGACGCCGTTTGCTGTCGCGCAGGCAAAGGCAAGCAATGCCCGTCTGACCCTGGTAAGTGCCATCACGCCTGGCGACAATGTGCCGGTCGATGCGGCGAGCCCATACATCGACATGGTGAAAGTGGAGCGCGAGGTCCGCAGGGAGCTGCGCGACTACAGCGCCGCGTTCGAAGCGCAGGGTGTGGCATGCGATGTGTTCGTGGAGTGTGGCACCGCCGTCGATGTGGTGACTGAAGCTCTACGCCGGACGGGTGCACAGCGATTGATCATGGGCACGCACGGCCGCGGAAAGCTGGGACGGCTCACGCTAGGATCCGTGGCGGGCGACTTGTTGAGTACCGTGCAGATACCGGTGTTCGCCATCGGTCCACACGCGTATGGACTGCGTATTGAGGTGACGCCGCGGCGGATCCTTCATCCTGTTTCGCTCGAAGGGGACTACCGGCGAGGGGTTCAGTTCGCTCTCGAACTTGCGAAGCTTAATCGCGCGGAACTGACCTTGATGCTGGTGCTCAATCGCAACGACAGCAAGGATGTAAACCCGGAGCGATCGCTTGAATGGGCAGAGAATGCCCTGCGAGAACTGGAACCGGCAGCTTCTGCATCGGAGCGGCCGTTGCAGGTAAAAGCAGTCTTCGGCAAAGTAGCGGATGAGGTCTGCAAGATGGCGGAGTGCATCTCGGCCGACCTGATTGTGATCGGGGTCAGCGGTACCATCCGGTTTTCCCCCCTGGCTGAGAACACGGCCTACAGGGTGCTGGCCCGTGCAGAATGCCCTGTCATCACCGCGCCTCATGAAGTACAGATCGACCCGCGCCTGAAAGAAGGAAGCAAGGCACGGAATAGGGAGTTGACCGGCGTTAAGGCTGAGAGCGGCTATTAGGTTGCGGTAAGCAGCATCCAGTGCGATGCGGAACAGGGGGGATACGATGCGATGTGCCAATCCAGCATGCCAGGCCGAAGCGCTTTACTTGAGAAGTGGCAGCATTTATTGCATCGATCGCGAAGGCGCGAGGCCGGGAGTGGATTGGGCTGCAAGGCAGGGGCAGCGGCAACTTATCTGGCTCTGTGATGATTGTTCCCCTCTCTGCGTGGTCGAAACGTGGCGCCAGCCGGGCGAGCAGCTGCGTTGGCAGCGCAAGCAGCCAGTGCGGCCAAGGTTGGTGGCCGAATTTCCGCTGGAGCGGAAAGTGGCTGCATGAGTCGGAGGAGGGCGCTAACTATTTGGTAGGCAATCGAACAAAGTGAGCCTATGCTCGGGACAGGCGTTTTGATTGCGGCGCTGGATCGATGAGGCCCTCGCATGTCCGAGATGTCCACCCGCCACCTGGCCGGTAGTTGCCAGGACTGTACGCAGCGCGGCCTGAGATTGTTTTGCAATCTTGATCCTGAATCCCTGCGAGCGCTCGATGCTATCGGAACCCAGATCAGCCTGCCGGGTCGGGCAATCGTCTTCAACGAACATGCTCCCGCGACCGCTGTTTATATCGTGTGTGACGGGCAGCTGAAGCTTTCGGCTATGGCCCGCGATGGACGCGTGATGATCCTGCGGCTGGCGGAAGCCGGCGATCTACTGGGGCTGAGTGCCGTGCTGAATCAGACCGCGCACGAGGTCACGGCGGAGACGCTTGGGCCGACCCTGCTGAAGAGCGTGCCGAGGGAAGACTTCGCAGACTTTCTCCACAATTTCACTGAGGTCGGTGAGAAGACGGCGCAGGTGATGGCAAAGGAATACCGCGAGGTTTTTCTGGACGCTCGAAGGCTTGCGCTTTCCGGCTCTGCGGGCGGACGGCTAGCCCGGCTGCTACTGGAATGGGGACGGCGCGCTGCCTGCGCTAAACAGCAGCAATCCATCGAGCCAAATGAGGATTTGCGTTTCACCATGGCACTGACGCACGAGGAGCTGGCGAATATGACAGGCACCTCCCGTGAGACGGTCAGCAGGCTGCTCAAAAAGTTTGAGATAGACCGGCTGATCGTGCGCAAAGGCGCGTCGCTTCGCATCCTGTCGCCCGAAAGACTCGACCTGCTTGCCCAATAAGCCCGCGCCGCGCCGCACGGCTGGTAGTAAGCTCAACCCATGAAAATTCGCATGTACATGCTGGCGCTGCCGGCAGCCTTGTTACTTGCACCAGCGTTGGTTGCACAGGCCGCGGGCACCTTGCTGGTATTGTCGAAGCGCGACCACACCCTCGCGATGGTCGATCCAGCAACACTCAAGGTAATTGCCAGGGCGCCGGTCGGCGACGATCCCCATGAAGTGATTGCGTCCAGTGATGGAAAGACTGCCTACGTGTCCAATTATGGCGGCGGCGCATTTCACACGCTCGCGGTGATTGACCTTGCAGGGCAGAAGGCGCTGCCATCGATAGATCTCGGTCCGTTGCGCGGGCCGCATGGGCTGACCTTTGTGGAAGGCAAACTGTGGTTCACGGTCGAAGGTTCCAAGGCGATTGGCCGTTTCGATCCTGTGGCACAGAAAGTCGACTGGATTCTTGGCACGGGCCAGAACCGGACCCACATGATCTATGTCTCGCCCGATGTGCAGCAGATTGTGACGACGAACGTCAGTTCCGGCACAGTCAGCCTGATCGCAGAGGAGGAAGTGCATATGCCCGGGCCGCCGCCTGCAGGCATGGGCGCAGGGCACGGTCCACCGCCCGGACAGCAGGGGCCGCCGCCGGGTGGCGGTCCTCCACGCAAGGATTGGAATGAGACAGTCGTGAAGGTGGGCAACGGGTCGGAGGGCTTCGACGTTTCGCCGGACCGCAGAGAAGTGTGGGTGGCCAATGCGCAGGATGGTACTGTCTCGGTGATCGACCTGGCCAGCAAGTCGGTGGCGGCAACGCTCGCGGCAAATATAGAGGGCGCAAACCGGCTAAAGTTCACACTTGATGGCAAGTATGTGCTGATTTCGACACTTTTCGGAACGGATCTCGTGATCCTGGATGCGCATACGCGCAAGCAGGTGAAGCGTGTGGGGATCGGCCATGGAGCAGCCGGCATCGTAATGCAGCCCGACGGCGGCCGCGCTTTTGTTGCCTGCACGGCAGATGATTACGTCGCAGTCATTGACCTGAATAGCCTGGCAGTGGCTGGGCATATCGATGCAGGCGGCGAGCCGGATGGCATGGCCTGGTCGAGCCGCTGAGGCATTTCAGGGCTGAGGTTCCAGGGAGCGAAGTTGATGGAGCCGCAGACGGATAAGCTGGGCGCGCACGCTTTCTGATGACAGGCTCGGGTATGCCGAGTTCGCGAATGCTGTCCAAGTGTCGACCAGCTTCAACCAGGTCCGCTGCGTGGTGCGGATGCCGTCCGGAGTGATGGTCGAACCCTGCCATGCGCCGGCGGGTGTGTGCATTAGCTGCTGAAAGACATTATTTAACTGGGCGTCGAGCGATGCCAGGTCCTGCGTCGTTGCAGCAGGAATGTCTTTGCGGCCAAATCGCTGCAGGTTGATGAGGAATTGGTCAGACAGCTTTTGCTCCTCGGCGATCTGGAAGGCTGCACGGCCTGTTCCGCTGAGATCGACTTCGTTTGCAGAGCGGGCAAGTTCAAAGGCTCTCTCGGCGGCTTGCAGGCCTGAAAACTGCGCTTGAGCAGATGGCGGCAGCTGGCTTGAGAGTGCAGAGATTTTTGCTTCGCGGCCCGTAGTTTGTTTTCCCGCCGTGATCGCCTCGCAGGCACCTTCGCTCAGTCCGCTCGTTGCGTCATCACAGAGGTCGAAATGGCCGGGTGACCTGCCGGCCTTCATGGCTTCGAGGTGCGTGATGCGACCTTCCAGTTCCGCCGGCGCGGCCCATGGGTTTTCGCACGCAAAACGGAGGGCCATGTCGTAATCTCTCGTGACACCGTCGCCATTGGCGTAGAGCATGGCCAGCACGCCCGGGCCATAGAACATGTTGCCCTGGGTCGTCTGCGGATGAGCATACTGATACCAGCCGCACTGCAGCGCTGCGGGGAAATCGGGCTTGCCTGATAATCCGTAATAGAGTGATCGCTCGTTACAGCCGGTCAGCTGGGTATCGGTCAGCGGTCCATGCAAAACCGGCGGGGTGACGGGCCGTGCTTCAGCCTGTGCGCAAAGCTTCGCCGTCGCCGTACCGGGCTCGATGGAGGCTGCCTGATGTGCCTGGAGCGTGCCGGGGAGCAGGATCAGCAGGACGAAGAGGAATGATTTACTTTGCACGAAAGGATTCTAATCGAGTTGCATTTCGCGATCTATGTGATGGAGCGGGCAATTCCAGGCAACTCGCCGAAGATTCGTAACGCGCAAGGTACCAAGGTTCCGACGGGATCGAGTGCCGGACGGTTTACTATCCTCAGGCGGCCATTCGTGCGCATACAGATGAATACCGAAGGGTCTTCTGCATGAAAGAACTGTTGCCCGAGGGGGCGGACAGGCGGACGCTGCCTGCTCCAACATGGCTGATCGTGCTGGCATTCGCAGCCTTTGCCGGCCTCTACCTGTTTCAGTTCCGCCATGACCTGCTCTACCAGTGGATGGAAGATCTGCATGTGTATGCGCGGGCGGTGCGCTTCTTCCGAGGCGGCACAGATCCCTACTACTCGGAGATGTTCGAAGGGCTGCGGTTCGTCTATCCGCCGATCGTTCTGTACGTCGCGAGCGCACTGGCCGCGGTCATGCCGGGCGAGTCGGAGTGGGCGCTGATCGCCTTTGTTCACCTGACGTGCGTCCTGCTGGCTCCGTTTGTGCTGGCCCGTTACTACCTTCGCGCCTACTGGTTCACGCCGGCGCTGGCTGCGCTGGTTTTGCTGGCGGAGTCTCGTTTCACCGGCATGCAGGCGCTTTACAGTGCCAATGTCGCGCCGAGCCTGTACCTGGCGGCGCTGCTGGCTGCGGTGCCGGGCATTCGGAAGAATCGCTGGGGCTGGTTCTACCTGGTGGTTCTGCTGGCTGGCGCCGTCAAGATCACATTCGTTGTCATGCTGCTTTTCCCGCTGCTGGCGGGCAGACGGCAGTGGCTGCAGAGTATCGCGACCGGGGCTGGAGTGAGCGCAATTTACGCAGCCCAGTCGAAGCTGGTGCCATCGCTGTATGCCGGCTATAAGTGGGCCGTGGTGCAGCAGGTGAAGGTGGAGCACCAGTACGGCTATGGGGTCTTCGGCGTCATCGGCTCGCTCGATGAAAAGCTGCATCGGCCGCTCGGCATTGAGGCTTATGCGGTGCATGCGCTCGTGGCGGGAGTCGTGCTGATTCTGCTCTTCTGGCTGCGCTCCCGCGGTGCTGATGTGCGCGAGCCGGGCGTATGGATGGGCCTGCTGGTGATGACGGTCATGATTGTCAATCCGCGCATGCTGCACTATGACGCCTACCTGGCGCTGATAGCCGCGTACTTTGTGCTGGCGGTCGTGCTGCAGCTGGAGCGCTGGAAGCTGATTGCGCTGCTTGTCGTTCTGTATGTGCCCTGCCTGCTGGTGCCGTACGTGATCCACACCAAACTGATGTACGGCAGCTATGAATTGCTGATCATCCTGGGGGCAATTGCGGCCGGTATCTGGCGGCTGTTTCGTACCGGCGATCAGCTGATGCCAGACACAGCTTTGTGAAGAAATAAGCGGCGTCAGTGCAGTGCGATCGTGCAATGTAGCGGTCAGTATGGGAGGCTGAAAGGGTATTGCCAAACCTTCCTGGAGAAGCTTTCTGCCTATGCGATGCCGATTCATCCTGATGCGTGTGCTGTCTTTCCTGGCTTTTGCGACGGCAGGCGCGCAGCAGAAGTCTGTGACGCAGCAGCCATGGCCTGTTCGTGCAGTGGTTGTGACGACATTTGAAGTGGGCGCCGATACAGGGGATATTCCCGGAGAATTTCAATTCTGGGTGGAACGCGAACATCTGGATCAAGTCATTGAATTTCCGGGTGGTGTCCATCCTCTGCGTACCAACGCTGACCACACGATCCTGGGCATGGTGAGCGGGACGACGCTGGTGAATGCTACGGCGTCCATGATGGCACTGGGACTCGATCCCCGGTTCGACCTTAGCCACGCCTACGTCCTGATCAATGGCATCGCGGGCGTCGATCCGCACGATGCGTCGATTGGCTCGGCGGCATGGGCGAACTACGTCGTTGGCGATGTTGCGCGAGAGATCGATCCGCGCGAGGCCCCGTCAGACTGGCCCTATGGGATCTTTCCCAACGGGTCCAAGGGTCCGAGACCGGCAGCACTTCCCGATGCGCCCTGGCTGCGATCGAATCTGTACAAGCTCAATCCGAAGCTTGCTGCGTGGGCTTATCAGCTGACGCGCAATTTGAAGCTGGGCGATGATCCGGTGGTGGCGGAATTTCGTACTGGGTTTACCGGCTTCCCGAATGCACAGCGGCCACCCTTCGTGCTGATGGGCGATACATTCGCGTCAGATTACTACTGGCATGGCATGATCATGACGCAATATGCGAATGACTGGGTGTCGCTGTATACCGGCGGCAAAGGCAACTTCGTGATGACGGAGATGGAAGATTCCGGCTTCATGGAGGCGCTGGAACGGCTGGGCAGGATGCATCGTGTGGATGGCGAACGCGTCATGGTTCTGCGGACCGGCAGTAACTATTCCATGCCGAGGCCGGGGCATACGGCGGTCGAATCAGTGACTGCACCGTACATTGGATCAAGACTGGCACTGGAATCGGCGTGGCTGTGCGGCAGCACAGTGTTGCATGAAATTCTGGCTCATTGGGACACGACGGCGAACCACGTGCCCGGTACTTGAGAGCACAGCTATGCCTGTAGATTTTCCCAGGATTATTTTGCAGCCACGACCAGGGTGAAGCTCGTGTTTGCAGTCTGCCCGGCGGACACTACCATGATGTCTGGCATGTAGGTGCCCAGCGGCGTCGAATGATCTGCTGTGAATCTGAGGGTGCCTGACGGATTCGTGTCTGATGACGCATAGGTCTCCTGCAGGCCGACCGGAAGACTGGTAACAGCAACGGTTGCTGTTTCGCTTGACGAGACGATATTGATCTGCACGACAACGGGCGTGCCATTCTGCGGAACGTCGATCGTTTCCATGGCCAGAGATACCGAAATAGGATTTGGTGCGGAGAAGCCGGTCATGTGGCCGCAGCCATTGACGAACAACAGCAGGGAGGCCGCGGCAAGACTCAGACAGAACTTCAGGCCTCGCATGAATGCTGTCCCTCGGTAGAGCGTATCGATGGGCCGGCTGCCGGCGTCCTCTGCCGGGCGACCCCAAGTGTACTCCAGCGGGTTGCAGGTTACACTACGTTTCAGGCCCGATGATGAAGCTTCGCTGCGCGCTCCCGATACTCTGCCTGCTGGCAATCCTGCCGGGGATGCGGGCGCAGGCGCCGACGCCGGCTCCGCAGAATCCGGTGTTTCGGACGGGCACGACGCTCGTGCTGGTGCCCGCGCTGGTGCGGACAGACAAGGGCCAGCTCGTTTACTCCCTGACTGCAAACGACTTTACGCTGACGGACAATGGTGCACCGCAGAAGCTGTCGCTTGAAGAAGATACCGGGAGCCAGCCGCTGGCGCTGGTGATTGTTGCCGAGGTTGGCGGTGCGGGCGCCGAGCATCTGTCCAACTACAGCAAGCTGGGGCCAATGGTCGATGCGGTGACAGGCGATGTGCCACGCGAGGTGGCCGTCATCAGCTTCGATAGCGAACCGATGCTGGCGCAGGATTTTACGCCGGACCTGGATCAGGTGACCGGCGCCATCAATCGCATGAAGCCGGGCAACGATGGCGCGGCAATTTTCGACAGCCTGCATGCCGCGGTCGACCTTCTGCGCAAACAGCCGCCGACGTATCGCCGCGCGGTCCTGCTCATCAGCGAGACGCGCGACCTGGGCAGTCAGGCGAAGCTTGAGGACACGCTCAAGGCGATCAGCGATACCAACACGGCCATCTACAGCATGGGTTTTTCGACGACGCGGTCAGAGATGAAGCATGAGGCAGGGAAGTTTAGTGACCCTGAGGATCCCGGTCCGGCAGGTGGCTGCATGAGCAGGGGCGACAAGCCCGATCCTGATGCTGATCCTGACCCTGATGCTGCCGATGATGACACGCCGGGCAAGAAGAAACAGAGCCGAGCTGGACAGGCCTACGATTGCGCCAGCCTGCTGGCTCCTCCGCTGCGCGCCGCCAAAATGCTGGCCATGGCGGCCATGAATGGCCTGCACAGAAATGCGCCGGAAACCGTGGCGCAACTCACCGGCGGCGAGTACTTCAAGTTCGAGAATGAGAAGAATTTCGAGAAAGGTCTGATGACTATCTCGAACCATATTCCAAACCGGTATGTGCTTACTTTCCAGCCGCAGACGCCCCAGCCGGGGCTGCATAGTATCAAGCTCCAGTTGAAGGATTTCTCGAAGACGCATGTGACCGCGCGCAGCAGCTATTGGGTCGATGGAGGAATGCCTGCGGCATCGCGACCTTGAGGGCTCACCGGCTGGCTGATTTTCGTTCAGTGCCGGATTGCGATATGTTCACCGAATGAGATCTTTTCCTGTTTGCTCGCGCCGGCTGGTGGCCGCGCTTGTCCTGGTGTGCGGCCTGCCGCTCTCTTTCGCCTGTCTGCCTGCCGGTGCGCAGGACCACGATGCCGCCGGCAAGCCTGCCGATGCGAAGGCGGATGCCAGGCCTGACGCAAAATCAGACACGATGCCGCCGCTGCCTTCCGATGCTTCCGTGGAGCAGACGGTTACAGTTAACGGCAAGACGCTGCACTATACGGCGACGGTCGCAGTAATCCCTGTCTATGGCCGGACCGATCCTGCCAAGGCTGATATCAAGACCGGCGAAGTTGTTGTGACGGCTTACACGCTGGACGGCGCCAGCGACAAGGCGGACCGGCCGGTGACCTTCGCGATGAATGGTGGTCCGGGGGCGTCGTCGGTGTATCTGAACCTGGGTGCGATTGGACCGAAACATATCCAGTTCGCGGTGCAGGGCGACAGTCCTTCTGATCCGGCAAAGCTGACAGACAATCCGGGAACATGGCTCCCGTTCTCGGACATGGTCTTTATCGATCCCATCGGTACAGGCTTTTCGCGCTCGCTTGTCTCGCCTGCCGATACGAAGAAGATGTTCTACTCACCGACGACCGATATCGAATACCTGTCGCGGGTGATCTATGACTGGCTGGTGAAGAATGGCCGTCTGCAGTCACGTAAATACCTGATCGGCGAAAGTTACGGAGGCTATCGCGGGCCGCGTGTCACCCATTTCCTGCAGTCGCAGCTGGGTGTGGCGATGAATGGCGTGGTGCTGGTGTCGCCTTATCTGAATCCATGGATCGACGGCAACGGAGAAATCTCGCCGCTGCCCTGGATGATGAGCCTGCCTTCGATTACTGCGGCGCATCTTGAAACCCAGAACCAGTTGACGCCGGAAAAGATGGCCGAGGTGATTGCCTATACGCGCGGCCAGTATGTGACCGATCTGCTGGCGGGCCGGTCCGATCCTGAAGCGACGCCGCGCCTGATCAAGAAGGTGACAGAGATGACGGGACTCGATCCCTCATTCGTTAAATACTCGGGCGGCCGGCTCGATATAGGAGCCTACCTGCGCGAGGTGCATCGCGAAAAAGGGGAGATCGGTTCGGTATACGACTCAAACGTAACTTCTCCTGATCCTTATCCGTTTTCACCGGACCAGCAGTCGAACGATCCGATTCTGGAATCGATCATTGCGCCGACGACGACAGCGATGGTCGATTGGGTGACGCGCGTCGTCGGCTGGAAAACAACTGCCCGCTACAACGCATTATCTGGAGAAGTGAATGCGCAGTGGGACCGATCGGATGATTCTCTGATGAAGGGATCGGCCGGTGCCTTGCGGGAAGCGGTGGCAGCGGATCCGAAGATTCATGTGCTCATCGCGCATGGCTGGGATGATCTGAGCTGCCCGTTCATGGGCTCAATTCTGACTGTCGATGAAATGCCGATGATGGGCGATCCGCAGCGCGTGCAGGTGCATGAATATCCCGGCGGCCACATGTTCTACACGCGTGCGGGGAGCCAGACTGCCTTTGTGAAAGATGTGGAAGCGATGGTCACGGCGCACTAGAGAGTTGTCGCGAAAAGAAAGGCGCAGCGAGGGCTGCGCCTTTTTTATTTATGCGGAACAGTGATTAGTACCGGCGATAGCCACGGTAATCGTGGAAGCGTTCGCGTTCCCAGCGCTCATGACGCCAGCGCGCGGCTTCCCAACGCTGATGATGGAAGTATTCGCTGCGACGCCATCCGTCGTAGCGAGCAGGGCCATAGTAGCCGACAGCGACAGGAGCATAACCATTGAAGCCGGCGTTGACGACGACCTGCGCGTCTGCCCTGTGAGGTGCTGCGAGAAGGAACGCACTCGCCATAGCTGCGCCCAGAAGCCACTTCGTGATTGCCTTCATGTTTTTCATGACCTGCCCTCCATGCTGCACTTGAATGAACACGGATGCTGGCGAAGGGTTGCGCGGACTGTTTAGGGAACAAAGGTCTCGCGTGCAAAGGAGCAACTCGCTGGGGACGCCTTACGGTTTCTGACAATGCAAAATCTAAGCGATACTCTTCCGCTCTTGGAACTTCCGGTGCACGCGTCCGAAGGTCACACAGACCAGCAGCGCAATCGCAGGACGAACGACCACGTCCACGAAAGTCTGCGTTTCACGGACGTTTAGCAGTTGACTGATGGTCACGGTGGCCCAAAAGAAGGTGAACAAGAGCAATGGCTGAAATATCGCCATGATCCAGAGTGAAGCCATGCCACGTCTTCTGGCGGGCGAAGACATGCCGATTGGAAACAATGCGAAAGCGGCCAAGCATACGCCGAACCGAAGGATCGGCTGCCACCAGAAGGCCATGCCTGCAATGCCGATCAGTGTTGCTGCGACGGTGAGTCTGGTGTCTACATCGCGCAGACCAAATCGCAGACACGCGTAAAGTGCAACGCCGGCAAGCAGACTAACAAACGGCGAAAGCAAACTTCCAAGCCACAGGTCCTGCGTTGGTGTTGGTCGATGCAGTTTCGCACTTTGAAGAAAAATATATAAGACCTTGCTGCCAAATGAATTATCCGCGTACGTACTAAGCAGGACGATGTAAGCCACCAACGGTCGCCATGCGCAGGCGAGCAGGATGCGCAGGTAGCTTCGCCAGAACCACGCATCTCCCTTCTGCGCGGACGTCTCTTCGAGATCCCCGAGTATGGCGGCGGCCTGCGATTTGCCGGTGAATCGTGCGAGCGTCCATTCTGCGAGTGCAGTGTTATGCATGTGCGCCTCCGATGAGCTTCAATCCTTCGAGCAGGTTCTGATAGGACCGCTGAGCGCGGACAACGGCAGCCGTGCCAGTCTTCGTCACCTTGAAAAATCGCTTGGCGCGACCGCCGCGCTCGGCTGTCGGTTCGCCCATCCTGGAGATCAGCATTTCTTTCTGCTCCAGGCGATCGAGGGTCGTGTACATGGCGCCCGGTGTGGGCTCGCGGCCGGTACATTTCTCGATCTCCGCACGGATCGAAGCGCCGTAGGCCTCCTCGCCCAGACGCAGGATCGCAAGCAGGACAATCTGCTCGAATTCGCCCAGCGATTCATTCATGTACTGCAATGTAGAGTAAATTGTCGAGGCGTGTCAACAGGGGACAGTTGAAGACAGGAGCGCCCACTTCGGCCTAAAGTGTAGGGATGAAGAGCAGGGCAGAGATTGTTTCGTTCGGGTTGTTCATTGCGGTCGCATTGGCGGCTTTGTTCTACGTATTGCGCGGACGCGGCCATGACAACCTGGCGCTCGCCGGAGGCCTGGCGGCCGTCATCGCCATTCGCGCGGCCATGTTCCTCTACAACCTGAAGCGGCAGAAGGACCGTGTCGAAGGACGCAAGCCACGGCCGGAGACCAAGCTGGACCTGTAGGGCATTGGCTGAGTAGCTATTTCGCTGCGGTCTTCGGTGGAACCGTGGTGTCATCCCGCACGATCTTCCAGCCATCCGCAGTTTTTTCGTAGACAAGCAGATAGAATCCGTCCGCATTTCCGCCATCGGCTTCTGACCGAACCAGATGAAAGCGCCCGGTCGCCGTGGCGAATTGCGCGTCGAGGGGCTGGATTTCAAGATCAGAAAAAGTGAGCCTTCCCATCTTCGCGGGGGTTGAATAATTCGCCTTGTAGTTGGCTAGCATCTCCGCGTAGCCATGGTGAATTTTCGCGCCCATGAAGAGAATGTCCGGCGAATTTTTGTAGCCCGTGGCGAAGGCTTCGATGTCGCCGTGATTCCAGTCGGATACCTGCTTTTCCATCACGGCGCGGATGGCGGCGTCGTCGGCTGACGACTGTGCAATGAGCGTTGAGGAAGCCGCAAATGGCAAAGCTGCCAGCAGCAGGGCGAAAGAGGAAAACGTTCGCATGTGTGAAGTCTCCGTGTGTCGGTTATGTTACCCCTGGGTGTTTCCAACGACGGAGCGTACTCTTGGCTATGATCCGATTTCAAGGGCGTAAAGAGCTGAAGGCGGGCGCAGTTTCCGTGATTTCATTGAGCACTGGCGCGATCGCGATGGGGGCCATGGCCATCGGCGCACTTGCGATTGGAGCGCTGGCTGTGGGATCGGTCAGCATCCGCCGCCTGCGCCTGCTGGAAGGTCAGATTTCCGATCTGCACATCGAGCGGTTGACGATTGGTCAGCTGACCGTGGAGTCGAAGGTTAATCCCGCTGAACGCAGCTAGGCCTTGACCCTGTTGACTGGCGACTACTTTTTCCTGCGCTTGCCTTTGTCTTTGTCCCTGACTTTGCCTTTACCCTTCGCCGGCTTGCCGGCCGCCGGGTTTGATTTTTTATCGGCCTTCTTCGCGCCGGATTTTTTCGGCTTGCGCATGCCGCTGGTCAGGGTTGCGAGGTCGACGAAGATGCCGAACTGCAGGCGCCGTTCCACGACGTCGATGCGTTCGAGGATGACATGCACGCGGTCGCCGGCGGAGTAGCGTTTTGGCGTGCCCATGCGACCGGCCGAGATGATCTGGCGGGTGTTTTCGCGATAGGTGAAGCTTTCGTGGTTCGGGTCGGCAGCGCTCAGGCTTTCGAGTGGGATAAGGCCTTCGACAAAGAGTTCATCTAGTTCGACGAAAAGTCCATACTTGGTTGCGTTCAGAACCATGGCGGAGAAGTCTTCGCCGACGCGGTCCTGCATGAACTTGACCTTCTTCCACTCAATCAATTCTCGCTCGGCATCGGCGGCGCGGCGCTCGGTTTCGCTGGTCTCCTGCGCGATAGCGATGAGCTCGGTTTCGTCGATAGGAGGCTCGAGAAGAGACGCAAATCCCTCCACTCCGTTGCGCTTCGGTCGGGATGACAACTCTTCGTGGACTGGCCTCGGTCGGTCTGACAATTCCTGCGAATGGCCGCTGATACCTTTGCGCAATAGCACCTTGCTGATGCGATGGATGATGAGGTCGGGATAGCGTCGGATAGGGGAGGTGAAATGCGTATACGCTGGCGCGGCAAGGGCGAAGTGGCCCTCGTTCTTCTCGCTGTACTTGGCCTGCTTCAGTGAGCGGAGCATCATGTGCGCGAGGATGCGTTCCTCCGGCTTGCCTGCCAGTTTTCGTGCCAGCTTTTGATACATGTGCGGCGTGACAGGAATGTGCTCGGGCACTTCGTGGGTTCTGGCTGTTCCCTTGTGGTTCGAAAAGCGGTCTTTCTTGGCGAGATGCTCCCGGCGTTCGCTCTTGAACTGGAACTTTTTCACGGGAAGCGCACCGAGGCCCAGGGAGTAGCCGAAATGCGCG
>CAZZZL010000033.1:0-53285 GCA_964658655.1 uncultured Acetobacteraceae bacterium | reverse complement strand
CACCGCCGCCAAAGCCGCCGCCGCCACCCTGCGAGCCGCCGGGTATCTGGCCAAGCTGCTGCGACTGCTGCATGTCTTCAAAATTATTGCGGAGCTGGTTGACGTCCACGCCGGCGAAGGGATTACTGCTGCCTGCCTGCCCGGCCACAGCTACCGAATCGCCGGAAAAGTCGGTGTTACCGGCGATGGTCGGCAGAGAAGCGCCGTTAGTACCGCCGAATCCGCTCGAGGCACCAGAAGCAAGCGCATCAGCGGCTGCGCTCAGCAGTCCGAGATTCTGGGCTCCGCCGCCAGCGAACTGACGATAATTGCCGCGGTTGCCGGTCCCGGCGTTCTCGCGGGCGTCGGCTGCCTGCTGCCGGGAAGCGAGGATGAGCCTGAAATCCTGTGCACCCGGGGTTGCCGAGGCGGGATGGGGTGCACCTGGCAGCGTTGCAATTCCGGCAGAAGTACCCGCTGGCGGGATGACAATTTCCTTCGTCATCGGCGCAAAGGCGAAGAAATCCGCACGCAGCACGTAGCGGCCGTGACCCGAAATCGTCAAACTGTAATTACCGTTGACGTCTGTGGCACTGGTGAATTTCTGGCCGGTAAGCGTGTTAGTTGCGGTCACAGTGACGCCTGGGAGCGGCGTTGGCCCGGATTTGATGGTGCCGCGAATTTCTGTTTTGAGCGCGGAAGAGGGCGTCCCGGTGGAAACGGACGGTCGCGTCGGAGTGGGAGCTGCGGTGGGCGTGCTTTCGCCGGCGGGCAGCTGAGACTGCGTCGTCGCCGATTGCGCGACTGCGAAATGGGAGATTGCCGCAGTTGCCAGCGAGAGGAACAGCCAGCGATTGCGCAAACGAATTGAACAGCGGCGCCCGGGCGCGAAATGGTTCATGGTTGGCGTTCTCCGTGGCTGCGTCCCGATCCGGCTGAAGAAGGATCGCTGTCGCCGTGCTCTCCCGCTTTAAACAGATAGACGTTGGTCGCGAGGAAGGTTTTCCCGCTGAGGTGACCATCAGCACGAAGACTTTCCCCGGCCTTGATGTCGGCCAGGGTAATGCTCTCGTGTCGATGCTTGAACGATGTGTTTTCGTCAACAGCGAAGGTCTGCTTCAGGCCGTCGAGTCGGTCTAGCGTGATGCGCGGCTCGTCACCCAGCTCAACTGCCGTAATCTTGCCGGCAGTCCAAGTCTTGCCGAGACCGGCACGAGCCTTCTTCACCTCTTCGGCATCGATGCCAATCAGCACAGCAGCGCCGACGGTTTTGGCAGCGGGGTCGACATTGCCGGTCGCGATCAGCATATCGCCGGTGTGAATGTCCGCGGGTTTGGCTGGGCCCCGATTCGCCATGACACGTGAATTGACGCTGTAAAGCACCTTATAGGTGACGCCGTCATCCGTGCGGATCGTGAAGGTGTTCGTTCCCGAAGCTGTGACAGTCCCGCGGACCGTGTTGCTGTCATTGAATCCGGGCCAGCCGGTGGTGTCATCCTGGGCGCTGGCGGCAGACGTGAGCAGGAGCGCAAGCCCGAGAACGCGGACCAGTGCCGTGCTGACGTGCTGGCGGAGAGCATTAGACATATGAATGAGAGCGACCGTCGCTACGGCAATGGTATTCGCATAGACGCGGGATGCATTTCCGAAGACGCAGGATTGTTGATCATTGCAAATGTATGAACTGCATGCATTTGCCTCACGGGTTGCAGCCTCGTCGCAGCAGGTCTCCCGGCGTGACATCGGGGTCAGCGGACCGTTTTTAAGGCAAGGGTATACTCGGGGGCAGACATGTCATCCGAGCACGGTCACGCCCATCATCATCACGAGCATCACTTCCAGTCAACGGAGATGGTCCGCGATGTCGTGATCGGCATGTCTGACGGACTCACTGTACCTTTTGCCCTGGCCGCCGGACTCTCGGGCGCAATTCACGCAACTCACCTGATCGTCCTGGCAGGCCTGGCGGAGATCGCCGCCGGCTCGATCGCCATGGGACTGGGTGGCTATCTCGCTGCGCAGGGCGATGCCGAACACTACGCCAGCGAGCGCAGGCGGGAAGAGCGCGAAGTAGTAGAGCGGGTGCGGGATGAAGAAGAGGAGATCTACGAAATTTTTGACGCCTACGGTGTCCAACGGGCCGAGGCGCTTCCTGTACTTGAAGCGTTGAAGCGCAATCCACCGGCGTGGGTGGATTTCATGATGCGCTTTGAACTCGGCCTCGAAGAGCCTGTCAAGGGACGTGCACACCGCAGCGCCCTGACCATTGCGGTCTCGTATATGGTGGGAGGAATTATCCCCCTGCTGCCTTACATGTTGCTGCAAGATGGATTTGAGGCGCTGAAAACTTCGGTCGCGACAACGCTGCTGGCACTGGTCGTATTCGGCGCAATCAAAGGTCGTCTGACAGGCACCGGTGCCCTCCGAAGCAGTCTGCAAACAGTGTCGATTGGCGGCATTGCAGCCGCGGCGGCATTCGGATTAGCCCGGCTCTTCAGTACTTCCTGACCAGCACCACGGGCCAACAATGAAACCTTTGTACCCGGCCCGGCGATCTCTACATCAAATGGTGGTGTTCCAACTGATGCTAAAAGACATGTGCGCAGAGTTCGGCGATTACTTTAGAGTGTTAGCGAGCCGGGCAACGCGGTGGGCTGCACAGCTCTCCTAACGAGGGAACTTATCTTTATGACCCCATCTGCTGTTCCTGCTGTTTCCCCGATCCTGCGTCCGAACACTCAGAGCGCACTACATCTCGAACAATCCACCAAGGACGACCGTACGCTTCTCGCGTCTTTCTGTAGCGTGCGGCAGCAGAGCCTTGAGCTTTGCCGGCCGCTCACCGCGGAAGACATGATGGTCCAGTCATGCGTCGAAGCGAGCCCGGCCAAGTGGCACCTGGCGCATACGACCTGGTTCTTCGAGACGTTTATCCTGGCGGAGTTTCTTCCCGCGTACAAGCCGTTTCATCCGGATTTTCACTGGCTCTTCAACAGCTACTACAATTCACTCTCGGTGCAGCCGGAGAAGAAGCTTCGCGCCTCATTTTCACGGCCCGGTGCAGACGAGATCCTTAGCTACCGTAAACATGTCGAAGAGGCAATCGGCACGCTTATCAAGCCGGGCATGCCCGAAGAGGCTATCCGCCGTATTGTTCTGGGTCTGCATCACGAGCAGCAACACCAGGAACTGCTCTGCTATGACATCAAGAATGCGTTCTGGAGTAACCCGCTGCACCCTGCCTATCTCAACGGGGTGGAGCAGCTGACGTCGGCGGCAGCGAGACAGCCGCTCGCCTTCCATCCCTACGATGGCGGCTTGTTTGACATCGGCTATCGAGGCGATGGATTCTCATTCGACAATGAGAGCCCTCGCCATGTCGAGTTTCTACCATCTTTTCAAATTGGTTCCCGTCTGATCACTGTGAATGAATACCTGGCGTTTATGGAAGACGGTGGCTATGACCGCGCTGATCTTTGGCTGTCGGATGGTTGGGACACGGTGAGGCGCGAAGGCTGGCGTTCGCCTCTCTACTGGCATCGAGAGGGCGACGCAGAATGGAATATTTTTACGCTGCGTGGGAATGCCACGGCGACATCGCTGGCGGAAACGCCAGTCTGCCATGTGAGTTACTACGAAGCCGATGCGTTTGCGCATTGGGCAGGCAAGCGGCTGCCGACGGAGGCCGAATGGGAAGTCGCAGCTGAAAAAGATGCGGGCTCTCCCTATGCGCTTGGCTGCAATTTTCTCGACGGACAGGACGGACATAGCGCGGCTCTCCATCCACTCGCTGCTTCGGGCCACGCCGGTGGATCATCTCCGCAACAGCTTTTTGGAGACGTTTGGGAATGGACGCGGAGTCCCTATGTCGGATACCCCGGCTACAAGCCTGTTTCAGGAGCACTCGGCGAATATAACGGCAAATTCATGAGCAGCCAGATGGTGCTGCGAGGCGGCTCGGCGGTAACGCCGGCCAGCCACATTCGAACGACTTACCGCAACTTCTTCTCACCCGCAACGCGCTGGCAGTTCTCAGGAATACGTCTGGCCGATGACCGGGAAGAGGTACCTGCTGCAATGGAGAAAGAGTAACGATGAACACCGCAACACTGCCCCAATTACCCGCAGCAGCGTACACGGCCATGGGATCAGAAGTCTATCGAGGATTGACCGCCAGACCGAAGGTTCTCTCACCATGGCTCTTTTATGACAACGAAGGGTCGCAGCTTTTCGAACAGATTACCGAGCTCGATGAATATTACGTAACTCGCACTGAGCGTTTGATTTTCGAGTCGAATGCGGATGCCATCATCAGGACTGCGGCCACCGGGCTCGACTCAGCAGAGAGACTATCTGTGATCGAACTCGGTGCAGGCACTGCTACGAAGACCGGCATCCTGCTTTCTGCTGCGGTACGCCGGCAGGGCGACGTTACTTACTATGCGATCGACGTTTCCGGCAGCGCTCTGGAAGCAGCGAAGCAGAATATAGAGGCGACTATCTCCGGCGTTTCAGTAGAGACGCGCACTGCCGATTACACCGACGGTCTTGGCGCGATTACGGCGGACGACACGCGTAAGCTGGTGCTTTACATCGGCTCGAGTATTGGCAATTTTGAGCCCGCAGCTGCAATGGATGTGCTGCGCGGTGTGCGCGCGCAACTACAGGCTGGAGACCGCCTATTGCTCGGTGCAGACATGGCAAAGGACCTGCCTACACTGCTTGCTGCTTACGACGACGCGAGGGGTGTCACCGCAGCCTTCAACCGCAATGTACTGTTGCGCATCAACCGTGAACTCGGTGCAAATTTTCACCCGCAGTGTTTCCGCCACAAGGTGCGCTGGAATGGCGAAGCGTCCCGTATCGAGATGCACCTCGAGAGCCTGATACGGCAGACCGTCGAGATTCCGGGTCTTGGCCTGGAGGTCTCCTTCCGCCGCGGCGAGACGATTCACACAGAAAACAGCTATAAGTTCACTGCGGAAGTATTGAGGCAGTTCATGACGCGCAGCGGATTCAAAATTCAGGAACAATGGACTGATAAGAATAACTGGTTCAGCGTTGTCCTGGCGGAAGCTGTCTAACGGTAGTCAGGACGCCTGTGCGACATAGCTACAACTAATTAGCTAGAAGGTATTATCTATGCGCGCAGGCGCTCATCGCGATCTTCAAACGCGTTATCCGTTCCGCGTATATCCGATCTCATCCCTTCCCAGGAATCGCCGATAGAAAAAACAGCGCTGCACCAATATGCGCGGATACCAGCCGCTGCTGCGGATGGGACAGGCGAGGCCCGGGAGAATGTGGAGATACAAGCGAGAAACTCTGCGCCTGACAGGTATTGTCTGCCTTCTCGCCCTGTTAGTAGCGGGGCTCACCAGTACTGCGTTCGGGCAAAAGCTGGAAATTTCCCCGGAAATGCATACCGCATCTGCAGCGAGCGCCTATGCACTTTATGGTGTTGGCACTCTGCCGGTGGAGACTGTTCTGCGTCCACTGCACATCATTCTGAGTCAGTCGCTTGCAAAAAAAAATGCATTAAGTGCCCTCTCCATCAGGCAGCAGGATAGCCGGTCAAATGACTTTCGGCACTGGATATCACCTGAGGAGTTCGGACAGCGTTTTGGTGCCGATCCAGAAGACATACAGACGGTGACCGAGTGGCTGCGGAACTCTGGGATGAGAAGTGTGCAGGTATCGCACGGCGGAAATATCGTGACATTCACTGCGACAGTTAAGCAGTTGCAGGCAGCTCTGCACGTTCAAATGGATCGCTACCACATGCGGGGGGAAAATCATTATGCGAATACCACTTCGCCGGTGCTGCCCGCCGCTCTCCGCGGAATAGTTTCGACCATCCAGGGCCTCGACGATTTCGGACTGCATGTGCAGAGCGACCGGCGGCGAAGGGCGAGTGCCGCCACTACAAATGGAACAACTGGTCTGCAGGGCCTGGGTCCCGGCGATCTGGCCATTCTCTATGATGTGAAGCCGTTGTACGAGGAGGCAGGCGGCGGCACACAGCCGACGATTGCGGTTGTCGGTGCTGCCGATGCATCCCTCGATGATTTCCGTCAGTACAAGAAAGTGTTCGGGCTGCCGGCGAATGATTTCCAATTGGCACGGGTGCCGGGAAGCGTAAAGGCATCCACGGCGGATGCTGAACTCGAGACGGCCCTTGATCTCGAAATTGCCGGTGGCATCGCTCCCCTGGCAAAGCTGTTGTATGTCGAAGATGGCGATATTTTCGGTGGTGTTGCGTATGTCATCGATGACCGCCTTGCCGATGTATTGAGCCTGAGCTACACAGTATGCGAGTTGCCGGGTCCTGAGGATTTTGCCTATGAAGTGCTGGCGCAGCAAGGAATGGTGGAAGGTATTACCTGGGTGAATGCATCGGGCGACTCTGGTGCGGCCGGCTGTGACGGGGCGGGAACCACTAGTGCCAACTCGGGGCTCGCAGTCAACCTGCCTGCATCGTTACCCGAAGTAACCGGCGTCGGCGGTACACGGTTCGCAGACGTGACCACTAAATATTGGAGCAAAACACCAGCGACCGACGGCACGACTGCGCTTTCCTATGTTCCGGAAACAGCCTGGAACGGTATTGCGGACAACGAGCCGGTGACGGCGAGCGGCGGCGGCATCAGCAAAGACTTTTTCAAGCCGGGCTATCAGTCTTCTATCGATGACAGCGAAAGTTCGCGCGAGGTTCCGGATGTCGCGTTCGATGCAGCGGAGGCCACGCCTTCCTATCTGATCGTGACGGGCGGCAGGGTCGAAAGTGTTGGAGGCACATCTGCGGCGACGCCGCTGTTCGCAGGCATCACGGCCCTCCTCAACCAGTTTCTTTCGAAGGAAGATACCCCGAATACCTCTGGGTTGGGAAATATTAATCCTGTTCTTTATCGGCTTGCCCATGTCGCTCCTGAGGTTTTCCATGACATCACGACCGGTACGAACTTGGTCAGTTGTCCAGACGGCTCGGTCGATTGCATAGGTAACAGCCTTGGATATATTGCAGGTGTTGGCTATGACCGGGTGACCGGCCTTGGGAGCATCGATGCTGAGAAGCTGGCGCATGCCTGGACAAGCGCTGATCTTGGACAGTCGGCAATCGTGCTTGATGCGGCAGTGCCGGCAGTCAATGGAACCATTGCATTGACGGCCCACGTCCAGTCTGGAAGCTACCCGCCGCAGGGTGTTGTCGTGTTTTCGTGGACGAATCTTTCCTATTCGAATATCCCGGCGGACTTTGCCCGCGTTACCTCTGGCGATGACGGAATCGCACGCACGAATGTCAGCGGACTGCCACAGGGAGTAAACACTGTCAGCGCAGTTTTTCAGGGCACATCTGCGCTGCTTGGAGCAGTCTCAGCGCCGCTGAATCTTGAGGTGGGCGGAAGTGGGAAACCGCACGCCTCGATCGTATTGATGGATATACAGGCCGCGTATCCTGAAGGGAAATATCTGCCGCTTGCCGCGTCGGTGACCGGCAATCTGAAAATACCAACAGGTTCCGTTGACTTTTTCCTTGGCGATAGCCTGCTTGCATCGGCGCCTCTCGTCGACGGTATTGCCGCGGCACTCGCGGACAGCCTGCCAACGTCCGGAACGAGTGTGCTGACAGCTCGATACAACGGCGATGACTCGTACAGTGCAGTCGTCTCGACGGGCGTGCCCGTAAGCATCGTAGGCGCAACGATGCCTGTTACACCGCCGGCATCCCCTGCTCCCGACTTCACGCTGACTGTCCCTTCCGCATTAACACTCGCACAGGGAGAGAACGCAAATTTTCCAATCGCGATTGTATCTCTCAACGGTTTTGCATCCGAGGTGACACTCACATGCAGCGGGCCTGTGAACGGCTATGGCTGTTCTGTTCCGGCGAAAGTCGTACCGAGCTCATCGTCAAACGTTCAGGGAAGATTACAGATGGTTTCGGTGGCTTTTCTTCCTCTGGGTTCATTCCTGTTTCTTGGCATGTGGATGCGTCGCCAGCGATATGTCCTGTATGCGCTGGCCACCGTTGGTCTGCTGCTTCAGGCAGGCTGCGGACTTACTGTCAATAAATCCGCAGCGGTCAATTCTGCCGTTGTCTATCCGGTGACCATCACTGCGACATCGGGAAACCTTCACCACAGCGCCATTCTTAGCGTGACCGTTCAATAAAAGAGCCGATGCAGCGGAAAGATCTTTAAACCAGCTGCACGGTGAGCTTAACGACAGACGACGGCGGAAACGTGAAACGAAGCGTCGGCCCGCTGACTGTCACCTGCGCCGTCCGGGTCTGAACGTTATCAGGTTCTGAAAAGGTGTTGTGCGTATGCACGTCCACTCCACCGCCGATCACCTGCGCGCTTGCGGATTGAGGCGTCGCACCGCCGCGCAGATAGATCTGCGTCTCGCGTGCTTCAGACAAGTGCGGATTTACAACCGTCAACGTGAGTGTTTTCCCATTGCGCGAGGCTGAGCCATTCAATCCCCATAACTGAACATCTGCCGTCTTCTCTTCAGCCGCAACCGCTTCGTCACCGACAGAGCTGAGCTGCTTCTTCAGCGGGACGCGTGCATAGTTGATGGTCGGCGCTGCAAATTCGACGCGCACCGCCTCGCCGCCCATGTGGTCTTTGTACATATCGAACACATTAAAGATGGGAGTAGTGATGAACTTGTCTTCATGCGAGAGGAAGAGTGAATCGATACAGTTGATAAGCTGTGCGCAAGCGGCCATCGCAACTTTCTCCGGATTCCGATTAAAGATGTCGAGTGTCATCGCGGTCATCAACGCATCGCGCACCGTAAGCTGCTGTCCGAGAACGTGCGAAGGATCAACCCTGGTGTCGCTGAAGCGATACCAGGGGCCGTACTCATCGACGATCAGCTTTACTCTGTGCTCGCGATCGTGAACACCCATCACGGTCCAGTGATCGTTGATGATCTTCTCCATGCGGTTGGCGAGCGTGTAGCCGGGATAGACATCGGCGTTCTTGAAGCTGAGCGCTTCCGGAAGATCGGTATAGTAGTGAAGCGACCATCCAAAGGGCGGCTGTGTGTGACGCGCTCCAAAGATGTTTTCGAAAAAGCCTTCCGTCCACCCCACGTCGTCCTGGTTTGGTCCTGAGGCGATGAGCTTCAGATTGACACCGTAACTCGGTACCCAGGCGGTATATCGCCGATATTCCGCGGCGTATTCGTCTGGTGTAAAGGTTCCACCGCAGCCCCAGCTCTCGTTGCCAACGCCCCAGTACTTTACGTTGTACGGCTCGCGCGAACCGCCCGCGGCCCTTATGTTTGCATAGGTGCTGCTTCCAGCAGGTGCGTTGCAATACTCTACCCATTGATCAAATTGCAATGCCGGGAGACTGCGAACATTCGCCGCCAGATAAGGTTCGGCCCCGGACAATTTACAAAAGCGGACGAAGTCGTCGGTACCGAACTGGTTGGGATCAAAGTTGCCCGGGCCAAGTGGGGCAGTGGTTTTCGAGTCGGGGTCGTCGACCCAGAAATCGGTGCGCGTCGGGCGTTTGTCGCGCGGGCCGACACCGTCACGCCAGTCATAGCTGTCGGCGAAGCAGCCGCCGGGCCAGCGCACAGCAGGAGCCTTGATCTGGCGAAGTTTCTCAATCACGGCAGTCCGGATCCCCTGCTGGTTCGGAATCTTCGATTTCTCTCCGACCCATATGCCGTCATAAATCACGGCACCCAATTCCTCCGTAAAGTGGCTGTAGATGAAGGGTGAGATAGTACCGAGCGGCGCATCGAGCAGGACTTCTATGTTGGCGTCGGCTGTTGCGGCGAAAATCTTTTTCGGCTGAATAAGGAAGGTGGTCCCGGCGAGTGCGCTGGATTTTAGAAATTGGCGACGTTGCATGCATATCCTTTCAAGCTGGGGCTGCGGTCAGGCTGAGCAATTGTCCGGGCAACCCCGTAAACGTTTCCCCAACTGCTCGTTTTTGTCATCGCAAGTCTACACGATCCTTTCCAAAGCCAAATTTTCACGAGCCTGTATACAGTTGGAAGGCAGCCCAGTACAGCGGCTTGCGATACGCGCCAGTCGAGTGGATCAAGGACAGCTTCGCATTACGCAATGCCGCCTCCGGCGCTGTGTGATGGGCCTGAAGATCGGTGTAGAGATGGTCCATGATCAGCGGGGTCGCAGCGTCGTCCACCTGCCACAGCGCGGCAATTACATTGTGCGCGCCCGCGCGAAGAAAGGCCCAGGAAAGACCGACAAGCCCCTCGCCGGCGTAGGCCCTGAGTCCGGATCCGTTGCAGGCGGAGATGGTGACGAGCTTAGCGTGGATGGGATGACGAATAATTTCGCGCGCATACAGCTTGAAGCTCTCGGGATTCTGCGGTGCAGGAGAAAGGATAATAGCCGAGTCAAGTGGATTAAGAAGGCTGGCGGTGCCGTGCGCTACGAAATGAATGTAGGCGTAATTCTCCGGGCTACTGCCTGCATAGGACGACGGGACCGCGGCAGACTTCGCAACAACGGTTTGTCCGCTTCGTGGAAACTTGTTGGCCACTGCGAGTAATTCAGATGCCGCATGCGGCAGTGGTTCGAACCCGCTATTCCCATTGGCCGGATTGCCAATGAGCAGGACGTTTCCCAAGGTATCGGTTGGCGGATTGCCTGCCGACCGCGCGAGCATCCGAATTGAGCTGGCGTTGGTGATGGTCGCGTCTTCGATCCAGTAATGAGCCTTTTCCTCACTGGCGCCGGGCGCGAGCAGTGTTTCGAAATTTAGTTGATTGAGAACTCCGTCAGGTACAACGACGACCCGCGCGTTAGGCGAAAGCATTGCACTGGCCGGCCTTATCAGCGACTGGTATAGATAAGTCCCGTCACGGTCTGGTTCCTTAAGTGGATCGCTCGATCTCTGCAGTGATTTGCTATAGCTTTGAATAGCTGATTGAAGCTCTGAAGCTTTCGGAAGAGTAAATAGCTTCATCTGCTTTGAATTGATAGCCCAAAGATAGGATTTATCCGGGCCAAGTGCGTAAAACAGGATAGTCGTGTTGAGCTTCTTGGCCGTGTCCTGCGGCCGAAACTGGATAGCGATCTTACTCTGCGATTGGCCGGTAGTCTGCCCCAAGCCTTCCGAGAGAGTGCGAGCACGCCCCTTGTCGAGGAGGCTCAGCGCCTCGTCCGGTCGGTGACTTTCGATCAGGAAGCTGGCATAGTCGCGGTAGATAGCTTCGCCAGTAGCGAAGAAGGGCAGCCTGAGTTCTTCGGCTTTCACGGAATTGCGCTGTGCTTCGAATGTGTAAATCGCTTTCTCATACCAGGAGGCAGCTTCTTTCGTTCTCTTATCTCGACGATAGAGGTTACCCAGCGCATCTTCTGCAGCAGAACGAAGCTCACTATCATGAGTCGATCCTTGATAGACGCGAAGTAATTGAGCTACTGCACTTCGGCTGTCTGGCTCATGCGTGGCGATAAGAGCCTGTAGCAACAGCGGCTTGACATAGGCAAAGTGGTTTCGCGAAGACGCCGCGGATTGCAGGGCATCCTTGCTGAATGAAGATGCTGCACCATAGTTACCTTTTTCATACTGCAGAAAACCAAGTTCAGTGTAGAGGCCTGCCAATGCGTTGAAATCGGGGATGGTGCGTGCGCGTTCGAGGGCGCGCTGGTAGGCGGCTTCCGCCTCCATGGAACTGCCCAGCCTGTAGTAAGAAAGGCCTTCATCCCATAACCATGCGATCTGGTCGCTTACAACACCTCTTCCAGTCGCCTCCGTTTCTGCCTGCTTGAAGTTAGTCAGCGCATGTACTGAATCGCCCAGGTAGAGATACGCAAGGCCACTATTGCCCAGGCCGGCCTGCAGAATCTGTTGCGCTCCAATCTTCTGTGCGAGCGCAGAAGAACGTGCGAAAAAGTCCAGGGCCTCATCAAAGTGCTCTTGATCGAGCGCCATCATCCCGAGGTCAAGAAGGTCGCCAGCCTCGAGGAATGTGTCATGCGACACACGGGCGGCGTTCAAGCTCTTCTGGTAGAGCAGGATTGCATCTTCCTGTCGATTCTTGTATTCATCCGCGATAAGAGCTTCGGTGCCAAGTAACTCCCCTGACAATCGCGAAGCCGTTTTTGCTGAAAGTGTCTCAGCTTCACTTATGTCGTGATCAGAGGCGGTGACGTTTCCAACCGCTATCTCTTCCCGGGCGCACAGGATATCTCTTTTGATTGCGGGATCGCCTGACAATGGAGAGCTCATGGCATCGCAAGACAGAAGATTGATGACAGGAATGGCCAGACCTTGATAGGTAAGAATTTCTGCTTGCAGAAGCTTGAACCTGATCTCCCATTGTGGATCCGAATAGAAGACTGCGTGAGCCTTCTGTACTTCCTGCAAAGCAACGCCTAGATTTCCGTGAATAAAGTCTTGGCGGATCTCGTCATATGTCTGATCTGGCGCAGGTGATGGTACAGATTTGCATCCTACCCATAGGCTCAGGAAGATCATCCCAGCAATGCAAGTCAGGGCGGTGGAATGTGGGTCCCTGTGCCGCTCCCCCTGCCGGCGCTCACGCTGCCGCTGGTTGCGCAGCCCAGTTCGGCGCGCACCATCGTCAGTTCCACATAGTTGCCATGGGCAACTACTTCGCCCAGGTAGAGCCGCCCAAAGTGGGGAATGTCGACGAAATGACCATAGGTGGTGCCGGGAATTTTCGCGTCTATGCCATCGACGAGCGAACATAGAACGGTATCACCTTCCGCTATTTGACTGGAGGCCATCCAGCCCAGGCGATCGGCCAGCCAGCGATAGGCATCGCCGCCATGATCGGCAACAATGCCTTTGTTCAGTGTGACAGCTTGCGCTCGTCCTGTCTCGTAAAAGATGGGCCATTCCAGCGGCGGCAGGAGGTCGGTGCCTTTTTCACGCAGCCCCAGCAAGGTCGGGTTATAAACGATTTTAGGATCGAAGCCCGCGATGCGCAGATTTTCGAACTTCGAGCCGGCGAGAGAAACATGCGGAAATTTATGGCCTTCCTGGTACTCGAGAGAGAGCTGCGCGACGATACGGTCGGCTGTGACCACTTCAAGGATGTTCAATCCCTCGACTACTGCGGTGATCAACACATTTACAGGCCCGTCTTCAACAAGCTGGTGGCCTGCGACGTGGGTATATGCGCCGCTGCATGAAACTATGTCGTCGATGTGAAAAGCTTCCGTCCGCTGCTGTGCGTGGCCGCCTACTGCCGGTAGCGAGACCGATGCCTGCGTGGGAATAAAGCGCTTGACGGGTGTATGGAGGACGCCGCCAAGCGAGCTTGCACTGGCGTTGTAGTAAAAGACTTTTTTGGCATTGGAGCGCATAGGCACCTATCGTCAAAGCTATTTAGACAGCCGCATTCGCATGGCTAAGGAACGAGCGCATACACTGCCTGGTTACACCATGGGCCCGAGATCGACTGCGTAGTTGGTTGCGAACAGCTATAGGTATCAGGGTCGTACTGTCAGGTCGAATGAATCGCGGGCTAATTCTATGCTGCTTCCCCCGGATTTCCCATCAGAATTTCCTGACAGTACAAGCGTGTAGCGGCCACTGCCTCCGTGTACGGCCGGTGCGTGAATAGTGACCAGGTCTCTTGCGGCTTCGGCTGTGACTGGAACATTCCAGAGAATTTCTCCGGACGGTGTCTGTAACGCGCAGCTGAAGCTTTTGAAGCGGTCATCCCCAGGAAAATCCACTGCAAGTAGAAATGGCTGCGCTGCATGGACAGTGAGGCTTGGCACGCTGCCGCCGCGGCTGTTGCTCCCTGCGAGCGAAAGCGTCGGCAGGATTTCAGGTGCGCGTAACGCAGCGACCTCGTTTTCCAGGTGAGGATACACCCAGGCATTCTGGTAAGCGATCACCAGCAGGGAAGCCGCCAGTGCTCCCGCAAGGATGGCCGGCCTCTGGAAAATCACATAGACGAGGCTGCGCTTTTTTAATAATGTCTGCGACGGTAGTGGCTGCGACCGGGGGCTTTTCACCACCTGCGGGATGTTCGCAACCGAAACAGGAGCAGTGACCGTCCTGAGATTCGATGCGAACTCATGCCTCGCTGTGTCAATAAAGACAGAGGTGGCTCTAAGGTCGGTTGTGCATTCGGCGCAGTCGAAGTAGTGCTCCTCAAACTCATCGCGCATTTCGGGCGAGAGTTCGTTCAGGAGATACTTCTCAACGGCTGATAGCCGAATTGCTTCAAGATGATCCATTGTGTACCTGCCTCTATCGAGAGCCGCCGTGGCTTTGAGGTTCATGGTTGCCATAGTTTTAATACATCCGTGTTTCGCCGAGCTGACTTACATAGAAGACTTTGAAGGACTGCTTGGCGCGATGCAGCAGCACGCGCAAATACTCCCGCGTTATGCCGAATTCTGCGCACACATCGTCTTTATTTCGTTCATCGAGCAGGACAGACTGCAGCAGCAGTCGATCACGGGCAGGCAACTGGTCGAGGATCTGACGCACAACGCGTTCTGTGTCTTTCATCTCAAGAAGGTTCAGTGCACTCGGACCACGATTGATGAAGGTGTCCTGTGCCTCGGTGTCGATAGCCGAATCGTTTTTATTTCTGGAGCGATAATGCTCAAGCAGCACGTGATTGCAGACTGAATTGACGAAAGCGCCGAGCCGATCCGGCTGCTTCAGTCCATTCTCTGTGCGCAGAATCATCAGGACCCGGACAAACGTCTCCTGCCGGACGTCTTCGATGGCCTCTTTGGAGTTGAGCCTCGATCGAAGCTTGAGCCGGATCAACTCACTGAAGTAGTCGAAAAAGTGTCCCTCGGTTTGCGCATCGCCAGATTTGAGCTTCTCTACGTACGACGCGTCAAATTCAAAGAATTGCAAGCCACGTTCCTCCGGCGCAATGCAGAGCGAGCCCAAGTTTACACTGCTGGGCGTGCCGGCCCGAGGTGCTGTCGTGAAACGAGGCTTTAAAAATGCAACGCTGCCTGCAGAGGCGCCATGCCGACGACTTTGCGCTGGAAACGCGAGCTGTTTATCGATGGAAAGAAGTGCGCTCATTTAAAAATCAGTCCTTACAAGCCGGAAACGATGCCGCAGTGTCATGCCGAAACAAACTGAGTGCTGCGTTCATCCAAAATTCCCGGTCATCAGTCCGATAGTGGCGACCCGCCGCAAAGCGTTTCAATAAAAGTTTGAAGGTGATTTGGCAGCACGAGCCAGAAGAGCGTGCCTGAATTTATGATGAGGGCGCCTCCCTGGAAGTGCATGAAGGAGTTACCTTGCCAATTGTTCGCCGATTCGCAGTTGCCCGCCACACTGTCGCCATGGGATTGCTCGCGCTCAGTTTTGCTGCTTCCGGGGCGCCGCACAGTGCCACGCATGGCGGGTCTGCGGGGAAAGACGCAGGCTGGACGGCCTACAACGGCGGCCTGAACGGCCAGCACTATTCGGCGCTTTCGCAGATCAATCGCGAGAATGTGCGCCATTTGAAACCGGCATGGACCTATGACACCGGCGAGAAGGGCGGTATTCAGACCAACCCCCTGGTCATCGGGAAGGTGCTGTACGGGATCACGCCGACGTTGAAGATTTTTGCGCTGGATGCTGCGACCGGCAGACGGCTCTGGCAGTTCGATCCCGGCGTGCTGAGTGGTCAGCCGAGCCGCGGCCTGACGTACTGGACAAATGGGAAAGATAGTCGCCTGCTGGTCGGTGCGATGAATTATCTCTACGCACTTCAGCCGGACACGGGCAGACCGATCGACAGTTTTGGTGATGGCGGCAGGATCGACCTGCGCAAGGATCTTGACGACGACGCGCACTACCAAGAGCTCATGGTCGTCATGACTTCGCCCGGCGTGCTCTATAAACACTTGATCATTGTGGGCTTTCGAACGTCGGAGTCCGCACCGGCACCGCACGGGGACATTCGAGCCTTCGACGTGCGCACCGGCAAGCTACGATGGAGTTTCCACACCATTCCTCATCCCGGCGAGGAGGGCTACGACACCTGGCCAAAGGATGCATGGAAGACAGTTGGTTCGGCTAACAACTGGCCGGGAATGGTGGTCGATGCGAAACGCGGTGTAGTCTACGCGCCGACTGGTTCACCCGTGTCGGACTTCTATGGCGCTGACCGTATCGGCAATGCGCTTTACGGCAACACCCTGCTGGCGCTGGACGCGAACACGGGTAAGCGGCTCTGGCATTTCCAGGGAGTTCATCACGACGTTTGGGACCGCGACTTTCCATCGCCTCCCGTCCTGCTCACCCTGCATAAAGATGGCAGGGAAGTGGACGCGCTCGCGCAGACGACGAAGCAGGGCTACCTTTATGTCTTCGATCGCGCGACCGGCAAGTCTCTGTTTCCGATCGAAGAGCGTCCTTACCCGGCCAGCAATTTACCCGGCGAGAAGACTTCACCCACGCAACCGTTCCCAACGTCGCCTGAGCCTTTCGCGCGCCAGAAGCTGACTGCCGATATGCTCACGCAGCGGACAGTCGCTGCCCACCAGCAGGCCCTCCAGCAATTTCACGAGTTTCGGAGCGACGGGCAGTTTGTGCCGTTCTCCGTCGACAAACAGACGGTCGTTTTCCCCGGCTTCGATGGTGGCGCAGAATGGGGTGGCCCCGCGGTCGATCCGAAAACAGGAGTGTTGTATGTCAATGCGAATGATGTCCCGTGGACTGGTGGGCTGACGGAGAACAAGGCAGCCGCAACCCCGGGTGCGGAAATTTATCAGTCATCCTGCGCATCGTGCCATGGCGATGAGCGACGAGGATCGCCGCCCGCGTTTCCATCACTGGTCGGCATCCCTGACCGTCTGAGCGATGCGCAGATCATGGCCATCATTCATAACGGCAGAGGGCGCATGACATCATTTCCGGGCATTTCGAACGACAGGCTTGACCTGCTGCTGGCCTATCTGAAAACCGAGCCGGAGGAAGTTCCGCATGTTGGCACAAGCGTGGTCAGCGCCCCTGCCGTCATTAGCGCTCATGGAACATCTCCTACATCTGCCGCCTCGGACAAGCAGGAACTTGCCAGCCAGGATGCAGATGGTCCGCATGCGCGCTATCGATTTACCGGCTACCGCAGATTTCAGGATGCGGAGGGATACCCGGCAGTCGTGCCACCATGGGGCACCCTGAACGCAATCGACCTGAATACAGGCAACTATCTTTGGAAGATCCCGCTTGGTGAATACCCGGAGCTCGCAGCACAAGGCGTGAAGACCACGGGAACCGAAAATTACGGCGGCCCCGTCGTGACCGCGGGCGGCCTCCTGTTTATTGGCGCGACCATGTTCGACGATAAGATTCGCGCCTTCGATAGTCATACTGGTGAGTTGCTGTGGGAATACAAACTGCCCTATGCCGGCGTGGCGACGCCGGCCGTTTACATGGTTAATGGCAAGGAATACGTGGTGATTGCCGCATCAGGGGGCCGGAATCCCAGGGAACCGGCCGGCGGTGACTACATTGCCTTCGAGCTGCCGTGAGCGAAGAGCCCCTGTGGTTGGCCGTGCCAGGCGCCTGCGGCTACAATTGGCCCAACTGCAAACTGCATCTGCACTACGTCCTGCCTGTTGGGATGGATGCCCACTACCTTTATTAAGTAATTAACAACTAAGAGAATCCGAGGATCCCGATTCATGATGCCGATTGCCAGCCGTAGAGGTTTTTTGAAGACCGCAGGATTGGTCGCCGCCGAGTCCCTGATTGGACCCAACCTTCATATGCTGGCGCAGACCGGGGAAGAAGGCACAAAGACTTTCGGCAAGAATGACCAGATCCAGATAGCCCTGATTGGCGCTGGCGGCCAGGGCCAGGGCGATACCGAGGTTGCTGTCAGCGTTCCCGGAGTGAAGCTCGTGGCAGCCGCCGATTGCTACAAGGGACGCCTCGACCATTGCAAGGAAGTTTGGGGCAGCAATGTTTTCACATCAGTCGACTACCGCGAGGTGCTGGAGCGCAAAGACGTCGATGCGGTCATCATCGCCACTCCCGATCACTGGCATAAGCAGGCTGCCGTCGACGCGATGAAGGCCGGCAAGGATGTGTACTGCGAGAAGCCGATGATCCACCTTTATTCGGACGGGCCGGAAATCATCGAAGCGCAGCGCAAGACCAACAGGATCATGCAGGTAGGCAGTCAGCGCGTCAGCTCGATCGTCTACGCCAAGGCGAAGGATCTGTTAGCGTCCGGAGCGATCGGCGAACTCAACATGGTGACAGCTCGCTGGGACCGCAACTCCTCCATCGGTGCGTGGAATTACACGGTGCCGCTCGATGCCAGCACCGAGACCTGCGACTGGCCGCGCTTTCTTGGTACTGCTCCGAAAATTCCCTGGAATGCTGAACACTTCTTCCAATGGCGCAAGTGGAAGGCTTATGGTTCAGGGGTTGCCGGCGATCTGTTCGTGCATCTTTTCAGTGGGACGCACTTCGTTACCGGCGCGATTGGTCCGACGCGCGCCATGGCAACAGGGGGCCTGCGCTTCTGGAAAGACGGTCGCGATGTGCCCGATGTAATGCTCGCGCTTTTCGACTACCCGGAAAAGTTCAACCTGAGCCTGCATGTCAATTTCGTCGACGGGGGTGAAGATAACGAAGGCCTCCTGTTTACAGGCTCCGAAGGCACACTGGAGATTGCCGGTAATTCTGTCATCGTAAGCCGCGTGCCCAGAGAGAAAGAGCCCGGGTTTACTGTCAGCACCTTCACCGAAGACATGCAGAAGAAGACGATTGCGGCCTATCGGCAGAAGTATCCGGCGATCCAGCCGGAGGGCCCGACGGCCGTCGGCTATGAGCGCTACGTGGCGCCGCAAGGCTACAGCGATCATTACGATCACTTCCGGAATTTCTTCGAATCAGTGAGAACCCGCACGCCCGTAGTGGAAGATCCTGTCTTTGGTTTCCGCGCAGCAGGAGCGGCGTTGCTGAGTAATGTCAGCTATGAGCGCGACACGATCGTGCACTGGAATCCGAAGGAGATGAAAATCGTCGACAAGCAGGCCTGACCTGCGTCGCTTCGAGGGATAGCAAGTCACCAAGATTCGGGCGCCTGGCTCCCGCCTGGACTTGTTGGCTTATCTTCTTTTCACACTCCGCGTTATTTGCTTCAGCTTATGCAACAAAGTTTATAAAGTGGAGGGCAGTGGCGCTTAGGAGTTTTTCGTGAAGAGAGCTGCCTGCCTGCCTGTCCTGGTTTTCATCCTGCTGTTGCTCTCGACTGGGATCGCTTGCGCCGGAAATGATATTCCGTCAGCCGCATGGCGTCGGCCGATCGGCCTGCCGCTTGAACATCCAGGCGTTAACCGCGATGCGAAGGGGCTACTGGTTCAGGACGCCGGAAGCATGGGAGATCAAAGGAAATTTCCGAGCCTCTATGTATATGCGGCCCGCTGGCATCTGGGCAATGGAAATGACGCCACCTATTATGCCGCCGACGCCAAAGCTATAGCTTGTTGCATAAAGCTATAGCTATACAGATAGACAAGCTATCCGGCGGCCGCAACTTCGTATAGATCTCCCGCAGCCGACTCATTCATTTCGAGTTGGCGGACATGTTTCTCGAGGTCCTGCGAAACCACTTTCGCATACTTGAGAAAGTGATTTGCGGACATCAGGACCATGAATCCGAGCCACATCTTTGCAGGGTTCCTGCTCCACTTACGGATCGCAAGCCATAGAAACCGCCAGTAAGCTATTCGGTAGTCAGAAAGAATTCCCTGCTTCCAGATGGACGAAAAGAATACCTTCACGTTGTACATGAATGGCAATTCCGGGGGGTGCTGCGTCGAATGCGGCTGCCAGGATTCGAGCGAGTTGAACGCGCGCCGGAAATAAGCCTCTGGCGTATACAGACCTGAAAGAAGTGTACTTAAACCCCGTAGCAATACAGGAAGCGGCAGCTTGGTGCGGAAGTTTGGCGGACTGAAGTTCGAAGTGGCGTCACTGTCTTCGATGAGCCGGCCTTCTTTGCGCATGCGGTCGAAGAGTGGTGTCGTCGGGGGCGCCTGCAGTACCCCGGCCATGGCCCAGGTAATGGCCGTCTTATCGATAAATTGCAGCTGTCGTTCAAAGATGGTTTCATCATCGGAGTCAAAACCAACGATGAAGCCGGCGATCACCCAAAGCCCGCTCTCGCGTATCCGATTCACCTGCGTCAGTAGATCGCCGCGCAGGTTCTGAAATTTCGACGAACCTTTCAAAGCTTCGGCCGATGGCGTTTCGATGCCGAGGAACACGTACATGAAGTTCGCTTCAACCATCGAAGCAAGAAGCTCGGGCTTGTCAGCAAGGTCGATCGATGCCTCGGTATAGAACGAGACCGGATGCTTATTTTCCTGCTGCCACACCGTCAGGGCCTTGGTCAGCTGTAGCGCCAGCTTGTGATTGCCGATGAAGTTGTCATCGACCACAAACACCTCGCTGGCCCAACCCAGCTTGCGGAGCGTGTCCAGTTCAGCGATAACCTGGGTCGGCGATTTCGCGCGAGGACGGCGGCCATAAATGGTGATGATGTCGCAGAATTCACACTGAAATGGACAGCCCCTGGAGAACTGCACCGGCATGGAGGTGTACGCGTTCATCCGCAACAGATCAAAACGTGGAATGGGGCTCTGCGACATGTCAGGCTTGTCGATGATCTGGTAAAGAGCAAGTGCAGTGCCGTTCTCGAGCGCAGTCGCTATCCCGCCGAATGCCTCTTCCGCTTCGCCTACCAGCACATGATCGGCGTACTTCAGCAGGAATTCCGGCTCGCTGCTGGCCCACGGTCCGCCGATGAAAGTTCGCCGTCCCATCGCCCGTGCGCGCTCGAGGGTAGTGAGCGTGCTGACCCTCTGCGCTTGCATGGAGCTGACCATTACGAGATCAGCCCATAAAAGATCCTCATCGCGAATCACTTCAAACGTCAGGTCGAGCAGACGGATATCCCATGTTGGCGGGCACAGGGCTGCGACCGTGATCAGTCCAAGGGGTGGCATCACGGACTTTTCCGGAACCAGTTCCAGAACTCCTTCAAAACCCCAGAACGAATGTGGAAACTGAGGCCAGACCATCAGAACCTTCAAGTTAGGTCCGAGTGGTGGAAGAGTCCTGGTGCGGTCGGGTGAATCTCCAGGATTCGTTAGTAAAGCGGGACTTGGCGGCGGTATGTACTGCGGGAATTGATTGGTAGAAGCTGGCGTCACGACTGCGCTCCGTCCATTAGATACATCCGCCGGTTATAACGAAACCGGGCCTGCGAAATGACTATACGGCCTGACATCGCCATTATGCATATCCGGAAAAATTGACAACGGTCCAATCCCAGCCTCCCGTTAACGCTGGACTGTGGCGGGGAGCAACAATCTATCCGAGAATGCTGCTCAACAACTGGTGTGAATGAAATTTAAAAAAAATCTTTGTCTGGTGACTGACAGTAGTATGCCTATACTAATGTGTCGGCGGATGAACGTCTCGCAAAAACCACGAAATGATCGAAAGCGCACCAGCTGTCACAGGAGAAGCGGCTGCTCTAACTTTAACTAGCCGATCGTGTAGCGGATGGTCGGCGGGCAGTGGCGCTTTGGTTAGAATGCTCGCGCCGCCTTATACTGCACTCTGGATAATAAAGTGGCGGCCGCTTGCCGCGGCCGCCGCTAACCTTAAAAGGATGTGACATCGAACTGCCGGGCCCTGTTCTACGCTACCTTCGCATCGCGCAGCCCGCGAACTTTGTCGTGAGATGCCTCGATGTGGCTCTGCTGGAGGGTGAGCACTTCTCGTATGTTCAAAGGCAGGTGTTCTTCAAGAGCTTCTTTGTAGGCCTTCTTGGCTGCATCTTCACCCTGTTCCGCGGTTGCAAGAAGCGTGTGGTCGCCACGGCCCAGGTTTGCTTTCAATTCACCCCAGGCACGATGGATTTTGCCAGAGATCATACCGCTCTGCTCAACATCCTTCACACCGAGATGGTGCAATTCATTTTCAAGTTCCGCGGCAAACTTCGCCCGCTCCTGCGTTTCCTGCATGAAAAACACGCGGGCGGACGTGTCCTTGATGTGTTTACCGATCTCCAGAAATCCTTCGTGACTGTCCCGGAGGATATCGATGAGCTTTTTGAGGGTGGTTTTCACTTTTTCTTGGTCAATTGTTTCGGTCATGTCAGTTCTCCCGATGATGGGATGCGGGTCACCGACATATAGTAGCGCCAGGAATCGCCCGAAGATGTGCGACTGACAGGTCACAGAACTGTAAACCTGTTCGTTCAATTGGCTTCGGAAAGTCATCCGTCGCCGCCGGTAGGACGTAAACACTGAGAGTCCTTGGAACTCGTTGAAAACCGTTGCCGGCAGGTCGTCTGAACAGCCCAACGGTCCAGAGAGAGCGCCGTGACTGCATCATGATTCGGCAGACGGCTGGGAAAGGACTGAGCGCTACGATGACGGCACGTGATCCCTCGGAATCTAGTGCGATTCGCGTCAATTTCGTCAAAGTCATGCTTTGCGCATTAGTTATCTATGCCGTCGTCGATATCTTTCTCAACAAAATGGCCTTCAGCCAGGGCTGGATGATTTTCTGGCCTCTCAACGGCGTTACCGTAGCAGTGTTGCTGAGGCGCCCAACGCGCCAATGGTTACCCATCCTTCTGGGTGTGGCTCTGGGTACAGGTATTGGCGAATGCCTGGACGGAAATTCGCTCAGTCTCGAACTGTGGCTCAGACCGATTTCTATCCTGGAAGTCTTTCTTTGCGCCTGGTTCCTGCCAGACTTCTCGGATTTGGCAAATTGGCTAAGCCGCCGCTACCTCTTCCTTCGATTTTGTGCTGCTGTAGTTCTCGGTCCCGGGATCTCAGGAATTCTGGCGGCTGTTGTGTTTGAGCGAATGCAGCACCAACATTTTTTGCCTGCTTTCAATAGTTGGGCCACGGCGGATGCGCTGGGGATTGCTGCGATGCTGCCACTCTCACTGGCATTCGGGTCATCCGAACTCAAATCCCTGATCTCGCGAAAGCAGCTGCCCAGGTCGATCTGTCTGTTCGCTATCATGCTCGCCGTCACTACGCTGGTATTTTACGTCAGCCGTTTCCCGCTACTTTTTCTTCTTTACCCAACGCTGCTTATTGTCGAGGCTGTGCTTGCTTTCGCGGGTTCAGCTATTGCGCTGCCCATTGTGTGCACCGCTGCGGTATATCTAACCATTCATGGCTACGGCCCTTTTGGCTTGTGGCCCGCAAATATGCCAATTCCCAGGGACGTGGCACTCCAGGTTTTTCTCGGATTTAATCTCCTTGCCTTGTTTCCCGCTTCCATTCTTCTCATGGAACGAAGAAGGATGGCGATAAAACTGACGGACACCAATGAGCGGTTGAGTATCCTCGCCGCGATGGATGGCCTGACCGGCATTGCCAATCGTCGTTCGCTGGACGAGCGCTTTGCAGATGAGTGGAAGCGCGCCATGCGCGTCCAGACTCCACTCTCCCTCCTGATGATCGATCTTGACCACTTTAAAGATTTTAATGATCGTTATGGCCACGACTCGGGGGATCGTTGCCTTAAAACAGTGGCGGAAACACTACGCGCATATGTGCGTCGTCCCCAGGACCTCGCCGGAAGATTTGGGGGTGAGGAGTTCGCCATTCTCTTGCCGCACACGCCTCTGGATGACGCCATCGATTTTGCCGAGCGAGTTCGCGAGGCGATCTTCAATCTGGAGATTCATCACGATAGAAGCCCCCATTTGCGAGTAACCGTGTCGATTGGCTGCTCAGCTGCCATACCTGTCAACGGCAGCCGGTCGATAGAACTTTTGAGGGCGGCCGATGAAGCACTGTATCAGGCAAAAAACGCAGGCCGAAACCAAGTGGCTCACGCGTGAACCTTTGTTCGGGAGATTCTCCAGCTTCTGAAGCTGACTCTCAATCATCTACGTCCCGGAGTGGAAGTGTTTAATTAACGAGCGTCATACTGTGCCCGCGCGAGTTGTGTTGTTCAACAGGTAGTTCCCGATCAAAACGCCATGCTTCTCCCGGATCGTACGAAAAAGCTGTTCGTCACAGGCAGCGAGAGGAGGGCATTCAAGCATTGTCTCGATGGAGACATTATGTGGCCGCCCACCCCCATGACCTTCTTCGCGTGCATGGACAAAATCGAAAGTCGGCTTGCCAGTTACTGGCATTTTCCCACCAACGCCACCCGTTAGGAGCAGGCATTCGTAATCGTCCCTCGCCGGGACTGTCTCGCTTGAGAAAAAGTAGGGCTTTCCGGCGACAATCAACTGTTGTTGCAGATAAGGAAGGCTCGAAGGTAATCCGACGATACAGAACGAGCTGTACTTTCTAACTACGTAGTCGACAGCGGCAGGGTTAAAGAGGAAAGAGCAGAAGTGTGGAGAGTCGACCAGCACAAACCGGCTCACTGCAGTACCTGGCCGTCGACGAAAGGCACCGGGCAGTGTCCTCTCCTGCACTTCAATGAAGCTTAATATGGCCGATCTCAACTGCTGTGGCCACCGCTCGTTTTTCACCTTGTCGGCGTCTGTCTCAAACTCTTCATATGCGCGGCATTCCCATTCCGCTGTGAAATTTCGATAGGCGGCGTGAAGGGCAATCTTCATGACCGGGATGCGTAGGTACTGCTCCATGTCGCAAACCGCCGAATTAATGCTCTCGGGCTGAATCTGATTTCCAAGCACCACATTGCGTGGCAACTGGTGATGGTTTCGGGTATAGCGCTGCATGCGATGCCCGAGAAGCTTCGCGTCAGGATGCATATTGAATTGATGGTCAAGGACTGGATAAGCGCAGAACGGGGGCGTTCGGAAATTATCCTCATCATCCACAAGGATCAGGCTCGCTTCGCTGATTTTTGTCAGCAGTGAGGAAACCATTGCATAGGCTGGGTCAGGGTGTTTTGGCAGGAAATAGTCGTTGAAAATGAGATCGGACAACAGGATTGGGAGAGGCGGCGTGCAGATATGCTCGATGTGCACCGGGCATCCCACGGCAGTGGCGATGGCCTCGAGGAACTCAGCATCGATGACAGGCGAGGGCGACTCAAACCCAAGCCGCCATCCGTCGACAAGTGCAATGATCGAGAAAATTTCCGACTCGGGCGAATCTATCGATCCGGCCGTTCGCTCACTAAGCTGCAAGAAGGTCCGGTCTGCGGAGTAGGGCATCCTGTAGTCTTCGCAGAGTAGCCGCAGAACCATCAAGCCGAGTGAGTCGAGAGTTTCGTTCACTGGCAGGTCGGTTGGAACACCGGGAAAACTCTCGTGCAGGGCTAGAGCGAAGTCTTTTTTTCCACTACTCGCTCCACGGATGCCCGATGCATTGTGGCGAGCCTGCCAGTGTTTAAGAGTTTCAATGCGGTTGATCTTTCCTGAGGAAGTCTTCGAAATAAATTTTGGAGGGACAAAATGGATTTCCAGGTATTCGATTCCTATCGCTTCGCGAATCGCCGATGCATTCTCGACAGATAGCTGGCAGTCCCAAAACCGGGCGTCTTCGATCAAGATGATGATTCGCTCTGTGCCGAGCAACGTGTCGTATGCCGAAAGACAGGCGATGCGCCCGGCCGCTCTCGGAAATATCTGTCCGGCTGCGAAATCGAGATCGTTCAATTGATATTTGCAACCAGCAATCACTGCTATATCAAGCTTGCGTCCGGTAATTACAACTTCCCCACCCTCCATAAAACCGACGTCGCCAGTGGCGTAAAAGCCATCCACATCTCGGATATCCTCGCCGCCTTCATAGCAAGTCAAAGACTGAGAGCTGCGAACAAGAAATTCGCCCTCGATCAGCTTGACTTCTGTTCCTGGGATCGGCGGCCCGCAGCTGACATAACGTCGTTGCTTATCTTCAATTACCCGGAAGCCGTGGCTCTGTGCAATTGCGAAGACATTCTCGGCCATGCCATAACATGTTGAAAATGTGGATGGGTGCGTGCCCGTTGCCTTGAGAAAGCGCTCGACCGTCTCAGGATAAGAGGGCTCGGAGCAACTGATCCAGTGCCGCATTTGCGGGAATCGTGCTGCACGTGAAGTATTTGCCATCACTTCGAATCCGAAGTTAGGCATATAGCAAACGGTTCCGCTATCGCGGGTGATAGCTTCAAATAGAAGCTCCGGGCGATGTACCCACGATACAGGGTCGAGCAGAGTGACTGAAACTCCAAAAAGTAGCGGCATGACGAAGCAGGCGATAAACCCCATGTCGTGGTAAAGCGGGAGCCAGGAAACAATGCGATCACCCTGAAGGAGGCCAAGCCGTTCATTGTAGAGCTCTGCGTGTTTTTTGAGACTTTCAAAACTGACTCGGACCGGCTTTTTAGTGCCGGTAGTTCCTGAGGACAGCTGCAGGATCTCACCGTGAGACGGGAAAAGAATGCTGTTTACGTTTGTTCCAGCCTCTGCTTGTGCGCTTAAAAGATCTTGCAGATACGCGCACTGTGCCAAAGATTCTAGATTTTTGTCCGATAGGCAAGGAGCACAAAGTATCAGCTTTATGTCGCACGACAGAATCGCACTGGTTAATGCCGCTCTCCATGAGCTATGACTGCTCTTCTCATTCGGATTCTGAAGAATGAGCGGGACACGGCCGGAGGCCACAACCCCTAGCCATGCAATAACCAGGTCGGGACCTGTTGGGAAGATCAGGCCAACAGTGGCGGATGAACGAGTGCTTTCAAGCATGTCCACGACGCGCTGAATGCTTTCACCGCTCTCCGGGAGAGCGAGCACGGGGTGTTGTTCTGGACCGAAAAACGAAACTTTTGGCAATGAAGCAAGAAGAAACACGCACTACTCCGAATCGACTGATTGCGCTCTCAATTCACGGTGTGAGCAGCAATCAGAACACCACTCGAAGCTGCGTCAAGTTTGTGTTTCCACAGACGAGTAGACATGTCGTCTCCAAGACTGTCGCTCTTAGCGTCTATCCGCTAGACAGTCGTCCAGCCGCCGTCTACGACAAGTGCCTGGCCCGTCATGAAACTGGAAGCATCCGAAGCCAGAAAAAGTAACGCTCCGGCGAGTTCGACAGGGCGACCGACGCGGCCGAGGCTGGTGCATGACTTGAGGCGATCGAGAAATGGATCAGCTGGACTAACCGCGTTGTATCCATCATCTTCCGTATTTGAGAAGGGGCCAGGAAGAATAGCATTAGCTCTTACCCCATGTTCTCCCCAATAAGATGCCGTATAGCGAGTGAAGCTGAGCAAGGCAGCCTTGGCCGCGGAATAGCCGGGCGGATTTACAAAGCCCGTGTCGGCATAGAGCGATGGCCTGGGCGCTACGAGCGCATACATGGTTGCAATATTCACTATGCTGCCGTGCCCTTGCTTTTTCATGACTCCGCCGAGAATCTGGGTCATCTGAACAGCCCAGTACACGCCACCGGTAAAGTTCTTCAGCCAGTGTTCAGATGTCGATTGCTCCAGCGATCCCTCCGGCACATTGAAACCCGTTGCCGGGCTCAGTTCGTGGGCGTTGTTGATGATGACATCTATCGAACGCTCGGTCTCGCTAATTTCGTACAGCACTTCATTGAATGCGGATGCGCAGTACATGTCTGTGCGAAAGCTTCGCACCTTCTGTCGTCCGAACTCTGTCGCCCACTTGTTCGCCTCTTCTTCCAAGCGAGCCGACCGTCCAATTACGAGCAAGCGGGCGCCATTTGTCAGAAGGGTTCTCGAAAACGTCCGGCCAAGAAATCCAGATGCTCCAGTCAGCACCGCAGTTTTACCTTCGAGCGAAAATAGTGATCTACGGGACAGTTCGGAGGAGGACTTCAGAGGCATGTTCGTCCACCATCAATCACCAAGTTTGAACCAGTCATGTAGGAGGATGCATCCGAGCAGAGAAAGAGAATGGCACCCTCATATTCGTCTGGCTGTGCCATCCGGCCGAGTGGAATCAACTGCCGGACTCTTTGAAGGAAGTCATCTGATTGTCCATTAAGCACGCCGCCCGGCGAGATGGAATTCACGCGAATGCCAGCCTCAGCCCAATAGCTAGCGAGATACCGGGTAAGCCCGAGCAGACCACTCTTGACGACCGAATACGTGACCGACTTTACGGGTTGGTCTTCAGGCTTAAGCCCATCGACGCGATAAAGTCGCTGATCTGGTGCGATCAGGGCAAGATCGGATGCGACATTTACGATGACACCCCGCCCAGCTCTCACCATCTCGCCACCGAAAAGCCGGCTGCAGAGAAAGGCTCCGGTCAATCCGACCCGAAGGTCAGTCTCCCAGCTTTCGACCGAAAGATTTTCTAATCGCGATGATGCCCCGTCAGAAGAGTGGGCGTTCGCGTGTTTGCCGATCTGTGGATTGTTTGCGGCATTATTGATCAAAATATCAACCCGGCCAAAGCGCTTCATGATTTTAAGGTGCTCCCGTTCGATCTCTCCCGCAATCGTTATGTCAGCTGTGACACCTATGCAATCTGCGCCATGCCGGTCCGAAAGGTTAGCGGCTACGTCGGCGCAGCCTGTTCCGGGAAGATCGAGTAGCGCAATATTCGCGCCGGCAGCGGCGAGAATATTGGCGTGCCGCCGCCCAAGCAGGCCGGTTCCACCTGTGATCACCGCCACTCGGCCTGTCAGGTCGAACAGTTTCACGAGTTCGTCACCCAACGCATGATGCTCCTTCACTGATCGTTCCCTTTCTACCTTGCAACTTGTCGAAGGTCATATTCGGCGTGTCTGCCCGCCATCAACTACCAGGCAGCTCCCAGTGCTGAATGTAGTTTGCGAAGAACAGAGAAATGTCACCAAAGCTGCGACCTCGTTCACTGTTCCGAAGCGCTTCAGGGGAACCTCCGCGTTGAGGTAGCTTTCAACGGATTGCGGGTCGTATGCTAACCTTCGGAACCAATTACCTCCAGGAAAGCAAATGTTTCCGGGCGCTACTGTGTTTACGCGAATGTTGTAGACAGCGAGCAGTCGCGCGAGCATCTTGCTGTAGTGGATAAGCGCCGCTTTGGCTGCACCGTAGGCGATTGGTGCTGCGGTCGTTTCCATTCCGGCAATAGACCCGATGAAAACGATGCCACCGTTCCCCCGCTCTATCATGCCTGGAATGACTGCCTGTGCAAGGCGGACACTTCCGTATAGATTCTGATTAAACAGCCGGTCCCATTCATCTGCATCCTGATTCCAACCTTGAGTGCCGTGTCCGCTGCCGAGGCTAGCAATCAGAAGATCGACACATCCCCATGCGTGACGTATCTCAGAAAGTGCAATCTGAATGGTTGCCAATTCGGTGAGGTCACCAGCAAAAGACGAAACATGTTCAGATGGACAACTTGATTTCAGCGCACGTTCCGCATTCGCCAGGCTTTCCTTATCTCGGCCAGAAATACAGACATGGCAGCCTTCTGCCAGCAGGCTTTGGGCGATGGCGAAACCTATGCCTCGGGAAGATCCTGCAATGAAAGCCTTCTTGCCTGCGAGACCCAGTTCCATTGATCACCGTAGTGCGCCTAATAAAACCAATATCGTCGAACAAATGCCAAGTCATGCCGAGCAAGAGTGGTCTCTTCGCCTGGGCTTCCTCGAGCCGTTTGAAGTGTAAAGTCTCCGGAATACTGCATCAACTCGAGTTCTTTGAAAAGGCTCTTGAAATCGACCCCGCCGCTGCCAAGCGGCACGGTACTGCCGCCGATTCGCCTGTCTTTAATATGTACGCTGCCAATTCGGGAGCCGTAGGCAGCGAATTCCTCGGTCACATTGAATCCAAGAGCAGCGCTGTTTCCCGAGTCGTAGTTCACCTTTACCAAGGGGTGCTTTACGCGGTTAAGGAGGACTGCAAAGAGCGATGGCGCCAAGTCTGATTCAAGATGCAGTTCGATGCCAGAGCCATCCATTGCTGCATAGACGCCCTCGATGGTCTGGATAATGATTTCTTCTTCCATGCTGGAAGATATGCGGGAGTTGTCGACCAAAGGTAAGACTATTCGCACGGCATTCAACAATTTCGCCTGAGTGAATAACCGGATTAAGGCATCCTGTCTAAACCTGCGCTCGTCTTCTGTGCAGCGCAGAAAAGGGAAATCCATGAACCAGTCTGCGCATATTGCGCGTATTGGCAGATTGCGTTTCTGAGCCAGTTGGAGTAACGCATGCACGCCATCCTCCGTTAGGAGGGGGTTCACATCTGCTCCGTACCTGTCGTATATCCATTCGATATAAGCGAGTGGAACCGCGGCGGCCAGATAGAACTCGGAAGGCCAGTTTAATCTCGGAAAAGCCTGGATCCTACCAGGCTCGGGAGCAAGCAGGCGACCCTGCATAATGCCTATGCGCGTCATGGGTGGATTGCCATCAATCTTCTTCCAATGGTGGGACGATCATGTTCTTTAAAAACTCTTCCCGGGGTAAGAACGGGAACAGGTCTTCCAGTGGCCGAGAGTGAAATGATCCGTCTGCTCGTTGACGGGAAGACAATCGTGGCGCTCTTACTTCATCGGGGATGACCCTAACATCAACAACCACGGGTCCAGCCATGGCAAGAATGCGACGGATTTCTGAGCGCAGGTCACTCTGGTCGCCGACGACTATCGATGGCAGACCGTAGGATGCCGCAACCTTGCTTATGTCGGGAATCGAAACTCCTGTCTCCTGGTCGCAGCCGATGGTCGCCGAGCCAAAATATGCGATTTGAGAGGCTCGGATGGATGCGTAGCCATTGTTGTTTAAGACGAAAAACTTAATAGGCAGTCGGTGTTGTGCGACGGTCTGAAGCTCCTGAATATTGAATTGAAACCCACCATCTCCATCGACAGCGATTACGTCGCAACCAGGGCTTGCGAAAGAGACGGCAATAGCCATTGGAATGGCATAGCCCATCGCTCCTAGTCCAGCTGTGTGGTAAATGCGCTGACTGTGCTGTGTTGGACAGGCGAGAAGGTAGATTTCTATGCCACTACCTGAATTGCCGCAGACATGTCGATGATCCGGCGTGCATTCTGTGCCAATTATCTCTGCGAGGTTAAATATGCTGACCAAGCCAGATGGTTTTCGGTGCTCTTCTGTAACAACCGGATACCTTGTTTTCCAAGCTGAGCAACGCGCAAGCCATTTGTCCCGCGAACGGAAGGAGATAGCTTCTTTCTGCCGTCTGAATTCCGAGAGAAACTCAGACGCATCTGCCTCAATCGGCTGGTCAAGATGAGGATGCAGTTTCTCCAGTTCAGCTGGGTCGATATCAACAGCCGCCTTATAGGCCCCGCGTGCCAGGTTTTGTGGAGCATAGCCGGTGATCGCAAAATCAAGGCGCACTCCGATAGCCAGGAGAAAATCGCAGTTTTGCAACGCAAAATTAGCGCCCCGGGCCGCCACACTTCCAGGCCTTCCGACAAAGGTGGCTTCATCACTGGGTACCAGATCGGCAGCGCACCATGTTGCCACGGTTGGGATACCAAGCACCCGTCGCACTTCGTGAAACAGCTCTATTGCATTTGAAAGACGGATTCCATTTCCCGCGAAGAGGAGGGGACGATCTGCATCATTCAGCTTCTCAATCAGGCGAAGAACATCGAGAGCAAGCTTCCGTTTGAGGAGAGAACTGGCGAAAGAATTTTCACTGATTGGTGACGGGAAGCTGCGCAATTCGCTTGTCTCTGCAATTGGGCACGCCTGAACGTCCAACGGAATGTCTATCCAAACAGGTCCAGGCCGCCCGTGCATGGCGAGGAAGACCGCCTTCTCTAAGTGGTAGCGAATCTCGGATGGTTCAAGGATGGTCACAGCATATTTTGTGATTGGCTTAACAATCGAGACAATATCTACTTCCTGCACACCGAGTTGTCGCATACCAAGCGGTTGGCCAAGTGTGTTGAATATTCGGTCCGGCCTTTTTACCTGACCTGAAATATAGAGCGTTGGCGTTGAATCAAGCCACGCTCCGGCAACGCCAGTGACAGCATTGGTGCCGCCAGGTCCAGACGTCACTATTGCGACACCAAGACCATTTGTGGCCTTGGCATAACCTTCAGCGCAAATAGCACTCGCCTGCTCGTGGGAATTGCAAACGGCCCGAATTGCCTGACACTGACCCAACGATTGGTTCAAATGCATCGCCCCGCCCCCCGTCACCAGAAAGACATGCCTGATCCCTCTTTCGGCGATGAACTGTACAACAAAATCAGATAGTTTTTGCATCGGCTCTTTCGCTGCTCTCCAGTCCCTGCGCTCCGATAAGTGCATCAATCAGTTCGCGCACTGCCCCCCTACCGCCTGAATTCTTAGTCACGAAAGCGGCTTTTTTGCGCACCTGAGCGTGTGCGTTCGCCGGTGCAACTGAGAGGCCTGCAATTTCCATAGCCCTGATGTCGTTGACATCGTCGCCCATAAAGCTGACCTCGCAAAGTTTTAAATGGTTTCTAGCGGAGAAGTCGCGCAGTGTAGACGCCTTATCGCGGCAACCAGTAAAGACCTCCTTTATGGACATTTTGGCTGCGAATCGATGGATGACAGGGCTGTTTTCGCCAGAAATAAGAGTGGTGATGAGGCCGTGTCGGTGGGCCAGCGAGATTCCCATGATGTCGCTAAAAGAGAAATGCCTGAACTCTTCTCCATTCGCACCCCACCATATGCCGCCATCCGTCAGCACGCCGTCTACATCGAGGGCAATCGCCCTTATGTTGCCCCATGTGTCCCGGCGTGAACCATTCCTGCCCATCGGCTAAACCGATGCCCCTACCCGTCGCAGCTTTTGAATGATTGGTGCCTCACGCTCGTAAACCCGCTTTATGCCGTCGCCCATCGACTGCTCACAGAGGCGGATGTCCCGGACGAGCCGAGTGATTCCATTGGGTTCGAGTGATGCTGACTGATCGCTGCCCCACATTGCTCGATCCATTGTGATGTGACGCTCTATTATGCAGGCTCCCAGGACGACCGCCGCCACAGTCGTTGCAATACCGGTTTCGTGTCCGGAATAGCCAACCAGGGTCTGGTAGCGCTTGCGCAGTGTCGGGATTGCTGTAAGATTCAATTCTTCATAGTATGCAGGGTAGGTGCTGGTGGCATGCATCAGGATCAAATCGTGTGTCCCCAAGACTTCAACGGCGTGATCGATCTCCTCGTAAGTACTCATGCCTGTAGAAAGAATGAGTGGTTTACCCGTTTCCCTAGTGTGTCGCAGAAGATGATCATCGGTAAGCGAAGCTGATGCGATTTTGAAGCAGGGCAAGTCGAAGCTTTGCATCATCTGATCGACAGAGGCCTCATCCCACGCCGAGACAAACCATGGCATCTTTGCGGACCTGCAGAACGAGTCGATTGACGCAAACTCATCCGCGTCAAGTTCAAGTCCCCTCTTTAAGTCTCCGTTCGTAGAGCCAAATGGATTCTCACGCGGCTTCGCGAGTTCCTGTGCCGTATAGACAACATCGACAGTTCGCTTCTGGAACTTTACAGCATTGCATCCTGCTGCAATTGCAGCACTAATAAGTCGCTTGGCTAAGTCGACGTCCCCGTTATGATTAATGCCGATCTCTGCGACGACGTAGCATGGGCAGCCGTCGCCTATCATCGTATTCCCCAGTGGCATGAGGGTAGATTCGTTATTCATCGCTATCCCGCCAATCGATTAACGCAACAGTGATGGAATTTCCCTGTTACTGCTGAGACGGTACGCTCCGCCGGTCACGACCTCTAAGCACAAACCGCTCACTCAGCAAAAAAACTTTAATCTCCCGTCCCATTTTGGAGAAGATTCCCAAATCGGCATTTCGTACATCTGGCCGATATCATTCAAGCTTCTGCGACGAAACAAAAAAATCCTGCATTCCGGGCATTCTTTGACGAAGACCGTTGAGCCGCACGAGTGAGGCGCAGTCAAGAAGCTTTCGCACCGTTGCCTCCGTGGGATGGCGCTCACGGTAGCAAGCGGCGACCTCGGCACCTAGCTCAACGGCCTCTGAGCGATGAGCAAGAAGGTATTCGATGCGCTCTGGAAGACTTTCATCGGCAAACATGAAGCTAAATCTTTTCGAATTCGGTAGCTCACTGAGAAAATCCTGCCGGTTGGTCAGGCAGACCGTGTGAGCCCCATAGGCGCGCATAACGCGGTCGTGCGGATGGGATGCAGTATTAGGCGACATATCAATGAGTCCCAGTGAATCCCGAATGTATTGCGTCGACTTTGTAAAGTCGCACTCATTGACGTAGGTTGCCCTCTTGCCGGAGAAATTGACATGCTCCCAGTTATTGCCTCGAATTTCAACAGGCAGACTCATCATAAGTTCCACCATCCGCGTACTTTTCACTGCGCGCAGATAATCATCTAGCTGAGCAATGAAGAACAGACGCAACCTGGTGAGCGATAGGATGTCGAAACCTATATCTGCAAAATAACTGATGACTAAGTCGTCGATCTGATTGCCGACTGAGTGGTCGAGATGTTGCTCAAGGTGGGCTGCCATCGCCTGAATCGCCGTCAGCAAGGAGGGCTCAAGACACGACTTCCAGAACCTCTGCAATGAGGCGGGGTCTTTACCATTCTTGAGGAATAGCAGCCTGCCCCACTGCTTCTTGCGAAAGTCCATTTGTTGCTTTGGCAACTCATCAAGGGTGATGGGCCACGAGGTATCGAGAAGGCCATGGATCTGTGGCAGTCTGGCACGCAGCTCCCGATGCTCCGGAAATGTATATACGCTGACGAAGCGGCTGCTCTTCACAATATGACGGTCGAAGTAATAGGCCGGCGAATCACCATGAATCGATATGAATGGAATGCCGACCTCCTGCCAAAGGTCGAACACCGTCCCATCTTGACGACGAAGGGGTATCTCCATTCCCATTGAAACAAAAGAGAAGACAAGTAAAACATTCCGAAAGTCAATTGACTTCACGGTTTCAAGAAAAGCGGGGGTATCGATGAGGCTGATCTCGATAAACGAGATATCAAGCGCCTCGAACGCTCTTCCAAGAGAACGACCGATACCTTCAAGAGTTGCACCCCTGGTTTGCCCCGACAGGAAGACTACTGTAGACAAGCGGACTCCATCGCTTGAAGGGCACAAAACTTGTGCCTTGATTGCCCCAAAGTGGGGAAGCGTATGCCTAGATGCTAGGTGAATTATTTAAAAGTCCTGCTTGCAATCGAAAGGATTGTTCGGTTGCATTTCCATAATGGAAAGATTGACGACGGGTTTCCTGATCTAGGAATGGCGTCTCGAATGGGACTGATAATTTATTCGAAAAGATCGCCTAGCCGTTACTATCCGGCTAGGCGCTGAGTACGTCGAACGTCTGGAAGAAATTTCTAAAACACGACACGCAATGACATCTCAATCTGGCGGGGGCTGCCAATGGTCCCAACCGTGTTGCCAATGCCAGTATTGGCGCTTACATTAACGCCGTTGGGCTGGATATTGAAGTACTGCTGACGGTTGGCGACAACTCCAAGGGCCGGGTTGTACACGTTGGTGTAGTAGAGATTGCCATTGGCCGAGTAGATCGTGTTGGTCGGAATATCGAGGCTAGTCGTATTGGATAGGTTGAAGATGTCGAGGCTGTACTTGACGGCAACTCGATCGTTGATGCGTGAAACTTTTACGACGGATAGGTCGGCTCGTTTCTGAAATGACTGGCGAAAAATATTGCGCTGACCATTCGGCCCGAAGCCGGTCTCGAATAAGTCGCACACAGGGCTTCCACCAGTGCTCAAGCCACAAGAGGGCACTCCATGATCGCCAGGGTTGATGAATGGAACAGTGAATGCGCTAGCGCTGAGAGCGGGCTGCCCGAAGGCGCCGGAATGGCCGGTCAACGCCTGATGCGGCGAGATACCGGGTGCAAGAGGAAGCAGGGGGTTGGTTGCCCCGTCGTTGAAAAAGTAGTATTCGCTGGCAACACCTCCTGAATAATCGACAATGCTGTATGGTTGTCCGCTTTCGAAGACCGTGATGCCTTGGATTGCGTAGCCATTGGTCAACCGGCTAAGCCAGTTGTGAGTGTGGATAAAGTCAGGCAGTTGGTAGACATAGTTAAAAGTCACGTCATTAGTGACATCGAAGTCCGACGAGCCGTAACCGCTGCGGAGGTCAAGCGGATTGTTGCCGTTATAGAACAGACCGACGCCGCTCTGCTCGTCGAGTGAGTGCGAAAAAGTATAGGAAACATTGAATTGCAGGCCGTGGGACAGTCTTTTCTGCAGTTGTGCTGTCAGCGCGTCGTAGGCAGAGTTACCTTTGGCCTGGTAGAGAACCGAACTGATGCCATAGCCAATGTAGGGTGCTCGGATATCTGTATTGCCACCGTCATACGTGCCGTAGGGCTCTGTGGTGAGCGGGTTGCCATCGGCGTCAACTGCCTGTGACCCGTATGAGTAAGTCTCACCATTGATGGGGTTAGACGGCGTGGCGATGCCGGGCTGGTTGAATGGTATGGGAATTACCCCGTGGCGGCCTCGATTTCCGACATACCCTAGCGTCAGTGAAGTCGTCGGGTCAATCTGCCACTGCATATCGAGTGACCAGTTTTCGGTATAAGGCAGCTTGTTCGCCATGTCGTAGGCGCCAAAATTGTAAGTCGGATTTCCACTGATCAGTCCTGCCTTGTTCGACAAGTAGTTATAGAAGGTCTGCGGGTTACCGCTCGGCGGTGTTGGAAGGGTCGATCCAAATGGATTGCTCAGAGTGGCGCCTTTGGGAGACGGGAACGGAATGACGAAAGGCGGTTCCTGTGTCACGCCGAAGGGTCCTGAGGTCCCACCACCGGCGCCGGGGGATAGGTAGGTAAAGTACTCGCCGCGGTTATAGTACAGACCGCCCCCGGCGCGGAATACGATGCTGCCGTGATTTTGCTCGGGGCTCCAGGCAATGCCGATCCGTGGCGATACACCCCATTGCCGCCCGTTCAATGTCGATGCGTTCACGCCTTTAGTACCGTAAAGCTTATTGTTGCCAGCAATGACAAACCCGTCATTTTCGATCGTGTCGGAAGCTGCGTTATAGCTGTAGAGACTTGGATCAAAATTGAACAGGTTCCCGTATTTCTCAGTGAGCGGACCATCAAAATCGTATCGCGCCCCTGCTGTGACACTGATATTGGAACGAACCTGCCATTTGTCCTGAACGAAGCCGCCGATATCGTTGGCGCGGTAGTAGCGATTCGAGGCGCCCTGCAGGAAAGAAGATCTACTTGTATTTACCTGGCCTTCGGCAAATTGCGCGAAACCTTTGAAATTAATGAGGCCGCTATTTTGCCGCCGGTTGGCGATATTCAGCTGGGTATAGGCGTAATCGCCTCCGACCGAAAGGGTGTGATTACCGAGAGTCGTAATGAGCGTTGTCGCCGGCTGAAAACGATTCTGGAAGAATCCGTCATCGACAAAGTCGCTCGCCGGGCCGATATTGAGAGTGCCTGTCTGGCCGCTTGAGTTCGAGATGCTGATACCGGGAAATTTGCTGTAGCCAAACAGGTTGATGCCTGCCTGCTGCGCAGTGAATGCCTGATCGTTGGACGAGTAGGCTTTCTCACGGGCGAAGCCGAAACTCTGTACCCAGCTGAGGCGGCTCCGGGTAAATGTATTCAAGACTGATGCCAGCTGGCCGCCTGCATCCAGATGTTGATTGAATCCCTTGACGGTGCTGTCGGTAAAAGGATTCTCCGCCGGATCATGCTGGTAAAAGTATTTCAGAGAAACAACGTCAGATTTTGTCGCGTTGTAGTCGACGTTGGCATTCGCCTGGTCGGCCTTAAATGTAGGCAGGCCAAACAGGGTCGCGTCAGGTTGGCTAAGTGCCAGGTTCGCCGCGGCATTGGCTCCTGCTGAAGGAATGAGGTACTGACCGTCTGGCAGTTTGAGGTTCAGAATATTCACAGCTGCCGGGTCGAGCGGTCCCGGAGTAACCCCGGTCGAGGCGATGGCCGCTTCAATCCCGGCTGTACTGCGATCATCCGTCAGCCCGGATGGCACGAAAATGTTAGAAGTTCCATTGAGCTGGTCGGTGATCCGCGTAGCAGTGTAGGAAAGGAAGCCGAATAGTCTGTCTTTGATGACAGGTCCTCCCACCGTACCGCCAGCGACCACGCGATGCAGATAGGGATTCACCTGATTAAGCGGAATGCTGCCACCGTTGGCGACGCTCTCCTGCTTATAGAAGAATGGCGCCGCATTCAGGAAGTTCGTTTCGCGTTGTACGTAGCCCTGCCCGTGATACTGATTCGTGCCCGAGAGGGTGCTGACGTCGATGTGAGCGCCGCTCTTCTGACCTTGCTGTGCGTCGTACATCGAGGTATTCACGCGCAGCTGCGAAATGGTTTCAGGTGGCGGGGTCGGGATAGCGTTGCCAATCGCGTCGTAGACCGACGTGTTCGTCTGAGTCTGACCACCAACAGTTGGACCTTCGCCTGTATTCGGTGTAGCGCGGCCTGACGGAACCTGGCTCGAGCTTTGGCCGTTGAACAGATTACTTACGTCGACGCCGTTGACCAGGAAAGAATTGTCGGTGGCGCGCTGGCCGTTCGCGTAAATCGCCTGGTTGCCGAGCCCTTCATTCGTGCCGGTGCCTGCAATGAACTGGGCATTGACACCCGGCGCAAGGATCGCAAGTTGGGTGAAGCTGCCGGTGGCCAGCGGCGTCTGCTGCACCTGTGTGTTGTCGAGCACGTAGCCGTTCGTGGTGTCCGTTGCATTCAGCATCGGGCTGCCGGACACTGTCACCGATTGTGATACCTGTCCGGTTTTCAGCTGCGTATTCAGGGTTACGGTGCGGTTCTCCTGGACCAGGATATTCGGGTATTGTTCGGTCTGAAATCCATCCTTCACGACCTGCACCGAGTAGGTGCCGACTGGAAGATTCTGGAAGGCGTACTCACCATTTGCTCTCGAGTCCGCCGTAAACGTGAGGTTGGTGCCCGCACTGGTAATGGTCACGTGTGCGGCTGTGACGGCCGCGCCCGACCCATCGGTCACCGTGCCATTGATAGTCCCGAGTGTTTGCTGGGCGCTGACACCCGACGTCAGTAGCGCACAGATGGCGAAGGGAACGGACGCGTACAGCTTGCGGGAGTATTGGCGCATTTAAGACCTCAAAAAAAGTATGTGCAAGCGACGAGCCGGTGGGCCGGCCTGATCTATCGACTTGGCGACGACAATGCTATGAGTAGAGAGGGTTGCAGCGCCGCGCATCATTAACGCGGCTTTAAATCTATGGAATCATTCGCCTGAACGAACGGCAAGATAATTTCGAACCATCCGGTCAAAACGGGGCAGGTATACGGTTCAAGCGACTTCTTCCATCCGAATGACTCTGCAGACGGAGTCGGATGGGTCAACGCATATGGACATGGTCAGGTCTTTCGAAAAAGGGCCGCGCGCTTATCGTATCGAATCCGAAGAGTGTCGCCTGCTCGCGCTCATGTCGCTAGGCGGCTTCTTCAACGCAATAAGATGAATGCGCCAGCCCGCAAAATGGAAATCCCGTCGGATATGGAGACATAGCAACGGTCGACATGACCGCGACCATGGATGTCTTCACGACTTACGAAGTGCGCGTGCGCACATGGAACGAGACAGCGGAACAGCTTCCCGCATATCCTTCGCTAATTAGAAAGGGATGCGTGCGACAGGGATCAGGCTGAGGTTGTCAAGCCGGGGATGCAGTCGGGCATCTTTGAGGCTGTTGCAGACAGACTGCATCCCCGACCTTCATTCGAGCAGTAGTGGAAGCATCACCCTGAATCGTGACTCGCTAGTGTCTTTCCGCGTCGAGCAATTGAAGCAATTCCACCACTTCTTCAACGAAACCTGTTGCCGAGAATTTGGAGTCGTTCAAGTGGGCGTGTCCGGAATCAGCGGGCGCCAGTGTCAGCAAACCTTCGACCATCTGCGTCAGACGATTTACCTCCTCTAGCGTATAACGATTTCGGGGAACGCATGCCATGGGTCGCTCCATCTGAAGGGACAGCTCTGATCGATTAGCTGTCCAAACTGATGAGCTGCATGGCCGGTCGTCTGTCGAAACATCTGAGTGAAGTAGTTGGTACTGAGACCGGCAGCGCTGGTCATATCCTGCAGCGATACTTCTGCGTCAATGCGGCCTTACACCAGATGCTTCACGCGCGAAAGCTGTACGGGCGTCACGCCGCGGTGATACTGCAGAAGCTTCCGCCCAAGATTTCCCTGCAGTTGAACAATTGTCGAAGCGCGAGCTTGTGCGATGGAGCCCATTTCATGCCGCACGCAAACAGTGTGTTGATGCGACGCGCGCTCGGCGATATTTTAGAAAATAAGCGATCAAGTATGCGCCGCCATCGATACCCTTCTTTAGTCGCGTCCGCGGATTTGGAGAGGGTAATGCGAATTCAGTTGCGATCGAGGTGGAGGACCAGGGCCAGCCGGTCCCAGACGACTGGAAAGAGCAGATTTCGAGTCGTTCTTCAGGGTCGGTGCATCGTGATCGCGTAAGGCAGGTGGCGCTCGATGTTGCCTCGCTATGCAAAGTGAGGAGTTAAAGTGAATGACAGCACCCTTCGACTTCAGCGTGCTCCATCTTCAGACAATCAGTTTGTCATGAGCCTGCCAGGTTGACATAAAGTGATCGAAAACATCTGCTCGCTACCTTCTTGCTGTTCGCGGATTCGTATGAAGCCAAGCTATCACCTCGCGTTCTATTTCTCCTGCAGAAGCGCTTGAGCCTGGTTGGCCACGAGTAAAAAACCTGCAGTTCTCGCATCCTTCTCGAGGGCCTGTAGATGCATGCGCGCGTCAGGCGAGCGAGACCATAAGTCAATCTCGGCGAGTGCCAGGCGGGCCTCGTACTCATAAGTTCGATGGCCAAATTTCTTTGTCGAGACAATCATCTGCTCAAGTTCAGGGCGGCCCTGTTTCCAATCCCCTGACCTGGCCTTAATCCGCGAGCTTGCAAGGGTTACTTCAAAGCCGGTGGCAGGAGCCGCAACCTTCCTGGCAAGCACACGAGCCTCGTCCACCGCGCTGTGAGCTTCCGCCAACTTACCTTGCGCTAAAAGGATACGCGCCAGGAGAGACTGAGTGGCCGCTTGATTGTCGATGGATCCGGATTTCCCAAATGCAACAGCAGCATCACGCGCCAGAGCCTGCCCTTCTTCATATCGCTTCTCGAACAGATCCACTGCTGCAATAGAGGCATGCATAGCGGCACTGATGTCTTCTTCATTCAAATCCTTGGCCATGGCAAGCGTTTGATCATATTGTCGGCGCGCACCCTCGAGATCTCCTTGGTTCAATGCCACGTCACCCAACCCGAAGACAGAATAGAGTTCCCCGTCGCGGTAGCCAGTCTGCTTAAGCAGTGCCAAGCCCTGTTGGAAGTAGGACTTTGCCTCATCAAATTTTCCCATCTGCACCAGTACATTGCCTATGTTGTTGAGCGTCCCTCCAGCGCCGCGTCGATTGCCAACCGCATTAAATGCGTCCAATGACTTGTGGTGCATTTTTAGCGCACCAGCGAGGTCGCCCAGATCCTGTAATGTGTTGGCGATATTTCCGTAATCGCTGGCAAGGCCTGCGGGATCATTCACTTCCTGGTCAAACCGGAGTGCCAGGCCGTACTGCTCAAGGGCTTCCTTCAGCTCCCCTTCGCGATAGAGAACATTTCCGATGCGCTCATGGGTGATCCTGGCATTCCCTTCATCGCCGATTTGCTGAAAGACCTTGAGCGCCGCCTCGAACTGCTTCCTCGCACCGATGAAATCACCGTGATCGTAAAGCACATCGCCAACATTGAGTAAGCCAGCGGCAGCCCCTCGGCGGTCCCCGGCGGCCGCGAATAAGTCGCTTGCCTGCTTAGACAGCTCAAGAGTTTTTTGCGTCTGTCCCAGGCGCTCCCAGGCATTTGCTTCCTGGTGTAGGGCTCGGGCTACGAGCAGCTTTGCACCAATCGCCATAGCGCCATCGACAGCCTTTGCTGCCAGCACCTGTTGCTGCCTGAAGTCGCTGAGGGAGAAGGCAATACCAGCCTGCGCCAGATCGATGCGCGCGCGGTCAACGTCTGATGCAGCCACCTTGCGAAGTTGTTCGAGCGTTGCCTGGGCATCGCTGGCTTTACCTTCGGCAACTTGTGTGCGGCTGAGCGACAATCCGTAATCGACATTGTCCGGAAAGAAATTCCAGAGCGTCCGATAGGTGTCCGCAGCTTTTGCCTTTTCCGCGGAGAGTTCGTACGCCCGCGCTTCGATCAGCAATCGCTCCTCTCTCTGCAAGCCACCTGACAGCGATAAGGCCCGCTGAGCTTCATCTTTCGCCCGTTTGTCAAACCCAAGCATCGACCAAGCCTGGGATAATGCCGAGTAAGTGGGTGCATAATTCGGATCCAGCTTTTCTGCATTCTTCAAGACATCAGTGGCGGCAAGTGTATCGAAGACACGCAGCTTCTGTAATCCGTCAGAATAAAGCCGGAATGCCTCTGGATTCGCTGGCAAAGAGGCTTTTACAACACCAGACTGCACTCCGGAAAGCGGGGCGACGCCCAATCGGCTGCGAAGCTCAGTACCTGCCCTGCTTACGAGTTCGTCGATGTCCGACTCGCTGCCTTTTTCTGAGATAGCAATAAGCGTCTGTCCGGCAACCGCGTCTTGAAGCCTTAGATCGACGCGCACATTATCGCCACCGAGCGGTAGATAGGATCCGAGCACAACATCGTCACTACCAATGTTCTGACGAATGCGATCCAGAGTGGCCTGCCCGAAGCTGTCAGCGTCGGGCAGGTCGAGGTTGAGCTTCATCTGGGCGACGCTTTCACCGGGTATCGTTCGCAACTGGTCGCCCTGGCTTAGCTCGGTCGTCAGCATCTCAGAGAGAGCGGTAGACAGCCAGGATTGGTCGGGCCTGCCCGAAAGATTTTTGAAACCGAGTACAGCGACGGAGCGCCGACGATTTAATGCTGTCGAAGCGGTGGCCCGTGGCTTGTGCCGATAAAAATACATAGCGCTGAGGCCGCTGATCAACACAAATAGAATCGCTGCAATGATTACGATCTTCAGAGTTTTACTTGCAGCGGCCGAACTTGGCAAAGAAATGGTCGCCGGAGTAATCGAGGAGTTGTTTTGGAGCCGCTGCAGATCTGAACGAATATCGGACGCATGCTGGTAGCGAAGTTCACGGTCTTTCTCGAGTGCCCGATCAATGATGCCGTCCAAGCCGGCGGGTAGAAGGCCATTGATACGCGTGGCGGGTAGAGGCGTTTGATTCAGGATTCCATCGAAAACGGTGGCCGGGCTTTCACCGCGAAATGGCTGAAGGCCGGTCGCCATTTCATACAGTATGACGCCAAAGGAAAAAAGGTCAGTACGTGCATCAAGATCCTGCGCCCTGGCCTGTTCGGGCGACATATAAGCGATTGTGCCGAGAATGGAACCTGGGCCAGTCAGGTCGACGCCATCTGAGTCTCTGGCTCCCGCGGTATCTGCCGATAGGGTCTGGTCGCTTAACGCAGCGGCAGATTGCTTGGCCAGGCCGAAGTCCACAATCTTTGCGTGTCCTCGCTCAGTAATCAGAATGTTTGCCGGCTTGATATCCCGATGCACAATACCTTTCGTGTGAGCAGCGTCTAGAGCGTCAGCAATTTCAATGGCGAGCGGAAGCAGGCTGGCGATGTCCAGAGGCTTACCGGATATACGCTGTTTGAGCGTGCATCCGTCAACAAACTCCATCGCTATGAAAGAAACATTCCCGAATTTACCTATCTCGTAGATCGTGCAGATATTCGGGTGGTTAAGAGCGGACGCAGCTCGGGCTTCACGACGAAGACGCTCAAGTGCAGTAGAGTTACGGGCCAGCGTTTCCGGGAGAAACTTAAGAGCCACGGGCCGTGCCAGTTCTGTGTCCCTGGCCTTGTAGACCTCACCCATGCCGCCAGCGCCAAGGGGACCGACAATGGAATAACGGCTTACTTTTGTGCCCGGCGTAAGGTAGTAAGTATTGGCCTCGGCTTGCAGCGAGACTTTCATTTGATGGCCAGGCGCGATCAGGGGCTCGGCCATAAATCCTCCGATGGCCTCGTTGTCGCTGATAAGCGCATCTACCAGCTGCCGGAGCTTCGGAGCGTCCTGACAGGCATGATCAAGGAAGACGGCACGCCTGTCCGGCGACATGGAAAGTGCCACGCCAAACAGCTCCTCTGCGTCATGTTGGAAGTCAGCCATACCCCGTCCAGATAAGTGCGCGGATCCATGATAAGTGCAACTGCAGCCACTTCGCTCTTTTTATATCGAGGATCACCGGAATATTTATGAAACGGACCCTGAACCAGCATCTGGTAACGCCTGCCGATGTCTCAATAAGTCTCCCAGCAACGCAAGTGACTTAGTCGACCTACAGCAAGGCCGTCTACTTGGTATATACCAGCGGCTCTGCGGCTTTATCTTGAGTTACCGAGTAAAGCACACAGGGGAGCTTCCCATGCTGGCAAGCTCCCCTGTTCGACCGAAGCCGAGAGTCGTTAGTGTTTACCTGGGCCACTCCAGCACGGCGACCGTACCCACCGGATTATGGCTCTCACGAAGCTTACGTTCTACCTCGCGCTCCCCACTGGACTTCACCAGGTGAAGGTGACTCAGAGATCCGGTAACGTAGACATCCGTGATGAAATACCGCTGTCCATATTTATTGAAGACAACTTTTCCATTCTCTGCCGGCTCGCGATCAGTGCTTTGCATGACCATTGCCATTCCGCTTGCAGATGAGCCGCGAAGCATAGCCACGTGCTGGTTGACTGTGCTGATGATATACGTGCCTGCTTTGAATTTCCGGGCTTGACTCTCAAAGTTGAAGGGAACATTTACTTTCACGATGTCCCTCTGCGGCTGACTCTGTGCATGGGCGATAAAGCCGATGCTGCTGAAGAGTGCAGCTGATGCAATAACACCTGCGCGAAGAATTGAACTGGAAAGCAAATTCATGGCGGTTCCTCCTTGTGGAAGGCGCTTGAAGAATCGCCTTCACTTACTAACGCGGAGCCAGTTCACTAAAAGTGCAATCTTTGCGAGAGTTATTTTTCTCCTTCCGAAAGCTCGGTAATGCCGGGCCTCAGCTCACGATAGAGCCAAATCCTTGCCAAAGACCAGTCGCGCTTGACAGAGCGGGAAGCGATTCCAAGCAGGCTGGCGGTCTCTTCAATGGAAAGGCCGCCAAAGTATCGCAACTCCACAACGCGCGCCTGCCGCGGATTGATTTCGGCAAGATGCTCCAACGCGGCATCTATCTCCTCTACCTCATCAAGGCGTTCGAGAGATATAGCGATGTCGTCGTTGAGTTCGACGCGTTTCAATTTTCCGGCACGCCTGTCTGCTTGGTGTGCACGTGCGTGGTCGACCAGCACCCGTCGCATCACCTGGGCAGCCACCCCGATAAAATGAGCGCGGCTGTTCCAGTCCACTCGCTCGCCAGCCAGGCGTAGATAGGCTTCATTGATTAATGCTGTCGCCTGCAGCGTATGGTCTTTACGCTCATTCCGCATGTACGACTTCGCAAGGCGGTGGAGTTCCGCATACATTAACGGGAGAAGAGTCTCGGCCGCCCTTGCATCTCCATCGTGCATGGCCTTCAAAAGCTGCGTCACCTCTCCGTGCGGTACGCCGCCTTCAACCCTATCCGGCGTGCTCTCCGTAAACTGAAGGTGCGCGAGCATGCATTCGCAGTTTTCCGTAAAACGAACACTGTCCCGCATCAGGAACCGACGGCCGGTCCCTCCGCAGATCGCGCATGCTGCCTTTGGCGTTTGCACGCATCGATTATGGCACCATCACCACGGATAGCGCTCCCGCAAAAGCTGCGGATTTCAATGAAAGCACTCACCTGTTGAAACCGCACACCGTCCAGGCAGGCATGCCCGTTTTTCAGAGTTGCGCGGACAGGAACACTAGAGCCACGGCTCGCCATTTCCAAAAGACCAATCCGATCGGTCAACGAAGACCATGTTAATCATGATGTCATCGGGGCGGACGGCAAGCTTGCTCTTGAGCTGATCGGCGACAAAGCGGAAAAAGGCAAGCTTCGACTCCTTGTTATTCCCGACTGTACTAGTCACCTGGACCAAGAGAAAGTCAGGCGACCGGTCAAAGCCAAGGAACTTTTTGTCATAGATCAGGTTTCCCGGCTCATGCTCACTGACAACAATAAAGCGATCGCCGTCTGGTGCCTTCAGGACATCGACAATGCCGTTGTAAACGATGTCTGCAACGGTTGCGCGATAGTCCGCGGTCTTACCTTTAAGTAAGTCGATACGTGCAAATGGCATGATTGAGCCTTCCGGTACAAAAGTGGAAGTATTGAATAAAGGGTTGGCGGCAAGTCATTAAAGGTTATGCCGTGCTGGCGATTCGACGTTTACCAGAGAGAGCGGGTGATGGAAGTACGGCTAAAGGAAAAGGGTACCACTCTCAGTTTCTAGTTCGATAAAACGAGTAGGTAGGCTGCCGGCGCAGCGCTCAATGCGACGCGTGTCACTCTACACTTATAGAGGATTTGCCCAAGTCCTTCGGCGTAATTACTTCCTGTGAGCGTTGTTCTTCTGCTGCCGGGCCCGGAACGCCGCGACCTTATTACGGTTGCCACAGGTGGACACGCTGCACCACCTGCGATGATGCGACTTTGTCCGGTCATAGAACCACAGAACGCAATGCGCATCTTCGCATGGACGCACCAGGTCGAAGTCTGCATTTGCAATGAAGTCTGCAGCAGACTCGATGATTGGACCGAGTATTTGCTCAGCAGAATCATGCCGCCAGCTTCGGCTCAACTCTAGGTGCCCATGCTGATCGGCCAGAAGGACTGGACGGCCTGCGCCTGCACGCAACAGGGTGTTCAGCCCATTCATCCTGACCGACTGGCCGGCTTTTCGATCCAGCACCGCCCCCTTGACGAGAGCGCGCAATCGCCGCGCTGTGGGAAGAAGAGTGGGAGGTCGAACAAATGACGACTTAGGAATCGTGAACCCCTGGGCCGCGAGCCATGCCAGTACGTCGGCGTCGCTTTGCAGAAAATCGACTCGCTTGCCGTCGACCATCGCCACCGTATTGACCAAGTTCAATGCCGGATGATCTCCAACCATTGGCCCGGAGAATTGAGTCGGCACATCGCGGGAACTGGACATTTGAATATCTCGCTTCCAGCTACTTAATGTACCCAGCATTTTACTGTTTGACAAGTTACATCGGGTCGGCGTAACTTTCATCTAACAGGTTCACGGGTTTCATATGCTGTCGGCCCGGAGAACGCAATGACTAGACGGACGTTCATCTCGCAAACTGCAACTGTCCTTGCCGCATTCGGTGCACCGCTCGGCGCGGCCACTGCTAGGGTGCGACAGGCAGCGCTCATCCCGCAGACGTTGATCCGCCGCGTGAAGACCGATGGCGTCGAGGTGTTTTATCGCGAGGCCGGCCGGGCTGATGCGCCGGTGATTTTGCTGATACATGGCTTCCCCACGCCGTCCTTTCACTACCGGGAACTGATGCCGCGCCTCGCTGATCGCTATCGCGTGATCGCGCCTGACCTTCCTGGATTCGGCTTCACGGAAGTCCCTGCGGAACGCAATACATTTACTCGTTCGATTCACTCGCCAGGACGATTGAGGCGTTCACTGATGTGCTGGGTCTGAAACGCTACGCACTCTACGTTTTCGACTACGGAGCGCCGACTGGTTTTCGTCTAGCCATGGCGCAGCCCGAGCGCGTTACGGCAATTATCTCTCAAACGGGAATGCCTATGAAGAGGGTCTGGGCGATGCGTGGGCACTTATACGACGCTACTGGCATGACCCAAGCGATGCGAATCGGACAGCACTTCGTGAAGCTCTTGGACCCGATGGCCTACGGTCGCAATACACGGCTGGGGTTCCTCATCCTGAGCAGATTGCGCCTGATGGTTACCCGCTCGACGCGGCCATGATTCAAAGGCCGGGCAATACGGATATCCAGCTTGACCTGTTCCTGGACTGCGCGGACCATAAGGTATGGCGGACTCGTGCATTTTTAAGAGGAGATCCAGCTCGCGTCCTTTGTTGGTCAAGACATGGCTCGAGGTCATGAAACGGAACGAAAGCCTTGCTCGACAACCTGGTCAACATCCTGCTGCCGAACCGGGATGAGCTGCTACACATTACCGGGAAGGATTCGGTTGAGGCTGCGCTGGACGCGCTGGCTCCTCGCGTGCCGCTGATCGTGGTGAAGTGCGGGTCGGCCGGTGCGCTGGTGCAGCAGGGTTTGGTGCATTCAGCAGTCGCGCCGGTCGCGGTGGAACGAGTCGATACGATCGGTGCAGGCGACAGCTTCAACGCCGGATTTCTGCATGCGTGGCTGCAGGGTAAGGATGCCGTAAAAGCGGCGGTGCTGGGAAATCTTACGGGCGCGCTGTCCACGCTGCGGCCGGGCGTGACAGAGGCGTTCCGGGATACGGAGTTGGTGCAGAGGTTCCTCGGAGGGAAGACTTACTTCGCCGTGATCGATGCCGGGAGCGCTGCGAACCGAGAGACGGTGTTACTGCGCGATATTCGCATCGATGTTTACCGTCACGCTGATCTCCTGATCGCCTGCCTGCGTGGCCATTGGCATCGGCTGAGAGCTTGCGGATAGCGAAGATCGCATGACGGTATCCTGCATCCGCAGGCTTGTGCCTTCGGGATCCACCGAAATGTCATGGATTGACGAGACGTGTTCGCCTGCTGCTTTAGCCACGGCATCTGCCTGCGCTGCAGCAGTCCTGGTTGCTTCGATGGCGAGTGAACGCCGTGCCGCGTCCAACTCTTCTTCACGCGGTGAGAAGCTTACCGCGTCTAAAGTATTCGCTCCATTTGCCAGGGCGCCTGAGACCAGATCAGAAACAGCATCCACACTGGTGCGGAAGGACACACTCATGCGACCGCTGTATCCGACGATCTGGTCCGGACCGCCCTTGACTGTGTGCGTTTTGGGCTCGACAGAAATCTGTTGTGTCGCCAGCCTTTCTCCGTGATGATCGCGCAGAAAAGCCATCATTTTTTGGGAGCGCAGCCCAAGTTCCCTGGTGACCGCGGCGACGCTCGATGCGTCTGCACTGATGCCCACGCTTCCATCTGCCACTGTGTTGGGAAGACGTATGTGGGCCATTGCATGGGTATGAATGAGGCTGGCCGGCTGACATGCCGGCTGTTGCGCGGAGAGGCAGAAGGCCGCGCCGGCAGTGGTAACCAAGACGGCGAAAGAGCGAATGTAAACGACGTTTCTCTGGTTCATTTGCTTTCTATAGCTCCTTACGTTCCGTCTATTGTTCATTGTTCCGTGAGGTATTTTGAAGAGCTTTCGTCTCTACCGGGCTACTTTGGTAAAGCCGCCTGCAACGATCGCCGCGATGAGTGTCAGACGCAGGCTTGCCTTCACTTTTCAAAGACCGGAGCGAGCATGGAGCAATCTGACTTACGGCAGTGTCACAGTCGCCTGCTTCAGCCTGCCTGTAAGTTGGACATCTAATGTAGATGGCACTCCGCCATTCTTGGCCGTGTAATCGTCGGTAATCGGAGGAGCCAGGTTGATCTTTTCTGTATCCAACTGCAGGTTGCTCTCGTCGATACCGAAGATGGAAACAAGCTGAATGATGCAATAGTGGGCCGTTGTGATGTGAGCGGTCGCCACGTGAAAGCCGAGACTCTTTTTATCGTAAGAGCCCGCTACATGAAGCAGGCCCAGGCTTCCTACGGGCACCACAACGGCGCCATTCACGGTTACGGCTTCGTCGGCCTGAATGACCCAGGTATGGGTCTGCAGGTTCTGAGCCTCCGCCGGATTGATCTTCGCGTTGCAGTTCACCGTGTCGACACCGTAAATGTGTACCTTCACCGGTGTTCCCTCGGGGATGGTGATCTTCTGTCCATGCGAAGCGGGTTGCTGACTATGCGTCTTCGAATATGAAGAGAGAGCCAGCATTAAAACGATGCCGGTCCCCAGCCGCTTTTTTATGCTTGGCCCACCTGGCGTCTTCAATTTCTTGGCTCCAACCATCCATTTGGATTCGTAACAGAAGCTTTTCCACCGACGATTTTGATCTGGGAGACGATGTTTCGCGTGTCCACATAGTGATATTCCGATGAGGGGCTTTGCGTCACCACTGTCACCGGCATGCCGTCAGCAGTGGAGCCCGTCGACAAATGCTCGCCGCCGCCAAGCTCGATCGTTTTATTCATACTCAGAGTCACCCAGACAAGATAGCTGCCGTCATGGACGTGGTCTGCGGCATAGAGCCCATTGTTCAGCGGGTGCATCTCGCGGGCGCATCGTATCGCCGCCGGCTCGGACACGGGAATGTTGCGCAGGTGGTTGAAGAGGAATTCATTCAGGGGAGTATCCGGAACCAATCGTGCTTCTATACGCTGTCCTTGTATAGGAAAGACATTCGGAATTGTCATGGGATCGATCGTGAGCCAGTTGTCTGCCTCAACTGGTTGCGTGGCCTGGCAGATAGAAACTTCTGCCGGGTAAGCAGGCAGCACGCGATCGCTTCGAGGTCGCATTCCCGTTTGCGCTGACATCGACTTCACAACGCAGGTGCACAGGAAAAGACAGATCAAACAGCGAGCAAAATTCTGAAACGGCAGTCGCAACGGGCCCCCTTGAAACCTCTTACAGCTTTCCGATCATCCTTCACTGAATCAGTGTGCAGAGTCCATCGGTAGATTGAGTACCGCGTGCTTCAGTTTCACTGTGAACTCGCTATCCGGCTTGTAGTCGAGCGTGGGCAGCGGCGGTTGCGAAGCTTCGGCATTATGGTGCGCTTCGTCAATGTAGTCTGGTGTACGGTCCATCTGAAGCTGCGTGGACGCGATCGAGAATACATATTCGGAATGAAAGACAATCTGCGTTACCCGGTTTTCTTTTGGTCCGTATACATGCGCTCGCACAATTCCATTCCGGGGACCTAAATCGTGGCACACCTGGGAGACCACCTGCTTATCAATATGGGCATACCCAACACTGCCGCGCGGTACGACCACGACGCCGTTCACGACAACGTCCTGATGGCTCACTCCTTTGATCCCGAAAGGGTTGGGACTAAGACTGTTGTGTCCGCCTTTCAGGAATGCGGCACAGGCGGCTTCATCCACCGGGTAATCGGGAAGCTGGATGTCCAGACTTGGCCGTTGCCCCTGCGCAACAGCGACGAAGGCTTGCGAACCGAAGCCAGTCGCAAGAAACAGCAGCAGAAGAATAGAGACGGAGCGTCGAACGCGTTGAACCGGAGGCATCTCATTCCTCAAACCAGGGGTCGACGTGCAGAGTTGAACTCTGCGCGTTAGCTTCGCGTTCATTGCTGAAAAAGTCAATAGCCGAGAGGGCCCAGAAACAAAGAATTACGAAACCCTAGCTTTGTTGCTCGAATGTTCTGGCCCGCGCTCAGGGCGAGCGCTGAAACGGATGAGAATGCGTCCTTTGCTTTATGGTGGGCGCTGCAGGATTCGAACCTGCGGCTCGCACCGGACCAGCATCTCGTCAGGCTGTATCATTACTTTCGTTATGTCCATTGAGTGGAGAAGCGTTGACGGGCCGTACTTTCTGAAGGCAATTGTTTCATCGTCCGTCTTGCTCTTTAGGCTGATCTGTTACTGATCCGTAAGCTGTCACAAATGCATCCACGTGATGCCCTGCGATGGAGTATCGAGGTCTTTCACCAGATACTAAAGTCCGTTTGCAAGGCCGAGGGGTCGAAGCTGCGCACCGCGACCCGCCTGGTCAATCTGATCTCCGTACTGAGCATCTTGAGTTGGCGCATCTTCTGGATGACAATGATCAAGCGCGTAGCGCCCAATGCTGATCCTCAAGTAGCTTTTACCCAAGCGGAGATCATGCTTCTGCATAGTTAATCAGTGATAAGCCCGGCGCCGACAAGGCCGTAAGATCAATCGCCACCTACTTCAACAAGCTGCCGAGACTAGGCGGCTATCTCGCGCGTGCCAGCGATCCTCCGCCAGGCAACATGGTCGATTGGAGAGGCCTCTCCCGTCTCACCGACATACACATTGGTTACCTCCTTGCCTCACGAGATGTGGGTAATTGAAAGCGACAACGGATATAGACACGCAGGAATTCCGGTAAGCGTTCAAGCGACGATCAATTCGATCAATCGAGAACTCCGCGGTTCGATGGCTAAGCCTCGGAAAAAGCGGGACAGACCGGCAGCGTGGTTGCGGGTCGGCGCAAGTCTATTCAACGTTTGACACTTAATGACACCAAACGACCAGGAGAGGAGTTTTCCCCATTTCTGTATCTGCTTAATTTTTACAGAGATTTGTTTGGTGGACCTGACCGGGATCGAACCGGTGACCTCTTCCATGCCATGGAAGCGCGCTCCCAGCTGCGCCACAGGCCCACTAATTCGGAAGGACTTTCGTTATTCTCGTTGACGCGCAACGATTCGTCAAACCCTGACGCTTCAGTGACCTTTCAAGGTTAGATTCCAGGTGACTGCGTGGGCCGTTGAGTTCACCCGTGTTGCTACGCAAGCTACGTCTGGCTGGCGTATTCTTGAGGTTGCGCAAGATAGTTCAAGTTGCCAGCAGAGGAATGCCCGTTGCCTTCAGTCGTCCGTTCAACTATGCCACTCTATGCGGTGAGCGCCTTCGCCGCATCCCTTGTCTTTGCATCGCCTTTATTCGTCATCGCGCAGACTGCTGGTGATACTCCGGCTGCTGCACCTGCCGCCGCCGTGCCCGGTGTCACCACCAGTGCGCTGGTTGACGCACTCGGAGCGCTGCAGCCGACGATGGCATCCGTGAGCAGTGCGCTCACGTCCGTAGACGTGCATCGATGGAAGGTGCCGGGCGACGTGAGGGACCAGACCACCTCGGACATCCAGTCCATCCAGCGCGACATCAATGGCTCTCTGCCCGGCCTGATTGCCCAGGCACAAGCTTCACCCAACGCTGTCAGTCCCAGCTTCGCAGTCTTCCGCAATATCGATGCGCTTTATGATGTCCTGTTACGCGTTTCCGAGACCGCTACGCTGGCCGGTTCGCAGCAGGAGGCTAGCCATCTCGAATCGGCCCGCGCTGACCTGCAAACGAGAAGGCGGCAGCTTGGCGATGCATTGTTAAGCTCGGCGACCGCGCAGGATGCTTCGGTCGCGCAACTTAAGACTTCGCTCGATGCCGCAAAACAGGCAGCGGCTGGCCAATCGGCGGCTTCCGGTCCTCAAAAAATCGTCGTCGATGATGGACCGTCAAGCGCGACGAAAACCGCCCGCAAGAAAAAGGCAGTAAAGCCGGCAGCGCCAGCTGCCACTCCCCAGCAGTAGCCTCCGGCAGGCAGTGTTTTCCGGATCGGGGAACGAGCGACGATCTCCCATTGACGATCTTCCATTCGTGAGCGGGAACCTTTCCGT
>CAZZZL010000032.1:0-54483 GCA_964658655.1 uncultured Acetobacteraceae bacterium | reverse complement strand
GGTGATGGCGATGATGACGGTGGTGCGGTGGCTGTGCGAACGCAGCGGCCGATACACCAAAGAGCACAACGAGGAGCATAGCAATCTTTTTCATAACCTAATTGTAGACGTCAATCTGGCAAATTCAGATGCCTATCCATTATGAAGATGCTTTCACAGCTACAGCTTTCAGGGCAGTTGAATATTTCGCCGGCAGCAGCGTCTTCTGCAGATGCTTGTCAACGAAAACATGGACTGTCTCTCCCTCGGCAAGCAGCTTCGGCTCACCCCCATCCACACCCGGGCGCAGCACCCGGTAACCGAACTTGATCATCGACGTGCGCTGATTCTGGACGTGCGTTTCGATCAGCAACTGATCGTCATACCGCGCGGGCGAACGATAGCGGCAGGTCGCTTCGACGACCGGCAGCAGGCAGCCCTCTTCGGCTTCCATCGCAGCATAGTCAAAGCCGATCTGGCGGAGAAGTTCGACCCGGCCAATCTCAAACCAGACAAAAAAGTTGGCGTAATAGACGACACCCATCTGGTCTGTTTCCGCGTAACGCACGCGGACAGTGGTGGTAAATACCTGCGATTTCGAAGTATGCATTCTCCCTCAGAGTATCAACGACTGGGCTGGACCCTATGCCCCGTCTCGTCGCCGCGGAACCAGCCGTACAGCAGGGTGACGCTCAGCGGGATCAGCGTGAGGGTGAAGGGCAGGAAGATTCGCACCTCCTCTGACATGCCAAAGGTCAGAAACAGGATGAGGTGAAAGACCGAACCGAGGGCCACACCACCCAGCCAGACGGGCAGAGCCTTCCAGTTTTTTATAGCCAGCCAGACAGTGAGCGCCCACGGTCCGAGAACGCAGGCGAGTGCGGCGGCTCCGTTAGCGGCGTGCAGATTGTCCAGTAACTGGAAGACCGGCGCGCTGCGCACAGCGTGAGGAAACAGCCGATGCGCGATGAGCCACTCTGTGCCGAGCGCGGCGACCGCGCCCACCAGGGTTGCCGGCGCGACCCAGTTCCTACCGTCCGCCGACTTTCGAGCCGCCAGATGAACCAGGAACATTCCACCCAGCATCGCGGTGATCGCGTCCGCCCGGATGGTCGCGCCAAGAATTGCGATCAGCACCAGCGATATACCCAGCATTACGGGCGATATGCGAACGAATCCCGAGCAGAGCAGCGCGGTGACTGCCAGCACGGCGAAGGACGGCATCGTCTCGGGTTCCTGGAACCACAGCGTCCATACCAGGTAGACCTGCGCCAGCAGCAGGCCGAGCAGAATCTGCGCCCACTGGCTGTCAAGAGTCGCCTCACGAAAAGCCTTCAGCTTTGTCAGCAGAAAAAAGATGCACGCCAGTCCCAGCGCTGTGCAGAACAGGTCTGACGCTGCGAAGATCTGGTGAAAGCGCAGGCGGGTCAGGTGATGCAGGAAGCCGGCCGTGAAATAGACGCCGATCCGATATTGAGCGGGAGCGAGGCCACAGCCGGTGGCCAGGTTTGGCCAGTCGCGCGGGGAGTCATGCTCGACCCGGCTGTAGGCCCAGTAATCGAGGAAAGTGTAGCCGAATGTCATGAGGGCTATTGCCCAGACGAGGAAGCGCTTCTGGCGGGGATGCAGAGGATAGTCAGGTGAGGACAAGGGCACGCTTTTACTGTATCGGAACGGTGCTGCGTTTCCGGGGTCGGAGGACTTTGTAGTAACGCTCGCGGTGAACCGGCCGCATGAATCCTTGGCCAGCGAGCAAACTGCAGGTCCTTCGACGTCGCTACGCTTTGCTCAGGATGACACATTCGTGCAGAGCTTCGGTGTAGGCAAATTGCCGCGCAGCGGCTTTCGCAGGAAGGCGCAAAGCGCCGTCCGCCCGTACGGCAAGTACTTAGGGTTTGAGTTTGGAGAAGAGGCTGAGCTTCGAGATGTCGTTGAACATCACGAAGGCAAAGAAAATAAGCAGGCCTACAAATGCCGCCTGGTAGATCCTCTCCTTGAAGCGCTGGTTGAGGTCGCGGCGGATCACTTCTTCGATCAGCAGTAGCAAGATGACGCCACCGTCCAGGATCGGCACAGGTAGAAGATTGAAGATCCCCAGGTTGAGGCTGATGATGGCCATGAGGCCAATAATCGGCTGCCAGCCAGGCTGCGACGCGGCGATTCCCGTCTCCCGCGCAATGCCGATGGGGCCACTCAGATTCTGCACTGCCATATGCCGGGTGAGCATGCGGCGAAGGACCTCAAGGATCAGGCTGGAATTCTTTGCATTGAACTTGATCGACTGGTGCAGTGCAGCGGGCAGAGGCATCTGCTGCACCTGGAAAGGCGGCTCCTGCGGTTTGAAGCCGATCTGGTAGCCTTTGGTGCCGTCGCCTTCATCGGCCATCGCAGGTTGTATCGACAACGGCAACGTCTGAGTGCCCCGGCGGATAGTCAGGTTGACCGGCTTGCCCTCCTGGTCCTGCAGGTAGCGGGCGAAAGCGACCACCGAGTGCAGTTGCAGGCCGTCAATACTGAGAATCTGGTCGCCGGCCTTCAATCCGGCTTTCTCAGCGGGCATGTCACTCTTCACATACTCGACTGTGACCGGCGTCGGCTGCATCTTGGGAATGAATCCCAGGCTCTCGAGATCGAAGTCGTCCGTATTGCGTGGATTGCGGATGTTCAGGGTCAGGGGAATGCTCTGGCCATTGCGCTCGACCGTGACTGGCACAGACTGGCCGAGATTCAAGGCCGAACGGATGGAGATCTGCTCCCAGGTAGGGTTCGTAACGGATTCAAAGCGGGTGATGCGGTCGTCGGCACGAAAGCCGGCCTGCATCGCTGCCGAATTTGCCGTTATGTAGTCTACGTCGCCCGGCTGGGAGCGGAAGGTCTCGACTTCGTTATGCATCATGTAGAAGCCGGTCATCAGGAAGAGGGCCAGCAGGAAATTCGAGACCGGGCCAGCCACGGCAATCAGGATGCGCTGCCAGCGCGGCTTGGAGTTCAGGTCACCGGGGTCCTGGGTTCGGACGCCGTCGGTCGAGCCATTACCGGAGGTCTCCGGCATCATGCCATCGCCGCCAAGTTCACCGGCCATCTTGACATAGCCGCCGAGGGGAAGAAGGCTCAGGCGATAATCGGTGTCGCCGTACGTAACGCCAAACAAGCGTTTGCCGAAGCCGATCGAAAACACTTCCACGCGGACGCCGCACAGCTTGGCCACGGCGAAATGCCCGAACTCATGCACCAAGACCATGATGCCGAGCACGATAAGGGTTGAGACAATACTGGTCGCGACAAATGACATAGAAGAAGTTGTACCTAGAATAGCTCCGGTTGCCGAAGGTCAGGCGGATCGTATTTGCGCATTATTCACGACCGATCACGCGTTGGGCTGTCATACGGGCTTCCTCATCCAATCGCAGGACTTCCGCAATTGTCTGTGGATGCACCGCCGGAGTTGCTTCCAGGACTGCTTCAATTGTACGCGGGATGGACTGGAAGCTGATACGTCCTTTGAGGAATGCAGCGACCGCTACTTCATCGGACGCATTTAAAGCGATGGTGTGAGCGCCTCCGGCTTCAGCGGCTTCGTAAGCCAGACGCAGGCAGGGAAAGCGCTCAAAATCCGGCGGCTCAAAGGTGAGTCCACTGAGCGCTGCCATATCGAAGGTGAGTTCCGAGGCCACGCGCTCGGGATAGCTCAATGCATACAGAATGGGCAGACGCATATCTGTGACAGAGATCTGCGCGAGGATGCTGCCGTCGACATACTCGACCAGCGAATGCACCGTCGACTGCGGATGGACTGTGACCTTAACGGCTGATGGGGGCAGGTCAAACAACCGGCAGGCCTCGATGATCTCGAGCCCCTTGTTGAGCATGGTGGCAGAATCGATAGTGATTCTCTGCCCCATCACCCAGGTCGGATGCTTGAGTGCCTGCGCCGGCGTGATGTGCGCAAACTGTTCCAGCGGCAGCGATCGGAAGGGGCCGCCTGAAGCCGTCAACCATATGCGCCTGACTTCTTCGCGAGTACCGCCGCGCATGCACTGGTGGATCGCGTTGTGCTCGGAGTCAATGGGCAGGATCGGGACATTTCTTTCACGCGCTGCCCGGCTCAGAATTTCGCCCGCAGCGACCATCGCTTCTTTATTTGCGAGACCGATCGGTTTGCCGGCCAGGATGGCTGCATAGGTCGCCTCGATGCCCGCCACTCCGACGATGGCTGAGACGACAAAATCCACTGCAGGCAGAGTCGCTGCGCGGACGCTGCCGGCAGTCCCGTGCAACACCTCGACTTCACTGATGCCGGCCGCCTTCAGACGAACTGAAAGTGCCTTAGCTATTTCTTCTGTCGCCATGGCAACGACAGATGGCCGCCAGCGGCTGACCTGCTGAAAGGCGAGATCGACATTGCGGCCGGCCACGAGCGAGGCAACGCCAAAGCGCTCCGGGAAACTTTCGACAATGGAAAGGGTGCTGGTCCCGATCGAACCCGTCGACCCCAGGATGGCAAGCTGTTTCAAAGGACGTTACTCACGGTCTTATCTTAAGGGTATCTGCCGGGTCTCGATATGCCTGGTCGCACAAGACGACGGATGTCTCGATCTGGCGATCAGGAACTTTCCAGTATTTACGCAGCAGCCGGTCTTTTTCTTCCTCTGCGACTAAGGAAAATCCATGTTTCTGATAAAAGCGGATCGCCCAGGAGGCCTCCGCCCAGGTACCGATCAGGACTGGCCCATGTGCCATAGTGCGCAGCTGCTCCAGTAATCGCTTCCCGATCCCCAGATTCTGACTACGCGTCCGCACGTAGGCGTGGCGGATGAGAGTGACCTGTTCGACTGGCTGAATGCCCATCACACCGGTGAGTTCGCCAGCGTTTTCAAAGCCCCAGAACACGATGCCATCATTGATATCGCGCTCGAGATGTTCTCCGGACATGTATGGGTCATTCCATCGGTCTTCAGGAATGATGCCTTTGTAGATGGAAGCTCCATCGTTAATTATCGTCAGGATTGTCTCGAAGTCCTGGTGTTGACATGGACGAATCATAGTTTCAGACCACTCCGAAGAATTGCTCCTGCTAGGTAACCACAGCTCGCCTGCAGGTGGAAGAGTGCGACCAACGGAAGCATAAGCGCCAAAGCCGCAGCCGCCTCGATGGCAAATCGCTAGAAGGATTGTTGGAGGAGGAGGGCGTACCACAGGACTGGAGCGGCGAGCAGCAGTGCGTCGATGCGGTCCAGCACGCCGCCATGGCCAGGCAGCAGGGTTCCCGAGTCCTTCACGCCGGCGCCGCGCTTGATGGCTGACTCGACCAGGTCGCCGATCTGCGCCGCAATATTCAGCACGATGGAGAGTCCCAGCCAATGCACAATGGAGCCGGGGTAGAGGAGTGTCTCAATGCCATGCTGCTGCAGCGTGTTCGCAAGGTATAACAGCAGGCCGGTGACCACCATGCTGCCCAGAATCGACGCAATGCTTCCCTCCCACGTTTTGTTGGGACTCACCGCCGGGGCAAGCTTGTGCTTTCCCAAGCTGCGTCCGACATAGAGAGCCGCCACATCTCCCGACCAGACTGCGAAAAAGAGAAAGACAAGGAGCGCCGGACCATCTTCCTGCTGCGAGATGAGCGGGATGGTGGTGAGTGACAGGCCGATGTAGAGGAGGCTGAAGACGGAAGCGGACGTGTCGAGAAGCACGCGTTTGAGCGGACTGCGGAAGCTGACAACCGAAAAGATGATGAGGGCCAGCGCGCTCAGGACGGGCGCAAGGACGTCCGAACGCCGAAAGGTGAAGCAGAAGAGAATCACAATCGAAATCAGGACCAGTGCACGCGGCGTCTTCGCGCCGATAGCATCGGCGAGCGCGAGGAACTCCCAGCAGGCCAGCATCGCGACGGCGCAGGCAGCGGCGGTAATCAGCCAGAAAGGGCCTTTAAGCAGAAGCAGGAGGACCACGGGAATCAGGACAAGTGCGGTAAGAATGCGTGCCATGCGATGCGCCCAGAATAGCAGGGTACTGCACATACGGCGGGTACTGCGCGTACGGTGAAAGGCGCTGCGCGCGGTTGCGGAGCTCTGCGGGGTCTTCGCTTGCTTTGGTGACTGCGGTTGGGAGTCATACGGAATTGCAGCTCTTTAAGCGAACGTCTCAATGCCGTTTTGACAGCAAATGAAAAACCCCGCCTGCTCTTTCCAGTTTCGAAAAGGCAGGCGGGGTCTTAGGGTATGACGCGGTTAGACGGAAGCGTGCTCGATCACTTCCTCACGAACCGCTTCATCACGGCTAAGCTCGCTCGCCGTTTTTGGCAGGGCGATCGACAGGACATCTTCGATCCGGCTGGCATAGTGAATTTCAACGCCAGCGATCTGGTCAGGCATCAGGTCCTCTTCTACACTCTGACGGTTGTCGCGCGGCAGGATCACCGTGCGGACCCCGGCGCGCTTGGCCGCAAGGAACTTCTCCTTGATACCGCCTACAGGGAGCACATTGCCGCTCAGCGTGATCTCGCCGGTCATCGCGGTCAGCGGATGAATCGGCTTGTCGGTCAGAAGCGAAACCAGGGCAGTTGCCATGGCCACACCGGCGGAAGGACCATCTTTCGGGATACCGCCTGCGGGGACGTGGATATGGATGTCCACGTTCTCGAGGAAGTCTTCCGATAGCCCGACAGACGCTGCGTTCGAGCGCACCCAGGTGAACGCAGCCTGCATGGACTCCTGCATCACGTCGCCGATCTGGCCGGTGATCTTGAAACCGCCTTTACCCTTCATGCGGTTGGCTTCAATGAACAGGATGTCGCCGCCGACTGGCGTCCAGGCAAGGCCTACGGCGACGCCGGAACGCTTGGTCCGCTCGGCAATCTCTGTATCGACCCGCACCTTGATGCCGCCGAGGAACTCCTGAATGACGTCTTTCGTCACAACCAGTGTTTCCGTGCTGCCCTCTGCGATACGGCGCGCCTGCTTGCGGCAGATGGTGCCAATCAGCTGCTCCAGTTTGCGAACACCGGCTTCCCGCGTGTAGTGCCGCACCACGTAGCGGACACTCTCCTCGGGAAACTCGATCTTCGGCTTGCCTGCTGCTGGTTCGGGCAGCTGGCTTTCAGGGACAGCCGGGGTGGCGCCGCTTTCGACGGGCACCGGCTTTGCAACGGCCGGTGCATCCGGCTGGATACCGTTCTCCTTGATCTGGCGCGGCACCAGGTAGCGGAAGGCAATGTGCACCTTCTCCTCTTCGGTGTAGCCGGAGAGATCGATGATCTCCATACGATCAAGCAGCGGTGCCGGGATCGGATCGAGCATATTCGCTGTGCAGATAAACAGTACTTTCGACAGGTCAAACGGCTGGTCAAGATAGTTGTCGCGGAATGTGTTGTTCTGTTCCGGATCGAGCGTCTCGAGCAGGGCCGATGCCGGGTCACCGCGGAAATCGCGGCCCAGCTTGTCGATCTCGTCGAGCATGAAGACCGGATCATTCGTATCCGCACGACGCATGGCCTGGATGATCTGTCCCGGCATTGCGCCGATGTAGGTGCGGCGATGTCCGCGAATCTCCGCTTCGTCATGCATACCGCCCAGCGAGATTCTCTGGAACTTGCGTCCCAGTGCCCGAGCGATCGAGCGTCCGAGCGAGGTTTTGCCTACGCCTGGAGGTCCGACGAAGCAGAGGATCGGGCCCTTCATATCGGGCTTCAGACGGCGCACGCTCAGGTAATCGAGGATGCGGTCCTTGACCTTCTTCAGGTCGTAGTGGTCTTCATCGAGGATTTCCTTCGCCTTGATGATGTCGACCTCCTCACCAGAAGACTTGGCCCAGGGCAGCACTGCCAGCCACTCGATGTAATTGCGCGTCAGCGAGAAATCAGCTGCCATCGGGGACATGCGTGAGAGCCGGTTAAGCTCCTTCAAAGCTTCCTTCTTGGTGTCTTCCGGCATGCCTGCGCTTTCAATCTTCTCGCGCAGGTCTTCAATATCCTTCTGGCCCTCGTCTATTTCGCCGAGCTCCTTCTGGATTGCCTTCAGCTGCTCGCGCAGATAGTAATCGCGCTGCGACTGCTGCACCTGGTCCTGGACTTCGGACTGAATCTTGTTGCGCAGCTGCTGCACTTCGAGTTCTTTGGCCAGGTGCTTGTGGATGCGTTCGAGCCGCGCCACCACATCAGCTGTCTCGAGCAGTTCCTGCTTGTCACTGGTGGGCAGGAAAGGCAATGACGACGCCACAAAATCGACGAGACGGCTGGGATCTTCGATGTTCAGCGCAATCGTCTGCAGCTCATCGGATAAGGTAGGCGACGAAGTGACGATCTGCTGGAATTGCGAAGTCACATTGCGGTGCAGGGCTTCCAGCTCGGAATTTTTAGTGAGCGCTGGCTCGGCAACAATCTCGACCTCGGCCGTCATGAACGGCTCGCGCTGCACAAATTCGCCCAACTTGACCCGCTCCGTGCCTTCCGTGAAAACAAAAAGGCTCTGATTCGGCATTTTGACAACTTTGTGGACCGTCGCAAGGGTTCCATACGTGTGCAGATCGCTGGGCTGCGGCTGGTCCAACCGGGCATCGCGCTGCGCCACCACGATGATGGTCTTCTCTTCACCCAGGGAGTTGATCAGCTGAATCGAACTCTCGCGTCCTACTGTCAAAGGCAGAACAGCATGGGGGAATAACACCGTATCCCGAACAGGCAGAACAGGATACACACGCTTTTCAGTCGCGGCTTCGCGGGTAGCTTCCCGCTCTTCACGCGGCTTGGGATGAATAATACTTAGAAAATCGTTAGACATTGAGTGTCCTTCTATCAGATAACCATACATGAGATGCTGCAGGTTGTGAAAAGTCGCAAACCGGCAGCCTCCCGCCGCGCTGTCATCGATGCGGTCCAGAATTCGGGCACAGGAACTCCGCTGGTTCGCCGGCCGTGCAACCGACGTCTCAGCTTATCTATCGGCAGCCGGGTGCCAAAGCAACAATCGGTGCCACTTGGTTACAGGAGAGGTCTATTCTTCCGCAGCATGGTAACGGCCCAGTTCGCGGACGACTGAGCAATGACTCTTCAAGCCGGCGAGTACACGGTCCGCCATCTCGGCGCTGTCGACCTGGCAATCCACGTAGAAGACGTAGTGCCAGGGCTGACCGTGAACAGGCCGCGACTGGATCTTGGTGAGGTTGGCTTTTTCCGCCGCAAGAATCTGCAGCGCCTCGACCAGAGTGCCCGGTTGATGAGCCACCGTGAATGCGAGACTCGTCTTGGTGATCGGCTGCTGCACCCTTAAATCTTCCTCCCGCTTCAGAAGAAAAAAGCGGGTGTAGTTTTCAGGGTCGTCCTCGATGCCCTGCACCATCACTCGCGCCCCATATTGAATGGACGCCTGAACACTCGCAACTGCGCCAACGTGACGGTCGCGCAACTCCATCAACTGCTTGACACTGCCGGCAGTGTCATAAAACGGAATCGCTTCCATGCCGGGATGCTCCGCGAAAAAGCGGCGGCACTGGGCAAGCGCGACCGGGTGGGAGTAGACGCGGTGAATGGTCTCGAGCTGACTGTTTGGCATGGCTATCAAACAGTGTCGGATACGTAAGCGAAGTTCCTGCTCAACCTTGACGGCATGCTGCCAGAGAAGATCGTAATGCTCGACCACTGAACCGGCAAGACTGTTCTCGATAGGCGCGACCGCTGCCTCTACTTCGCCGGCTTCGAGCAGTCGAAACATTTCTGCCGAAAGTACGCAGGGATAGATGGTCGCAGATGGGTCAAATGTAAGTGCAGCTTCATGGCTGAACGAGCCCAGTTCGCCCTGGATGGCAATCTGCATTGTCGGCAATTCCCCTTCGATTACTAGAGTGTCGGCAACCTAACTGCTGCTGTGCGCACCATAACACAGCGTAGAGTTTCTACCTGATTCGCAAGGAGAATTAGAGACAATGCTCTGGACTATTTTTCTTATTCTTTTAGTTCTTTGGCTGGTGGGATTTATCGGTTTCCATGTCGTCGCGTGGTATATCCACATACTGCTGATCATCGCGCTGGTTGTGTTACTGCTCCAGCTTTTTGGCGGCGGCCGGCGAACCGTCATCTAGCATCAGCGTCCTATTTTTCGCAATACCGTGCGTAGCCGTAGTCGCAGCTCACGCGGCAGCCTCAAGCGGCTGTCCCCAACTATAAAGTGACGGCACGTTCTACTCGTAACGGTAGACGCGTCTCAGCAGAGGAGATGATATGAACACGGATCAGATCAAGGGCAAGCTTGAGCAGGTAGTGGGCAAGGTTAAAGAGGGACTCGGCGAGGCTGTTGGCGATAACAAGACTGCGAATGAGGGTCTCGGCGACCAGGTAAAAGGTGCATCACGCGAGACCTGGGGCAACGTCAAGGATGCTACCAGCACGACGACGGACCGCTCGGCTGTCACCACTCGCGAAGAGGCACATGACACTGCTGCCGACACCCGTCAGTCCATCAGCCGCTCGGTTGAAAACACCAAGAATGCTATTAATGAGCGGATCGATGAATTCAAGCAGAAACAAAGCTGAGTGATTGCTGCCGACCCACAAAAGCCCCGCGACCTGCGGGGCTTTTTCGTTAACTCCGGAATCAGCGACGCAGCAGCAGGGATGTTGCGACGAATACAAAGAAAAGCATGGAGATAATGCCGTTCAAAGTGAAGAACGCAGCATTCATCCGTCGCAGGTCTCGCGGTGATACCAGCATGTGCTCATAAAGCAGAAGACCGGCCACGACTGCGACACCGCACCAGGCGATCGCTCCAAATGAAAACAGCAATCCGAGCCAGACCAGGCAGAGCAGCATAAGGACGTGCATGCCGCGCGCGAACCAGAACGCGCCTTCGATACCAAAAGCCTGGGGAATGCTGTTGAGTCCTGAAGCGCGATCGAACTCAAAATCCTGGCAGGCGTACAGTACGTCAAAACCGCCGGTCCAGAAGAGCACCGCGAGAGTGAGTACGAGGATCCGAGGGTCCAGCGAACCCCGTACGGCGATCCATGCAGCGGACGGGGCAATTCCCAGTGCCAGTCCCAGAAAAAGATGAGAGAAACGGGTGAACCTCTTGGTGTAGGAGTAAAGCAGGACCACGCCGAGCGCGATGGGCGAGCACAGCAGGGTAAGGCGGTTCAACTGAGAGGCCGCCGCAATGAATAACAGCGAGCACACGATTGCAATCAACAGGACAAAGCGCGAGGACAGCAGACCTGCCGGTATGGCTCGAGCAGCCGTGCGCGGGTTGCGCCCATCGATCTCAGCATCTGCCCAACGGTTGAACGCCATGGCCGCCGTTCTTGCGAGCACCACACACAGCACAATGAGCAAGAGCCTGGACAGTGGGGGCCAGCCATTGGCTGCCAGCATCGCGCCGGTCAGGGCAAATGGTAAGGCGAAAACGGAGTGCTCCCACTTGATCATCTCAAGCGTAAGCCCCAGATTGCGCAGCAGCGGCATGAACAGTCCTGACAGAAAAAGGGTGGGAGCCCGCTAGAGCCCCACCCTTATTCTAGAACGCCGGGTCGACCGAAGTGATGCCAGCCGACGCGACTCTAACGCTTCTTCTCGTCACTGCTATTGGCGACTTGCAGATTATTGGTCACACTGAACACGCCGGGGACAGTGTTGGCGCGAAGTCCTGCGGCGTCCTTGTCTGCCTGGTTCAGGACTACTCCAGACAGCGTGACCTTTCCGTTTACAACGGTGATGCGGATGGGTGCAGCGGGGTCAATCGCATACTTGTTGAGCGATGGGAAACTGTACACCGCGCGCGCCACTGCGAGTCGAGTCTGGTTGTCGAAGGGCGAGAGCGGGTCAACCTGAATCTCGTCGACCACATCCCGAACGCCGGGCGTATTGCTGACGAGTGAGAGCGCCGACGATTGAGCGACCGGCCCAAGTGCATTGCCGCCAAGTGTGACGACCCCGTCTTTCACAGTCACGGTGATTGCGTTAAAGGTATTGCCGTAACCGACGCGGTCGTATGCCAGGCTCTTCTGCAACTTCGCCTGTAGATCGGCGTCGCTGATCTCGGTCGTCGCTACTTCAATTTCGTTTTCGACTGCGTCCGATTTCTTGACGCGGTGTGCCTTCTTGTCGGCATCTTCCTTGTCCTGGAAGACGGGGACAGTGCCGCTTAGTTTAATGGTGCCATTCTGCACTGCGACCTGCACATCTTTAAACCGTGAACCCTTGAGGGATTTTTGAATATCCTGCTGTACCTTGGCGTCGTCGCCCGACTGCGCCCGCGCCAACTGCGGAGAGATCGAAAATACAAGGCCCAGGGAAGTCGCCAGTACTGCAGTTGCAAGACGTCGCATCGTACGCATAGGTCTATCTCCTTCAAAAAAGGCGTGACTTGGTCACATCTTCCGCCGGGAATATAGATACTACGGCAGACTGTTAAGTTGCTCCAAAATCATCGATTTCCACAGGGCGCAAAAACGACAGCTGCGAGCTTATCGGTAGCGATTGTGAACTTTGACCACCAGGCTGAACACGTCCGACTCATCGCGGACTGCCGTTACCGAAAGATGCTGGTTGATATTCCATTGCGCCTGGATCAACTGTTCGGAACTGGTGTTTACGTTAGTCGCGAACATCGCCGTCACACTCTTGCCGATGTTCTGCGAGACCGTGATGCGTGCGCTCGTTTCGCCCAGTGTTCCCTGGTAGGTCGGATCAATCTTGATGCTGCCGACGCCGAACAGTTTCTGAATGCGGCTGCTTACTGTCGCGTTGAGAGCGCTGCCCAGAAGGGCATCTGTCGTACCGTTCACACCCGCGTCCGACTGCTCCTGCGAGTAGATGGACTGCTCATTCTGCGTACGGCCGAGGGCAAGCAGCGAGACGACATCCGCCTGAGGAAGCGGTGGCTCGGAGCTGAAGGTAGGCTGAAGGTTAGACACGCTTCCATGCAGGCCAATGGTTACGTCGTATTGCTCTATGCGGGTAACGGCGTCCAGGTCGATCGTCGGCTCAATGCGCACCGGGTTGGTGAAGTAGATATCGCCATGTTCGAGTTGATACGTGGTGCCGCTGAAGGTCGCCGTGCCCTCGGTGATATTAATGCTGCCGAGGATCGATGGCTGCGCAGCCGTCCCGCGGACATGCAGGTCGACGGAACCGGCAAGCTGCGCAAAGGAGTTTTGAAAATCAAGCTGCGGGGACGACGTCAAGTGAACATCCAGCCGCAGGTTATTGCCAAAGTCTTCCGGATTCGGCGGTGGAGAAGCGGCTGAGCCGGTAAGTCCTGCGAGGTCGATATTCGGGCTTACGAGGAAACGTGTGATCAGCACATTTCCGCCGAAAAGCAGGTTCTTCGAAGTGCCTTGCAAGCGCAGGTTCGCGTCAGCTGTCGTGCTCAAGCCCGAGTAGCGTATCCGCACATTGGTCGCTGCCAATTTGATATCGGCATAGATGCCCTGCTGATACGTAATGGCACCAGTTACTTTTACCTGGCCGCCACCGGAAACACCAGTCAGGTTCCCCACTTCCAGCCGGTTCTCATCGAAGGCAAGTGTTCCATTAAGCTGGCTGATACCGCTGGGAAATTCCTGGTAGGAGACTGCGACATTGGTGAACTTAACCTGGCCGGTCAAGTCAGGCTGTTGGATAGTGCCGCCGGCGTTCACATTGAAGTCAACTTTGCCTGAAGACAGGATTTCCGCATTGAATAGCTGCGCGATCTTCACGTCGATCGAGCCGGCGGCCTTCATATCCAGATCGCCGTCCTCGCCGAAAAGGTCGGCAGTTCCCTGCGCTGTCAGATCCGTATCCTGCCCCGCAATATGCAATGGATCAATCTGCAGAATGCCCTGCCGAAGCGAGGCATGGAGTGGACCCTGGCTCGCGAGAGTCACGTTCTGTACGCCGACAGAAAACTGGCTGATGCGGGCATCGCCCTCAAGCATCTTCGGCGTCTTTAGCGGGCCCGTTACATTGAACGTTCCATCAATGATCGAATGGCCTTTGACTCCCTGCACATTCAGCATCGTCAGCACCGGGTTGATGTCAAGGTGGGACAGGCTGAGTTGGGCCTTCGACTGAAAATCTCCGCGGGGCACTATCTGGCCGGCCAGCGTAATTTGCGCATCGACGATATTCGAGTGAGCGTCAAGGTAGACGATGCCGTTGGTTGTGTGCGCCTGCAACTGCAATGCGCCGATTTTCTGACCGCCGAGTACTATGTTGTCGAGGTGAACATTCCCGCTGACAGTCGGATTGTCTACTGTTCCGGCTGCCTCGACATCAAAGGCCAAATTCCCGCCGGGTTGAAGCTTTTGTGCCTGCAGGTGTTGAACATTCGCCAGGCTGAAGTTTGTTCCTTTTGCCTCTGCTTTGAAATTGTTATTGCCAGTGTCGAACGACCCATCGCCTGTTATCTGGCCGCCTGCCACCAGAAAAGTAAATTGCGAAATGCCGACCTGTTTACCGGCAAACTGCAGATCGGCATTCAGGCTCTTATATGGCTCGCCATAAACACTGCCGCCGTTGACCGAAAGATGTCCGCCACCCGTCAGGTCGCCGAGAGTGCCGCCGGCATGGGCCTGCAGATTGACGGTGCCTGTCACCGGCAGGTTCTGTCCGGCAATGCTCAGCAGATCCGGCACGGCTGCATTCTGAACGCTTGCGGTCGCATTCAATGCAGCGTCGTTATCGAAGGCAAGACGTCCGCGCGACAGGTGGTGCGCATGCAACTGGCCGGATGCGTGAATGCTTGTGTTGCCGCGTGTGAGCGTAGCCTGCTGCAGCGAGATAAGCGAGGACGAATATTCAGCATCTGCTTCAAGATCATCCCACTGGATCGTCGTTGGCTTCGCAGCAGGCGCAGGTATCGGCGCTTCTGGCACTGGCTTAGTTACTTTTACAATGCGCCCGCGACGGGTAGTTTTCACCGTCTTCACCTGGGGCGTTTCACTTGCAGGCAGAGTAGTGCTGAACTGCTTCGCGCTGATATGTCCCTTCACGTCCGGATTGAGCAGTGAGCCGGTCAGCGTGCCATTAAAGCCAGCCTGGCCCTGCAGCGAGACAGGCAGCGCTGCTACTCCGCTCTTTCCGTTTGATGAGATACCGGCAACAATCAGGGCGCGGTTAAACTCTGCAAGGTTTGTGAGCGACAGATTGATCTTCAGTGCTGCCGGACCTGTAGCGGGATACAGACTGGCGTCTCCAGTCACATCGAGTGAAGATCCGCGCGTATGCACATTGAGCTGGCGCACAGTAAGCCGGCCGCCGTGGTTCGCATAGCTTGCATCGAGCACGCCGGTAATTGGAACTTCACTCGCCGTTGGAGGGGTTGGCGGGGCCAGCGCGAGCTTTGCATTTGCAGTGAGAGCAGCCGGCGTTCCTGTCCATGCGATCTCTGCATTGCCGCCAAGACTGGTGTCGAAGCCGAGGTCCTGATACTTGCGCGCTGCTGCAATTTCGAGGAGGGTCTGTGCGCGAATGCCGTGGAGCCGAAGTGAGATCTTCGCCTGCTGCTGTTGTGGCTGCGGCCCCTTCGTCGCAATGGGCCGCGCTGTTTTCTGCGCCGCGGTGATGGTCGTTGGCGGCGTCGCAGCCATCCAGTGCAGCAGTTGTGCCGTACCGTCGAGTCCGCCACCCTGACGCAGCCTGACCGTGAGTTCCGGCACAGAAATCAGGTCCTGCGTCACGCGAATTGTCGTGCTTGCATTGAGTCCCGTCAAGAACACCGAGCTTGTTTTGTAGTCTGCGTTTTTGAGCGATGCGTGGCCGTTCACATCGAACACATTCGCGCTCACACCCTGGCCGGATATGTCGATCCCCACGGTGCCTGGACCGAGTCCATCTACCTGCGCAAGGGCAGCTACTTCCCTCAGATCGACGGAGCCCTTTGCAGCCATTTGCCAGTGTGGATCTGCAAAATTCTTTACGCTTGCTGACGCTTCGAGAGTCGAATCCCCTGAAGCAAAATGCAGTCCGGCAAGGTTGGCAGTATTGCGACCCAGGTCGACGTTCAGATCCAGTTTTGAATGCACCAGTGGCGCGTTGCCATGCTGTGCTGACAGGTCGGACACCTGCAGAGATCCGTTGTAATGATCATTCGCGTACAGATAGTTGAATTTCGCCGATAGGTCCTTTGCCGAGACATTGAACGGGATCTGCTTCTCGTTCAAGATCAGCAACCCGTTGTCGAGTTGAGTTTGATCAATCGCAAGGTCGAAGATTTCATCGACCACGGGCTTGCCACTACTCGACGTCTCCGTCTTGGGCGTAGGCTGGTTCGTCGTGCCATTCGGATAAACGATCAGGTGCAACACGGGATGCTCGGCCTGCAGTAGTCGCAAGCCAATCTGTGCACGGAACAACGAGATAATCTTGGCCCGTACTACCAGCTTGTCCAGGTGCGCATACGGCACATCGCCGGGCGCTTCGAGGCCATGAATGGTAAGCCCATCGACTTCTGCTTCAAGCTTGAGGAGGTGCCATGAAAAACGGGCCAACTCCACCCGTCCACCGGTGGATCTCTCCAGCACTTCAATCACTTCACTGCGAACGCGGTTGGCAAACTGCGCGGTCGACGCAAACCACAGCGCGCCGCCGATGACGACTACGACAACGACAGCGAAGATAAGCAGCGCGCGGAGAATGCTGTGCCAACGACCTCGCTTTGCAGGCATATCTGCCGGTACCTGTGCAGGACTACTCATTCGTTGTCTCCTGCATCGTCATCCGAAGTTTGACCCGCTGCGCTTTGGAACTGCGGATCAAGAATGGCCACGTTACCCTGGTCTTTCAAACTGTTGAGCCACTCTGCCAATAGCCCGTTCACATGCTGCTGCAGGAGAATCTCATCGATACGCGCCGAGACCTTCGCGAGTGGCGGTGCGGTCAGGTTGCGCTTTTTGAACTGCGGGACAAACGAGTTGTCGTAGTAGGCCTGGATCTCCGGTTTGGCGACGCGGACGCCGGCACGAAAACGCTGCTCGATGAAATTAAGGACCAGCATGCGAACGCGCCATCGATGTTCAAATTGCTCCTGCGTGAAGCCCTGGCTGGCGAGCACGGCATTCCACCCGGCTTCGTTCTCGCACTTGTCACCACCGCACGCTGGTAAGTGCTTGCGAAGTTCACCTATCTGCGTTTTCAGATCGGCCAATTTTATCTGCGGTGCATCTTTCAGTTCCTTCAGCTGCTGCAGGATGAGCGTGCGATTGATTACGCGATCCATCGCCTGCTGATCAGAATTCCCCTTGCCCCTGGCCTGAAACGGCTGCAGCTTTTCAAAGCGCTCCTCTTCGAGGACGTCGCTGCCGAGTACGACATCGCCGTTAATCACAGCGACCACTCGATCAAGCAAGACTGCATCTTTCGGTGCTACCGGTTGCGAACTGTCGATGCTGGCGCTGTAACCCGATGAAGTGTCTTTCCCCATCGATTGCGTCCGGCCACTGGCATCGACGATGGTCTGATCGGATTGCGTATTCTGCGCGTTGGCTGATGCATTGCAAAAAATGAAACACAGCGCCGCGAGCACAGTGATGTGCGCGAACGAGGCGTGCATGGTTTTAGAAATGCGCGTCAAAACATCTGCCCTATGCTGAAGAAGAAGTTGAAGTTCGAGGCAATGCCGACATGTGCGGGGAGCGATACGGCTGTGTTCGCCGAGTAATCGAGCAGCACCGGATAGACAGGTGGATTAATCAGATAGCTGATGTCGAAGCGCACCGGACCAATCGGCGTATGGTAGCGCAGACCCACGCCTACATCATGTGTGAAGTAGTTAAAGGAGCAGCCACCCTGCTGGCCAATCGCAGAGTTACTGCCGGCCGTGGTGTTGGCATTCGATAGATCTCGGCATGCTGTCGGTGTCGGCTGGCTCACTCGAGCGAAGCTCGGCCAGATGTTTGACGCCTTGTCGAATACGTTGCCCATGTCATGGAAGAGCACGAAGCCCAGAGCGTTGCCGACATAGGGCAGATGAGGGGACGGGGTTCGCAGCTCGAACGTATTGACAAAGGCGGCCGCACCGCCGATTGGATAGCCCGTCGTCGCATCGCGCGGGCCGGCAGAGTTGAACGAGAATCCTCGCAGCGACTGTGCGCCGCCGGCATAAATACGTTCCGGCAGCGGTATCAATTCCTGCGTAGGAGTTCCGAACGAGCGTTCATCCGCAATACGAGTCTGGCGCGCGAACACCCATCCCGCACCGAATGGATGATAAGTGGCATTTGAGAAATCGAGACGCCCAAAGTTTGCCTGCGATCCCAGTTTCGAAGTGGAGAAAAAGGTCGCCGCCGTGTTGAAGGTCCCGCGATGAGCATCGAGTGGAGAATCGCGCGTGTCACGGATCCAGGTGAAGCCCGGTCCGGCAACGCGTGCTGGCTGCGAAAGCAAGGGAATCAGGTCGGGCGATACCTGAATGCTGTTTGGATTCACCTTCACATCGCGGAAGGACAGGCTATAGAGCAACGTAGTCGCGCGACTTACATGCTCGCTCACGCGCACAGAGCCGCCGAGCACGGACGCCGCATACGTCGTTACATTCTGGCTGTTCGTATAGCCGCCGGAAAGACTGAAGTTAAAGTTTGGGTTGCGCAGCAGATCGGGATTGTTATAGGTCAACAGTGCAATCTGTTCGAGGGTGCCGTAGGAAACATTCAGCGTGACCGACTGCTGCGTCCCGCGAAGGTTGATGCGCGAAATGCTGAAGAGAACTTCCGGGCTTGCTCCAACTTTTCCGTTCGCGTTGCAGTGGTAACTGTTCGGATCGATGCCCAGTCCAATCAGGGTGATGGGGTTCAGGCAGTTGGTCGTGGGAGTACCGGTCTGCGCCTGAAAGCCGAAGCCGTAGGTGATGTCCCAGCGTTTCGCTTCTGTCAGCTGCAGCAGAACGTTTTTCTTGATCTCTTCTCCTGCCGGATTCTGGATCGCTGTGTTCACCTGGTTGAACAGTGCGAGGTTGTAGAGCTTTCTCTGCGTGTTTAACAGGGCGGACTGATCCAGGGGCTGGTCCGGCTTGATGCTGATCTGTTCCTGCACGGTCGATACGCGCGTGTGTTCGATGCCGCTCAGCAAGGTGTCGCGTACAAAAAACTGCTGGCCCTCCTTGATATTGATCGTCACATCGACTAGCGCGGGATTTTTTGGATCCGCCTCCTGGAAGACATTTACCTGCGCCTTGTCATAGCCATGCGCGAGATAGTAATTGAGGATGACATCACGATCGCCCACAATGTTCAGTGATGAATAGGGCTGCCCAGCTTGTGTATTCAGCAGCGGCGAAAGGGTTTCAAGCGGAACAGTGTCTGTTCCGTTGATCTGGTATTTGCCTATCTTCTGCTGCTCGCCTTCCTGAATGGCGTAGTTGATGGACAGCAATCCGTCATGCTTGGGCTTCTTCATGTTCTCGACGTTCTTGATTTCCGGAATCACCTTTACATGGCTGAAGCCGTTTCCCTCGTAGAGCGACGTAATGTTCGAAACGTCCGCATTCACAAGGGCCTGGCTGTAGCCGCCGTTGCGATCGGCGAGGTTCGCCGCATAGACGCTGATGTGCTCCTTGATCGTTTCAGTGTTGAAGTACTTGTTGCCTGTAATCGTCACGGAATCCACGCGGTGGTGGACGCCGGTCTCGGCGATATATTGCAGCGTAATTTCATCCTGCGACCGCTGCACCGGCCGCGGAGTTACCGTCGCGTCGAAGTAGCCTTTGCTCTGGAGATAGTTGCGGATGTTATGTGCACCCTCATTGATAAGGTCGAGATCAACCGCGCCTTCTTCATAAATCGGCACAAACTTTTGAATGTCCCCCTTGCCGATCTTTGCACCCGACACCGTCACCTTCACCACCGGTCCCTGGGTGACGTGAAATTCGTAGTTCAGGTACTGTCCCTGCGCGTCGTACGTTTTTGAAGCGAGCGTGACGGTCGCGGCCAGGCGCTGCTTTTTCTGATAAATCTTCTGCAAATTACTCAGCGCCGAGGAGACGGTGTTGCGGTTCACACGGGAGTTATGGCGCAGGCCGCCTTTGCGCCGAAACTGTTTCAGCGTCAGGCCAGGGTCACCATCGACCTTGATATCGCCGACACGCGCGAGCGTTCCGGGCTGGATGCTGTAGTGGACATTCACGAGGCTGTTGCGCTGGTCTGCATCCATCGTCCGGGAGATTGTGCCCTCGTAATAGCCATTGTCTTCGAGTGCCTGTTTCAGCAGGTCGTCAGTGGCAAGAAGTTTCGATTCGGTGTAGACCGTGCCTGGGTTCAACTTGGTAGAACCATTCAGCTGCGCCAGCAGATTATCGTTCGTTACACCGTCGATAGTGATGCGGCCGATGAAGTATTTCTTCGCGCCGGAGAACAGAACGCCTATGCCCTCAGGCCCCGGGATCGCGAGCACCTCAATCGACTGGTAGAGACCTGTCGCGTACAACGTGCGCAGGCTTTCCCGGACTTTCTGCGTGTCCAACTTATCTCCCGCCTGCAACGGCAACCTGCTCTGCAACGGCTCAAGCATGGACGGATCGACGCCGAGAAACTTGACGCTGGTAACGGTCTGGCCCGCGTACTTGCTGAGCGTGGGAGTAGTGCCACCACTGTCGCTTTCAGGCGGGATCGCCTTTTCTCCTGTCGGCGTGCCCGACGCGCCAACCTCCGTGGCGGCCGGACTTTGTGAGAGAGCAGGCACTATCGGGAGGGCCAGTAGCATCGCAGCCAGAAGCCGCCCCAGCCCGGTCGTCGTGCGATGCAAAGTCTTCTGAAAAAACGCACTGCGTCCCGGGACCATGCCGTCTATGTGAACCAACCTCAACCGACCTCTCCCGGATTGCAACTCGACCACAAGTGCAACAACTCAAATCTGAAGCTGTTAGGATGCGCTTCGCCGCAAAAATGCCTTATCGCTCGAACCCATGCTTCACAGGGAAGTCGCGAATCGAGTTCAAGTTTACGGGAAGACCCTCCTATACTTACCAGAGACCCACCATGCCGACTACTCCAACTGATTTTTTGCAAGCAGACCGCTACTCCCGCCAGGTTCTTTATCCAGCTATCGGCGAGGCGGGCCAGTCGCGGCTCGGTCGCGGACGTGTCGCCATCGTCGGCTGCGGAGCGACAGGCGCGGCCGCTGCGAGCCTGCTTGCACGTGCCGGTGTGGGAAAGCTGACAATCATTGATCGTGACTTTGTCGAGACCAGCAACCTTCAACGGCAGGTCCTGTTTGATGAACAGGATGCACGCGAAGCATTGCCCAAGGCTGTTGCCGCCAGGGAGAAAATCGGGACATTCAACAGCGACATTTTGATAGAGTCGCACGTTGCCGACCTCGTTCCCGCAAACATTGAATCCCTGCTGAAAGATGCGCAGATCGTTCTTGACGCCACGGACAATTTCGAGACCCGCTACCTTGTCAACGATTACGCCGTGGCTAACGACATCCCATGGATTTATGCCGCCGCCATCGGCAGCTATGCTGTCACCATGAATGTTCTGCCGGGTGAGACGGCCTGCCTCGCCTGCCTCTTCCCTGCCCCGCCTTCCGGCGCGGTTGAGACCTGTGACACTGCCGGCATCCTCAATACCGCGGTCAACTTTGCTGCCTCGCTTGAAGTTACCGAGGCGATCAAGTTCCTGACTGGAAAGACCTCGGAGATGCGACGAACCCTGCTCTCCTATGACTTGTGGACCAATGAACGTTCGGAGATATCTGCTGCGCATCCCCGGGCCGACTGTACTGTATGCGGTGAACGCGACTTTATTCATCTGCGAGGTGAGGGCCGTCCGCACATCACGCTCTGCGGACGCAATTCCGTACAGATCCACGAGCACCATCGCCCGGTCGACCTGGCGGCCATGGCGGAAAGGCTCCGTCCACATGGCGAGGTACGCTTCAACCAGCTGCTGCTGCAGTTCCGTCGCGGCGATCACGCAATAACACTATTCGCCGACGGACGAGCGCTCATCCAGGGCACGACCGATATTACTGTCGCGCGCACTCTCTACGCCCGGTATATTGGCTCCTGACACCGGGTTTCGCGCGTCCGCCCGGGCAACGGGCAACCCTCGTTTCTCCGGATGCGTCAGAAAGAGCTTAGACTCGGACCAGCATCGAGTTGACCCAATTCCCTTATGACAAGCGCAACTGAAGCAAAAAGCAGCAAAGCCGTAAAGTCTAGAGAGACCGCGCGGACAGAAGATCCGGCATCCAGCACTACCAAGACTGTTACGAATGGCATCTTTTCGCCGGGCAGCGACCACCTGCCGGCAGCGCCTGATCGTCCCAAGGCGACTAACCAGCACCTGCGAAGAAATCCCCCTATCGCTGGTGAGGCCGAAGCTATCGCGAAAGCCCAGGCGGGTGACGCTCCTTCCTTCGAGATGCTCTATGCACTGCATAAACGCCGCGTGTACTCGCTTTGCCTGCGCATGCTGGGCAACGTTGCGGAGGCAGAAGACCTTACGCAAGAGGCATTTCTCCAGTTGTACCGGAAGATTGGAACGTTCCGAGGTGATTCGGCGTTCTCCACCTGGCTGCATCGCCTGGCGGTAAACGTGGTGCTGATGCACCTCCGCAAGAAGGGTCTTCCTCAGGTATCGCTCGAGGAAACACTGGAGCCTTCGCAGGAAGACGGGCCGCGCAAGGACATCGGCGCGCGTGACCTGATGCTTTCCGGTTCGATTGACCGCGTGACTCTCGAACGTGCTGTCGAAGACCTGCCGCCAGGGTATCGCCTGGTCTTTGTATTGCATGATGTCGAAGGGTACGAGCACAACGAGATCGCCGATATGCTTGAGTGCTCGATCGGCAACAGCAAATCACAACTCCACAAAGCGCGCATGAAGCTTCGCGATCTCCTCCGGTCGGGCCAGCGCAAAGAGGTGATCCAGAAATGACTTCGGAAACGAGAATTGCCAAGCCGGTGCAGACCTGTTCAGAGTTTCAGGCGCAGCTGCCCGAAATGTTCGAGTCGGGCGAGGAGTTTCACGGCCTCGACCACCTTCAGACCTGCGAGAACTGTGCTGCCCTGGTGCGCGACCTGGAATACATTGCTCAGCAGGCAAAACTGCTGCTTCCCCTGCGCGACCCGAGTCCGGCGGTCTGGGAGAATATCCAGAACAAGATTTCGAGCGACCAGGTCAAATAGGAACAACCCCTGAAGTACCAAAGCCGCGGCCCAGTCTTTAGACTTGGACACGGCTTTGTCGTATTTGCCTACAATGGTGGACATGGAAGCGCCCCACAATAAAAGGAACTCGGCACAATCAATTCCAGGCGCAATCTGCCGGATCTTCCTGGTGGGTTTCATGGGCGCAGGTAAATCCACCGTAGGCCGTGTTCTCGCTGAAAGACTGGGATGGCACTTCTACGACGTCGACAACGTCATCGAGGGAGAACAGCAGGCTTCTGTCGGCTCGATCTTTGCTTCGCAGGGCGAACAGGCCTTTCGCAAACTTGAACGTGATGCGATTCATCGTCTGCAAAATGCCGGGCAGGCGGTCATCTCGCTGGGTGGCGGGGCGGTGGAAACGGCCGAGGTCCGCAGCCTGATCGAACATGAGCCGGACAGCCTGGTCGTCTTTCTCTACGCCCCGCTTAATCTCCTGATCGAGCGCTGCATGGCCCAGGACGGCGGCTCCGCACGGCCTGTTCTTCAACAGTTTGAACAATTACAGACTCGTTACGATTTACGGCTGACTTATTACAGGAACGCGCATCTCACGGTTGAAACTGAAACCCTTTCACCGGAGAAAGTAGCGGCTGCGATCCTCGATCGCCTGGCCGTCCTGAAAGATGCCAATGACCCGCACATCGCCGACAAATCCTGAGATCGCCACAGATGAGCCTCTGCACATGGAAAAGCCCACGCTGACCGTGTACACGACCGAGGCTGCTCCTGTATCTGAGCCAAAACCTGCACGCTCGCATCGCGGAGACATTGTCTTCGCCTTTGCCGTAGCCATCAGCCTCTATCTCGCTTTCCGGGTCCGCGACGTCCTCATCCTGCTGTATGTCAGTGCCCTATTCGCTGTCGTGTTGACGCCGGTTGTCCGTGGCATCTCCAGGCTGCGTATCGGAAAATGGTCGCCCGGGCACGGTCTTTCCATGCTGATCCTATTTCTCGGAGTAGTCATCGCGATGGGGCTGTTCATCGGTTTCGCCCTACCACCGGCATTGCATGATCTTTCAGCATTCGTGTCCGATCTCCCAAAGCGGGCGCCGGAACTCCTGGCCCGGCTCAAGAAGCTTCCCATTGCTTCCCGCATTGACACGACCGCTCTCAACGCAAAGTTACAGGGTGAAGCCTCGGCGGTTGCCGGCGGCATATTCGGCTATCTGAGCGATTGGGCGAGCGGGTTTGTCCGTATTATCACCGGCCTGGTGCTGACGATCTACTTCATGATCGAAGGCGACAAGGCCTACGAGTGGATGCTCTCTTTCTTCCCGCAGCCCCAGCGCGAACGTCTCAACCGCACACTTTTGCGCGCGGATGCCCGCATGGGCAAGTGGCTCGTCGGCCAGGCCTCGCTGATGCTGATCCTCGGCGTCTGCAGCACAATAGTTTTCGCCCTCATGCATATCCGCTATGCATACGCGCTGGGCGTGTTGATGGGCGTCTTCAACATCATTCCGGTCATCGGCGCCATGATTTCCATGGCCATGGTCATCCTTGCAGCTGCGAGTGAATCATGGGGCAAGGTCGCCGGGGTCTGTATCTTCTACGCCGTCTATGTGAACGTGGAGAACTCCTACCTGACCCCGAAGATCATGAAGAGCAGCGTCGACCTGGCAGGTCTCGCGGTCATGGTCGCGTTGCTGCTCGGATCGGAGTTTGAAGGCGTGCTGGGCGCGATGGTCGCTGTTCCGACAGCGGTCCTTGTTGCCGTCCTGCTGCAGGAGTATGGGCAGAAGCATGACGGGGCTGCTCAGCAGGCCTGAGGCGAACCGGAAGCCGGACGACAACCGACCGCTCCGACTTTGCGTGTTGCAAACGGAGCAGCTATCAGGCCTGGGAGTCTGTTGCTATCATTGAGGAACAGCGAACGCACATCCAGTTTCAATCAGGACTGCGTTGTTTCTGTTCCTTCATGATGCCGACTACCCGCTCGCAGTTCGTTCGTTATCTTCCGGCAGTGAGCATCCCAGTCTTCATTTTTGCGGCGACCTGCGCATGACGACCGCGGCCCCGGCAACCTCGAACCTCGATGAACACGCCCTCGACCCCATCATTCTTGACTCCGCAGCCGAGGCGACGCTGACTGAACAGCTGCGGGTTTCGACACGCCGCCACACACTCATAGGCGACTACAAGGAACTCTTCAAGGTCCGCGTGCTGGCAATGGTCGTCCTTACAGCCTGGGCCGGCTTTTACCTCGGTTCGCTGCGCTCAGGCATCCCGACCCTGCAGATTGGCCTGCTGGAGACACTCATAGGTGTCGCCTTGGTGTCGGCAGGTGCGAGTGCGCTGAACGAGGTAATGGAGCGCAAGTCCGACCGCAAAATGCTGCGGACCGCCGACCGTCCCCTGGCCACCGGACGTATCAGCCTGCCCCATGGCGTCATTGCCGGGATGCTGGCCATCGTCACCGGGACCTTCGTCCTGACCGTCTATACCAACTGGCTGACCGGTGCCCTGACGCTCTTTACTGCCGTCGCGTACGTCACTATCTACACGCCGCTCAAACGCGTCACCACCATGGCTACCTTCATCGGGGCCTTCCCTGGCGCGATGGGGCCCCTGCTCGGCTGGACGGCAGCCCGCGGTGTCATCGAGTGGCCCGCAGTTGCGCTTTTTGCCATCCTTTTCGTCTGGCAGTTTCCGCATTTCATGGCGATCGCCTGGCTCTACCGTGACGACTACGCACGTGCCGGCATCAAGATGCTTCCGGTCGTTGAACCGGATGGCTGGTCAACTGTGATCCAGGCGTTGTTCTACGCGGTCATCATGATACCGGTCAGCATCGTGCCGTTTTACCTGCACATGACCGGCCCTGTGTATGCGGTGCTTGCCGCGATTCTCGGCCTTGGGTACCTGTATTACACGATCCTGTTTGCTCGTATCCCGCGCACGACCAAGGTCGCCTCGCGTACGCTGGCGCGCAATCTTTTAAAAGCAAGTGTTATCTACCTGCCTTTGCTGCTCATCGTGATGATGCTCGACGCCGCGGCAGGAGGAAAGTAGAGTATGGCAACACTCAGCGAACATCCCGCCAGCACCATTTCCTCCCGTGAGGCGATTGCCGGGACCGGGACGCACCCTATCGAACTCGCCGGTCTGACGCACGATTACGGTACGCGCCTCGCGCTCGACCACCTGACCTTCGCCGTCCGGGAAGCGGAAATTTTCGGGCTGCTCGGACCGAACGGCAGCGGCAAGACGACGCTGTTCCGCATCCTCTCGACGTTGATGGTGCCCAGCGGCGGGCATGCCAGTGTCCATGGCTTCGACGCGGCGGGCGAGCCAAACAAAGTGCGCCAGCAGATCGGTATTGTCTTCCAGGCGCGCAGTCTTGACCTTAAGCTCACGGTCGCCGAAAACCTGAAGCACCAGGGGCATCTCTACGGACTGAGCGGCAAGACCCTCACCCGTCGCATCGATGAAGTGCTGGCTCGCGTTGGCCTTACCGACCGCGCAAAGGAATTCGTCGAGACGCTTTCCGGCGGTATGCAGCGCCGGGTCGAGCTGGCGAAGGGACTCATTCATTCACCGTCCGTCCTGCTGCTGGATGAACCATCAACCGGCCTGGACCCCGGCGCACGCCGCGACCTGTGGATCTACCTGCGGAACCTGCGCGATGACGAAGGCGTGACGGTTTTTGTGACGACGCACCTGATGGAAGAGGCCGAGCATTGCGACCGGCTCGCCATCCTGAGCGAAGGCAAACTGGTCGCACTGGGTACGCCTTTTGAGCTGAAGTCCGCTATCGGCGGCGATGTGGTGCTCTTCGAGACAGCCAGCGAAGATGCGGCGAGATCCTTGGCGGCGCGCATGAGCCAACGGTTCGGAGCGGCGCTGGGCAGTGAACCGACTGTGCTCGCTTCCACCGTTCGGCTGGAACGCGAAGAGGGCCATCACTTCATCACGACAGCGATCGAGGCCTTTCCCGGCGAGATCAATGGCGTCTCGGTCAGTAAGCCGAGTCTCGAAGACGTCTTCATCCAGCGCACCGGCCACCGCTTTTGGACCGAGAAAGCTGAAGCAGAGCCGGCCGGCTTGAAGAAGTCGCGGAAAGGACACTAACGCATGGCAACCCTTGCAGCACCGACAACTGTTCGCAGTCCGCAGACACACACCCACATCGCGACACCCGGCATCTGGACGCCGGCATTGTCTCTCTGGCAGCGCGAAATCGTCCGCTTCTACCGCCAGAAGTCGCGCGTGGTCGGCGTCATTGCCTCGCCGCTGCTGTTCTGGCTGGTCCTCGGGTCGGGATTCGCGCACAGCTTCTCGACTGGCTCGGGATCATCCGACTACTCCAGCTTCTTCTTCCCCGGCGCCATCGTCATGATTGTGCTATTTACGGCCATTTTCAGCATGATGTCGCTGATCCAGGACCGCAATGAAGGCTTCCTGCTCTCCGTGCTTGCCGCGCCAGTCAGCCGCTCATCGATCGTGCTCGGCAAGGTGCTTGGCGGCGCGACACTGGCCGCCATCCAGGGCATCATTTTCCTGGTCTTCTGCCCACTGGTCGGCGTCCATCCCGGCCTTGCGACTATCGCGCTTGCCGTCGCGATCATCGTCCTCATCAGCTTTGAACTGACGGCCCTGGGTTTCGCCATCGCCTGGCCGATGGATTCGCCGCAGGCCTTTCACGCCATCGTCAACCTGATCCTAATCCCGCTCTGGCTGCTCTCCGGCTCGCTTTTTCCGGTCGAACGCGCTGCCGGCTGGATGCGCCTGGTCATGCTTCTGAACCCGCTCACTTATGGCGTCGATATCCTGCGCCACGCGCTTTTCCCGGCAAGTCCAACCACCTTTTCGCTCGCCACCAACATGGCCGTCACTCTTGGTTTCTGCCTGTTGACGTTCGTTGCATCCTGGGCCATCGTGAACCGCCGGACCAACCGTCCGGCGGCTTGAATGCAGAAGAAACCCGAAGATAACCATGAATACCAGCAGCAACATCGACGACGCAGGAAGAATCAAGATCAGCAACACGCCGCTGCTTCCTGCCGGTAATACGCGGGCCGCCATCATTGCCATTATCGCGATCAGCATCGCCGCGTCTGGATTCCTCTTCTGGCTCGTCTACGTACACCAGGCACCCGCCGCCTTCGCGCACCGTCTCAGCTTCCTGCCTGCGCTCAATGCGACATTCAACGGGCTTAGCGCCATCGCTCTCACCATCGGCTTCCTCTACATTAAGAAGCGAAAGACCACCGCGCACCGGAACGCGATGATGACGGCGTTCGTCTTCTCTTCACTCTTCCTAGTGTCGTACATCACCAACCACGCGCTCCATGGTGATCAACTTTTCCCGGGCCACGGCGCTATCCGCACGACGTATCTCTGGATCCTGGTGACGCATATTTCGCTGTCCGTCTTTGCGCTGCCGCTGGTGCTGGTGACCTTCTTCTTTTCGCTCAGCGGCCGCATTGCTCTGCACCGCAAGATCGCCCGCTGGACTTTTCCGATCTGGCTCTACGTCTCCGTCACCGGCGTCATTGTCGGCGCCATGCTGATGATGCAATGGAAGTAGCCGCCGTCCCCATGGCTCGCAGGCCGCAACCTTCCGACGGCACCATGCCGCTACTCAAAGGCGGCGTCTGGACACTGGCCGTCGGCATCCTTTCCGCCGCCGCCACCAAGTTCATCTTCGGTGGCATCGGCGACCATGGCCCCCACACTAACGCCGGCTGGCTCTTCTTAATCCTCGCCATGATGTGCCTCCCTTTCGGCACCATGATCTTCGTCCTCGGCGGCCTCAAGTGGCTGCGAAATCGGGGACTGTGCCGGGATTAGCTTCCGGCTGCCCATGCACGGGCAGCGATACTCGCACGCCGCGGGCGCCGCTGGAGGCAAATCTGCGCACTCCCTGATATGCTCTGTTTCTACGGAGTATTCGAATGGCTAAGAGCGTCAATAAGGTTATTTTGCTGGGCAATGTTGGTAAGGAGCCGGAAATCAAGTCCACTGCCGGTGGGATGATTGTTGCCAACTTCTCGATTGCGACCAGTGACCGCGTCAAGGATAAAGACGGCACCTACCAGGACCGCACGGAGTGGCACAACCTGGTTGCTTTCCAGCGCACGGCGGAGATTGTGCGCGACTACGTGAAAAAGGGCAGCAAACTCTACGTGGAAGGCAAGATCCAGACGCGCTCCTGGGATGACAAGACCAGCGGCGAGAAAAAGTATCGGACCGAGATCATCGTGAATGATCTTTCGCTGCTTTCCGGCCGCGGCGAAGACGGCGGTGGCGGCGGTGGCTACAGCAGTGGTGGCGGCTATGCGCGCCAGAGCAGCGGCGGCGGTGCGACCGCATCCTTCGATCAGCGCTCGAACCAGCAGCCTGACTACGCCGATACCGGCATCACGGACGACGACATTCCTTTCTAGTTAAATGCTCCAGTGAACTTGAAGCTCAGAAGCCTGATGGACATACGCCATCAGGCTTCTGCTTTTGCGGCCGGGGCTATAGTGATTTTTGCTGACGCAATTGTCGATCTGACCATCTACCCTCTAAGCAAAATACCGATTCAACCGGAGCAGTCGAACCATGACGACACACGATGTACTTGAAAAATTGAAGGCGGGCGTGCGGCAGTTTCAGGCTGAGGTGCATGCGGATAAGGCAGAGGAATATCACAAAGCGGCGACCACTCCGCAGCAGCCCCATACGCTGGTGATTGCCTGTGCCGACTCGCGGGTCGACGTCGAGACCATCACCAGTTCCGGGCCAGGCGATGTCTTCATCACGCGCAATATCGGCAACATGGTGCCCGCTTATGGACAGATGCTTGGCGGCGTCAGCGCTGTGATCGAGTACGCCGTCAGCGCGCTGAAAGTCCGCCACATCGTGGTCTGCGGCCACTCCGATTGTGGAGCCATGAAGGCCCTGCTCAACCCCGAATCGACCGAGACGATGCCGACTGTGCGCAGCTGGCTCACCAACGGCCACGCGGCCCTGAGTGTCGCGACCAGCAGGACATCCGAAGACAAGCCCCAGCAGCTACGCACGCTGACGGAAGAGAATGTGCTGTTACAGATGGTGCATCTGCAGACCCACCCGAGCGTTGCCGGCGCACTGGCGCGGGAGGAGCTCACGATCTCCGGTTGGCTCTACGACATTGGCAGCGGGGAGGTGTATATCGCGGAATCCGGGTCACGTGACTTTGTGCCCGTCGGCCGACATCCATCGGCAGAGGCCACACTCGCGGAGAATCACGCGTGATTGTCCCGCAGAAGCGCCAGCTCTGGCGCATGCTGCATTATGTTGGTCTACCTTTGCTGTTGCTGGGTGGCTGGGACATACTTGTCGTCGTCGCCTACAAGGTGATGCACTGGCAATGGATCGGCAGCAGTGCGATTCCACTCGCTCTATACGGTTCGGCGATCGGCATCATCGTCGGTTTTCGTAATAACTCTGCGTACGCGCGCTGGTGGGAGGCCCGCACTCTCTGGGGAGCGATTGTGAATGACAGCCGCAGCCTGGCGCGGCAGGTCTGCACAGCTCCGCATGCCGATCCTGCTGACGGCAGCGCAGCTGAACTTGCTGCGCTGCAGACGCGGATCGTTCACCATCAGATCGCCTACGTGCACGCGCTTCGACAGCAACTCCGCGGACTCGACGCCCGCGACACTATCAGGAACATCCTCACTCCTGATGAATTGAGCAAGCTTGCAGGACACAGCAATGTAGCTCTCGGCGTTCAACAGCAGATGAGCGTCATGCTGACGCGGATGCGTGAACGCGGCTGGATTGACGGGCTGCAGTGGCAGGCAATGGATGGCAATCTAGATGACCTGCTGAATGCGCAGGGCGGCACTGAACGCATCAAGAACACACCACTGCCCAAGCAGTATGACTACTTCCCCATGCTGTTCGTGCAGATCTATTGCCTGATGCTGCCGCTTGGCATGGTCGAATCGCTGGAGTGGTTTACGCCGCTCGGATCCACACTCGTCGGCTTCATGTTCCTGGCGCTCGACAAAATCGGCCGCGATCTCGAAGACCCATTCGACAACGGCATATATGACGTACCCCTCACATCCATCACCACGACAATCGAGATCAACCTGCGCCAGCTGCTCGGCGAAACGAATATCCCAGCACCCTCCGCACCGGCAGATGGCGTGCTCTGGTAGCAGCTATCCACTTGGCAGCAATCCGTTAACACGGCTACTTCGCCGGTTCTGACCTCTCCATCAACGCCCGCAATTTATCCTGCCAGATCGCAGCGTGGGTGTGCGTCCCATGCCCGCGCGTCGCATCTGTAATCGGCAGCAGCACAAATTGTGCATTGGGCATGCGTTTCGCCATTGTTTCCGCGATTCCCAGCTCCGGCGGATTGATAAAGTCGTCGGCTGAATTCATGTACAGCACCGGGACCGTTATGTTTTCCAAATGCTTACTTGGGTCGTAGTTGCGGCTGGCGTCGAAGTAGTAGATGAGATCGTTCGCATCCATTTCCGGTACGCTGCTCTTCACATACTTGTCGACATACTGCTCTGCCGCTGCGCGTGTCGGATAATTCTTCTGCATCTGGAGCGGGGCTGAGCCCATGATCAGCAGCATTTCGGCCGCTGTCCGCAAGCCCGCAACGGGCTCAGTCTTGTACTCGCCGCCCATCCATGCCGGGTCGTCCTTGATTCCCTGAATCGCCATGTAGCGCATCATGCGATTTCGTCCCGCAATCGGTACCGGCAGGCAGGCAAAGGGTGCAAGTGCATCGGCGAAGCCGGGATAGGTCTCGCCCCACACGAACGATTCCATGCAGCCCATGGATGTTCCGAGGATCAGCCGCAGATGATCAACCTTCATCTCAGCCAGCATCAGCTTCTGACTGCGCACCATGTCGTCGTAGTCGTATGCGGGGAAATGCGCGTGAAGCCCATCGGATGGCTTCGAGCTTTCGCCATGACCGATGTCATCGGGCAGGATCAGAAAATATTTCTGGATATCGAGCACCGCACCGGGGCCGAACAAAACGTCCGCGAATACAGGGTTCATCAGCGAGTGCGCATCGCCGCCCGTGCCATGCAGCAGCAGAACTGCGTTGTCGACCTGCCCGGCGGCATTGCGGTGCGGCGTTCCCAGTGTCAGATAGTGCAGCTTCAGCTTTGGGAGCGTGCCTCCGTCGCCGAATTTAAAGTTTTGGAGCGTGACATTGCCATCAACTGTCGGCCACACTTTCGGTGAAGGATGCGGCGTAGCTGGTGGCGCTGTCATGTTTTGCGCCGTGGCTGCGCTGCACACAACGAGAATCGAAAATAAACAACGCAGGGATAGCATCCGACAGGCATACTCCTTGGAAGAGCTTAGCAACAATGCATCAGCATGACAGCGGCCTGTTCCAAATTCAAACCCACGCGGCGTATGGACCAGCAGGCGACAGAAATCGAGGAGACCAAGATGCCCTTGGCGCTGAACCGGCTCATTCTCTACGCACGCGATGTCGAAGGTACCGTCGCATTCTACGAAAAACACTTTGGCTTTCAGGTGCTGCGTTTGCCTGGTGACCGAATCGTCGAGTTGGTGGCACGGACCGGTGGTGCCAACATAATGGTCCATGCCGCGGCAAAGGGCATCAGAGCCGGACAAGTCACCGTGAAGCTGGTGTTCGATGTCGAAGATGTCTCAGCGTTCTGCAAGACAAGTGCCGGCAATGGGCTTATATTCAGCGCCGAGCATATGGCCAATGGTTACTCCTACGCAAACGCCAAGGACCCTTGCGGAAACAACATCCAGGTCTCGAGCCGCGCCTTCCGTAGAGCAGATTAATCTTCTCCCGTGACGAACGCTTGCTGCTTATCGCTTGGCAGTCACTACCTATCCCTCGCCGACCACGCAACACGCTAATAGGTAGCCGTAATTCGCTTGGCATACACTTTTCAAACAGATTCTGCGATGATATCGGCGTCCAACTTTAGACTGAGGGTTCCGCACATGAAAGTTCTCGTATTCGGAGCCACTGGCAAGACCGGCCAACTCGTTGTTGAGCGCGCATTGAAGGATGGCCACGACGTCACCGTCCTTGTGCGCGACGCTGGCAAGATCCAGAACCCCAAGGTCCGCGTACTCACAGGTGACGCGACCAGGCCGGCCGACGTGCTGAACGCCGTGCAAGGGCAGGACGCCGTCATCGAATCGATCGGCGGCACCACTCCTTACAAAACGACCACACTTGAGACGACATCCGTCACCAACATCGTCAACGCGATGAAAAGTCAGAAGGTCAAGCGACTCGTCGTCGTGTCGATGATGGGCCTCGGTCAGAGCATCAAGCAGGCGCCATGGTGGTACAAGTATCTGCTCATGAGGACGTTCCTGCGCGGATCAACGAAGGACAAAAGCAACAAGGAAGCCGTGGTCAAGAACAGCGGCCTCGATTACATTCTGGTGCGGCCGCCCATCCTGAAAGATGGTCCCGCGACCGGCAGCATCAAGGTGCTCGGGCTCAGTGCGACCGGCCATGCCATCACGCGTTCCGACCTGGCGAACTTCCTGGTGGCCCAGTTGAAATCGGACGACCACTTGCGCAAAGCCGTCACCGTCGTCAACAGTTAATCATGCTGCTGAAGGCGTCGCGCGCCGGGTCGGCCCGGGGGCGATATACTGATCGGTACCGCATGCATCTTTGCCGATGAACTTGGCCGGGATAGCCCCTGTCGCGAGTGGACTTATGAGTACAAAAACAGCAGTGCCCGCAGTGAATGATCTGACCCAGGAAGTTGCCGAGTGGATTGAAGCTTTTGATGAAGTGATCGTTGCCGAGGGCCCGGAACAGGGCGCACATCTGCTGCAGGCTCTCCGCCAGAGAGCGCGTGAGGCGGGCGTCAGCACACCCGGCGAAACCGTCACGCCATATCTCAATACAATTCCAAAGCACGAGGAAGTCTCGTATCCGGGCGACCGCAGTCTTGAGGACCGCGTTGAGGCCCTGATCCGCTGGAACGCCATGGCCATGGTCCACGGCCAGAACAAGAAGGACGCCGGCATCGGCGGCCACATCTCGACCTACTCGTCTCTTGCGACCCTGCTCGAAGTCGGCTTTAATCACTTCTTTCATGCGACTTACCCTGGGAACGGCAGCGACGGCACTTCCGGAAAAGACCAGCCGGGCGACTTCATTTACTTCCAGGGCCACGCCTCGCCGGGTGTCTACGCACGTGCTTACCTTGAGGGCCGCTTTGACGATGCCCGCCTGCTGAACTTCCGCCACGAACTGCGCGGCGCTCCCGGGTTGTCATCATATCCGCATCCGTGGCTGATGCCGGACTTCTGGCGTTTCCCGACAGTATCGATGGGCATCGGGCCGCTGAATGCCGTCTACCAGGCGCGCTTCATGCGCTACCTCGAAAACCGCAAGCTGATCGAGAAGACGCCCCGCAAAGTCTGGGCTTTCGTCGGCGACGGTGAGACGGACGAGGTTGACACCCTGGGCGCGATCGGTGTCGCTTCACGCGAGAAGCTCGATAACCTCATCTTCGTCATCAACTGCAACCTGCAGCGGCTTGACGGACCGGTGCGCGGGAACAAGCGCATCATCGACGAACTGGAAGGCATCTTCCGCGGCGCCAACTGGAATGTGATCAAGGTCATCTGGGGCGGCGACTGGGACAAGCTCTTCGAGCTCGACCACACCGGACTGCTGCTCAAGCGCATGGAAGAGTGCGTCGACGGGGATTTCCAGGCCTACAAGGCCAAGGGCGGCGCTTACCTGCGCAAGGAGTTCTTCGGCAAATATCCCGAGCTGCTCGAACTCGTCAAGGACATGTCGGACGACGAACTCGGGGAACTGCATCGCGGTGGCCACGATCCCAAGAAGATCTTCAACGCCTACAAGCGCGCCATCGAACACACGGGCGGACCAACCGTTATCCTCGCGAAAACCGTCAAGGGCTTCGGCCTGGGCAGTGCACAGGCCCGCAATGCCACGCACTCTGAAAAGAAGCTGACCGACGACGGGCTCGCCGCTTTCGTCAAGCGTTTCAACATCCCGCTGCCGGAAGAAGCAGCCAAGAATGCGACCTTCTGGCGGCCTGCGCAGGACAGCCCCGAGATCGCCTACATGCAGGAGCGCCGCGCGACCCTCGGCGGCTACATCCCGCAGCGCAGTGTGCCGACGCCGACCTTCAAAGCGCCGGATCTCGCTTACTTCGGTGAGTGGACCGCCGGCTCCAAGGGCCGCGCCGTGTCGACCACCATGGGCTTTATCAGCATCCTGCGTCACCTGTTGAAGGACGCGGAGATCGGCAAGCTGATCGTCCCCATTGTCCCCGATGAGGGCCGCACCTTCGGTCTTGAATCGGCCATCCGGCAGGTCGGTATTTACGCGAGTGAAGGCCAGAAGTACCAGCCTCACGATGTCGATATGCTGCTGTACTACCGTGAAGAACTCGACGGCCAGATTCTCGAAGAAGGCATCACCGAAGCTGGCGCCATGGCGTCATTCACCGCTGCCGGCACTGGCTATTCGAATTACAAGATCCCGACCATCCCGTTCTACATGTATTACTCGATGTTCGGTTTCCAGCGGGTCGGCGATATGATCTGGGCCTTCGCCGATTCACGCGGCAAGGGCTTCCTGATGGGCGGCACCGCGGGCCGCACCACCATGCTCGGTGAGGGGCTGCAGCACCAGGATGGCCACAGCCACGTGCTGTCAAGCACCGTCCCGACCTGCATCAGCTATGACCCCGCGTACGTTTATGAACTGGCCGTGATCCTGCAGGACGGACTTCGCCGCATGTACCAGGAGGGCGAAGACTGCTTCTACTACATCACCATGTACAACGAAGACTATGCGATGCCGGAGCTACCAGAGGCCAATCGCGAAGCGATTCGCGAAGGCATCGTCCGCGGCATTTACAAGTTCAAGGCAGCGGCCAAGGGCAAGGCGGTCGCACAGCTCTTTGGCAGCGGCCCGATCCTGAACGAGGTCGTCCGCGCGCAGTCGATCCTCGCGGAGAAATATGGCGTGCAGACGGACGTCTGGAGTGTCACCAGCTACAACGAACTTCGGCGCGATGCGCTTGCCGCGGAACGTCAGAACCGTCTGCATCCCGAAGCAGCCGAGCAGCAGCCCTACGTCGTCAAAGCTCTGAACGGGGCCAAGGGTCCGATCATTGCTGCGAGCGATTACATGAAGGTCCAGCCGGACTCGCTCGCACCCTGGTTCTCCGGACGGCTCGTGTCGCTCGGCACCGATGGCTTTGGACGAAGTGATGATCGCGCTCATCTTCGAGCGCACTTCGAAGTGAACGCCGAATCGATCGTCGCGGCGACTCTTTCCAAACTAGCCCGGGATGGCAAGTTTGATTTGAAACGCGCCACCGCGGCCTTCGCGGAACTGGAAGTCGATACAGAGCGCCGGGACCCCGCTCGTCAGTAGTCTTTCAACAGATAGAAGAGGGGGCGGATCAGCGGCCCCTCGTCTACTTGCGCGGGTTTACTCGCGCAGACGGCAGACCGCGACAGTTCCGTTTGCATACGGGCAGCTCAATCCCTTCGCCTGGGCCGGCGCCACGACTACCCAACTCACCGGGGTCGTCGCTGACAGGTGCATGAAGTCTGCAGCAGACCAGCTCGTCCAGCCCGCCTGTTCATTCATCTGCTGGACCCACACAGCGGCCAGCATGGGCACCTGTGTCACCACGGCTGCGTCCTTCATGCCGTCGACCAGCGAAGACCGCTCTGCCAGAGACTGGAACGAGTGATGGTCCTCGCCGGGAATCTCCAGGTAATTTGGATCGAGCGCAAACACTGCGCTTTCCGGCGTATTCGTTCGCACCCAGGCAAAAGCCTGCAGCCATGGGTTTTGCGGCGCGAGCCATGGCAGCTCCAGGTTGCGGGTCGCTGGATACCGCAGCCGTTGCGCGTAGCCGTTGACGCCGGCGAGCGGCAGGAACACCACCAGCCATCGCGCAATACTCCCTTTCAACACATACTCTCCCAGTGCCGCGCCAGCCAGCAGGAACATCAGCAGGAACGTCAGGTGCAGATAGCGCATGGGCTGCAACCGTAACATCGGCTGAAAAGCCGGCGGCAGAAGCAATACCAGCGCAATGCAGAGCTGTACCAAGCTGAACGCGGAAACGGTGGCTGCGAGATGAAACAGGGCTGCCTTGCCGCGACGGCGTCCCAGACGTGCCAGCAGCCAGAGCAACACCGGTGGCGCCAGGGCCCCAAGCCACTCATACCACTCCCAGCGTGTCACCAGGTAGTAGGAGTGCTGGCGGACTGCCTGCCTCCACGCAGGGCTGGGCGGGCCAAACAACCACCCGCCAACGCTAAGCGCCCGGCTGAACTTGACCCGATTGCCGTTTGTTTCTGTCTCTGCAGCGAGACCAAAACCCGTCGAGGGACTTTGCCTCTCCGCCAGCCGTCGAACGAGAAGAAACAGCAGGCAGAACGAGATGCCAAAAGCAGCCATCATCAGGTGGAAGAGCAGGGCGACACCCAGCAGAATCGATGCCGTGATAGGCTTCCGTCGCTGCAGGGCAGCCAGGGCGAACAGGATAGCTGCTGTCGCCAGGATGCGGGGGTGAAGGTGTTCGTCAGCAATATAGAGGGCCGTCCCGGCCACGGGCAGGGTCAGCAGGCAGGCGACGGTCATGACCCCGGCAAGCCTTGCACGGAAGCTGGCGAAGCAGCAGGCGCAGACACTCCAGCAGCCCGCCAGCAGCGACCAGATCGACGCAATCTGCCAAACCAGGCATACATAGGCCACGGGAAGACGGGTTATCCTCGCAGAGGCCGCAACTGCTTTGTCAAATATGGTGACCTGCATCTGCAGTGTAAAAAACTCGTCGTTGAAAGGGTACAGCGACGGCTGCAGGTCTTTCTTGATGGCACTCAGGTACACTGCGTCGTCTTCAGCACCAGGGTGATAGCCCTGCAGAACAAAGGCACCGAGCGAGAGCAGGAGAAGCAGGCTGGCTACAGAAAAGCGACGCTTCAAAAGTGCCCTCTGGCTCATCCGAATGGTGACATCCCGGAATAAAGTAGCATGGTGAGGAGGATACTTGATTGATTGAAGTCGATACAACAGACGCCGTCGGGACCACAATTCCAATGTTGTCAGGGTCAGGGACCGAAGCTCTTGCCGTAGTCCTTCCCACTTTTCAAGAGGTGTCGACGATCGAGGAGGTCATCGGACGCGCCGTCTGTGCCCTCGACCCGCTGCGCATCGACTATGCATTGATTGTCGTCGACGATGGCAGCAAAGACGGCACAGCAGACATCGTCCGATCCATGCTGCCCTATCTGCCTCAACTTCGCCTAATTGAGCGGGCCAACTCGCGCGGGCTCTCCGGGGCCATCCTGGATGGATGGGCATCGACCTCTGCCAGCGTCATTGGTGTCATTGATGCCGACCTGCAACACCCTCCCGAGTTATTGCCCGACCTGTGGAAAGCGATGGCAGAGGGCGCAGAAATCGCCATAGCCAGTCGCTATGCGCTCGGCGCCACTACGGGCCGCTGGCGCTGGTTACGGAAAACTATTTCATCTTTGGCTGTCCTTTTGTGCCGGCCCCTGCAACGCAGAAACCGTGTTGTTAAAGATCCCATGTCGGGTTTTTTTATGACTCGGCGCAGCGTCGTGAAAGGCCTTCCTCCACTGCAGCGGAGCGGCTTCAAACTACTGCTCGAAATACTCGTGCGCGGCAATTTCAGAAATGTGCGAGAAGTCCCGTTCTGCTTTGGACTTCGCCAGGGCGGCCAAAGCAAAGCTGGGATCTCGATCCTGAACGACTATATCGGGCTGCTGATTCATCTCTACTTTTCAAAACTGACCCGTGCGGAAGCGGCCTCGCGGAGTCATTTGCCCGGGGATGAGCAGGCGGCCGCCCTGCGGCAGTGATGAGAGCCACTGCCTACTGATTTCCTTCTTCAAGTGCACTCGATAACGACAGAAACCAGTTGCGTCGCAAGAACAATGAATCAATGTTCATTTCCGTCCGCGCATTCGGCTCGCCTGAGGGACTATCCTGTAACCTCAAGTCCAACTTACGGTTTTTCGTTGGTTTGTTAAGGACTGGGGCCAACACCTAATCACTTACAATCCTGGCCGCAGAAAACCTGTTCGCCTGCGGCCCCTACTTCTGGCGAGAATGCCTGGTCATTCCCGGGTAAAGCGAGTACTGCAAATTTGCGATTTTTGAAGCGCGCCGGCCTCCTCTTCATGCTTGCCGCATTTTCCATCATGGTGAGCGGCTACCACTACTCCGCTGATGATGGCGCCATCTTCCTCCCGGAGATTGTGCAGCGGGTGCACCCTTCGCTCTACCCCACCAACGACATGTTTTTCCATGCACACGGAAGCCTTTCTATCTTCCCGGTGCTGGCCAGTGTCTTCGCGCGCGGCCTGAACGGCTCCGTGGAACTAAGCGTTTTCCTGCTGCAATTTATAAGTCTGTTTGCCGTACTGGCCACAAGCCTCCGCCTGGCCGAGTATCTATTTCAGAGCACCCGCGCCGCCTGGGGAGCTGTCTGCCTGCTCTCAGTCGTCCTGACGCTTTTCGTCGCGGGCACCTCGATCCCCATCATGGATCCGTACTTCACGGCGCGCACCCTGTCGACCCCGCTTACCCTGATCGCGCTTACCTTCGCTGTTGGGCGCCGCTGGCTCCTGGCCTTTGCCACGCTCGCGCTTTGCTTTGCCATACACCCGCTCATGGCGGTTTTCGCCACCATGCTGGTTGGCAGCTATGGCATTGTCGGAATGAAAATGCCCCTCTCGCACCGGCTGCGCGAGTATGCTTCCGCGATGCCCGCCGTTCTGCCGCTGGGTTTCGCCTGGGGTCGCGTGCAGGAGCCATACAGGCAGACCATGGTGAGGCGCACCTTCTTCTTTGCAGGACGCTGGACCGCCATCGAATGGGCCGGGGTCGTTATTCCGCTCGCACTTTTCTTTTTGCTTTGGCGTGTGCCCCTCCAGGCCACGCGCCCGGCCTTTCGCAGGCTCTGCGGTGCGGCGTTCCTCTGCGGCTCCGTCGCCACGCTTTCCTTTCTGGTCCTCAGCTTCTCGCCTGATCTCGAAAGCCTGGTCCGCCTGCAGCCCATGCGCGCGTTTCAGCTGATTTACATCGTCATGTTCCTGATGGTCGGCGGCTTCATTGGCGAATACCTGCTACGCGCACATAGCTGGCTGTGGGCCCTGCTGCTGGCAGTTCTGGGCGCCATGGACGTGGCCATCGATCACTCCGCCTATCCGCAAAGTGCGCATGTCGAGTGGCCCACCGCTTCAAGTCCGAATCAATGGGTACAGGGTTTTGACTGGGTCCGCCGCAACACGCCGACCGATGCCGTATTCGCCCTGCCGCCTGACTACCTGCACGCTCCCGGTGAAGATATGCATGGCTTCCGCGGCATCGCCCAGCGCAGCGCTCTCGCCGATACCGTGAAGGACAGCGGCGTGGTTTCGATGTTTCCCGCGCTCGCTCCTGAATGGAAAAAGCAGGTGGACGCGCAGGCTGGATGGGGCCAGTTCACTCCCTCTGATTTCCACGGGCTGGCAGCGCAGTACCAAGTGTCGTGGGTCATTGTCGAGCTGTCCCAAAGCGCGGGCCTCGACTGCCGATACCACAACGCGGTGATCGCTGTGTGCCGCATCAGCTGAGATTTTCCTTGTTCTGATTCATCCCAACTCGCATACTTTTGGGGACGGCCTCCCATGTCCTCTCTGCGGAGAAGCCTCACGGAGCCCCGCGTTTGCGCCTGACATCCCGACCTGTCCTTCTTGCCGTTCTGCTGTTCTTTTTTGTAGTCCTGCCGCTCGGAATGATTGAAGGCTGGTATGGCCGAGTGGACTACAGCGGCGACGCAATCCCGTATCTCGACATGGCGCGCGCCGTCCACACCGGTGACTGGAAGCTGGCCTTCAACCCGCTCTGGGGACTCGGCTACGCGCTGCTGATCGCGTTCTTCAAAGTCTTCTTTCCGGCTACGCCGGCGGGCGAGTGGAATGCCATCCACCTGCTCAACGTGGTCGTGTACTCCGCCTGCTATTTCAGCTTCATCTTTTTACTGAGGACCGTCCGTCGCTTCTTCGAACCGGTAGAGTCTATGACCGCCGGCAGTCAGCTTATCCTTGCCGGTACCGCGCTTTTTCTCAGTGCCGAACTCTGCATCGATACCGTCTCGCGCGTCGGCCCGGACACACTGGTCACCACCCTGGTCCTGCTGGCTCTGGGACTTGTGCTGCAACTTCGTATCCAGCCGAAGTGGTCGACCGCACTGTTGCTGGGTCTGGTCCTTGGGTGCGGGGTGGTGGTGAAAACCATCTTCCTGCCGGTCTCATGTGTCATCGTACTGGTCGCAGCCTGCAGCCTTTATGTGCCAACGAGGCGGCGTGAACCTCAAACGCGGGCGCCGTATTGGTTGCTGGGTATTACCGCTATCGTCGCCTTGCTGTTCGTGGCGCCGTACGTCGCCGGCCTTAGCTGGTCCTATGGTCACTTCACCATGGGCGAATCCGGATCGATCAATTACGCCTGGCATGTCAACCGCCTGGAGTTGATGCACTGGCAGGGTGGGCCGGCGCAGTTTGGCACGCCGCTGCACCCCACACACCTGCTGCTGGCCGACCCGCCGATTTACGGCTTCAGCCAGCCCTTCAATGTCTCGTATCCACCCTTCTTCAACCCGCCCTACTACTACGAAGGCTACCGGCATTTCTTCAGCCTGAAGCTGCAGCTGCACGCGCTCACGGCCAATATTTTCCATCTGTACCAGGCACTGCGCCCTTTACCGATTGCCTACGCAGTCCTGCTTGCTCTCGTACTGATTTTTTTCACGGAAAAAGCAGTAGAGGGCACAGCGCGCCGTCCGTGGCTGAGCGACCTGCTTAACCTCTGGCCGGTGTGGATTCCCGCGCTCGCCGGGATCGCCCTCTATCTGCAGGTGCATCTCGAAGGCCGATACCTGCCCGCATTCCTGCTGGTCCTGTCTGCTGTGCCGATTGCAGTTTTCCTGCTGCGCGCAGAACGATGGCCGGCCTCCACCGCACGGGTGACGCTGACTCTGCTGATTTTCGGCAGCATCGCAACTCTCATCAAAATCGACCGGCAGACCATCACGGCGGCCCGCCATCATGTGCGCTACAGCGATACGTCCCAGTGGGCCCTGGCGCGGTACCTGCAACAGCGTGGACTCGTCCCTGGAGATCCAGTTGCCGTCATCGCCGGCCCCTCTAACCACTGCACCTGGGCCCACGTGGATGGTCTGCGCATTGTCTCTGAACTGGAGGTGAGTCTCTACGCACCCCAGGACACCGGCGAGAATCTTTTCTGGGACGCTTCTCCTGCGGCTCAACAAAAGATGCTGGATGCGTTCGCGCAATCAGGAGCGAAAGTGGTCATTGCCCGCGTGACAGCGCCAAGGGACTACATGACGCCGGGCTGGACAGCTATCCCGGGGACCGACGATATGATCCACCCTCTGTCGCAATAAATGTGCCGGCCGGCAGGATAGATTCGTCATCCGAACTAAATGATGGCTGCGCGATTTGTGTGGGCAGAAGGTGTCGAATTATCCAGGAACTATTTCCGAAAAATCACCGATCCCGGAGAAGCTTTCGAGCACTTCGCCAATGAGCGCGAGCCGGTTGCGCCGCAGCTTCTCATCCGGCGACATCACCATCACCTTATCGAAAAAAGCATCGACCGCCGGCCGCAACCGGGCGGTCACTTCGAGTGCCTCGCGATACTTCCGCTCCCGTTGCAATCGATCGACGGCAGGCATCAACTCCCTGGCCTTCGCATGCAGCGCGCGCTCTTCTGCATCGCTCAGGTCATCTTCGATGACGAGATTATCTGTTGGCGCAATTCCCTTTTCCGCCGCCTGCCGCAGGATGTTCTTGATGCGTTTAAACGCCGCCGACACGGCAAGAAAATCTTCCGAGCCTCTCACCGCTGAGAGTGCCTCGGCACGCGCGATGGCGTCCGTCACATCATCCGCTCCCTTTGCCAGCACTGCGTTCACAACGTCGTAACGGAAGCCGCGCACTTCGCGCAGGTAGAATTCCAGTCTCTCTTTGAGGAAAGCCGCGACGGCTGGTTGCTTCGACCCCGCTGCCTCTTTGAGGTTGCTGATCGTCAGCGGCAAGCCGGATTCAGCAAGAATTTTGACGACTCCATTGGCGGCGCGGCGAAGTGCAAACGGGTCCTTCGAACCAGTCGGCTCGAGGCCGATCGCGAACATGGCAACGATGGTCTGCATTCGATCAGCCAGCCCGAGCAACCGGCCCTCAACTGTCGCTGGAATCGCGTCCTCCATTGACGCCGGCTGATACTGCGCGTAGATGGCCGCGGCGACGGTCTCGCCATGGCCCTGCGCGCGGGCGTACAGGCCGCCGACAACGCCCTGCAGTTCGGTAAACTCCTTCACCAGCTCAGCCGTCAGGTCCGTCTTCGACAGCTTCACGGCTGCCAGCAGTGCATTTGTATCTACATCGGATACTTTACTGGCCAGCGCCGCCGCAACCCGTTCATTTGCTGCCGTTTTGTCGAAATAGCTCCCCAGGTCCTTCTGAAAGGTCACACTCTTCAGCATCTCGACGCGCGCAGTCAGCGGAATTTTCTGATCGTAATCCCAGAAGAAGCGCGCATCGTTGAACCTCGCGCGCAGCACTCTCGCATTGCCGTGCCGGATGATCGCCGCACCCTGCTCGTCGACTTGCGTATTGAGCACCGCCAGGAAGTACGGCGCGAGTTTGTTGTCTGCATCTTCCACGGCAAAATATTTCTGATGGTCGCGCATCACGGTCACCAGCACTTCTTCCGGCAGCGTCAGATATTCGGGTTCGAAGCTGCCGAGCACGACCGACGGCCACTCCGTCAGGTGCGTCACCGTGTCGACCAGCGGTTCGTCTTCACGCCACCGGGCACCAGGGACGCTCCGCACAGCAGCATCAAGGGCCTTGCGAATCCGATGGCGTCGCGCGGCAACTTCCGGCTGCACGAAAGCTCCTTCGAGCGCCTGCAGATAGTCTCCAGGTGATCCTAGAGAAATAGGACCATCCCCATGCAGCACGCGATGTCCGCGCGTGGTGCGGTCCGCGACAACACCGCCAAACTCTACAGGGACCACCTCGTGATCGAGCAAGGCTACCATCCACTGCAGCGGCCGCACGAAACGCTCCGGCTTGCCCGTCCGCCAATACATGCTTTTTGCCCAGTAGATCTGTGCCAGCTCGCGGGGTAAGTGCTCAGTCAGAATCAGTGGGGCAGTCTTTCCTTTTTTCGAGACAACAGCTGCGACGTACTCGCCTTTCGGTGTAGAGACTGTCGTCAAAGCAGTGACATCGACACCTGACTTCTTCGCAAATGCCTGGGCGGCCGGCGTTGGCTGGCCATCTTTGAATGCAATTTTTGACGCAGGCCCCAGCACCTGGTCCTCACCGTCGGCCTGCTTTGCGATGACACCATCCACCAGCACAGCGAGCCTTCGCGGTGTTGAATACGTCGCGACTGTGTGCGCGGCCTCGATCAACTTTTCACGGGTCAGCAGGTCGACGAGACGCCGGGACAAATCAGCCTCGGCACCGGCAATCATGCGCGCCGGGATTTCTTCCAGTCCAACTTCGAATAGAAACTTAGCCATCGAATCCTTATTTCCTGAAACTTTTTGTCTTTCTGAGCGAAAACCGGAGGACCCTCGCTGTTCTCTACCAGCGAACTAGGCCGCCACGTCTCTCGCAGCGTTTTGCCCCGCATACGCTTTGGCTATGCCGACTGCCAGGGTCCGGATCCGCGCGATCACACCCACCCGCTCGGTGACGGAAATTGCCCCCCGCGCGTCGAGCAGGTTGAACAGGTGCGAGCACTTCAGGCAGAGGTCATACGCAGCCAGCACCGGGAACCTGCGGCGTTCGGCATCATGCGCCCTCTCATCGGGCACACGATGCAGCAGGGCCTGGCATTCCTGCTCATACAGCTCTAGATGCTGCCAGAGTTTCGCGACATCCGCGTCCTCGAAGTTGTAGACGGAGAACTGCACCTCTTCGAGATGACGGACCTCGCCGTAGGTAATCTCTTTCCCGGTCTGCGGGTCGCGCGCCCACACGATGTCATAGATGGAATCGACATCCTGCAGGAATGCCGCGATCCGTTCCAGGCCATACGTGATCTCAGCCGAGATGGGGTCAAGATCGATACCGCCGCACTGCTGAAAATAGGTGAACTGGGTAATCTCGAGTCCATCCAGCATCACCTGCCAGCCGATACCCCATGCACCGAGCGTTGGCGACTCCCAGTTGTCTTCTTCGAACTTCAAGTCGTGCTGCCGAAGGTCGATCCCCATGGCGGCGAGCGACTCCAGATACACCTCCTGCACATTGCCGGGTGGTGGCTTCAGGATGACCTGGAATTGTGTGTGCTTAAACAACCGGTTGGGGTTTTCGCCATAGCGACCATCCGCAGGTCGCCGCGAAGGCTGTGCGTAGGCGACGGAGAACGGCCTGGGACCAAGCACGCGCAGAAATGTTTCGGGCGACATGGTACCGGCCCCCACCTCCACGTCATAAGGTTGCTGCAGCACGCAGCCGCGGGCAGCCCAGAAGGTCTGCAGGTTAAACAGGAGTTGCTGGAAAGTAAGCGCGTTCGGGTTGGACACTACGCGATTCTAAATGATCGCGCTATGCGTAATTGTCAGCTGCTATTGCGCTTCGGCCGCATCCCCACTGGTTGACACGACCGCCGATCGATACATTTCTGTACTCTCCCCGAAGGTCGAAATGGCCGGTTGCGCAAATCCGGGGACCTGGCCGGCGCTTGCAGTATTCAACAGTGTACGCGGGGCCAATGGATCGTCTTTGGTGTACAGCCTGCGGAGGTCAGCCACCGTCAGAGTTTCGGCGTCGGCCCCCGGCTTGTATCTTCCCCTCAAGAAATAAGCCGCGGTCAGTCCCCCGGCAACTGCAGGCTGGAAGATAACCACGGGAAGCACATATTTCTTTTTCAGAAACGATTCGATGACACCGTCAATGGGCTTGCTGCGCGGCACCGTCCCGGGCACCTGCGGCAACACGTAAGCGTGATACTCCAGCCGTTCATGCTTTTTCGCATATTGAACCATGCTGCGCGCGACCTGCTTGGGAGTCGTCAGGCCCACATCGGCAATCATGTTCCGGTGCACTGAGTGTGGGAAGTAGAAGTTGAGGATCTGTCTCGACAGATCTGCGCAGTTGTTGAAAAAGAGATTGAAGCGGCTTCGGTTCTTGCGGTCGTTGAACTCCGCAATCAGCTCATCATCCTTGCTCTCCGGCGCATCCAGCTGAAAGACGTAAATCTGTCGGTCATACGAAGCACCTACCAGCTGGATCCATTCACCGTCCGGGGCCGCGCCATCGGGTGCATCAGGAGCCAGCGCTTTGAGGTGCTCGCGGCGATACGCGTCACGCAGTTCGGCCTCCTGTACCGGCGTGACAGCATCCGGGACCTGGCCGATGGTATCCACGGCGTACAGGTATGGAATAAGCGGCATGGCAAGCCAGTCGTAGCCGCCGACATGGTGATATCGGCTGATGACGACACCGGCTTCATTGAGACCGCATCTGCGAAGTTCTGTCGGGGAAGCGGCGCACACATTCGAAAGATAGATAGCCGCATGCCCTGTCGGGTTGACATAGCCGAACGTACCGAAGGGCTCCTCCATCATCAGGCTGACACTGGCGCGTGCAGCGCTACAGGCCGTGAGAAGGACACAGATACAGATCAGCAATGTTCGTACAGACTTCATCATCAGGCTTTCAAACAGGGCGCAACTGGCATATGTAGGATCGAACACGTTTTCGCGCAAAAAGACGCGCGAATCGGCCGCAATCCTGCAAAAAGGGTGGCATTTGGAGAGATTCAGATGAAGACGCTTGAGTTGTACCCGCCGGTCGCCGCCGGACTAAGCGAGACCCTTTCAGTGGGTCCGATGCGCGTGTTTGTAGACTGCTTCCTTCGGCGCGCCGGGCTTGCACATTGCAGAATCCTGGCCGCCCGCAATGCCGAGGGCCTCGTCCTGCGCGCGGCAAACACGGGTCTGCATAGTCCGGGCGGCGTTGCCGTCGAGCGATTCGGTTACATCTTCAAAGCTCCACTGGGTCAAGTGGTAGCTGTAGACGTAGTCGCTGTCACGCCGGGTCCTGCCGGAATAATGTTGCCACGTGCCGAGCACGGCGCGGCCGGTGTCGTCGACCATCAGCGCGTAGACCTGCTGGCCCCCACTGGCTTCCTGCCCCTCTGAATAGATCGGCGCGCCTGCAACGGAACGCGGCCAGCGTGAGCGCCACTCGCGCGTCTTCTGGTCAAGGTAGAAGGTCGTAAAAAAGGTCGTTTTCTGGCAGGCCGCCGCGCAGTCCTGGTAGGTCGCAACCAGTTCAGGCTGGTCTTCGCGGGTGAATTTCAGCCAGCCGGCAAAACGCAGGTTCGCGCCCGTCAGCAGCAGCTTTGACGTCTCGTATTTCAGACTGAGGTCATAGGCACTGAGGGTCACTTCGCCGGGAAGCGCTGTCCCGCTGGGCCGTCTGGCGACGATCGCGAGCATGTGCGAATCATTCTGCAGCGTGGCAGATGCTACCGGTGCGACCGCGGTCGAGGTGGTCTCGGCACCATTGGAAGAAGCAGACGATGTACCCGGCGCCACGTACGCCACCTCGACGATAGAGGTGTAATCTACATCTCGCAGGATGTGCGCGACAGACGCCATGGTCGCAGTGTCCGTCTTCTGGTTTACCCAGTTGAAGCCGTCAAGCACCTGGCCCTGAACACCTTGCGCCAGGCCAAACAGCAGTGAACAGAAGCCGGTTGCAACCACTAGTCTGCGTGCCATAGCCCTCTTTCAAAACGGATCTGCACCTAATTCAGCCCCAGCTTTTTCCAGATACCATCCACCCGCTGCTTTGTGTCCCGGTCCATTTCGATCATCGGTGGCCACGGGCGGTTAAATCCTTCAGCGGCCCATTTCCGGGTCGCGTCGATGCCCATCTTGCTGCCAAAGTTCGGCAGCCTGGAAGCATGATCGAGTGAATCGACAGGCCCCAGTGTGAACTGGATATCCCGCTCCGGGTCAATGTTATTCGCGGTCCGAAGTGTCACTTCGCCCAGGTCCTGCACATCGCAGTCCTCATCGACGACGACAATGACCTTGGTGAACATCGCCTGGCCCAGGGCCCAGATACCGTTCATTACCTTCCGTGCCTGCCCTGCATAACTCTTGCGGATCGCCACGATCATCAGGTTGTGAAAGACACCATCGGCCGGCAGGTTGATGTCGACAATCTCTGGAATCGTCAGACGTATCAGCGGCAGGAAAATCCGTTCAACAGCCTTGCCCATCCAGGCATCTTCCATCGGCGGCTTGCCGACAATGGTCGCGGCGTAGATCGGGTCCCTGCGGTGCGTGATGCAGGTGATGTGAAAGACCGGGTAGTCATCCGGCAGTGTGTAGAAGCCGGTGTGATCGCCGAAAGGGCCCTCGCTGCGCAGTTCATCCAGCAGCACGTAGCCTTCGAGAATGATCTCGGCGTGTGCGGGCACCTCGAGGTCAACCGTCTCGCATTTCACGAGTTCCAGCGGCGCCTGGCGCAGGAACCCGGCGATGATGAATTCCTCCACCTCGGGAGGCGCGGGGACAATTGCCGAAAAGGTTGTCGCCGGGTCAGTCCCGATGGCGACAGCCACTTCCATCCTGTTGTCGACGACTTTGGCCTGGGCGATCTGCGGCAGACGCATGCCAGCTTTCGCCGCGAGTTGGGTGCCTCCAGCCGTCTCCGCCATAGCCTGGACCCTTGCAGCCACCGGGTCACCGGTCGCGCCCTGCGCCGCATCCCGCCGCAGCCGGTCGCGCACATGTTCAGCAGCGACCTTCTGCCGCTGCCAGTGCATGCCAGTCGTCTGCCCGTCGTACACCTGCATGCGGTACATGCCCATATTGCGCTTGCGGTGTTTCGGGTCCCGCGTGATCACCAGGGGCAGTGTTATATACCGACCCCCATCGAGCGGCCAGCATTGCAGGACGGGAAAATCCAGTACGTTGAAGTTCTCCCGCAGGATGACTTCCTTGCAGGGTGCATGCCGAGCCAGTACGGTCTTCGGAAAGAATTTGCCAACTTCAGCCAGCTTTGGCAGCAACTTGAGTTTATCCAGCAGGCTGTCGGGAGCTTTCTGCTGCATCAACTCCTCGATACGCCCGGCTACGTCATCCAGGGAGTCGACATCGAGCGCCATCCGCATGCGCCTCTCACTGCCGAACTGGTTCATCAGCACGCGGGCGCCGGGGTAGCCTTTGATCCGTTCAAACAAGAGCGCGGGACCGCCGGCTTCATAGCCTTTTACCCCACCTTTGCGACAGGCTTTTGAAGCGCGGTCGGTGATCTCCGCTATCTCAAGGATGGGGTCCACCTCCTCGCGGATACGCACCAGTTCTCCAGCTTTATCCAGCCGCTTGATCCAATCTCTCAGGTCGTCGAATGCCAAGTAGTTCTCCTGCCCTCATGGTAAGTCAGCGGACGCTGCGTTTAGCACACCCAGGTGTGACGAAGCTGCTGCAATCCCGCAACGCAAAAGCCCGCACCCGGGAACGACCGTCCTGTTAAAGCGGCCTTTACCGCAGGACTGCCGAGCTCATTCTGAGTCCGCATCCATCGGTCCATCAAGGTCAGCGCGGAGCGGGCACCGCATTGATCTTCACCTCATATCAGTTGGACAGCGCGGAGGTCGCAGGGGTCATGGAGCCAAGCGCAGCATGGGTTATTTCTCGCAGCCCGACGCGACAAGCCTGCTTACATCGAAGCTTTTTCTGAAGGTAGCACAGCAGGCGACGGTGCACGGCGTGCACTCGGCCCGGCTACGACCAACGTAACGGCTACTTTTGGGGGACTCCACACTGCTGATGAAAGTGCGCAATCAGGCGACTGCGCTGTCGACGTCATCCTTGAGGGTCTCCAGCGGAAAACCGAGCCGCTTCCATTCATCGAAGCCGCCGCGCAGGGGACGCACCCGGTAGATGCCCTGCTTGCGCATCGTCAGCGCGACCTTACCGCTGGTCGCCTCGCTGGGACAGGTGCAATACAGTACGACGTCACGGTCGCGCGGGATGCGCTCGTTATGGAGGGACAGGGTCTCAGGGCTGATACGCACAGACCCCGGAACAACACGGGGGTCGGGCAGATAGTCGAGCGGATGCCGCAGGTCGACGATGAAAACTTTCTCGCCTGCATCCAGCATGTCCTTCAGTTCTTCCGGCTCGATCTTGGCACCGCGGACACTTTTGAGAAAGGACTGCTGCTTGATCAGGCGATAGAGGAAGATTCCGAGCAGCAGCAGGACGAACACCAGCACGGCAAAATGTCCCAGCACGCTGAAAGCATGTGGATTCTTCTTCAACTCGTCGCCGAAGAACCGTCCCGCGAGGGTGATCGACAGGCTCCAGAAAAGTGCCCCGGCCATGTCATAAGCAAGGAAGGTCTTGTAGGGCATGCCCGTCTGCCCGGCGATGGGCGCGGCCACTGTACTGAGGCCTGGTACAAACTTCGCTACCAGCAGCGCCTTTGAACCGTGCGTGGTGAAGTAGTCATTAGTGCGGCGCACACAGGTCGACGACTCCATGGAAAGCCTGCATAGCAGCTTGACCACGGACCCACCGTATTTCTGACCGAGGTAGTACCAGATCGAATCGCTGACGGCACACGCGGCCAGAACTACCAGCAGGGTAGCCGGCAGACTCACCTTGTGGGTCGCCGTGAGGGTACCGGCAGTCAGCAGCAACGGAATACTGGGGATAGGCGCGCCAAGCTGCTCTGCCATTACCCAGAGAAAGAGAATTAGGTAAACGTAATGTAGGAAGAAATCGACGGCAATCGGCATGAGACGCGCAGCCCTTCGCTGGCTTGCAGTATAGATGAATCCGGCGCGTCAACGATTCGCTTTTCGACAGTAGAGTTGCCCGGCGTCACGCTGGGGACAAAAGAAAAAGGCCGGAATGATCCGGCCTCTCTGCACGTCAGTCAAGGATTCTTACTGCGCGAAAACCAAGGGCATTTCGACCAGGTGCTCACTGACAAACCAGGTCTGCAGTTCGTTCGTACGGAGCACGTTGCTGACCAGCATGTCATTGGTACCAGGGTCCTTGAGATCGTCCGCCTTCTCAGCAAATTCGCGAACTTCCTTCATGATGAAGTTATGCGCTTCGAGCAGGCGCGAAATCTGCACTGGCACCTCTTCGCGATCGATCGGGGGCCGCTCAAGGCGGGTGTTCGCTGCGACATCATGCGCCATGGCAATACTGACGCCACCCAACAGCTGGATGCGTTCCGCGATGGTGTCGACCAGCTCGCCCTGCTCTTCTGCATGCTTGTCAAACAACAGGTGCAGTTGATAGAACGTCGGGCCTGCTACCTGCCAATGCGACTTCTTGTACAGGTCGCGCAGCGTGATTGTATCCGCCAGCAGCAGGTTCAAACGAGCTACCACTTCCTGGCGAGCATTCTCAGGAATACCAATTGGCAGGTTCTTCACGATGGTGCCGTACTTCTGAGTGATCTTTGCGTTCTGCCGCCAGTTAGGGGTCATCAGGTCCTGACCCTGCGGTTTCCCTTTCGCCTGTAAACCATTTGTGTCGCGCGTCTTCAATGCATTAGCCATTCAATTTCTCCTCTTAGCTTCAACTCACTTGGATGCAGAATCCGCGCCAGCGGAAATTGGTCTGCATTGCGGTGAAGTGCACCGGGTATCTATTTGACGCGGACCACAGGCTCGACCGACAAGCCGGGTCGAAGCGCACGGTCCTGGTTTTCGCCCTGGTCCAGGTCGATGCGGACTGGAAGTCGTTGAACGACCTTGACGTAGTTGCCAGTCGCATTCTCTGGCGGGAACAGGCTCAGGTTCGATCCTGTCGCGCCGCCGATCTGTGTGACGTGCCCGTTGTAGTCGCGTCCAAATGCGTCCACATGAATCTTGACCGCCTGGCCAGTCTGCATGTGGCGCAGCTGGGTCTCCTTGAAGTTTGCGGTAATCCAGACATCTTCGAGCGACACCAGGGTAGCCATGTTCTGACCGACCGCGACGTTGTCCATAATTTCTACGCTCTTGGCCGTGATGATGCCATCAGCCGGCGCCACGATCTTCGTATAGCTCAGGTTGAGCTGGGCCTGGGTCAATTGCGCACGGGCCTGCTCTACCTGTGCCGCTGCCTGATCAGCCTTCGACTTTTGGATCTTGACCTGATTCGGGCCATTTTGGGCATTGCGTAACTGGGCGCGCGACTGAGCGGCCTGGTCTTTCGCAATGGCGATCTGGTCTTCGGCAGCAATCGCATTGGCCTTGGCTTGCAGCAAGGCCGCTTCGTCGGCACGCGCCGTCGCTACATACTGATCGTATTGACTCTTGGAGATGACGTCCTTTTCGACCAGAGGGGTGTAGCGCTGAAGGTCCTGCTGGGCCTTGATGTTGGTCGCATCGGCTTGAGCCACCTGCGCCTGCGCCTGCTCAAACTGCCGCTGCGCACGCTTGATCCCGTTATCGGATGCCGTCACGGTTGCGCCGTACTGCGAGATCGAACTGTTGGTCTGGATGGTCGTTACGGGGACATTTACCTTGCTCGCCTCGTAATTCGCTTCGGCCGCTTCAAGGTTGGCTTCGTCATTCTGGACAGTCGCCTGGAAGTCGCGGGGATCGATCTCGACTAACACGTCACCCTTCTTCACGAGTTGATTCTCATTGAAGTTGATCTTGATGACCTGTCCCGAGACGCGCGAACTGAGCTGGATGAGATGGCCCGAGACCTGGGCATCATCTGTATCTTCGGAGAAAGTGGAGTGCCACCAGAACAGGACAGCTATCACCACCAGCAGCGCAACGACGCCGATGATGATGAATTTGCGCCTCGTCTTCTTCTGAGGTGGCTCCTGATTCTGGTTCTGATCAGAATCGTCGTGCCTGTCTGCGACGGCGGCGCCGGGTCTGCCTGACTCTGGATTCTGCTCGGCCACTGTTACTTTCCTCCAAGATATTGCTGATACTTTGTGCCCACTACACCCATGGCCCGTGCCAGCTCGAGTTTGGCAACACTGTGTTGATACAGGCTGGTGACATATTGACTGTTGGCCTGGGCCACGGATGCAAGCGCCTGCGTGACCGGAAGGTTATCCGCTACACCTGCTGCATAGCGCTCCTGTGCGTCCGTGAGCTCCTGCTTCGCCAGTTGCACATTGCTGTGCGACACTTCAACCTGCTTGGCAGCTGTTTCAATGTCGTAGATGCTGTTTGCGACATCTGCCTGCACCTGGCCGCGCATGTTATTCAGTTGTGCCATTTCCTGGTCAAGCTGTGACTGTGCCAGCCGCGCATCGCCGCGTAGTTTGCCCTCTTGAAAAATGGGCACGCTTGCTGTGCCGACTGCGGTGAATGTGCTGTGCGACTTCGCGAAGTTCTGACCGATGTCGCCGAAGTCCCCGGAGAACGAGATTGTCGGATAGCGTTCTGCGGTGGCAGCCTTGCGATTTTCGGCGGCACCCGTTGCTGTCTCGCCTGCTGCAGCCAGGTCCTGCCGCGTCTTGAGGGCTTGCTCTTCCGCTACCTTGGGGTCGACATCGGGGAGGGGCACGTATGTCGGCAGATCGGTCAGTTCAAATTTTTGATCCAGCGGCAGACCAATCGCGCGCGCCAGGCTGATCTTATCTTTCTCGAACGTATTCTGCGCAGAGATGAGTCCCTGTTGCTGCGTCTGATAATCGACGCGGGCCCTTAGTTCATCGAGCAGGGGGACCGTCCCCGCCTGATGATTTTGCACCGCCTGGTCGAGCGAAACTTTGGAACTGTCGACCTGCGCTTGATCGTTGCGGATGGTCGATTCGTCGGCTACGCATATCAGGAAGGCATTGCCGATAGTAAGCACTACCAGGTCCTTCGCGTCTGCGTAACTCAACTGAGTCCCGGAAAAGTTGTGTTTTGCAGCAAGGTATTTCTGCAGGGACGAGATATTGAGCAGCGACCACGTCATTGACGCGCGCGCATCCTGGTAGCCGTAAGGACCAATGATCGTTGGAATGCCCGGGATGTTGAGACCCTCGGCCTTGAGGTTGGTCTCCTGTACCGCAGCTTTTATGTTTCCAGTTACCGTCGGCAGCAGGTTCTGCAGCTGCTGCAACCGCTCACCGCCGGCCGTCGTCTGATTCGTATCCGAGATAATCAGGCCAAGATTGTGCTTCAGTCCGAGGTTGATCGCACGTTCCAGCGACAGCGGCATTACGTCGCTGGTGGCTTTGTCGGTCACGACGCTGCCCTGGTACACACTGCTATCCGGCGGTGTCGGCGCGGTGGGTCCAAATGTGCCTGAACTGGATGACTGCCCTGATGATGAACCGGAAGATGAATTCGAAGATGAATTTGTGGAACCACTG
>CAZZZL010000031.1:22727-55233 GCA_964658655.1 uncultured Acetobacteraceae bacterium | reverse complement strand
AGATCCAGAACATTCTGCATGAGACGGTGACCGGCAACCGCATCGTCAAAGCCTTTAACATGGAGATATGGGAGACGCTGCGCTTCAAGGCCGCGGCCAAGCGACTCTTCCGCGCGAATCTCCGCTCCGTGCGCGCGCAGGCGCTGAGTTCGCCGCTGATGGACGTCATCGGCGCGGTGGCGATCGCCCTGCTGCTGCGCGTCGGGCGTGCGCAGATCAAGGATGGCGGCATGTCGGAAGGCACGTTCTTCGCCTTCATCGTCGCGGTCTTCAAGCTCTACGACCCGGTGCGTAAGTTCGCAGCGTTCTACAACAATTTTCAGCAGGCGCTCGGAGCTTCGTCGGCAATTTTTGACTTCATGGATGACGAAGACGACGTCCTCGAAAAGCGCGGCGCGGTAACGCTGAACGGTTTCAAAGACGCCATCCAGTTACAGGATGTGAGCTTTCGCTATGACGCGGAAGACGGCGTGAAACGCGTACTTGAGCACATCGATCTCACCATACCCCGGGGCGAGGTCGTGGCACTCGTCGGCCCGAGTGGCGCCGGTAAATCGACACTGGTCAACCTGATTCCGCGCTTCTTCGATGTGACCGAGGGCCGCATCCTGCTTGATGGACACGACCTGCGCGACGTGAAGCTTGAGAGTCTTCGCAGGCTGATCGGCAACGTGACGCAGGAAACAATTCTGTTCAACGACACGGTGCGCAACAACATTGCCTATGGCCGTCCCGATGTTGCGCTTGAGCAGGTGCAGTCTGCCGCGAAGGCAGCGCTGGCGCATGACTTTATCGAACGCCTCCCGGAAAAATACGACACCATCATTGGCGAAAAAGGTTTTCGTCTGTCAGGCGGCGAACGGCAGCGGCTCGCTATCGCGCGGGCATTGCTCAAGAATGCACCGATCCTGATACTGGATGAAGCGACCTCTTCGCTTGACCTGGAGAGCGAGTCGCTGGTGCAGGTAGCCTTGTCGAACCTGATGCAGGGAAGAACGTCGCTGGTGATCGCACATCGTCTTTCGACTGTCCGGCGCGCGACCCGCATCGTGGTGCTTGAAAACGGGCGCATTTCCGATATCGGGTCGCACGAGCAACTCCTGCAGACATCTGCAACGTATCAGAAGCTGTATCGGTTACAGTTTGCTGAGGGGGACCTGGCCAGTGATGCCGGCATGCCTGACCTGGAAGCGGCACTGGAGGAGAAAGCATGAGTACGGCAACCCATGAGAGCCTGTCCCGATCACCTTCGGACACAGCGACGACAGCGCGGTCGGTAATCCATTCGATGACAGGATTCGCCCGCATCGTGGGAGAAGTGAGTGGTCCTGAGAATGCCGTGCTCGCGAGCTGGACCCTGTCGATCAAGAGCGTCAATCATCGCTTCCTCGATCTGCATCTGCGTCTTCCCTCCGGCATGGACACACTCGAAATGCAATTGAGAAGGTTACTTAAAGAGCGCGTGGTCCGCGGCCATCTCGAGGTGACCCTTGCCTGGGAGCAGTCAGCCGCGCCGGAAACGATCGGGTACGACAGGGAACTGGTGGCCCGCTACCTGGCCGCTTTTCGCGATACGCAGCAGGAGTACGAACTCAAGCAGGAGCCCGATCTGAATGCCATCCTTCGCCTGCCCGGTGTTTTCAAGACAGGCAGCACGGCAAATGCTTCAAGCCGCCGGGACGAAGTGATGGAAGGCCTGGAGGCAAGCGTGCTTGCGCGGCTCGACGAGGCGCTTGCAGCTCTGAACCTGATGCGGCGGACCGAGGGCGCGGCATTGTCGGCGGTTCTGTCTGCCTCCCTCGATCGCCTGCAGCACGACGTCGACGGTGCAGCCCAACTGCGGTCGCGCGTGCAGCCGGCTCATTATGAGCGGCTGCAGGCGCGGATGAGTGAGCTGCTTGCCGGGTCCGTTGACGGCGCAATGGACAAGGGCCGCCTGTTGCAGGAAGCCGCGCTGCTGGCCGATCGCAGCGATGTTGAAGAGGAGCTGGCCCGCCTCCGGGTGCACATCGAACATTTCCGGTCGCTGCTTCAGGATGGCGGCGAAACGGGCAAGAAACTCGACTTTTTGTTACAGGAAATGAACCGCGAGGCGAATACACTGCTGTCCAAGAGCGCGGGAATCGCCGATGAAGGGTCATTGCTGACCGTACTGGGCCTCGGCATGAAATCCGAGATCGAAAAAGCCCGGGAGCAAGTTCAGAATCTTGAATAAATTCAGGGATTACAGGTAGATAAGGGGAGCAGGTTGGCAGGTATTCTGTTCATCATCTCGGCACCATCGGGTTCGGGAAAATCGACACTGGTCAATGCGCTGGATCCGCTCGCAGCTGACCTGGAGTTTTCCGTCTCCTACACCACGCGAGCAGCACGAGGCGTGGAGAAGGACGGCAACGAATACCACTTCACGACACGCGAAAATTTCCAAGAGATGGTCCGTCGCGGGGAGTTTCTGGAATGGGCCGAGGTATTCGGCAATTTCTATGGAACGGCACGACACACGCTGGCCGACGCTGAGGTGCGCGGCAAGGATCTGCTGCTTGACATCGACGTGCAGGGCGCGAAGCAGGTGCGCGAAGCGATGCCCGACGCGGTGAGCATCTTCGTGCTGCCGCCCAACCCGGAGACTCTCGAAATGCGCCTGCGCGAACGCAGCCAGCGAGAAGGGAATTTATCGGAAGAAGTGATACAGCGCCGCCTGGCCAAGGCCCGCGACGAGATTGAGAACTATCAGTACTATCGGTACATTCTCGTAAATGATGTTCTCAGCCGGGCCGTGGAAGAACTGGCTGCCATCGTGACCGCCGAACGGGCGTCGCGCCAACAAGAGTATGCTGATCCTGAGGCATCGCGGGCAAAAGAAGTTGCCGCAGGATGCCTGCAGTCAAATGCCACAGAGCGTTTACAGCCGGTGTTGCTGTCCTTTGGTCTTCAGCACACTGCACCGGTACAGGTATAGCAGTCAAGGTATGAAGTATTTCAGGGGGTTACACGCGCTATGGATATTCAGGAAGGTTTCGACAGCAATTATCGCTTCGTCCTGGTAGCAGCAAAACGGGCACGACAGCTCCAGGGCGGATCGCTGCCAATGGTCACCTCATCTTCGACCAAGGCCTGCCGTGTCGCCCAGGACGAGATTGCAGCAGGCAAGGTGCAGTACACGAAGACAACGAATGTCATCCGCAAACCTGAGATTCGCGCGGAAGACCTGCCACCTGTCAGCGAAATCTAGCCATCTGTCGACGGCGCATGCCGGTACTGTTGTCCTGTTTTCAACAGTGCTGGCGGTGCCGGCGGCGGAAGGGTAAAATCCGGCTATGAAGGTTACGGTCGGTGTGTCCGGCGGTATTGCCGCTTACAAGGCTGCAGAACTGGTACGCGCGCTGCAACAGCAGGCGCTGGATGTTCACGTCGTGATGACAGCAGCTGCCGAGAAATTTATCGGGCCGCTGACCTTCGCCGCGCTCACCGGCCACAAAGTGATCACCAGCCTGTGGGGTGGCGGCGCTGAGGCGGGGGATGCCGACGCGGTGGCCGATTCCGCCATTGAGCATATTGCCGAAGCACAGACCGATGCTCTCGTAGTCGCTCCGGCGACTGCCAATACCCTCGCCAAATTCGCGCATGGAATCGCGGATGATTTTCTCTCCACCATGTATCTCGCGACTACTTCGCCAGTCATCGTTGCACCTGCGATGAATGTGAAGATGTGGGAGCATTCGGCCACCCAGCACAATCTTTCGCTGCTTGAAAATCGCGGTGTCCGCATCGTATCTCCGGCGGCCGGCTACCTGGCCTGCGGCATGCTCGGCAGCGGGCGGCTTGCCGAGACGCAGACCATCGTACAGGCAGTACTGGAACAGCTGAGCCACCGGCACGATCTTGCCGGCGAGACAGTGCTGGTGACAGCCGGCGGTACGCGCGAAGCTATCGATCCCGTCCGCTTTCTCGGCAATCGGTCCAGCGGGAAGATGGGCTATGCACTGGCAGAGGCGGCTGCGAAACGCGGGGCGCGCGTCATCCTGGTGACAGGCAAGACATCGCTGCAGCCTCCAATGAATTGCGAGGTCATCCAGGTCATCACCTCCGATCAGATGCGTTACGCGGTGATGGAGCGCCTGCCCGAAGCCACTATCGTCATCAAGGCTGCGGCTGTCTCGGACTACAAACCGGTCGTCGCTGCCGAGCAGAAAATTAAGCGCGACGGGCCAATCACGATTCATCTCGAACCAACGCAGGATATTCTCCGTGAAGTGACCGAGCGCAAACGGCCGGGCACCCTGGTCATCGGTTTCGCGGCAGAGACGGAGAATCCCTTCGAGCACGCACGCCAGAAGCTGGCCCGTAAAGGTGCCGACGCCATCGTGCTGAACGACGTGTCCCGCCAGGACATCGGCTTTGATTCCGATAGGAATGCGGTGACCTTCCTGACGCTGAAGACCGCCGTCGATCTGCCCGAGATGAGCAAGCGCGAACTGGCCGACCGTATCCTGGGCGAGATACTCTCTCTGCGTCGACCTGTGTCATTCGTGTCGGAGACAAGCGCGACACGCAGCGTATTGCAGGAGTAGCGGTGTCCTCACTCAGCCCCGAACTGCAGGCTGCCATTGCCGCGCAGCTTGAGTACTACCGCGACCTTGGCATCTATGACTTCTATCACCGCGCGGTACCGGATTCTGTTCAGTCAGCATCCGTCGGACAGCCGGCTGCAGCCGTTCTCGCACCTCCACGAACTGAAGATGTTTCAGTGATCGAAGACGACACTGCGCCAACTATCGCTGCTCTACGGGCTGTCGAAACATTGCAAAACAACTCCGAGGAAATCCCCATCTCTGCACGCAAAGCTACACTGCCTCTGCCACTCGCCAACCCCACGCAGGACTACACTCGCATCCAGGGAAAGGGTGCGCCTGCGCTTCTGCAGATCCGGGAAGAGATTGGCGACTGTACGCGCTGCAAGCTCTCTGTCGGCCGGAACAAGATTGTCTTCGGCGACGGCGACCCCAAGGCACGGCTGATGTTTGTCGGCGAGGGTCCGGGAGCGGATGAGGATGCATCGGGCCTCCCCTTTGTCGGGCGCGGCGGCCAGCTGCTGAACAACATGATCAATGCCATGGGTCTGCAACGCGAGCAGGTTTACATCGCGAACATTGTGAAGTGCCGCCCCCCATCAAACCGCGTGCCTGAACCAGACGAAGCGCACACCTGCATCCCGTTTCTCGAGCAGCAGATTGCAGCCGTCGGCCCGGAAGTGATCGTGGCCCTTGGCTCGACGGCTGCGACATATCTGCTCGGTGTGAAAAGCGCGCTGGGCGCATTGCGGGGGCGTATTCATGCAAGCCGCGGGGCCAAGCTGATCGTCACCTATCATCCGGCCTTCCTGCTGCGCGACCCGCGGCAGAAGAAGGAAGCCTGGGCAGATCTCAAGATCGCCATGGCCGAGCTTGGTCTGCGTGCGCCCAAGGCGCCGTCCGCGTAGACGATTCCCTTGCCTGCTTTCTGCGATGTCGTTGTGCCTGTGCCGCTGGATGCAGCGTTTACCTATTCCGTGTTGCCTCTGCAACTGCCATGTATCGGCGCTCGCGTGATCGTTACCTTCCGGAATGAAAAACTGATCGGCATCGTGACGCGGCTGCATGATGAGCCGCCGCCAGTGGCCGCGAAGCCTATCGACGCTGTACTCGATGCTGAACCGATCCTGTCGCCGGAGCTGATGGAACTCGGCCGATGGATCAGCCAGTATTATCTTTCACCTCTCGGCGAAGTTTTGCGGACCATGCTGCCGCTGATGGCCGAAGTACGCAAGCAGGTCCTCTTTCGCATCACGGATACGGGTCGCGCCATTCTCTATGCAAGCGCGGAACAGGGATCGTCGCGCCGCAGCCGCAAGACACCTGAAGAGCAGGACAGTGAATACGCAGTATTGAATTTTCTTTCCGACGGTCAGCCTGCCAGGGTCAGCAAGCTGCGCTCCGTCACAGGCGTAAGCCGTGACCTGCTTACGGGCATGCTGCGCAAGAAGTGGCTGTCACGCGAGACGGAAGCCGACACGCGCGATGCCCGACGTCTTGAGCGCTACGCAACGCTGATCGCGGATGCCCGGTTGCCGAAGCTGAACGAGAACCAGCAGCGCATCCTCGCGGAACTAGCGGGTGCCGGAGGCACACTACCGGTCGCGGCTCTTCGCGGGATGGATCTTCCCGACTCGACGCTGGGCACGCTCGTGCGTCGCAATCTCGTCACCATCGAAGAGAAGCCGCTCGAGTTTCATCTTTCCGGTATGAAGCATGTGCGCCACGAGTTGAACGCGGCGCAGCAGCGAGCCCTCAACCAGATCACGCAGCATCTCGGCACGAAAGAATTTCGCGTGGCGCTGCTGCACGGAGTAACCGGCTCGGGCAAGACTGCGGTGTATCTCGCGGCCATGCAGCACGCACTCGACGCTGGCCTTTCTTCGCTGTTGCTGGTGCCGGAGATTGGCCTGACGCCGGCCATGGCCGCGCAGCTTTTCGGCGCCTTCGGCGATCGCGTTGCGCTGTTACACTCCGCGCTCACGCCGGATGAACGCGCAGAGCAATGGCACCGCATTCGCCTCGGCGATGCACGCGTGATTGTCGGTACGCGATCAGCCGTCTTCGCGCCAATGCAGCAGCTCGGCCTGATCATCGTGGATGAAGAACACGACTCGTCCTACAAGCAGGAAGAAAACCCGCGCTATCATGCACGCGATGTTGCGGTGATGCGGGCCAAGCTTGCCGGCATCGCGATCGTGCTCGGCTCGGCTACTCCGTCGCTTGAATCGTGGCAGAATGCGCAGCCGGTCGTCGATCGTGCGACCCGTGAAGTTCATCCAGGCAAGTACGCGCTCATCGAAATGCACCAGCGCGTGAACCAGCGTCCATTGCCCGAGGTCGAACTGATTGACATGCGCGCCGAGTTCAAGGAGACCGGCCAGGACCACATTTTTTCACGCAGGCTGATCGAAGAGACTGAGGCAACTTTGCTGCGCGGGGAACAGGCGATGGTGTTGCTGAACCGTCGCGGCTACTCCTTCGTCGTCATGTGCCGCGGCTGCGGAGAGAAACTCGACTGCGAGAACTGCGCTATCTCACTCACGCATCATCGGCAGCCCAAGGCCGATGATTTTCATGCCCAGGTGGGCGAGCGTCTGGAATGCCACTATTGCGGTTACAGAAGGACCGTGCCGAAGCTTTGCCCCAAGTGCCAGAGCGAACACCTGTATTTTCTCGGCGCCGGTTCGCAGCAGGGCGAAGAACGTCTGCAGGAGATCTTCCCCAATGCGCGCATCGGTCGCATGGACCGCGACACGGTTCGTACGCGCCACGATATGGAGCGCATGCTTGGCCGGCTGCATGCGGGTGAGATTAACCTGCTTGTCGGGACCCAGATGATTGCCAAGGGACACGACATTCACGGCGTGACGCTGGTCGGCGTCGTCGGCTGCGACCATGCTCTCGGCATGCCCGATTTTCGCGCTGCTGAACGCGTCTTCCAGCTGCTGACGCAGGTTTCAGGCCGAGCGGGTCGCGGCGACCTGCCGGGCAAGGTGGTCGTGCAGACCTATCATCCGGACCATTACGCCGTGGCCTGTGCGCAGAAACACGACTTCCACGCCTTCGTCGAAAAGGAATTGAAATTTCGCCGGTATATGCACTATCCGCCGTTCGGTGTGCTCGCCAACCTGCTGATCCAGGGACCGAAGCTGGAAGAGGTCGCGGCATGGGCCTCGGCCCTGGGCCACTGGTTTCAAAATACGCAACTGGATGGTATCCGTGTGATGGGACCGGCCGCCGCGCCGATCTCGAAGATCAAGCGGACCTATCGCTTTCACATTCTGCTGAAAGCCGGTCAGCGCAGTGCGCTGGCGAAGACACTACGGGCGGCGCGCGCGCAGGCGGACGTGCTGGGTATCCCGCGGCGGAATTTGATTTTCGATGTGGACGCGATCAGCCTGATGTAGCCGGCGACTGATGCTGCAGTCCTCAATCCAGACACTGAAGTCCACGTTGAACAAGAAGGATCAGTCTGCAATGTCCTATTTCCGGGGTCTTGACGAACCTCGGGCCAGAATTTGACGTTGCCTCGCGACTGACGGAGCGGTTTGTCCATTTACTTGGACCAGCAACTTGAGCCCGGCCTAAGCCGCGCCCCTCCTGGTGGTCCTACGGCTTATGCGGAGAGCCTGCTCTATCAGTTCGTCTTCCAGTTCGTCTTCGGTTTCGATATTGGCCGCATCGAGTTCATCCTCGATGTGTGAAAATCGCAGAATTATGTGTGTTGCGCCAAGACGAATCCAACGCGAATTGATGGCGAGTCACTCTTTGACATCGCTGAGGTGGAGCTCCTTGCCTGGCTTGAAACGTACAGCCTTGCCTGGAGCGATGGAAACCTCGGCACCCGTGCGCGGGTTGCGGCCAATGCCGGTTTTTCTGGGCCGGACAGTAAACACGCCAAACCCGCGCAATTCGATGCGGTCGCCTTCTGTCAGAGCCTTCTTCAGGCTGCCGAAAACGGTGTCGACTGCCTGCTCTGCCTTGGTACGGGGCAGACCCGTCCGCTCGATTACCTTGTGCACTATATCCTGCTTGATCACGTGCGGCGCTCCGGAAGGTCAAAGTAGCTAGCTGGGCCGGTCTTAGGCCGAATGCTAGGTCTCTTGCAAAGCATTGTCAACCATGCCAGCAACGGCTAAGATGCAGATTCCAAGCAGGAACACTACACCGGTAACCGAGAAGTCAGGACAGGGTAACCTTCCCGCCACCTGCACTTTTTCGTCCGCCGGGCCCAGGAGAAGCATGGCAATCAAGAGCGACCGCTGGATTCGTGAGCAGGCCACCAAGCACGGCATGATCGAGCCTTTCAGCGAAAAACAGGTGAAGGACGGAGTCATCTCGTATGGGCTCTCGTCCTACGGATATGACCTCCGGGTGTCCAACGAGTTCAAGATTTTCACCAATGTAAACAGCGCCATCATTGACCCGAAAAACTTTGACGAAAGGTCATTTGTCACAGTTGAGGCTGCTTCGGTGATCGTGCCCCCTAATTCTTTTGCCCTGGCGCGATCGATCGAGTATTTTAGGATTCCAAGAGACGTTCTTACGATCTGCGTCGGAAAATCTACTTACGCGCGTTGCGGAATCATTGTGAATGTCACCCCTTTTGAACCGGAATGGGAAGGCTTTGTGACGCTGGAGATCTCCAACACCACGCCACTGCCTGCCAAGGTGTACGCCAACGAGGGGCTGTGCCAGATATTGTTTTTTCAATCCGACGAAATCTGCGAAATCAGCTATGCAGACCGCAAAGGCAAGTACCAGAAGCAGCAGGGAATTGTTCTACCAAAACTGTAGTTTTCTTCTCCCGGGTCTGATCAATGTCAGGTATACCCCAAGCTCAGACTCGCCTTAGAGTCGCACTTCTCGACGCGGATCCAATACGGGTCCTCGGTTTTTCGGCTGCCTTCGAACAGCATCACCGGCTGGTGTTTGTCGCCGTTGACCTTGCAGGATTGATTGCAGACCTCAAGTTGCATGTCTGCATTATTGGACTGCATGGCAACATTGACCTCGAAACCACGCTCTCGACCCTGCACGGCCTGCGCCCCGACCTACACATCCTGCTGATGGGTCCGGAGGCGTCGGACGAGGAGATGCTGGGCATGGTGGGCCTGGGCGCCAGGGGCTATCTGGACGAGACGGCAACTCCTGAACTGATCGAGCAGGCTATCGATACGGTACGCGCCGGCGCCATCTGGGCTCCCCGGCGCGTCATGACCGAGCTGGCTGGAAGGAAATCCGCAGGAGCGCCGCCGCCTGCTGTCGAGTTCCATCTTACGGCCCGCGAGCGCGATGTGCTGAAGCTGCTGGTCGCCGCCCAGTCCAATCGCGAGATCGCGAACGCACTTGGTATCGAGGAACGGACCGTTAAAGCGCACGTAGCGAAACTGATGCGCAAGGTCGGGGTGGACAACCGGATCGCTCTCTCTGTTTATGCTGTCCGGCAGGCCATCTTCAAAACCAGCGACACCCTAGGCAGCCAATGAGTCGTGTTGACGAGTTAATTAACATGTAAGTTACCTAAGTACATAACACAAAAGTGACATTGGTAAGTACTCGGTGACCTCGTACAACTATTCCTAGAAACAACGCAGATCTGGGGAATGGGGTCAACCGAATCGCTTGCGAGGAGGTCTGACCCCATATTTTTTTTGTCTCGGGGTTGGTACCATCTGGGTTCCCAAGCCAAATTTTCTTTGCTCCTATCAAACCTTTTGCATCTCATCGCTGAGTGCTAAAGCGGGAATGTCTGCCCTGTGAGGCTGGACGATTGTCGTCTTCGGCGCAGAATTACATGCCGTACGATCCGGATGCGGAAATGAAACGACTGACTTGGAGTGAAAGAACGATATGAAGAAGTTAATGACAATCGTCTGTCTGGGACTGATGACAGGCAGTGCCTTTGCAGCATCCTCAAAAACTGACCTCAATGACCGCCTGGCAAAGGCGCAGGCTGTGGTGCAGGAGATCGAGTCGACGCCGGATAAGGGCATTCCGTCGAAGATCACGCAGAGCGCCACCTGTATCGGCGTATTCCCCCGTGTGTTGAAAGCAGCCTTCATCGTTGGTGGAAATTATGGCCAGGGCGTCGTTACCTGCCGCACCCCGAATGGCTGGAGCGCACCGGTATTCATTCGCATCGCCGGCGGAAGCTTTGGCTTCCAGATTGGCGGACAGGCGACCGATCTCGTGCTCGTCGCGATGAACCAGAAAGGCTTCCAGGACCTGCTGGAGAGCAAGTTCAAGATTGGCGGCAGCGCCTCGGCAGCAGCCGGTCCCGTGGGACGCGACGCAGGTGCCTCCACTAACTGGAAGCTTGATTCAGAGCTGTTGACCTATTCGCGGGCAAAGGGCTTGTTTGCCGGTATCGACCTGAACGGCGCGGTGGTGGATCAGAACATCGACGACACACGCACCTTCTACGATGGTGCTGACCTGACCTTTGACAAGATCCTGCACGGTGGTGTGCCGGTTCCGCCGGATGCGGCCCCGTTCGTTCGCACCGTTGCCAAGTACTTCATGGGCAGCCAGATGTAGTTGCAGATCGCTTCAAAAGAATGGCCCGCCGGTCGTAAGACTTGCGGGCCATTCTTTTTGGGATTTTCTTGAGCGACGAAACTGTCCTGTAAACTGAACGCTCCTGCATGGTGGAATGGTTCGAGTTTTTTGCGGTGTGGTTGCTGGTCCAAATCTTCGGCGTTTTCCCGCGCCGACTTTCCCGACAGCTCGGTGCTTTCGTCGGTGCCATTGCCTACAGGCTTCTCGGTCGATTGCGCCGGACCGGCGAGCGTAACCTTGAGCTCGCGTTCCCCTCGGTCGTCCCAGCGGAGCGCGCTAACCTCCTAAAAAAGCTATATAGGAACCTCGGCTGGCAGATGTCTGAATTCTGCCAGATGCCAGGCTATACGCGGCAGAACAGTGCTGGCTTTCTTCGCTGCGAGGGGCTGGAACACTACCTGCAGGCGCGCGATGCAGGCCGCGGCGTGCTGATTGTGACAGGGCATCTGGGCGCCTGGGAGCTGTCCAGCTTTTACCACTCGCTGATGGGCTATCCGATGAGCATGGTCATCCGTCGCCTGGACAATGCGCGGCTCGATCGTTACGTTAATCGGATCCGCTGTCTGCATGGCAACCGCGTGCTCCACAAGGACGATTTCGCCCGCGGACTGATCGGCGCCATGCGTAAGGGCGACACCGTCGGCATCCTGATGGACACAAATATGACGCCGCCGCAGGGGGTCTTTGTCGACTACTTCGGGCACCAGGCATGCACGGCCTCCGGTCTGGCACGCGTGGCCGCGAAGACCGGAGCTGCCGTGCTGCCGGGCTTCATGGTGTGGGAAGAGACTGAGCAGGCCTACGTACTGCGCTTCGGCGAGCGACTCAAGCTGGCCAACACAGTCGACGCCGAAGCCGATGTGATCGCCAATACTCAGCTGTGCACGTCTGCAATCGAGGAGTGGGTCCGGAAATATCCCGACCAGTGGCTGTGGGTCCATCGCCGATGGAAGACAAGGCCACCGGGTGAGCCGGGTATTTATTGAGCGCGCATGGCTCCAGCGGGCCCTGAGCCGGCGGCGGTACCTGCAGTACGGGCGGCATAAGGTGTTCGGCTGAAGTGTGAACCATTACACTCAAGACCGATGCAGACTGTTCAATCCATTGCCGAAGCCATTGGTACTTTTCTCGAGGAACGCCCGGCCGGGAAGGCTCCCGAAGAAGTCATTGCTCGGGTTTCCGGTATGCGGGATGCTGGTGCGGATGCCCTTATCTTCATTGAGAGCGAAGCGCTGCTGTCTGCTGCGCTGGCGACTGACGCGGCTGCGGTAATTGTTCCCTTGAACATTGCCTCGGGCGAATACGCAAAACCGCTGCTTCGTGTGAAGCATCCCAAGCTGGCGTTCGCGCGGGCGGCTCGCCTGCTTGCACCGCGTGTGAATGCAGAGATTCATCCCAGCGCGATCGTTGGTCGTGCATCGATCGGCAAAGATACGGCTATCGGCGCCGGTTGTGTGCTGGCGGATGATGTTTCCATTGGCGAAGGCTGTACGCTCCATCCACGCGTGACGATTTACGGAGGCGTGACGATCGGTGATCGTGTCGTCGTCCACGCCGGAGCAGTGCTGGGTGCCGATGGGTTCGGCTATGTTCGCGATTCGGCGACCGGCGAGTATCTGCAATTCCCACAGCAGGGAACCCTTATCATCGAAGACGACGTGGAGATTGGCGCGAACACCACGGTCGATCGCGGGGCGCTCGAAGAGACGCGCATCGGCCGCGGCACGAAGATCGATAATCTCGTTCATGTCGGGCACAACGTTCGCATCGGGAGGAACGTCGTCATCGCCGCACAGACCGGCATCTCCGGCAGTACGGTGATTGGCGATGGCGCGGTGATCGGCGGCCATGTGGGCATGGGCGATCATGCGTCGGTGGGTGAGGGCGTGATTGTAGGCTCAGGCGCAGGCATCCTGCCGCACAAGAAGCTGAAGGGGCCGGGACAGATGTTCTGGGGTGTGCCGGCGAAGCCTGTCAAGACGCATCTTCGCGAACTCGCAATTTTGGCGAAGCTCGCGCGCAAAGCATCTCAAACAGCAGAGGAATAGGCGATGGCTGTGGTTGTGATCGGCGGACATACACGCAATATTGGTAAAACGTCTGTGGTCGCGGCGCTGATTGGCCGCCTGCGGCATCTGCACTGGACAGCCTTCAAGATCACGCAATTCGGACACGGCTTTTGCACGGCAGACGGCGCGCCCTGCGACTGCCAGCCCACTTTAGATGGCGCCGAGCACACGGTGGCAGTAAGCCTCGAGCGGCCCGGGTCGCCGCATTACGACAGCACGACGGATTCAGCGCGGTTTCTCGAAGCAGGCGCGGAACGAAGCTTCTGGGTGCGGACCCGGGTCGGCAATTTGGCGGCTGCGCTGCCCCGCATCCGCAAAGAAATCGCGACCTCTGAAAATGTAATCATCGAGTCGAACAGCATTATGGGCTATCTGAAGCCGAATCTTTACCTGAGCGTGCTTGATGCCGGTACGGCCGACTTCAAGGACTCGGCGCGCCTCTTTCTGGATCGCGCCGACGCAGTTCTGTTGCGCGGGGACCATACGCATCTTGCGCCGCGATGGACTGGCGTCTCGGCGAAACTGCTGGAAGGCAAGCCGCAGTTTGCGATTTATGCACCGGACTATATGAGCAGGGAGGTCGCAGCATTTGTCGAGGAGCGCGTCACCTCTGAGGCGGGAACGGCTCCGTCTTCATCGATCCATCGCGCTGTTTGATCAGCATCTGTACTTTGCCTTCGGCCGTTTCGAGCTCCTGCTTGCAGACCGACGACAGGCGCACACCTTCTTCGAACAGCTTGATCGACTCTTCGAGGGGCAGGTTGCCATTCTCGAGCTGACCGACAATCTCATCCAGTTTCTTCAGCGAATCTTCAAACGTTGCCAACTTCTGTTCCTTCCAACTCCTGCGTCTCTTCTGAAGCTGTTCCGAGCACGCTCAGGATCTCGACTGCCAGCGGATAGCGTCCGAACGGTGCGCTGACCTGCACACCCTGGATCATCCCTCTTGCTTCGGTCAACATCTCCTGTGCGATGGCGATGCCTTCAGCCCGCGCGTGCTCCGGCGTTGCCGTCTTCTGCATGCGGATCATGATTTCGTCGGGCACCGAGACACGAAGATCGTTCTTCATAAACTCCGCATTACGCAGGCTGGTCAGCGGCCAGATGCCGGCAATGATCGGGATGCGGAACTGTTCGATGCGCTTGAGGAACTCCTCCAACAGGCGCATGTCGAAAACCGGCTGCGTGATGGCATATTCCGCGCCTGCTTCCACTTTGTATGCGAAGCGCCGGAGTTCGTTGTCGATGTCCGGTACGCCCGGATTTGCCGCGACGCCGATCGAGAAACCTGTGGATGCGCCAATTGGATTGCTGCCAATGTCGAGTCCATGATTGAGCCGGTTCACGATATTGACCAGCCCGATTGCATCCACATCGAACACCGCGGTTGCGTCGGGATAGTTGCCGAGCTTCGGCGGATCGCCGGTCAGGCACAAAATATTTTTCAGGCCGATGGATGAAGCGCCAAGCAGGTCGGACTGAATGCTCAGTACGTTGCGGTCGCGACAGGTGTAATGCAGCAGGGTCTCGATGCCGGTCTGCTGCTGGATCTGGATGCAGAGACTCTGCGCGCTCATGCGGGCGGAAGCGCGTGGCGAGTCGGGGATATTTACCACGTCGACGCCCGCATTCATCATCAACCGCGCGCCGGCGATCTCTTTCGAGCAGTCGATGCCTTTGGGCGAAACAATCTCGACCATGGTGACAAATTTGTTCTCGGCAACCAGCCGGCCCAGGCGCGAACGCTCGCCGAGAGGCGCAGGCTTTACCTCGGAGACGATCGCCGCCGCGGTTGTCGTATTGGGCGCGACCCTCTGCGCATCCATGGCGCGAATAGCGGACTTCATCGCCCGCACGTGATTCGGCGTGGTTCCGCAACAGCCGCCAATGAACTGCACTCCAGCCTTGGCAAAGCGCTTCGCAAAGCTCGCCATATATTCCGGAGAACAGAGGTAAATATTGCGGCCGTCGATCGCCCGCGGCATGCCGGCATTCGGCATCACGACGAGTGGCAGGTGCGTTGAGCTGCGCATCGCCTCGATCGCCGTCAGAATGGTCGCCGGTCCCAGGCTGCAATTGGCGCCGATGGCATGGGCGCCTGCGCGGGTGAGCCGAAGGGCAGCTGTCTCCGGCGATGAGCCGTCGAGCAGCACCGCTTCTTCATCGACCGTGACCATCGCCATGACCGGAAGAGTTGGCGCGACTTCGAGGGCGGCTTTGATGGCCTGCTCGGCTTCGTCGAGTGCTTGCATGGTCTCGATGATGATCAGGTCGACGCCGCCGGCGACCAGTCCTTCGATCTGCTGTTTAAAAGCAGCGCGGGCTTCGTCGAGCGATGTCTTGCCAAGCGGCTCGAGCCGGATGCCCAGCGGCCCGACCGATCCCGCCACCAGCGCCGTGCCGGCCTGTTTCTCCGCCAGCTGCGCTACTGCCTGGCGGGCGATGCGAGCGCCTGCTTCGTTGATCTCGCGTGTCTTGCTTTCGAGTCCGTGACGTTGCAGACGGAAGAAGTTTGCGCCGAACGTATTGGTCTCGATGATTTCGGCGCCGGCCTGGAGATACTCCTCATGGATGTTGCGGATCATCTCCGGTTGCGACAGGTTCAGTTCGTCATAGCAGCGATTGATGAAGACGCCCTTGGCGTAGAGCACAGTTCCCATGGCGCCGTCGCAGAGCACGGTGCGCTGGCCAAAAAGTGTCTCCAGCGGGTTGGTATCCGGATTTGTCACAGGAGGTGTGGGCGGTCCTGCGACTGGCGTTGCTGCTGAAGCGTCTTCACTCATAGATAGTTGTCACGAGACCGGTGATTGGTGTTCATGCTAAGGCAGCGGATAGGGAAACACCAAACCGCTTTGTTATACTTTGCTTTCCCACTGTTCCCGCGCACGTTGAAGGATGAGGTCCAAAGGTTTTGAGCAAAAGAAGTCTGTGGTCATCGGTTGTAGCGTTGTTTTCCGCTAGTGTTTGCAGTCTGATTTTCGCCGGGTGCGGGCAGAATACTTACTTCGCCAACCGCGGACTTCCGCCAAGTGGCATCGCTAACAGGGTCCTGGTCGCGATCCAGAATCCCAGTGCCTTCACCAGGGGTTCTTTGCAGATCGAAGACGCCTTTTACGACATCCGCCATGCCTATAACAGCGACAGTACGACCTTCTTCATCAGTGGCTATTCAGGCGCGGACCCGGCAACGATTCAAAACCTGGCCGAGCAGCAGACCGGCGTTGTGTACGGGACGGGCGACGGCAGCGTAGGCCTGGTGAATTACGGTACGGAGAAATTCTCCAACGCAGTAAGTGGTCTGCCGGGCATCTCTTCGAGTGTGTTCGCGGCGCGCAACCTGACCTATTACGTCGCTGCCAATCAGCAGGTACATGCGTTTACGCTTCTGGACGAGACGGCTACCGGCGGGAGCTTTTCGCTGAATGTGCCGGACATCTACAAAGTCTCGATCAACTCGAGCGGTACAGTCGCGCTCGGCTTCGTGCAGAACAGTAATCTGGTTTACAGCCTGGTGCACCTGACGGCGACTCAGCAGGCGCAGCTAGCCGCCGGTCCTTCGACCTGGCCGACACTGGTCGCAGGTTATCCGGGTGCGGTGGTGCAGGATTGCGAACCGCAGAATCTGCCGGTTTACTGCGCTGTGCAGGTTGCCGATCCGAACCGGCAGTTTGACCGGCCGGTGAAGGCAGTCTTCTCGAGCGATGGCTCGACCGCCTACGTGGTGAATTGCGGACCTGAGTGCGGCGGCACGGCAGCCGGCATCGTTTCCATTCCACTGATCGGCAAGGCGCTGAATACCGGCGTTACCGGCCCGTCGGCAATCGGACTCGCGCCTGCATCGGTGATAGCGACGCCCGGAGGTGCCACCAACGCACTGCAGAATGGCACGCTTCTCTATGTGGCCGGACAGCAGTTGCAATCGACTGGCACCTACGCCGGGCTCTTTGCAGGGAATCTGTCTGTCATTAACCTGAGCACCGGCAAGGTGCAAGGAACATACAGCATCAGCGATGGCAACCACTCGAAAATGATCCTGGGCGATAACAATACGCTGTGGATCGGCGCGCAGGGATGTGAGGGCGGCGTGCGGTTTGCACAGAGCCAGGCGGGCAATTCCAGTGTGGCGCTGGGCTGCCTCAGCCTGTACAACACCTCTTCGAATGCCGTTTCGGTCGACACGTACAAGGGCGATCTCACTGGCATTACGTCCGTCACCGGGCTCAGCAAAATCTATGTAGCCGAGGGTGGCCAGGTCCACATTTACAACACGGACGGCACCGAGCGCGACAACAGCAACGTGACCGTGCAGGGAACTGCTTACGACGTGGCCTACATGGACGCGCCGACGGATGGCGATGACGCCAACTATTAACGCAGCCTGATCCGCCACAAAAGCATGCCGGACGCTCAGCCGATCGTCGATATTCTTGCCATCGCAGCCCACCGCGATGATGTGGAACAGACCTGCGCCGGGACGCTGCTGCGGATGCACAGCCTGGGCCTGAAGACCGGCATCCTGGACCTGACGCGCGGTGAAGGCGGCACGCGGGGTACAGCTGCCGATCGTGAGCGTGAAGCGAAGGAAGCCGCGCGCATCCTCAACGTGGAATGGCGCGACGCGCTTGACCTTCCCGACGGCGGAGTCGAAAACACCTACGAAAACCGTCTGAAGATCGTCCATGTGCTGCGCGAGCTTCGGCCGCGTGTCGTCATTCTGCCGTACTGGCAGGGGAGGCATCCGGACCACTACACGGCCTCGACCCTGGGCTATGAAGCCTGCTTCCTGTCCGGGCTGGCGAAGCTGGACACCGGCAAGCCCGCGCATCGGCCCTACAAGGTCATCTATGCAAGCCTGTACGCCGACGTACGGCCAAGCTTCGTAGTCGACATCACAGAATTTGTCGAGAAGCGCTTCGCCTCGCTCATGGCGTATCGCTCGCAGTATGCCAACCAGGACAGCGGCGGCGGGCTGTTTACGCCGGAAGAGGAGATCCGCGAACGGACGTTTGCCCTGGCGCGCCACTACGGACTGCTGGCTGGTGTGCGTTTTGCAGAGCCCTTTGTGCAGAAGGAAGTCGGGCTGGTCGACGACCTGATGCTGCTGCCCGTGGCTTCGATCTGAGCCGGGGAAATCCTTAGGCCAGGGTAGTTTTGTCGGCCGAAGTGGCAGCAGCACTCGCTGATTCGCTGTTCTGAATCTCGCCCTGTTTGGCCGTCTTGGTGGGTACCGGCGCGCTCAGCGCGCCGTCAAACCGCGCTGGCAGATAGATGCGGACGCAGGCACCGCTGAGGCCCCTGCTGCCGCCGTTCCCGATTTCCATGGTGCCGCCATGCTTTTGCACGATGCCCTGGCTCACCCACAGGCCCAGGCCGGTACCTTTTTCGCCCTTAGTGGTCATGAAGGCCTGGAAGAGCTTGCCACGGATTGCCGGGTCAACCCCCGGGCCCGTATCTTCGATCTCGACCACGGTGCCGGCTTCGTCATCCCGTGAAGCCTTCTTGATCGTGATGCAGATGGTGCCGTGCTGGCCTGCCGCTTCCATCGCGTTAGACAAGACGTTGGTGATGACCTGCCTGATCTCCCCGGGAAAGGCCGCGATTACACCTGTGCTCTTATAACGGCGTTCGACGCGGATCTCTGCGTCCCTGACTTTGCGGTCATGCAGCAGCACTACGCTGTCGATGAGCTCCGGCAGCTTCACCTCGACAGGTACTTGCGACTCTCGGTAGAGGCTCAGCATGGCGCGGCTGATCTGCAGGGTGCGGCTGAGTTCCTGCTGGGCCATGGTCAGGTATTCGTCGCGTTTGCCCTGGTCCAGCTCGGTCTTGAGCAGGTAATGCAGCGTCGCCACTGAATCGAGCGGATTATGGATTTCATGCGCAATGCTGGCGGCCAGCCGGCCGGTCACAGCCACTTTTTCACTCGCGACCAGTGCCTGCTCCGACTTCCGCGCTTCGGTAATGTCACGGAAGACCACGACGATGCCAAGCGCTTTCCCGCTGGCGTCGCGGATGGGCGCGGCGCTGCGGGCTATCTGGATCTGGCGGCCGTCCCTTGCGAGTAAGAGGGCCGGCTCCTCGCGAGTGAGCCTCTGGCCCTGTGCATCGACATGCTCGGTCAACCTTGCCATGGGCTCGCGTGTCTTTTCATCGACTGCGTTGAAAATCTCGGAAAGCGGCTGTTCGAGAGCTGCATCAATGGTCCAGCCGGTCAGCGCCTCGGACACGGGATTCATGAAACGGACACGGCCCATGGTGTCGCAGGCGATCACGCCTTCTCCTATCGATTCGAGAGTGGTCAGGTAGGACTGCCGGCTTTCGTAGAGCTCATCCGCGCGTGTCTGCAGCTGCTGCAAGGTCTCTTCATAGGCACGGGAGACACGCCGCAGACGGCTGCTGGTGAAGGTGCCGATCAGCACGCCGACAGCCAGCCCCGCCGCCAGGACGACACTGAGAAAATCCTGGAGCCGCAGGTGGGCAGCCAGCAGCAACTTGTCTCGGGAGTGCTGGCTCTCGTCGATCAACGATTTGATTTGAGTGCGCATCAGGTCCATGCGGCTTTTGGCGTCGAGGTCAACGGCGAGACTGGCAGGGGTCGTCACCTGCTTGCCGGCGGCAGAGGTGGGCACTGCGTAACTCTTCCACAGGACATAGTTGTCATGGAGCTGCGCGAGGCGGAGCTTCTGGTCGGGATTGTGTATGAGCTGGCCCAGCTTGGAGAATTGGGCCGGAACGACACGTTCGCCCTCGGCAAAAGGCTCGAGCATGCGGTCGTCGCCCGTCAACTGGTAGCCACGAAGGCCAGTCTCTTCGCTGATGATGCGGGCTTCGAGCTGGTACATGGACTGGATGATCTCATCGGCCTGCGCGATACGCGTCTGGGCGCCAACGGCTTCCTGGATCTGCCACACCAGGACGCCGGCCAGTAAGCCAAGCAGGATCACCGGCATCAGCAGGGTCGTACGTAGGACGCGATTAAAAGCGTGCAGGTTCAAGCGTTCGTTACCTGTCCAGCGGAGCCCCGTGTATCCCGGCAAGCAATTCTTCCACCTTGCGCAGCAGTGTCGGTGCCCCGTCGCCCTTGTTCACCAGCAGGTTGATCCACTGGTGGACCTCGTCAGGCAGGCTCAGATAGGCGGAGAGCAGAAGGATAGGAACATCCGGCCGGATCTGGCGCAGGGCGCGAGCCACCTGCGCTCCATCCATGCCGGGCATGGCATAGTCAAGGATCACCGCGTCCACTTCATTCGCTTTGAAAAGCTCGATGGCAGAGGCGCCGTCGGATGCTGTCAGGACGGTATACCCGGCGCGCTCAAACACCACGCGACGGATCTCCAGTCCGAGTAGTTCATCATCGACACATAGAACACGTGCACCCATCGTCAGAGAACCACCCTCATTGCGACAGCAAGCCCACACATGGGCAGGGCCCCGCGCAAAGTATGACACGGGTGCTGACCGGACGTTACTTACGCAGGGAAAAATATTGCAACAAGGTAACGTGAAGTCTACCTTTGGCTTGAGGATAAGGCATAGAGGCCCAGCCTGAAAACCGGTCCCAAAGATTCACGTCCTGTTAGCAATCCCGCAGATTGGATGCAGTACGCTTAGCCTGTCCCATGAAAATTCGCAGATGCAAGTGAGAATGGATTAATTTTCACCCAAATCTGTGTAACAAATGGACATTCGAGGCCCAAGGAAGACGCTTGACCCAGACTATTTTCGTTTTAGAAGACGATAGCGACATATCGCGGCTGATTCAGCACCACCTGGAATCAGCAGAATTTGCCACCCGTCTTTACCGGACACCGGTCAATCTCATCCAGGATGCCGAAAACGCCGCTCCCGCCCTGTTTCTCCTCGACATCATGGTTCCCGGCGGGGATGGCCTCGACCTTTGCCGCCGGCTTCGCCAGCACCAGACGCTCAGTACTGTCCCGATCATCTTTCTCACTGCTCGCGCGACTGAAAATGACCGCGTCCTTGGGCTGGAGCTCGGTGCCGACGACTACATCACCAAGCCGTTTGCGACGCGCGAGCTGCTGGCCCGCGTCAAGGCCGTTCTGCGCCGTTTTGAGCGTCCCTCTGCCCCGACCACGGTGACCTTCGGCGAGGTGCTGATCGATGCCGGAGCCATGCAGCTGAAGGTGAAAGACCAGGTGGTGCCGACGACAGCCACAGAGTTCCGCCTGCTGGATTACCTGGCGCGCCACCCCGGCAGGGTCTTTACGCGCGACCACCTGCTGGACGCGGTATGGGGCGATGCCCGGTTCGTGACGCCACGATCAGTAGACGTATATGTACGCCGCATCCGTGAAAAAATCGAGGTCGATGCGGAAGATCCCCAGTTCCTCAAAACGGTACGCGGCGCCGGTTACCGCTTCGAGATACCGAAGCCCCTGCCGTAGCGCAGCCAGGAAGCGAAATAGGGAAAGACAATGGTCGGCAGAGTCTCTGTAAAGCTTTGGCTCGCGATTGCGGCCGTGCTGTTTTTTTTCGCGCTCTGGGTGGATGTGCTGCTGCACTGGCAGGCCAGCCATTCTGCAACAGCGCTGGGACTGCCGCTGCGCGCCGACCTGGCGATCGCGTTCCTGTTCACCCTGCCACTGGCAGCATTGCTGAGCCTGCTGGTGGCGTCGCGTGCGAGGCGGAATCAGCGGGCTATTATTGATTTTGCCGACAAGCTGGGAAGCGGAGACTTCGCAGCGCGTGTCTACGTGGATGACATTGCAGGCGCGCATGATTCTGCCGTGAGCCTGAACCTTGCCGCGGCACACCTCGGCCAGCTGCATCGCAATCTCGACACCAGCCGCCGCGAACTGACCGCCCTGCTCGACAGCATGGAAGAAGCCGTCATCGCCATCTCGCATGATGGCCTGGTGAGCTGGTCGAATGCCGTTCTCGAAAAGATCTCGCAGTATCCTGTGCGGCATGGCAAGGCTCTGGTCCATACCATCCGTGATCCGGATGTGCTGAGCTGCGTCGAGATCGCACTGCGCGACCGGACGGCGTGCCGCGGGCGCGCCAGTTCGGTCGCGGCCGGCAAAGTCTTCCAGGTGAATGTTGCTCCGACGCCGGGTGGAGGCGCCGTGGTGGTACTCCACGATGTCACGAAGATTGAGCAGGCAGAGATCTCCCGCCGCGACTTTGTCGCCAATGTTTCCCATGAACTGCGGACACCGCTGACTTCTATCTCCGGCTATGTCGAGACGCTGATTGAAAGCCATGGACTGCCGGAAGACGAGGTGAAGGAATTCCTCGCGATCATCCTGAAGAATGCGACGCGGATGAACCGGTTGACCGAGGACCTGCTTGCCCTGGCGCGGGTGGAATCGAAAGACTATGCCCTGACCCCGTTGCCGACACGCGCGTCGGCGCTCGTGGCCGATGCAATCGAGTCACTGGCGCCGCTGGCTACCGATGCCGGGATGCTGCTGATCGCTGGGGAATCGACGGAAAACTACGTGTCCGCCGATCCGGATGCGCTGCAGCAGGTGTTCGGCAACCTGATCGAAAATGCCATCAAGTACGGACGCGAGGGCGGCAGGATTATCGTTGGTTCCCGACGGCTCGGCGAGAACGTCGAATTCAGTGTGCAGGATTTTGGCTCGGGCATCGCCTCGCATCATCTCTCCCGCATCTTCGAGCGTTTCTACCGCGTGGACACGGCGCGCTCGCGGGAGAGCGGCGGGACCGGACTTGGCCTGGCCATTGTGAAACGCGTGCTCGAAGCACACGGAGGAGATATCTGGGTCGAGAGCGAAATCGGCCAGGGAACTGCCTTCCTTTTTCGCCTGCCCGCGATCGTGCAGCCACCGGTTGAATCGGCGCCTACGCTGCCGTCATCGTCTTTTGAGGCAGAGATTTCGCCTGTTCTCAGCAATGATCGCGACGCATAGCATGCATTGGCTGATTTATCTTTTATTCATCCCAGGGATTTATCCTGTGAGTGGTGAAATCCAACTTTCAGGAAGAAGCGCGTTTGGCCGAACCTTCTAACGTCACCGCGCGCGTGCCATCGCCGCAACCAACTCCACCACCCGCACCACAGGCTGCGCCCGTTTCCGTGATTCGAGCGTTCCTGAATGGGCGCGGGAATTCCCGGGGCGCCGACAGCGCGTTCCGAGGCACCATGCTGGTGTGCGGAATGAGCATTTTTGCCATCGTTCTGCTCATTGCCACGGTGCTTATCCTACGGTCGAATCTTTCCATCCACACTTTTGGCGCAGCGTTTCTGAAAAGCCAGTCCTGGAACCCGCATCCTCCGGCGACGGCGCAAGACTCTGACCCGGTCGGACAATTTGGCGCATTGCCGTTTATCTATGCGACGCTCGTGTCGGCACTGTTGTCGCTGATCATCGCTGTACCTCTTGCGATAGGAACGGCCGTGTTCCTCACGGAAATGTGTCCAGGTTTTCTGCGCGGACCGCTGGCGTTTCTTACTGAATTGCTGGCAGCCATTCCCAGCGTCGTCTATGGCTTGTGGGCTGTCTTCGTGCTCATCCCGCTTCTGCGCGACCATGTGAATCCGATGCTGGCAGCAACACTCGGATGGACTGGTCTATTCTCCGGCGACAATACCGGCTATGGCATGTTTGCCGCCGGCGTCATTCTCGCGATCATGATCCTGCCCATCATCTCTTCGCTCACCCGCGAGGTGATGACAGCCGTGCCGTCCTCACAGCGCGAGGCAGCGCTGGCGCTGGGTGCGACGCGCTGGGAGATGATCCGGATGGGCGTTCTCCGCAATGCCCGCATCGGCATTGTCGGTGCCGTGATTCTTGGACTGGGCCGCGCACTCGGCGAAACCATGGCCGTCACCATGGTCATCGGTAACAAGAACATCATTGCGCATTCGCTCCTGTCTTCCGCCAACACCATGCCGAGCCTGCTGGCCAATGAATACGGCGAGGCGGACAGTAGTCTCTACATCAGCGCGCTGGTCGAGATTGGACTCGTGCTCTTCGTGGTTACGATTATCGTGAACGCCATCGCACGGCTTATGGTGTGGGCAGTGACACGCGGAACCCCGGACACGGTGCGCTGACGATGGCCACTACGCAACTACCCCTGCGTCCACCGCTGCGCAGCAGCCGCGGTAATCATGTGCGCCGGAATGTCATGAACGGCCTGGTCACTGCGCTGGCCATCGGTGCGACGGCACTCGTCATTCTGCCGCTGATACGAATTTTCCTGTACCTGCTGGCTAAAGGCTTTTCTTCGCTCAGCTGGGCATTCTTCACCCAACTGCCGAAGCCTGTCGGCGTCGCCGGCGGCGGCATGGAGCATGCCATCCTCGGCTCGGCTGTCCTGCTGCTGATCGCAAGCGTGATCGGTATACCCATCGGTATCTGTGCCGGCATATTCCTTGCCGAATTTGGCGGACGCAGCAAGGTCGCGACGGCAATCCGCTTTACTGCAGACGTACTGAACGGCGTGCCTTCGATCGTGGTCGGCATCTCGGTATCTGCACTGATTGTCCTGCCTGAAAAGCATTACTCCGCATTTGCAGGCGGGGTTGCCCTCGGCATCATGATGATTCCAACTATCACGCGGACGACGGAAGAGATGCTGCTGCTGGTGCCGAGTTCGATCCGTGAGGCCGCATTAGGGCTCGGCCTGCCGCACTGGCGCTCCGTCCTTTCGATCACATTGCGATCAGCGTCGGCGGGCGTGGTTACCGGCTGCATGCTGGCATTTGCGCGCGTTGCCGGTGAAACAGCGCCGCTGCTGTTTACCGCCTTTGGCAGTTCGATCCGCAGTGTTGACCTGAACCAGCCTATCTCCGCGCTGCCGCTGCAGATTTATGTCTACGCCATCTCACCCTACGACGAGTGGCACAAGCTGGCCTGGGCGGGGGCGCTGGTACTGATTGTGTTGATCGTAGTTTCAGTAGCGCTGGTACGCTACTTCGTGGGCCGGGGCGCTCTGAAAGGGAACCGTTAGAAATGGGCGTTGGTATTGATGTAAGCAGCCTCAATGCGTGGTACGGATCGAACCACACACTGCAGGATATCGATCTGAAAATTCCCGCGAACAAGGCGACTGCTTTGATCGGGCCGTCGGGCTGTGGCAAGTCGACATTTGTGCGCTGCCTGAACCGCATGCATGAAACGACGCCGGGTGCACGCGTGGAAGGGACCGTCGAGATTGGCGGTATCGACATCTACAAAGACGCCTCGCCGGTAGAGATCCGTCGACGCATCGGGATGGTGTTCCAGCGGCCGAATCCTTTTCCTACCATGTCCATTTATGACAACGTTGCGTCAGGTCTGCGACTGAATGGTTTTCGCAACCGGCGCATATTGGACGAGGTGGTGGAGAAGTCCTTGAAATCAGCCGCGCTGTGGGAAGAAGTAAAAAGCGACCTGCGCAAGAAGTCCGGTGCGAGCCTGTCCGGCGGTCAGCAGCAGCGGCTGTGTATTGCCCGGGCGCTTGCCGTCGACCCTGAAGTGCTGTTGATGGATGAACCTGCTTCCGCGCTTGATCCTGTATCAACATCTAAAATTGAAGATCTTATCTTCGAGTTGAAATCGCAATATACGATCGTAATCGTGACGCATAACATGCAACAGGCCGCGCGTGTCGCCGAAAATACAGGGTTCTTTCTAAGCGGAAAGCTTGTCGAATTCGACCAGACCCATAAGATCTTCACCAATCCTCGCGATAAGCGGACAGAGGATTACATTACGGGGAGGTTCGGATGACGCGCATACGGTTCCATCAAAGCCTGGGTGATCTAAAAGATAAACTGCTGGTGATGGCCGGGATGGCGGAACAGGCTATCCAGCGCGCAATCGAAGCATACCGGGAGCGCGATCTCTCGATCTGCGACCTGGTGCTGCGAGGCGAGGTCGCGATCAATCGTTTGGAACGCGAGATCGATCAGATGGCGCTCGACCTGCTCGCAATGGAGCAGCCGATGGCCATCGATCTGCGCTTCATTCTCGCGGTCATCAAGATCAACGCAGATCTCGAGCGTGTTGGCGACCAGGCTGTCAACATCACTGAGCGGGTGCGTGATCTGCAGGCCTGTGCAACCGTCGATCTGCCGATCGACATACCACGCATGGCGTCGATTGCTGCTGCGATGGTGCGCAAAGCGATCCAGTCGTTCATCGAAGGGGACGTAGACATGGCGCGGTCGGTACTGGCGATGGATGATGACGTCGATCGGCTCAACCGCCAGTACTTCTTTGCACTCGCATCGCGTATCCGGGACAACGCCTCCGAGTCGCCGCAGTCGCTCAATGCGCTGGTCATTGTGCGGAATCTTGAGCGTGTCGGCGATCACGCTACAAATATCGCGGAAGACGTAATTTTCTGGGTGCAGGGTGATGACGTGCGTCATCACATTTCGTCGGATGTTGCCGGACTGCAGAAGATTATGCCGGTTCCCACCAGTCCAGACGCGGCAGAGACGGATAGTAAAGAGCAAATCTAAGCGGCAGGTCGCAGGGCAGCGCCGCTCGCAGCACACGGCCATAGTCTGCCAACTGCTGTTCGTGCTTCGATCGCTCCTGTTCCAGTAATACGTCTCCGTCACTAGTGCTGAATGCCGTTGTCTTGTAATCGACGATCCAGAGATGCGTCTCTCCGTCGAGAAGCGGTTCGCTGCCGGCAATAAAGACTCGATCGGCACGCACTGTTTTGAGCGATCCATGCTGCCGCGATGTCCATCTGCTCTCGCTTTTCGCCTGTTGCCGCTGGCCGAGAATCCACTTGCCGTGCGCGTCCTTGGTCGCCGCCAGCAGCAGCTTCACAACATGTTTTGCCTGCGTGCTTAGATGATTTCCGGTCATGCCCGCGTGACGCAGCAGCGCAAGCGCAATCCTCATCCAGTGATCTTCTGTCCGCGAGGGATCAATTCTAGGATCATCTGCGGCGAGCGAAGCGATTTGTTGAAACAGTGCGTGCACGGCCACGCCATTCGCCTGCGCGGTTGTTGTGATGAGCGGGTTTTCGCTGCTGTCACCACGCTTCCTGCGAGCGGCCTGTTGCAATGGGCCCGGTGACCACTTCCAACTGGATGGCAGACGCTCGAGGAGTTGCCCTGGTGAAGCGGCCGCAGCGAGTTTCACTACCTGGCCTGACTGCGCTTTGGGACTGGCAACCAGGAAAGGCCCGCCCTGCGCGGAGGCCGCCACTGCCAGCTGCAGGCTCGTGAACTGCCCGTTGAAGAACTGCTCAAACCAGGGCCAGCCGATGGCGAGAAGACTGCGTGCTTTCGGCTTGCCCATCTTCGCGGGGTTTTTGCCCTGCTGTTCATCGCGGCTCATGCCGACTGTTCCGAACAAATGCAGTTCCTTCCTCGCCCGCGTGCAGGCAACGTAGAGCAGGCGATTCAATTCCTCATCTTCTTCCTTGCGGCGCTGATCGCAGACCCATTTATAGGTGGCACTGTTTTCCGCACCCTTGGTGCCGATCGGAGCAATCAGCAGTTCACGCGCGCTGCTGTCCCTGCGCGTCCGCTCCATCCAGTGGATGAGAGGGCTATCGACTCGGCCAACTGTCCGCTCGAGCGCTGGCACAAGGACGACATTGAATCCCAGCCCCTTCGCTTTATGGATGGTCATGAGCTGCACGCCGGCTTTCTCTGTTGTCGCGGCAGACGGCTGCGCGAAGAGCCGGCGCAGGCGCTGCGTCATCTGCTGCGCAGTTGCTTCGCTGCCGTCGGGTGACAGCGAAGCGATAAGCTGGAAGAATGCCTGGACATTCTGATAGGCATCTTCATCGACGCAATGCTCTCCACCGAGGCTGGTCCAGGTGCGCTCGACCCACGCGGCAAATCCATTGGGCGCGCTGCTGAACTGGCCGGAAAACCGCTGACTTACCGCGAGCTGCATGATTGCGGCGACTCGCCCGGCGCGGCTTGCGCCATCTTCGCTCAGCAGGTGCACACGAGTTTCCAGCTGCTCCGGGATCGGCTTACTGAGGAGTGCCTTGTCGTCGTCGCCGGCGAGAAGATGTAGATCCGATAGGCTTAGACCGCACCAGGGTGCTCGCAATATCGACAGCCAGGCAATGCGATCGAGCGGCGACAGGAGCGCTCGCACCAGCGAGGCCAGGTCGATAATCTCCTGCCGCTCCTCGAGAGTCTCGATCTCGACGGCGCGATAATCAATGCCTGCGTCGCGGAGTGCAGCCGCGATAAGCGTGACATGTTTTTTCGCGCGCACGAGGATCGCAACGCGAAACTCTTCGCCTGTCGTGCGTGCGAGTTCAATCGCCTGCTGATGCGTGCGAACAATGTCAACAATGCGTGAGGCTTCCTGCTCCGCCGTGGCGTCCGCGCCATCGTCAAAGTGCGCGTTGACCCAGACTGCCTCTGCTTCAGGCGTGCCGACATTCGCCACAGCTGGAGCGAAGTGAGCGCGGATCGCTGCGCCGTTGGGACTCATTTCGCCGAGTGTTGCAAACATTTCGTTCAGCGGCGCAACGACGCCTGCATCGGAGCGAAAATTGCGACTCAGCGTCAGCGCGTCAAAGGCAATTGCCGTCGACCGTTCGCCGAAGCCGTTCGCCTGCACCTCGCTGAAAAGGGCCAGGTCGGCCTGCCGGAATAAGTAGATGGACTGCATGGGATCGCCCACCAGGAAGCACGTCCGGTGCTCGTCTGCATCCCAATCCGCGACGATCTGCGCGATCAATTCGTACTGGCGACGCGAGGTATCTTGAAATTCATCCACCAGCAGGTGATGGATGCGGTTGCTCCAGCGGCGCTGCACTTCTGGCTCAAGCAGAGCGTGCTGCGCATCGATGCCGGCCTCGACAAAATCGATGACAGAGTTTTCACCAAACACCACCCGGAGTTGTGCTGCTGCGTGCAGCAGGACGGTGATGATGCTGCGGACGGTCTGCCACTCCTCGTCCGCGAATCGTTCGTTCGGTAATCCGTCAAGTGCGCAAAGCGCTTCGAGCAGGCCGTCGATGGTTGCCAGCTCTTGCAGGAGTGTCTCGAAGTCGGTCTTATGTTTCCTTGAGCCGCCGTCCTTTTCTGTAGGAAAGCCGATGGCTTTGGTGATGCTCTTGCGCCATTCGCCTTCCTTCGTCAGGAGGAAATGACGCAGGCAGCTGAAGTGCTCGGGGTGTTTGAGCTGTTCGAGATTCAGAATGTCTTTGATCTGCAGGATAGGATGCTTCGGCTCATTGGAGCAGGCATAAGCAGCCAGCTTCAGCAGTCTTTCAGTCTGCGCCTGGTGGTGGTGCAGGTAATGGCGAACGGCGTGGAGCACGTTGTTGCGCTCCCGACGGAATGGCTCTTCGAGCAGCGATCGAAGGGCGGGCCAGTCGGTCTCCTCGTGACGGGTGGTCGATGAAAAATCCGCGAGCCACTGATCGCGCCGCGCCAGCATGGAAGCGATGAGGCGCTCGCAGTCAGCCACGTTGATATCGCGCAGCCGCAGCAGGTGGGACAGTGCGTCGGTAAGCGTTTCAGAGCCGCCTCCCAGTTGCTCCAGCGTGCGGCGGGCGGCCCGTTCATAGAGAGGCTGCGCGTCTTCTGTCGGTTGCAATTGTCCGCCGAGCCGCGAAAGCAACGGGGCTTCATGCGCAATCTGCAGGCAGAGTGAATCGATGGTTTGAATGGTAAGGCGATGGGGCTGTTCGAGCAGGGCCCAGCTGCGATTTTCGGATTGCTCCAGCGCGGCCCGCGCAACCGCATTCTGTGCCGCGAGACCACCCTGACGCAGGGCGTTTTCATTCCGTAAGGCCTTCAGCACGCGATCGCGCATCTCCGCGGTGGCGGCGCGCGTGAAGGTGATCGCGAGAATGTCTTCCGGATTTTCAACGACGCTCAGCAGCGCGAGAAAACGGCGCGTCAGCAGCTCGGTCTTACCCGAACCCGCAGGCGCCTTCACAATGAAGGACCGGTTCACATCCAGTGCTTCGATCCTCGCCTGCTCATCGCGCGTTGCATCTGTGACAAATTGCAGAACGTTATTGGCTACGGTAGCTGTCACAGTTCGTCTCCATCCGGCTGAAGCACCGGGGCATGGCCGGTCTCCGCAACGCGGCACAGGCCGCCCAGGGCGCAGTATCTGCAGGTCTCGATGCCTTTCTTAGGTTCCACTGTCGCCACGCCCTCCTGGAATTGCCGTGACGTTTCATCGAGCCACGCTCGCCAGCTTTCGAGTGTGGCAGCGAAGGCCGCCGCAGAATCGACAGCGCTTTTCATCGTGCTATTCACAGAGACAAGTGCCTGGCTGTCTGCGCCGCTGCCGGTAAAGCAGAGCTTGCCGGGACGGAGCTGTGCAAAGAAAACATCGCGTAGTGTGTCGACTTTGCCGGCGACCGCGTACAGTGGCAGTTGCGGTTCATCGATGCGCGGGCCGATCCAGCGGGAGGAGTTCGCATCTCCTGTTTTGTAGTCCAGGAGGATATGACCGGCGCTGTCGTCATCGCTCAGCAGCTTGTCCACGCGGTCGAGACGGATTCGCAATTTAAGACCAGCTATTTCGACGAGGGTGGTCTGTTCCGTCTTCTCGACTTCGAAGGGCGGCCGGTCCAGCTCCAGCATGAGCCAGCTGTCGATGAGGGTGCAGAGTCGCTGCCGTTCGAGTTGCAGATAGGTACCGGTCCATTCGCTTGCATCGGACGCAAACCTGTCGAGCCAACGGTCGACATGCTCTTCAATACATGCAGCGAGTTGGTTGCCAGCGACCAGCGCGTGCAGGCCGGCGCTGCTCTTCATCCGCGGATCATTCCATAGCGTGTGCAGCACATTGTGCAGCAGGGTGCCGCGTTGTGCTGCGTCGAGTCCATGGGCCGAAGACCGCTGATCGCGGGTGCCCAGCCGCTTCACTGCGAAGGCCTGGAAAGGGCAGGCCGCCTGCATTTTGAGCGTGTCCTGGCCGCCTGCTTCATGTGCGCCGCCAGGCCATGCAATGGCGAAGGTGTCTTCAAAGGCCTCCGCGAGAAAGAGGCTTCCCGGCTCGCTGATCGCAGCAGCACTTTCTTCCGCGATGGCAGTCAACAGGGGAGCAGGGCGTTGCGGGCCATTTGCACCTTCACGCGCATAGCTGAAGACTAGCTGCGACGCACTTTGCTGCAGTCGTTCGAAGACGGCGGATGAAAAAGCGGCGTCCTGCTGCGCGTCGCCGCGCGGCATCGCCAGTTCCGCCTGCAGCCACTGGGGAAGCATCGAGTGCGAGGACGAGCGGATGGGCCATGCGTCATCCGTCGCCTGCAGAACCCATACTGCGTCGTAGCGCCGGCCCGCACTTTCAAGTACGCCGGAGATGCTTATCGACGCGTCCTCTGATTCGGCCGTGAATAACGCAGACTGCGCCTGGGTCAGCAGGTAGCCAAGGAATTTTCCGTAGGAAAGCCGCGTCCCGGCAAAGTCGAGCGATGCCAGCGACACAAGGACGTCATGCCAGCGATCGCGGACCTGGAAGCTCACGCTGTCCTCAATGCGCGTGCCGGGCCAGCCCGCCGCCTGCAACACTTCGACGATCGCTTCGACCCATTGCCGGCAGGAGAGATCACGATCGAGCAGAGGATCGATGACAGCCTTTGCCCGGCGCATGGCAGATGCCCATCGACCGATCGCGCCGGTGGTAGTACCGGCTCTCTCCAGCCGGGCCAGAAGGGGACCGAGCTTCATCTCCGGCGGCAGCAGTTCTTCCTGCTGAAGTTTCGTGTCGGCAACGGTCAGCGCGGTGGTGTCGTCTGACAACGCGAAAAAGCCGGTGGCGAGCAGCCAGCTGATCTGGTCGCGTTCAAGGGGCCCGGCCAGCCACTGCAGTAGAAGGAGCGCAGCGCGGATCATGGGCACATCACCGAGTGGCAGGCCGAGTGTGAATTCGTACAGGGGCCGTTCCGTCGAAAAGCGCAGGCCGGTGCTCGCGGGCATCAGGGTGCGGCGGAAAACGCGGTCGAGCTGCGCGCGCGCCGCCGATGCGTCCGGCAACAAAATTCCGATCCGGGCGTCTCCCTTGTCGCGCAGAATCTCCCGCGCCCAGTGCGCGCAGGCTTCCATCTCCTGCGCGAATGCCGGCACCGCAAGGCGTCGCGGAGCCCAGGCTCTATCCGAAGCGACGATGCCCTGACCGCAACCTGCGGCTTCGAGCGCTGTGCGCACAGCAGCTTCTGCCGGGGTCGTGCGATCAAAACCGCTCCACGCGATCTCTATTGGCACCTCGAGACTGTGCTGCGAGATCGCTTCAGCAATGACCCATGGCAAAACGGCAGAGCTGAGCCAGCCGTTGCGCTGGCAGCGTCGTTCAAACTCTGTGGCCCACCGTCGAAAAAGCTCCGGCTCCTGGGTGCCGGAGGCGTTTGACCTGTCTGTATCCGATG
>CAZZZL010000031.1:0-22717 GCA_964658655.1 uncultured Acetobacteraceae bacterium | reverse complement strand
CCTGGTGCAGCCGGGCGAGTCCACCGTAGGTGGCCAGACGGTCCCAGGCAGTCCGGGCGAGCCGAGCCACCTCCTGCGGCGAAATGAGCGACCGCGCCTCCACCTCCGGCCGGATGATCGAAGCCCACAGAAATTCCTCCTGGGGACCGCTCAACAATAGCCGTGTTTCTGTACCGGTGAGGAGCAGTCGTTGCCACATCTCCGCCAGCCAGCTGTGCCAGTCGTAGATCTGCGGGCTGGCCCAGGCGTCCTGCTGCGCGTGCAGTGCCTGGTGCTCTCCATGGAACTGGCGAAGGTCACGCGCGGAGCGGGCATTGGCGGTAACCAGCTGGCCGCCACGATCAAGGAGTGACAGCACGCTCTGCGGGAACTGCATAGCCAAAGTGTAACCGGCGCGATAACTCCTGGCAGGACACTCCGGTCTATGGAAACTGAGGAAAAGAGGACTTCCAGTTTGGATGGGAGGATGCCGTCGACGTAGGATTCCGTTATCGTTAAGGAGTTGGAAGGAACCAAGAATGGTCTTGATACAACTCCTCCGCAGCGCCGGTAACGCTGCCCGGCTGCACGTCGTTTTACTTTTTTCCCTGGCGATCCTGATATCCGTCATTCCTGGATGCCATTCACCCTCAGGTCCTGCTGCCCCGCAACAACTGACTGGAGACGTGAAGACCTACCACCTGAAGGGCGTCATCGTTTCGACGGATGCGGCGCGTGGCGAGGTCACGATCAACTCTGAGGCCATCCCGGGCTTCATGGACGCAATGGCGATGCCCTACAAGCTCAAGGACCCGGGGATTATCCAGGATCTGCATCCCGGCGACCATCTCACGGCCCAGCTGCTCGTCTCCGATACGGCCTCGCAGCTCGACCAGATCGTCGTGACGATGTCGGCCAAGCCGGACTACAAGCCGTCAGCGAATTACCATGTACCGACCGCCGGTGATGCGGTGCCTGACTTCCACTTCACGAATCAGAATGGCAAAACCATCAGCCTGGATCAGTTCCACGGCAAGGCCCTGCTGATTACGTTCATCTACACGCGTTGCCCGTTGTCCGACTATTGCCCCAGGATGAGCCGGAACTTTGCGGAGATCGACAAGGGTCTGCATGCCGATCCGGCAATTTATGCCAAAACGCACCTGTTGAGCATCAGCTTCGATCCTGCTTATGACAAGCCGGCGGTGCTGCGCAGCTATGGCAGCGCGTTTACCGGAAACTATACCAACGAGACCTTCGCCCACTGGGACTTCGCGGCCCCGGCGCCGGCTGATTTGAAGAAGACGCTGGAGTATTTTGACGTCGGGTCGACGCCGGAAAAGGACCAGACCATCACCCACTCACTTTCAACGGTTCTGGTCGGCCCGGACGGCAAAGTGGTCGCCTGGTATCCGACGAACGACTGGTCGGTCAGCGATGTGCTGACGGCTCTGAAAAATGCCGCCGCAGGGAAGCAGGCAGCGTGATCCTGGTCATGATGGGCGTCATGGGGACGGGCAAGAGCACAATCGGCGAGATGCTCGCCAAAAAGCTTGGCTGGGAGTTCGGCGAAGGCGATGCCTATCATCCGGCATCGAATGTCGAAAAGATGCGTGCCGGTATCCCGCTCACGGATGAGGACAGGGCGCCCTGGATGGCCAGTCTGCACGAAGTAATTGCCGAATGGGACCGGCGCGGGACAAATGCCATCCTCACGTGCTCGGCGCTGAAGGAGAAATACCGCGAAATCCTGGCCGGAGGGCTGCCCGAAGACAGGGTGCAGTTCGTACTGCTGCAAGCTGACAGGGAGACGCTGGCGAGGCGCGTGGAGGGCCGCAAGGGCCACTTTATGAACCCGAAGCTGCTGGACAGCCAGCTGGCGACGCTCGAGGTGCCAAAAGCTGCGCTCAAGGTGTCAGTGGAAGGGGTGCCGGCCGAGGCGGTCGACCATATCGTCGCCGCCCTGCACCTCGAACCGATTGCATGAGCGGGAAAGATCCGCCTTACATGACCTGGGTGTTCGCGAAGTGGCGTCGAAGTAACTCGGAGAAAACCGCTTCGTCGGCTATTCTGGAAACTGCACCGGATACCTCCGGCGAGGTTGAAAAGGCACGGCGCGCAGGCAGGCTTGCGCGAACGGAGCTCCCGTATCATGGCCAAGCTTACGATCCTGTTCGGCGTCCTGCTCGTTCTTGTTGGATTGATTGGCTATTTTGCCACCGGGCACACCCATCCCACGGCGCTCATTCCTTCTTATTTCGGCCTTCTGCTGGGCATCTTCGGTGTACTCGCGGATACTCCTGACACCAGGCGCCGCATGCTATTCATGCATATCGCGGTTACGTTGGGGCTGCTCGGATTTCTCGCTACGGTCAAGGGGCTGGTCCAGTGGTTCCAATACCTGGGCGGCAAAATGTTCGAATATCCGGCAGCTGTTCAATCCAAGGCTGCGATGTCCATCCTGTGTCTCGTCTTTGTGCTGCTCTGCGTACGCTCGTTCATAGCGGCGCGCCGGGCGCGGGCTTAGGCCAAGGAAACTTCCCCCATGCGCCCAGGAACCAGTACCAATAATCTGTCTGCCAAAGCCGAACGGACCCGTGTCCGCCCGAGTGATCGCGCAGGCGAGAACGCCGGAAAGAAGCCCAAGCCCAAGCTGAAACAGGCGCTGCCGCTCATCGCCCAGTTGCTCAAGCCGCGTCGCAACCTGATGATTATTGGTTTCGGGCTGATGATTATCAACCGGCTCTCCGGCCTGGTCCTTCCCGTGTCGACCAAATTCTTCGTCGACACAGTCCTCAACAAGCACCAGGGAAGCCAGCTGCCCAAGGTCATCGGCGTTGTGCTCGGCGCGACTCTCATCCAGGCAATTACATCCTTCGCGCTGACACAGTCGCTCTCGAAAGCTGCGCAGCGGTTGATCGCCGACCTGCGCAAGAAAGTCCAGTACCACATCAGCCGGCTGCCGGTCAGCTTCTACGATGCCAACCGGACCGGCGTGCTGGTGTCGCGCATCATGACCGACGTTGAAGGCGTCCGCAACCTTATCGGCACGGGGCTTGTCGACTTCTGCGGCGGCATCATTACCGCATTCGCTGTCTTCTTCCTGTTGCTGCGTATCAGCGCGCAGATCACGTTGATTATTGCCGCCGGCCTGATCATCTTTACGTTCCTGCTGCAGAAAGTTTTCCGCACGCTGCGGCCGATCTTTCGTGAGCGCAGCAAGATCAACGCCGAGGTCACGGGCCGCTTGACGGAATCGCTCGGCGGCGTGCGCGTTGTGAAGGGCTATCACGCCGAGGGGCGCGAGATCGGCGTCTTCGCCAAGGGCATCGACCTGATCCTGAATAACGTGATGCAGTCACTGACCATCACCTCATTCCTTACGCTCACATCCACCTCCGTGGTCGGTCTCGCCGGATCACTCGTCATGTTTCTCGGCGGACGGCAGGTCCTCGCGCATCACATGTCGACCGGGCAGTATTTCGAGTTCACCCTGCTGCTCGCTTTCCTGGTAGCGCCTGTGTTCCAAGTGGTGAATGTGGGCACCCAGTTGACGGAGGCGGTCGCCGGCCTGGATCGTACGAACGAAATCCTTAATGAACGCGAAGAGTATGCAGACCCGCGGCGCACCATCTCACTTCCGAGCGAGCCGGGTTTGATTCGCGGCGATATTCGCTTCGATCATGTGTCGTTCGCGTATGAGTCTGACAAGCCGGTGTTGCGCGACCTGTCCTTTGAAGCAGCGCCCGGGACTGTAACGGCGCTGGTCGGATCGTCAGGCTCAGGCAAGTCAACGATTATCAGCCTGGTCTGCGCGTTCCATGTGCCGGATAAGGGTGCCATCCTCGTCGACGGCATAGACCTGGCGACGATCGAACTCGACAGTTTTCGCAGCCTGCTCGGTGTAGTGCTGCAGGAGTCGTTTCTGTTCGACGGAAGCATCCGCGACAACGTCATCTTCTCCAAGCCGGATGCCACCGACGAGCAATTCCTGCACGCCTGCCAAGTGGCCCGTGTCGATGAATTCGCTGAGCGTTTTCCTGAACAGTACGACACGATTGTCGGCGAACGCGGTGTGAAGCTTTCCGGCGGTCAGCGGCAGCGGCTTTCGATTGCTCGGGCCATCCTTGCCGATCCACGCATCCTGATCCTCGACGAGGCGACGTCATCGCTCGACTCGGAGTCGGAAGCAATGATCCAAGAAGGTCTGAACTACCTGATGCGCGGGCGAACGACCTTCGTTATCGCTCACCGTTTATCGACGATTCGCCGCGCCGATCAGATTCTGGTGGTGGAAGGCGGCGAGATCATCGAACGGGGCAATCACGATCACCTGTATAAACTGCACGGACGATATCGCGACCTCTACGATCGTCAGCATGGACTCGATTCCAACCGCTTCCTCGCGCCGGGTGAAGGCGATGTCGTGCTTGAAGCGGCGGAGTAGCTGACAGCAGTCACAGAAAAGCCCCGGCACGCCGGGGCTTTTCTAAATCAACTTCGTCTTCCGTTACCCGCCGGCCAGCACGATCGGCATGGTCGGTGTGGTTGCACCGCCATCCTTCTCGATAGTCACGCCAAAGGCTTTCGCACCCACTCCAGGCGGCAGGGTTGGCAGCACGACGCTGGCGTACCCTGCTGCGTCCGGCTTGAATGTGCCGGCCGGCAGGGGTGCCTTGCCATCCGCAGGAATCACCCAAAGCTCGTAAGTCTTCCCCGGATCGAGTGGCTTTAAATTATTCGCCTCGAACAATAACGATCCGCGGTCAGGGAGATAAACAGCGTGGCCGGTCGGGTCTGCGGAGTGCTTAGTCAGCGTGAGCGTAACGCGCTGAGCATTAGGCGCATTCAGCACGTCGACGATCTGCTGTGCGTGTGCCGCTTTCGCTGAAAGCGTCGTGAGCAACCCTGACTCGGCATTGACTGTGTCACTGAGATTCTTGTTCTCGACACCGAGCGAGATACAAACCGCCGCCAGTGCTGCTGCCGTTGCCCATGGCACAACTGTCGGCCAGAGCCGCTTACGGCGCGCCGTCTCGAAAGGGATGACCGCGGGCGCTTCAGCGGATGGCATAGCACTCACCGGCTTTTCCGCGGTGGCGGCAATGCGCTGCATGAAGCGTTCAGTTGCGCCCTCCGGGAGCGGCGCCTGCTCGACGGAGAACGCCAGCAGTGCCAAATCCCCGCGCGCTTCCGCAACTTCCTGGCTGCACTGGGCGCAGGTGGAAAGATGTTGGTCGATGGCGACGGTTTCCTCAGGCGAAAGTGCATGCAGGGCATACAGCGCGAGGTCATCAGGTGCAATGTGTTGAGTATTCATCATGCCTCGAGCGCCTTTCGTAAGCTAAGGAGAGCCAGCCGTATACGCGTTTTCACAGTACCCAGCGGGTCTCCTGTTTTGCTCGCGATTTCCGTATGACTCAGCCCCTGAAAAAATGCCAGTTCAATCGACTTCTGCTGCTCCGGTGGGAGTGTCGCCATGTAGCTCCTCACCTTTTCAATCATCACGTCCCGTTCTGCTTCCGACGCAAGATTCTGCGGCGACGCCAGGATCACGTCTTCCACTGAATCCGTCGGCTTTCTTCTGCGCAGTGCATCGATCGAGCGGTTGCGCGCGACCACTACCAGCCATGCGCCGAGTGACCCCCGGCCATGCACAAAGGACTCCGAACTCCTCCATAACTGGAAGAGGATTTCCTGCGTAATATCTTCGGCCTGGCTCGGGTCACGCAGAATCCGCAAAGCCACGGAGAAAACTGCGCCTCCGTAACGCTTGAACAGTACGCCCATGGCGTCCTGATCATTTAGCCGGATCCTACGCAGCAGCTCCTGATCATCCATGTCGGTGATACTGGAATCTGCCGGGAATTTTTTAACTCCATCCGGGTCTCTATGACTATTACGCGCCGACGGAGGAATCGGATTTGAGGGATTATCGGACATTCCTGACACTTCTCTCATTCTACGCAATACCTTGAGTGGTCAACATCCGGGTTATAAAGCGCCTGGCCTGATTGCGCCACCACGAAGCAGATAGGAACATGATGGGCGCACATTTGTACAGAACTTGAAATGAGATGCAGGAATGAAGGAAAGACTCGATAAATTGCTTGCGGCCAGCGGATTGGTACCTTCCCGGGAACGGGCGCAGGCGCTCATCCTGGCCGGGAGAGTTCTCGTGGATGAGCAGAAAATCGAAAAACCGGGCACACTGGTCGCCTCCCAAGCGCCCATCCGCATTCTCGGGGAACAGCAGCGGTATGTCAGTCGCGGCGGCCTGAAACTTGAACATTCCCTGACCCATTGGCAGATCGTGCTCGACGGCCTGCACTGCCTCGACATAGGCACGTCGACCGGCGGATTCACGGATTGTATGCTACAGCACGGTGCAGCTTCGGTAATGGCCGTCGACACGGGATATGGCCAGATTGCCCACTCTCTCCGCACCGATCCGCGGCTTTCGTTGATGGAGCGAACAAATGCGCGCAATCTCAAGCCAGGCGAGCTTCCCGCCGGAATCACGTTCCTGGCCATGGACGTGTCCTTCATCTCGGCCACACTGGTGCTGCCGGCGGTTGTTGCGGCCGCCTTCTATCACTATCCCCGCACCCGTGAGGCGACCGCCGTCATCCTGGTCAAGCCACAGTTCGAAGTGGGACGCGAAAGGATTGGGAAAGGCGGCATTGTGCGCGATCCAGACGCCCATACGTTTGCCGTGGATCGGGTGTCGGCGACAGTCTCGGAAATTGGGGGAACGGCGATCGAGGTGATTCCGTCGCCCATCCTGGGCACGGAGGGAAACCACGAGTTCCTGTTGCGGACCGTTTTCGCGCCATCTGCGTTTAAGGCTTGAACCTTCCATTTGAGAGGAATGCTGCCATGCTTCTGCAGCCAGTTGCTCGTTTGATCGCGGAGTTCTCCCTGGTATCGCTCTCGGCCGTGCCTCAGCGAGCAGGCACGGTCGGCGGACAGCAGCATGGATATTCGCGATTTTTCTGGTGTGCTCAGCCATCCTGCTCAGCAACCTGGTGCACTGGGTCGCTTTCACGCTCATCCGTCGCCGCCGGAAGCATTCGATCGCGCAGAAGGTGCGGATTCCGCTCAACATCAACGCCCATCTAGCTACCCTGCGAGATGGGTCTTCCTGACCGTATGCATCCTTGCCACGCTGCCGTGGCTGCCGCTGCCACCGGAAATCCGCGTGCCTGTGCGGGAAGGCTTCCACATCTTGCTGATCGTCCTGATGGTTTGGTTCGGCGTCGGCTGCGTCTATGTCGCGCAGGACGCCCTGGTCAGCCGTTTCGATGTGAGTGCGGAGAACAATATCCGCGCCCGCCGGGTGCACACCCAGACACAGTTCCTGCGACGCATCATCATCACGATCATCCTGGTGATCGATTTTGGCTGCATCCTGTGGAGCTTCCCGGATCCCCAGTTTTGGCACTACGGGAGCGGCTTGCTGGCCTCGGCCGGCCTGGCGTCGCTGGTGCTGGCGACGGCTGCCCGATCGACCGTTGCAAATCTTCCGGCCGGCCTCCAGATTGCCTTCACTGAGCCGATCCGCATTGACGATGTTGTGATTGTCGAGGGCGAGTGGGGGAAGGTGGAGGAGATTACAACGTCCTACGTCGTCATCAAAATCTGGGATCTCCGCCGCCTGATTGTTCCCCTGAGCTACTTCATCGAGAAACCCTTTCAAAACTGGACACGGGAGCGCGCCGACCTGCTGGGGACTGCCTTTCTTTACGTCGATTATTCAGTCCCGGTAGCAGCCTTGCGAGAGCACCTGGCCGCGGTGCTGGATGCGTCACCATTGTGGGACCGCAATGTCTGTGCAACGCAGGTTACGAATCTGTCCGAGCATACGATGGAGGTCCGCTGCCTGCTGAGTGCGAGAAATGCCAGTGAGCAGTTCGACCTGCGCTGCGTGGTCCGGGAAGCGATGGTCGACTATATCCGCGAGAATTATCCCGACGCCTTTCCCCGGACGCGATTCGCGGATGTCTCGCAGGGTAGCTCCCCGCGGCCGGGTTCAGATGCACCATCTAACGGGCCACGCTGAACCTGCGTTGTCGGCTTAAACGCATCTGCATGGTCGTGAATGCACAACTCGGAATAGGCCGCAGGTGCCAACCGTGAGTACACTTAGGCTGCATGCGTACAGTTGCCATCATCTCCAAACCGCAGAAACCTGAGCTTGCGTCGCTGCTCGCTGAACTGTCGACATGGCTCCGGGCTCATGACTACGACCCCATTATTGATCCAGTCAGCGGCAACTACACCCAGTCTGCCCGCATTGTGCCCCGCTACCAGATGCCGTCCGAAAATCCTGAACTGGTGGTCGTGCTGGGCGGCGATGGGACCCTCCTGGCGGCAGCTCGGGCGTTTGCGCGGTCCGATACTCCCATTCTCAGCGTGAATCTCGGCTCTCTCGGCTTTCTGACAGAGGTGCGCCTCTCCGACCTGTACACCACCCTGGCCGGCTGGCGGGAGGGTTGCTGCAATATCGACTACCGCGCCATGCTGCATGGCGAGATTATCCGCGATGGACAGCTCTACCGCGAGTTTGAAGCACTGAATGATGTCGTGGTCGCCAAGGGCGCCATTGCGCGCATGGGCGACTTCAAAGTGCACTTAAACCAGCAGGTCGCGGCATCTTTTCGCGCAGATGGTGTCATTGTGGCCACACCCACCGGCTCGACGGCCTATAACCTCGCGGCAAATGGCCCCATCCTTTCGCCGGATGTGGATGCCATGGTGATTGCGCCCATCTGTCCGCACCTGCTCACTCTTCGGCCGCTCGTGGTGCGCGGCGACGCAAACATCCGGATCAGTATCGAGGGCATTCCCGACCAGACTTTTCTCACCGTCGACGGGCAGGAAGCGGTACAGGTCCGTGTCGGTGACGAGATGCATTGCCGCAAATCGATCCATCAGCTCAAGCTTGTCCGGATCGGGGAGGTGGGCTTCTTCAATGTGCTTCGGCAGAAGCTCAAGTGGGGAGAGCGCTAGCAGCGGCCTCAGCGATCGCCTCATCGCTCGCTGCTTTCTGCCTGGCTTGCTCTGCTGCGAGCAGTTCGGCCTCGAGCTCACGCTCTTCGGCTTGTATCTCGGCTTCAGCCTCTGCGGCCGCCAGCTTCAGAAATTTCCGCGTGTCCTCAGGACGGCTTTTCCGCTCGCGCTCGGAACCAGTCCTTATCGCCTCGCTCAGCAGAAGCTTGACGTAATCCTCGGGTGAAGTGCCGCACCTTTGAATACGGGCAGCAAAGTCATCTGGGAGTTTGATCGTGATCTCCATCACTGCACACTAGCGAGTGAAACGAGTGAGTACCACGCTCAAGTGGTCAGCGTCGATATCGCCTTCCCGGATTGGAACTGCTGCGGCCTCTCGACCCAAAATGAAAAGTCATGTGGGTGTTTTTTTACTCGACGGTAAAAGTGCGTTAGTTCTGGGTGAGTTCGTCCAGGAGGATTTTTGCTTTTTTGGCCAGACCGTAGGCGCCGTCGACGTCACCGTTTCTGAGCGCCTGGTCCGCGCGGGTCAGGAAGGTGCCGATTTCGATCATGGTCTTCTTCTCGTCTGCCGACAGGGTTCGCTTAATGGCGTCCATGCCTTCGCGGGTGATCCGGATCAGTTCCGAAGCCTGATGGCTGGTTTGAGCGACCTCGGCCGAATCACCCGTGGTCAGCTCGCCAATCGGCGACGGCGCACGGGACGTGACCTTGGCCTGCTGAGCCTCCGGAAGCCTTTTCTCTGCCGACGGCGCTGTTGGCTGGGCGGCCGGGGCCTGGGGAGCAGCGCCGCTTCCTGTGCTCGAGGAGGGGGCAGCTGTCGCAGTCTCGCTGTCGGTGGTCTTAGCCGGAGCAGTCGGCACGGGCTTAGGTTTGTGGGTCTTGTGAGGCTTTTTGGGCGGCGGTTCCGGCTGTTTGACGACCACGATGGCAGTGTCCTGCGCGGGCAGGTTGGGCGTCCGGGGATTATTTTCGCTCATTTCAGGGGAATACAGCGGCGTCTGGCTCAGCTCGGGTGGTGGCGGCTGTAGAGCAGGTGGGGGCACCGTCTTCCGATGGAAAGGGCCCGAGGCACAGCCTGCTATTCCAGAAAGAAGAAGTATCGCCAACGTCTTGTGGACGCGAACGCTCATGACACAAGACCCTCTAGACACGAGGATCTGCAAATTCCGATCTTGCCAGCTGTAGAGAACCGCGCAGTTTAACCTCTGCCGCACTCAGCAAAGGAATACGTAAAACAAAAGTGGTGCCAGTGGTTGAGGCTGATTGTACGTCAATGCGTCCATTATGCAGCTGCAGGATGCGATACGCCATGGCCAATCCGATCCCGCTGCCTTCCTTTTTAGTCGTAAAGTACAGATCGAAGATTTTGTCGCGAATGGCATCGGGTATGCCGGCTCCCTGGTCAATGATGCTGAGCACGGCCATTCGGCCTTCTTCCCGCAGCAGCACAGTCAGCTGCCCGCCGCCGAGCTCTTCCATGGCTTGTGCGCCGTTCAGTACGATGTTCAGAATCGCCTGCTTGATCAAGTCGGCATCCAGCTTGGCCATCAGCGGATTGGGAGGCAGGTTGCTCATTACATGAACGTTGCGCGTTTCGAGTTCGGCCGAAGCCAACATAAGCACGCTGGAAACGACGCCGCGCAGATCCTGATCGCGCAGCTGCAGTTCGACTGGCCGCGAGAAGTCTACCAAGGTCTGCACAACTCGATCCAGGCGCTGGATCTCGCTCTCGATGATGTCGAGATGGCGTACAGCGCGCTCGTCTGAGCCGGCGAGATTCAGCTTGGTACGCAAAAGCTCTAGGTGTACGACAATCGCGTTAATCGGGTTTTTGACCTCGTGGCCGACGCCGGAGGTGAGGCGTCCGATCGCGGCGAGCCGCCGGGAGAGCTCGAGTTCATTCTCGATTTCCCGAACCGACTCGGTGTCATGGAGGGTAAGCAGGGCGCCGAGGCTTTCGCGCGGGTTAGTCGCGGCGGGGTCCTTGATCAGGTCGAGCGAAACCTCGAGCAGCCGGCCCGTCTCGGTACGGACCTCGGCCTGAACCAGGGCTCGGCCATTTTCGAAAGCTTCGAGGATGGTCTGGTCTAGCAGGGTGTTGTCGCGGAAGATCTCGCTGATTTTCGCGCCGTAGAGTTTCTGACGGTTGGCCCCCAGGAAGCGTTCCATGGAATCGCTGACCAGTACCGCCCGGGAGTCCTGCGTGAAGAGCATGATGCCGTCCTGCAGGTTCGTCATGACCTGGTTAAGGTTGTCGCGCAATGCGGAGAAGACTTCCTCAACGTTGCGCATCCTGCGGCCGATCCGCTCAATCTTGTTTGACACCAGGTCGACGGTGTCCGGCGCGGCCGGCCGGACAGGTCGCTTACCGGGCGGCAAGGCTTCCTCCGGCTGCTTCTCCTGGGCGTGTTCCTGAGCCTGGCCTGCCTCGGCTTCGGCCAGCAGGTCGAGGCGCCGGCTGATGTCGGCGATGGGCTTCAGGGCGAGATTGGCGAGGAATGCTGCAATCGCCAGTGAGCTGAGCAGGGAGACGCCGGTAAGGGTGATGGCGGGGACAATCCACGGAGCGAGCGCGTTCTTCAGAAATGTCGTCCGGACACCGACCCTCACCCTGGCGAACAGCCGATTCTGGCGCTGGATGGGGAGGGTAATGCCGTAGACGCGAGGCGGACCTAAAACGGCCTGCACCAGCTGAATCACGCCGCCGTTCATCAGCAGGGAGTAGTCCGGCTCCGGTGGCAGCATCTGGTCATCCAGTTCGGGATCGGTGCTGACCAGGGCGCGCCCGTCTGCGTCGGAGATCGAAACATCAAAAACAGTCGGGGAATAGCGCATGACCGAGGCGAGCAGATCTCCCAGAGCCTTATCTTTCTGGAGTGCGTCGGCTACGGCGCGGCGCGACTCTACCGGATCGTTTGAGCTGCTTGGCTGGGCGCGGAGGCCATTCTGCAGCGCCTGTCGGGTGGAATAGGCGATCTGGCGGGCGACCATGTCGTTGCCTTCGTAATATTGCCGGATCGTCTGTTCGAGGAGTTGATCCAGGAAGAGCCATGACAACGCGGTGACGACGACGAAAATCAACCCGGTAATGGCCAGTACCAGCTTGGTCTTGAGCCTGAAAGTCGGGAGAGGTGTCAACGTACGGAGCCTCAGTCAAAGTCATGTCGGGTGCGGCGGCGCGTGCAGATGCGTTGCCTTCACCCGATGTGTCCTTTTAACTGTAGCGAATCTTCAGAAAATGTCACGCTGCGGACTGGGGGAGAGCCTGCCAAGCCAGCTAGGCGCCGTCCGCTGCTTCAGCGGCGGCCGCAGCGCCATACTCCTTGAGCTTGTTGTGGAGAGTCTTCAGACTGATGCCGAGAATGTCGGCGGCACGAGTCTTGTTATTGCGGGTCATTTCGAGAGTACGAATGATCAGCCGGCGTTCGGCCTCGTCGACCGTTGAACCCAGTTCGACTTCCACCACATTCGAAGGCGTTTCGGGAGTGTCCTGAACCACTGCGACCGATGAAGTGCGACTTGCCTGCCGATCGCCGAAGCCTGCAGGGAGGTGCCGGATATCGAGGACGCCTTCGCCGCAAAGGATCAACGCACGCTCGATGGTGTTGCGCAGCTCGCGCACGTTGCCGGGCCAGTCATAGTCCATCAGCCGGTCCATCATGAAGGGATCGATACCGGCGATGCGCTGGCCATGACGCGCATTCATCTCAGTGATCATGGCCTCGACAATGGCGGGAATATCTTCCTTGTGATCACGCAGCGGCGGCATGTGGATGTTGAAGACATTCAGGCGGTAGTACAGATCGCCACGGAGATGACCGTCCTCGACAGCCATGTCCGGGTCCTTGTTCGTGGCCGCGAGGACGCGCACGTCGATCGGCATCTCGACCTTACTGCCTAGGCGGCGCAGCTTGCGATCTTCGAGAACGCGCAGCAACTTGGCCTGGGTGCCGATCGGCATTTCGCCAATTTCATCCAGCAGCAGAGTGCCTTCTTCGGCCAGTTCGAAACAGCCGGCCCGGCGCTCCATGGCTCCGGTAAACGAGCCTTTTTCGTGACCGAAAATTTCGCTCTCGATGAGTGTCTCGGGGATAGCAGCGCAGTTGACTGCGACGAAAGGTTTGTTGCGGCGCGGGCTGAGTTCGTGCAGCGTGCGCGCGACGACTTCCTTGCCGGTGCCGCTGTCGCCTGTGATGAGCACGGAGACGGTGCTCGGCGCTACGCGCTCGATGAGTGAGAAGATGTCCTGCATCTGCTTAGATTTGCCGACCAGCGAGCCGAGTGTGCCAGCCTGGCGCAGCTTGTTACGAGTAGCTTCTAACTCGCCTTCGCTGGCGCGCTTGTGGCTGGCGCTCGCCAGAAGGCTCTTAAGCCGGGGCGGTTCGATGGGCTTTTGCAGGAAGTCGTATGCGCCCAGCTTCATGGCCTCGACGGCGCGCTCGATCGATCCCTGTGCGGTCAGCACGATAACCGTCTGACGCTCCTGCATTTCATTTAACTGCTTCAGCAGTTCAAAGCCGTCCATGCGCGGCATTTTGAGATCGGTGACAATGATGCCGGGCACCCAGCTGCTGACTTTTTCCAGCGCTTCCATGCCGTCGCGTGCGGTTTCTGTGCGGTATCCCCAACCGGAGACTAGTTCCGCCAACCCGGTAAGAGCGTGCGGTTCGTCTTCGACAATCAATACCTTTTCAGTCGTTCCCATCCTGCGCTTCCTGCTTCCTACCAGCCCGGCCTGTTCCCCGGACTGTCTTTTTGTATCACGGTGGATTCACCGCTTACTCGTTAATCGTGCCGATGATGAAGGCAACGGGCCCGGTTTGTCCTGGTCGCCCCGGCATACTATTCTCAATTATGCTCGCTTATGAGATTACAGCGCAGGAACTGTCCTCGCGATTAGCTGCGAAGGGATCGACGTCCGCGTCTGTTATCCCCAGAATAATAGACGTGCGTGAACCGTGGGAGTTCGCAACAGCACATATAGAAGGTTCGATTCTTATGCCAATGGGGGATATTCCCTCACGCGCCAACCAGGAACTTGATCCTGACGAGCCGCTGGTCGTGATCTGCCACGCCGGTGTGCGCTCGATGAATGTAACGATCTGGCTCAGAAACAATGGCTTCGAGAATGTGCAGTCGTTACGCGGCGGAATCGATGCCTGGTCCCGTGAGATTGATTCTTCCGTACCGCGTTACTGAAGAGCGGTTACCTCGCAGCAAAAGAAAAGCTGGAAGCGTGGCCTCGACTGCGAGGTCGTGCTCCCAGCTTCGAATACCTGTTAAACCTGTGTTGCCCTGTAACTAAGCGGTGGTCTTGACGCAATACTCGTTGAACGCACGTGCGAGCTCCTGGCCGATCATCTGGGCCGTGGAGCCCTCGATTACGAAACGCTGCATCAGGTACACCAGCTTGCCGTCGCGCATCAGGCCAATGGCGGGCGATGTGGGTGGCTGGCCTTCGAAGTAGCCGCGCGCGCGCTCGGTCGCTTCGCGATCCTGCCCGGCAAACACGGTGATGGATTGATCGGGAACGATGCCGTTCTGCAGGGCGAGGCGTACGCCCGGCCGCATTTTGCCTGCAGCGCAACCACAGATCGAGTTCACGACGACCATCGTCGTTCCCGGTGTATTGACCGCTGCATCGACGTCCGCTGCTGTCCGTGCTTCCTTGATGCCGGCGCGTGTCAACTCTTCGCGCATCGGCTGAACCATGATCTCTGGGTACATGTGCTGCTCCCTTGTGTGTCTCGATGTCAGTATCGATAGCGGCATATGCACCGCTCTGTTGATTGTAATCCACAGGCGGTCTGCCTTCTCCCCGGCCGCCTGTTGTACCTTTTAGCAGCATGTCCTCGTCGCTGATTCTTCAGGAAAATGTACCGCTGGCTCCATACACGACCTTTCAGATCGGTGGGCCGGCGCGATGGTTCGCGGAGGCTCGCTCTGAGGAAGACATTGTCGCCGCGGTGCACTTTGCGCGGGACAAGAGCCTGCCGCTTTTTGTGCTGGGCGGCGGCAGCAACCTGCTGGTGGCGGATGCGGGATTCGATGGACTTGTCCTTCACATCGCGTTGCGGGGAGTGACAGAAAAGGCGGCAATTTGCAGAGTTGCCGCAGGTGAAAACTGGGATGAATTTGTGACCTTCGTCGTCGATAGAGACCTGGGAGGTGTTGAGTGTCTAGCAGGGATTCCCGGCACCGTCGGCGGCACGCCGGTGCAGAATGTGGGCGCCTACGGACAGGAAGTTTCGAACACGATCCAGGGCGTGCGGGTGTTCGATCGCACCGTCGGCGGCTTTCAGGAATTGTCTGCAGTGGACTGTGGTTTCGGTTATCGCACCAGTATCTTCAACAGCTCAGCACGCGACAGATACATTGTGACGGCTGTGACGTTTGTACTCCTTCCGTTCGGAGAACCGACCCTGGGCTATGCAGATGTGAAGTCTTACTTCAAAGATGCAGAGCGGCCTCCAACCTTTTGTGAAGTTGCCAATGCTGTGCGGGAGATCCGTCGACGGAAGGGAATGCTGCTGGTCGAGGGTGATCCGGATTGCCGAAGTGCAGGGTCTTTCTTCAAGAACCCGGTGGTCGCTCTAACCAAGCTGGTGGCGATAGCAGAGGCGCTCGGCATTGACGAGTCGCAGGTGCCGCGTTATCCCGCAGCCGATGGAAACGTGAAAGTGCCGGCGGCTTGGCTGCTGGAACAGGCTGGTTTCCATAAAGGATTTTCGCTGGGCGCGGCTGGGATTTCGACACGTCACACGCTGGCGCTGACGAACCGGGGCGGTGCCAAGGCTCAGGATGTTCTTACGCTGCGCGATCGGATTGTCGATGGAGTTCATGAGCGCTTCAGTATTCGACTGGAGCCCGAGCCTGTGCTGCTTGGGTGAACTGACGATCGCACTCTGCCATCCTGAGCAAAGCTGGAGGACTCGCGCTGTGCAATTCTCATCCCAGCAAATGCAGCAAGCGCTCGCGCTCCGTTGCGAGCACCGCTGGTGCGGTTCCCTGGGCCACTATCGTTCCTTGCCGCATGACAGAGACCTCCGCTTCGATGGCGAATGCGTCAGCAATTTCGTGAGTCACATGCAAGGCCAGAACGTCGCGCGCCGCCAGTAACTCCGTCAACTCGGAGAGGATTGTGTGTTTGGCCTCGCCGTCGAGGCCGTTGAATGCTTCGTCGAGTAGAAGCAGACGGGGACGCGGTGCCAGCGCGCGGGCCAGGGCAACGCGCTGCCTTTCGCCGCCGGACAAATTCATGATCCGGCGTTCTGCCAGGTGGGCCGCGCCGAGCAGAGACAGCATTTCGCAAGTGCGTGTGCGGCGTTCGTCGCGGGGTAGACGTGCAATGCCGAAGGCTACATTCTCGGCGACGTTCAGGTGAGGGAAGAGCGCAGGCCTCTGCGAGACAAGTTGCACGAGACCTGTACTGGCTGCTTCGTGTGGGTCGCGATGGGTGTCGACCAAGACAACGTTATCGAGCGCGATGCGTCCGCTGTCCGGAGAGTCGAGGCCGGCGAGGATGCGCAGAAGCGTGCTCTTGCCCGCACCCGATGGACCGAAGAGAAGCGCGGGCCATCGAGTGATTGAAAAGCGCACATCGAGGGTGAAGCTGCCGCGATGGTGCTCCACCTCAACTGTAAGCTCAGGCATCGGCTCTTCTCCACTCCGGCTTGTGTCGTCCGTAGATGACGAGCAGCGCTACGAGCGCGATGACGATGAGCAGCAGGGAAGTGCGATTGGCGGATGCGTAGTCGAACGACTCGACCTGGTCATAGATCGAGATAGACAGGGTCTGCGTGCGACCCGGGATGGAACCGCCCAACATCAACACGACGCCAAACTCTCCCACCGTGTGCGTAAAGCTGAGCACGGCGGCGGTGAGGATGGAGGGCCGGGTGAGAGGAATAAGCACGCGCGAAAGCAGGCTTGGACCCCGCGCGCCCAGTAGCCGGGCTGCGTCGAGCAGGTCGCGGTCAATGCTGCCGACACCGGCGGCTATAGGCTGCACAGCGAAGGGAAGGCTATAAAGGACCGACCCGATGACGAGCCCCTCGAATGAGAAGGCCAGCGGATGTCCGAGGAGACTTGTCATCCAGCGGCCGGGTGCAGTTCGCGGTCCGAGCAGGATCAGCAGGTAGAAGCCGAGCACGGTCGGCGGCAGCACGAGCGGCAGAGCCACTAGGGCTTCGACAACCCGCGCAAATCGAGACTGGCTGAGCGCAATCCAGCTGCCGAGCGGCAGGCCAATCAGGAGCAGGACCACTGTCGTGATGGAAGCGAGCCGGAGCGTGACCCAGAGTGCCTGCCAATCCAGATCAGCCTGCATCGGTTAGCGAGGCGCTTTCAATCCACGCGCTGCGAGCTCATCTTCAGCCGGCGCAGAGAGCAAAAAGTCGAGCAGCTTCTGAGCGCCCTGGCTGTTCCTGTTTTTGAGCACGACCGCGCCTTGAAGAATCGGAGGGTAGGACGTTGCGGGCATCTCGATGTAGCTGCCTTCCTGCTGCAGCTTCTCAGTTTTCGCAGAGGTGAGAGAGATGAGTCCGAGCTGCGCATTCCCCGACTCGACAAACTGCGCCGCCTGCCCGATGTTCTCGGCAACGCGCAGCTTCGGCTGTAGCCTGTCCGTAAAATGAAGACTGTCGAGCGAAGCTTTCGCGGCGCGGCCATACGGAGCGTGCTCCGCATTTGCGATGGCGATGCTCTGGACCTGTGGGGACGTTAGTGCGTCGATCGTGACGGGCTGCACGGGTCCATCTTTTCGCTCCCACAGTACCAGCGTCCCCTGGGCGTAGGGCACAGGCTTCTCGCTGGTCGCAAGACCGGCATCGATGACGCGCTGCGCGAAGCCCATGTCGGCCGATAGAAATAAATCGAATGGCGCGCCGTTCGCGATCTGCGTCGCGAGTGTTGCTGAACTGGCAAAGGAAACTTTGGTGACTATGCCGCTCTTCGATTGAAACTCGGCAAGCAGGGCAGGCAGAACAGGCGCGAGATCGGCCGCAGCAGCTATCTGGACCGGCTCCTGCGCGAGTGCGGCGCATACAAAAGAAAGACTGGCGGCGAGCGCTGCGAATTTCCTTAATTTACGCACGGAGGATCATTACCTCGGTCGACTTGATGAGCGCGGCTGCTGTTTCGCCTACCTTCAGATTCAGTTCGTGCGCAGCTTCTGCCGTAATGATGGAGGTTATAATCTGCCCGCCGATCGAAAGTTTCACCTGCGCCATCAAGCCTTCAAGTTTAACCTCAACGACGCGACCGACCAGCTGATTGCGTCCGCTCAGCATGCGCAGCATCTGGCGTTTCGGTGTTTCCGGCCGCTTGGCTTTATGCAGGAACTCGTCGAGCTCAGCCTCTGGAATGCGATAGTGGCCGCCGGGCGTCTTCACGGCTTTCAGTTTTCCGCGATAGAGCCATTGCTTGATGGTCGGATAGGAAATCCCCAGTCGCAATGCTGCATCGCGCGGGGAGAGGAGTGTCGCCATGGATGAAAGTATACGATACGGCTACACGATTTTTTCTGATTTCTGTTGATAACAGTGAGGTTGATTACGGCAAAGCTGATCGCGCGGGGCAATTCAATTTCAGTGGAAACAATGCATCTCAAGCAGGCAGAATTTGACGCTCACCTACAAGAGGAGTTCCGCGCAGATGGCAGCTTTCTTTACCCGCAAGTCCCGTTCACGCTCGATTGCGAAAGGCCTGCTGGCCGGATTGCTCGGTGGCCTGGCTGGTTCCGTAGCCAAGATCGCAGGCGAGATGCTGTACAACCCGCGGACGGAAGGCCAGGTGCCGCCGCCAGTCGTGCTGGTACGTCGTGTCGTCGGGCATCCGCTCTCCCATGCGCAGGAGCTGGTGGCGATGAACGCCATCCACTTCACCTTCGGTGCTGCGACCGGCGCGATCTATGGGGCCGCTGCAGAAGTGGCTCCGATTGTGACAGCCGGATATGGATCGGTCTTTGGCATAGTGCTGCAGCTGTGTACACATGAAACACTGGTGCCCGCCGCCGGGCTGGACAAGCCGGCACCCCAGCAACCTGCGCGCGAACATCTCAGCGAACTTTTCACGCATGTGCTCTACGGCGTTGCGACTGAAGCAGTCCGCCGCATCGTTCGGAAGAAGCTTGCATAAATCCGCTCACCTGGTGGCTCGTTGATGCGTCTTGTCCTGATGCTTCAAATTACGTCGACCCTGTTCATGACCGGAATCATCTGGTTTGTGCAGATCGTCCACTACCCGCTTTTCGCCAGGGTCGGCGGCTCAGGCTTCGCCGCTTACGAGGCTGAGCACGCCACCAGGACCGGCTGGGTAGTAGGGCCGCTGATGTGTATCGAACTGGCGACGGCGGCGTTATTTTTGTTCGCACGCTTCCGGCCGGTTTCGGTCTCAACTGCCTCGGCATGGGCCGGTATGGTGCTTATACTTCTGATCTGGATGTCAACCGCGTTCATCCAGGTACCGCTGCATAACAAGCTCTCTTCCGGCGCCGATGCTGCCGTGATTGCTCGACTGGTCGGCACCAACTGGATCAGGACGATCGCGTGGACATTTCGTTCGGTGCTGGTGCTCACATGGCTTGCCGGAAGTCTCTAGAAATGCGATAGAGTTGCCATGGGCCATCGCGGCCTGATGGAGGCTTTCCTTTGCATAAATGTATTGTGGCGCTGCTGGCTTTTGTAACCGCTTACCCTGTGCTGCATGCGCAGGCGCCGATTGAATTTTCGCAGGAGAAAAAGGTTTGGTTGCTCGGTGCGGGAGAGCAAAGCTACGCGCTCGGCGTGAACGAACGCGGCGAACTGCAATCCATCTTTTGGGGCGGCAAGATTCGCAACCTGGCCGATGTGCCGGTCGCAAAAAGCCTCCCTGATGGCGCGTCCTTCGACCTTTCGACGACGACGACACCCCAGGAATATGCCGGCTGGGGCGGGGAGCTTTATACCGAACCTGCGATCAAGGCCACCTTTGAGGATGGCAATCGCGACGTGGTGCTTCACTACGTGAGCAACACCATTTCGGGCGATGAATTGACGATTGTCATGAAGGACATCAAGGCGCCGCTATTCGTCGAATTGCATTATCGCGTCTATTCCAAGAGCGGCATGATTGCGCGCTGGTCAGTCATTGAAAATCGAGGGGGAAAACCGGTCACGCTGGAGTCGGCACAATCCGCTTCATGGTCGTTGCCAAAGGGAAAGGGCTACGAGGCGCACTGGCTGACCGGGCGATGGAGCGGCGAGTGGCAGCAGCGCTCCGCCGCAATGGAACCTGGCTCGATCGTAATCGAGAGCCGGCGCGGCAGTACTTCTCACCAGGCGAATCCGTGGTTTGAAGTCGGCCGCGAACATGAGACCACCGAAGAAAGTGGACCGGCGTGGTTTGGTGAACTGGGCTGGAGCGGCAGCTGGCGCATTACGATGGAGACGAGTTCATTTGAACAGACACGTATCACCGGCGGATACAATACTTTCGACTTTGGATACAAGCTGGCGGCTGCAGAATCCCTGAAGACTCCCATCTTCTACGCCGGATTTACCAACAAGGGCCGCGGCGAGGCCGCTCGCATCCTGCATCACTTTCAGCAGGCAGAGATTTTTCCCGGCGGTGACAAGGCGAAGCTGCGGCCGGTTCTTTATAACTCGTGGGAAGCAACCGAATTCGATGTGAATGAGCCGGGCCAGATTGCGCTTGCAGAAAAAGCCGCAAGTATCGGCGCTGAGCGATTTGTGATCGATGACGGCTGGTTTGGCCAGCGCAAAACAGATAACGCCGGGCTGGGTGACTGGTATGTGAACAAGGAGAAATTCCCGAACGGGCTGAAGCCGATGATCGATAAGGTCCACGCCCTGGGTATGGATTTCGGTATCTGGGTTGAGCCGGAGATGGTTAATCCCGACAGCGATCTTTATCGCAAGCATCCGGACTGGGCGATGAATTTTCCGGGGCGTCCAAGAACAGAAGCCCGCCAGCAATTGCTGCTGAACCTGGCGCGGAAAGATGTTGCCGAGTATGTCTATTCGTTTCTCGACAAGCTGGTCTCCGAGAATGACATAGCTTTTCTAAAATGGGACTACAACCGGAACTGGGCAGAGCCAGGCTGGGATGCGGTTCCTGTCGACCAGCAGAAAAAAATCTATGTTGCCTATGTAAATAACCTGTACGACATACTGGCTCGCCTGCGTGCCAAGCATCCGAAGCTGGAGGTTGAATCCTGTTCCGGTGGCGGCGGCCGAGTGGACCTCGGTATCCTGCGCTACACCGATGAAGTGTGGCCGTCCGACAATACCGATGCACTGGATCGGCTTGTCCTGCAGGACGGATTCACGCGCGCGTACAGTCCGGGCGCGATGATGGCATGGGTCACCGACGTGCCGAATTTCGTTGACCATCGGACCGTGCCGTTGAAATTTCGCTACCTGGTGGCGATGAATGGCTCACTCGGTATTGGCGGCAACCTGAATAAGTGGACAGACGACGAGATGAAAGAGAGCAAGGAACTGGTCGCGTATTACAAGAGCGTTCGCCAGTCCGTGCAGCGTGGCGATCTCTATCGCCTGATTGCTCCTGAAGACAGTTCTGCGACTGCGACCGAACATGTCGCTCGAGATGGGAGCCAGGTAGTAGTGTTCGCCTTCCTTCAGGCACAGCGCTATGGTTCACCTTTTCCGACTGTGCATCTGCAGGGTCTGCAGCCGGATGCGATGTACCGCATTAAGGCGATCGACGACAAGCTGAAAGGCCTGCCTGAAGTGCTGAGCGGCGATGCCCTGATGCACAGCGGCCTCACCTTTCAACTGACGGGCGACTATGACAGTTCGAGCGTCACGCTGGAGCGCCAACCCTAGCGTTGTTGATTGAAGAGCTTGCTGCAGCAGGTATGCTTTTGTCATGACGTCTGCGCGGCGAATGGGAGTATGGGTAAGCATGTGTGTGATGGCATGCTTGCCCAGCCTTGCGCAGTCTAGCCCCACGACTCCCGATCAACCATGGCGCGGACCTGTTGATCACCTGCCGGACAGTCTGGCGAAGCTTCCGGACAACGCTGTCAGGATGGATCCGGCGGTGAGGTATGACCTCGGCCAACTTATCGATATAGCGGAGCAGCACAATCCGCAGACCCGCCTCGCATGGGCGCGCGCGAAAGCACAAGCTGGATCGGTCGGTATAGCCCGCAGTGAACTTTTCCCGACGCTCATCGCGACGGTGATGGCACAGACAATCAACTTCGGCACGCTGCTAAACAGTAGTTTTGTGCTGCAGACTGAAGGACTCTATGAGCCGGAGTTGAGGATGAGTTATTTAATACTCGACTTCGGTGCGCGGCAGGAGCGTATTGCCAGCAGCCGCGCGAATCTGCTTGGTGCAAACCTCGCCTTCAACAATACGCACCTCACGATCATTTATCGAGCGACTCAGGATTTTTATCGATTACAGAATGCGGACGCCGAAAGAGAAGCAGCCGAGGTGAGTTTAAAAAATGCCGAGGCCGTCCGTGAAGCGTCCGAGGCGCGGCTTGCCCAGGGCCTCGCCACACTGCCGGACGTGCTTGAAGCGCGCAGTGCCGCGGCCCAGGCGGAGTTCGATCTGCAATCCGCAATTGGTCAGCAGCAGGTGGCTTTCGGTGACCTGGCAACTACACTGACGGCAACACCGGCAGAGCAGTTCAGGATCCAAAGTATCGATGACATGACGATTCCGGAAAAGCTGGATGAATCGCCGG
>CAZZZL010000030.1:37639-55469 GCA_964658655.1 uncultured Acetobacteraceae bacterium | reverse complement strand
TGCTGGAGCACTGGGGATATTCGGTTGCGGCGCCGGAGCATCTGGTACGCTCCCCTGCTGATTTTGCCCGCCCGCCGCAAAAAGTGCGGACGCCATTGCCACTGCCAATACTGCTTGCCTCACTACCAACCCCCGAAACTACATGAACATCGAATTGCGGTCGCGCCTCAACCGGCTCCGAACCTGCTCTAATATAGATGCTAGGCTGGGAAGAGTGCCGGGATGACCGTCCGGAAAGTATTGTCAGAGTAACAGATTGAACCCTGTTGACCCGCTCCGTGCCCCTCTCTGACTGCTGCTGGTCGCACCCTGTAGCTTTCCCGCCCGCCGGTACGTCTATACAGCCATGCTGCGCCTGTCTACTTGTCTGAAATTCCGCCTCCTGCCGATGCTGGCCTTCGCCGGCCTGCTTCTCGTGTCTGCCCCGCATCTGTTGGCCCAGGACGCGCCGTCTCCGGACAGCGCTCCGCAGGGACCGCCGGGCGACCCGAATGCCGGCATGGATGACAATCCCGTCTCGACATTAAAGGTGAACGTCAACCTGGTGAGCCTGTTTTTTGACGCGCGCGATAAGCATGGCGTGCTGGTGCCGAACCTGACCAAGCAGGACTGCGCCGTTGCCGAAGACAAGACGCCGCAGACGCTCAAAAACTTTACCCGCGTCGATGACCAACCGTTGACGCTCGGCATCCTGCTCGATACCAGCGGCAGTCAGCAGAATGTTCTGCAGATGGAACAGCAGACCGGCTCGCAGTTCCTTCACCGCGTACTGCGGTCGAAGGACGAAGCGTTCCTCATCAATTTCGACGTCGATACCAACCTGCTCTCGGATTACACCAACAACGCGGGCCAGTTGAGCCGCGACATGGAAAAGGCGCAGATCAACGTCGGCGGGGGCGGGTACGGCGGTCCCGGTGTGGGACAGGGCCCGGTCAATGTGCCGGGCGGTCCCAAGGGCACAGTGCTTTACGACGCGGTCTACCTCGCAGCACGGGAAAAGATGTCGGCCGAGAATGGTCGCAAGGCGATGATCCTGCTGACAGATGGGGAAGATCAGGGCAGCAACCACAAGCTGCAGGATGCGATCGAGGCGGCGCAGAAATCGAACGTAATGGTCTACGTTCTGCTGATTGCGGATCGACCGTTCTACGGACGCAGCATGGGCGGCATGTATCGCGGCGACTACGTTATGCGGCAGCTCTCCGAATCGACCGGCGGCCGGATGATCGACGTCGGCAATAATGGCAAGAAGATGGAAGACGCCTTCGCGCAGATCGAGGATGAGCTGCGCACCCAGTACATCGCCAGCTACACGCCAACGAATACGAAGCTCGACGGCTCCTACCGCAAGGTGGAAGTGAGCTGCAAAGTGCAGGGCGACCCGTTAAAGATTCAGACGCGCAAAGGGTACTATGCCATCGCGCCTCAGGATTGATGGGTTGTGGAGTCCTGTAACTTGTCATCCTGAGCCAACGCTGACCTGTCATCTCGAACAACAAATAGTTGGTTAGTCAGCTCGAGCAGCGCAGCCCCAGACCTGTCAGCTCGACCGAAGCGCAGCGCTCTGCGTTTCCCGGCTGCGCCGCAACCTTCAGCCCGCAATCACCGGCAGCTCCGGCGTAGCCGCCAGCAGTTTCTGCGTATACGCATTCTGTGGCGCGCGGCAGATGGCTTCCGCCTCGCCGACTTCGATCAGCTTGCCGCCACTCATCACCGCGATGCGATCTGCGAGATACCGTACCAGCGGCATCGAATGCGTGATGAACAGGTAACTCAACTGAAACTCCCGCTGCAGATCGCGCAGCAAATTCACCACCTGCGCGCCTACGCTGACATCCAGCGCCGATACTGGTTCGTCGAGAATGAGCAGTTCCGGCCGCAACGCCAGTGCCCGCGCAATATTGATGCGCTGCCGCTGGCCGCCGGAAAACTCATGGGGATAGCGGGAAAGCGCCGACTCATCCAACCCCACCTGTCGCAACAGCTCTGATGCGCGCGTGTGCAGGACCGACGGCGCCTGCTGTTCGTGAATCACCAGCGGTTCGGTGATGATGTCGAACACGCGCATACGCGGGTTGAGCGCTGCGTAGGGGTCCTGAAACACTGGCTGCATGCGACGGCGCAGGATGCGCATGGTGTGGGCAGATGCGCCGGTCACCGGTTGGCCGTCGAAGTGGACCGTGCCGGCAGTCGGCGGAATAAGACCGAGGACCATACGGGCCACGGTGCTCTTGCCCGAGCCGGATTCGCCGACGAGTCCCAGCGCTTCGCCACGCTCGATCGTGAACGAGACCTGCTCGACGACGAGATGTTCTTCGGCCTTCTTCCAGACACCGCCGCGATCAGCGTAACTCTTCGAAACACCAGCAACTTCCAGCAGGGCCATACGGGGATGCTAGACGATTTTCGAGCAGCCCGTATACTGGCCTTTCTTCTCCAGAGGATTTCCCAACTTGAGTCTTGATCGACGTTCTTTCCTGACGACGTGCAGCCGCCTCGGCATCCTTTCGCCGCTTTTTCCAGGATCGCTCTATACACTTGCTGCCCAGGCGCAAACGTCCACGCCCGGCGCGGAAAAGAAGCCGGAGGTGGCGAAGGTCACGCCGGAGATGATCGACCAGGCCGCTCAACTGGCCGGCGTCATTATCACGCCCGAGCAGAAGACGGCCATGATTGAAGGGCTCACGCAGCAGCGCGCAGGCTACGAGGCGATCCGCGCATTGAAGATGCCAAATGCGGTCGCGCCTGCGCTCATCTTCGATCCGCTGGCGCCCGGTGCCGTCATTAATACTGAACGTAAGCCGATGCAGATCAGCAAGGCGCCGGCGACGCGGACAGCTCCATCGAACCTCGAAGAGCTGGCGTTCCTCAGTGTGCGTGAACTGGCCGAATATGTCCGCACGAAAAAGATTTCTTCTGTCGCATTGACGGAGATGTATCTCACGCGTCTCAAACGCTACGACGCGACTCTCCATTCCGCCGTAACACTGACCGAAGAACGTGCCATGGCGCATGCCCGCGATGCTGATCGCGAAATTGCTGCCGGTAAATATCGCGGACCGCTGCATGGCCTGCCTTGGGGCGCAAAGGACCTGCTCGCGGTGAAAGGCTATCCCACCACGTGGGGCGCTGGCGGATACGAGCATCAACAGTTCGATGAAGATGCGACGGTCGTGAAGCGGCTCGATGAAGCCGGCGCTGTACTGGTCGCGAAGACCACGCTCGGCGCACTGGCCATGGGCGACAAGTGGTTTGGCGGACGCACGCGTAATCCGTGGAACCCAAAGCAGGGGTCGAGCGGTTCTTCTGCAGGTTCCGCATCCGCAACAGCCGCGGGATGCGTGGCCTTCGCGATTGGCTCTGAAACCCTCGGCTCATTGTCCTCGCCTTCAACCCGCTGCGGGACGACTGCCCTGCGGCCGACCTTTGGATTTGTGCCACGGACAGGAGCGATGGCGCTGAGCTGGTCGATGGACAAGCTCGGGCCGATCTGCCGTGCAGTGGAAGACTGCGCCATCGTGATGGCGGCGATCCACGGTCCGGACCAGCACGACCTGGCGACCCGCGATGCAGCCTTCAACTGGAACGCGGATCTGGATTGGAAACAGTTACGGATCGGCTACTTCAAGCAGGATTTCGAGCCAGGCAAAGCTTCTGACGACGAAGCGGTGAAGGCACCGGCTACCGAAACTGACGCCGAAAAGAAGCAGCGCGAAAAAGAACAGCAGGAGATGGCAGAGAGCCGCGCTCGCCGCGAGTACGATCGCCGATACGATACTGCGGCTCTCGACAAAATTCATGCCATGGGCGTGACACTGACGCCGGTCGAGCTGCCTAAATTTCCATACGGCGCGATGACTGCTTTATTGACGGCAGAAGGGGCCGCTGCCTTCGATGACCTGACCATCTCCGGCCGCGACAAGCTGCTGACCGAGCAGGGTCCGGAAGACTGGCCGAACCTGTTCCGCATCTCGCGGTTCTATCCGGCTGTTGAATATATCCAGGCAAACCGTGCGCGCACACTTGCCATCGCGGCATGGACGAAGCTGTTTGCGGATGTGGATGTAATCGTGACCCCGACGTTTGGAGAACAGCTGGTCGCGACGAATCTTACCGGCCACCCAGCTGTGATCCTGCCGAACGGTTTGCGCGGCAGCGATGCGCCTGTTCCGCCCGCCACGGACAGTGGCGATGACGATTCCATTGGAGGCCCCGGCACTCCTGTAAGCCTGACGTTTCTCGCAGGCCATTATCAGGATGCGAAGCTGTGTGCCTTCGCCCGCGCGTATCAGCAGGCGAGTGGTTTCGAGAAGCTGCATCCGAGATTGTAACGGCAACAGAAAAGGCCGGCATCAAGCCGGCCTTTCTCGCGAGTTGTACTCGATACTGTTAGATATCGAGGTTCTTCACGTCCAGCGCATTATCCTCAATGAACTTCCGACGGGCTTCGACATCTTCGCCCATCAGTGTCGAGAAAATTGTCTCTGTCTCCGCGATGTCTTCCAGCTTCACGGAGAGCAGTGTGCGCTTCTCAGGATCCATCGTCGTCTCCCACAGTTGCGCCGCCGTCATCTCACCCAACCCTTTGTAGCGCTGCACCTGGTATTCGCGGCGGCCCTGCTCGATGATGTAGTCGAACAGTTCACGTGCAGTCTGCCTGACTACCGGCTCCTGTATGCCGCGTGGTGCCTTCTTCTGGGCCTTTTCGGTCAGCGCTGATCCGGTCTCAGTATCAGAGCCAGTCTCGCCTTGCTCACCGGCGGCGGCAGCTTCGGCTTCGTCATCAAGTGCAGCCTTGCTCTTGAAGGTTGGTTCGATGATGAAAGGCGCAACCAGTTCATCCTTGATCTGCACGTACTTCGACATCATCTGCCGATACTCGGGCGATGAAGCAAGCGTCCAGTCGATGCGGCGGATAGAGCCCTGCGCATCCTGGTAGCTCACCATCCAGGTCTGGTGTTCCTCCTCGAAGATGGGTGCGTTTACTGCTTTGAACTGGTACTGCTTCGCCATTGCCTGCAGTTCGGTGTAGAGCTTCTGCAACTTCGACGGTGGCGTACCGGAGAAGACTGGAATCTCGCCTTCCGCCGTCTCAGCACGCGAGGCAGGCGCTTCAAAGTCAGCCCGCTTCACCAGTTCGAGACGCGTAAGAGCGGTGGTGACCTGCTCGTTCCTGAGCCGCTTGTCAACCTTGTCGAAGTAGCCGAGATATTCGCTCAGGTGGCTCATGAAACGCGTGCGTGCCGCCACGTCCAGCTTGGTTTTGTTCGGGCCGTAGCTGATGTCTGTGCCATCGGCTGCGCGCTTGACCATCACCTTGACGAACTCAGCATCGTCCTTGATGTACTGTTCGAAGCGGCCCTTTTTGATCCGATACAGCGGCGGTTGCGCAATGTAGACATTCCCGCGCCGGATCAACTCCTGCATATGCCGGAAGAAGAATGTCAGCAGCAGCGTGCGGATATGCGAGCCGTCGACGTCGGCGTCGGTCATCAGGATGATCTTGCCGTAGCGGATCTTCGTCGGGTCGAAGTCGTCCTTGCCGATGCCACAGCCAAGGGCCGTGATCATCGCGCGAATTTCCTCGTGGCCCAGCATCTTGTCGTAGCGGGCCTTCTCGACATTGAGGATTTTGCCTTTAAGGGGCAGGATGGCCTGGAACCGGCGATCGCGACCCTGCTTGGCAGTGCCGCCGGCGGACTCACCCTCGACCAGGTACAGTTCGCAGCGGTCCGGCTGGCGCTCGCTGCAATCGGCCAGTTTGCCGGGCAGTCCGCCGCCATCGAGGGCACCCTTGCGGCGTGTGAGGTCGCGGGCTTTGCGCGCTGCCTCACGTGCGCGCGAGGCTTCGATTGCCTTGTTGATGATCTTGCGGGCGATCGGCGGGTTCTGCTCGAGGAAAGCGCCCAGCCGCTCGTTCACGAATGCCTGCACGATGCCGGCGATATCGGAATTCAGCTTGCCCTTGGTCTGGCCTTCAAACTGCGGCTGTGAAAGCTTGACGCTGACAACCGCCACCAGGCCTTCTTTCACATCGTCGCCGGAAAGATTCTCTTTCACATCTTTAAAAAGTCCCAGAGACTGGCCGGCCGAGTTGATGGTGCGCGTCAGGGCCGCACGAAAGCCCGACAGATGCGTGCCGCCGTCGACCGTGTTGATGTTATTCGCAAAGCTGAAAATGGTGTCGGAGTAGCTGTCGTTATACTGCAGCGCGATATCGATCTCGATCTTGTCGCGCATCGCTTCCATGTAGATCGGCTTCTCGTGCAGAACGATCTTGCCCTTGTTCAGATGCTTGATGAATTCAGCAATGCCGCCGACATACTTGAACTCCGTGCGCTTGGCTTCGCCGGTCTTTGCATCGGTGGTCCTCTCATCGGTCAGCCATATCTCCAGCCCTTTGTTGAGGAACGCGAGCTGGCGAAGACGCTGGGCCAATGTGTCGTAGTTGAACTCGCTCACGGTGAAGATGCTGCGGTCCGGAAGGAAGTGGATCTTGGTGCCGCGACGCTTGCTGGTGCCGGTCTGGCGTAGCGTAGAGATGGGCAGGCCCTTCGAATAGTCCTGCTCGTAGGTGTGACCATCGCGCCAGATCTCGACGCCAAACTCCTGGCTGAGCGCATTGACGCACGAAACGCCGACTCCATGCAGCCCGCCGGACACCTTGTAATTCGAAGCATCGAACTTGCCGCCGGCGTGCAGCTTGGTGAGCACCACCTGTACTGCCGGCATGCGCTCGCCGGTCGGCAGCGTCATGTCATCGACAGGAATCCCGCGGCCGTCATCTGTCACCGTGATCGAGTTGTCGATGTGGATCGTCACCTCGACCCGCGTAGCATGACCGGCCAACGCCTCATCCACAGAGTTGTCCACGACTTCGTAGACCAGGTGGTGTAGCCCCTGTTCGCCGGTTGAGCCGATGTACATGGCCGGACGCAGGCGGACTGCCTCAAGGCCTTCGAGGATGGTGATGTTTTCGCCGGTGTAGGAATTCTTCACGGCGGGCGCGGCAGGCATCTCCGCAAGTGCGGCTGGGGTTTCTCTTGTCGACATAGAACTCCGTCAGATCAGGGCGGCCTCCGTCGTTCTCCGGGGCATCAGCATTCTGAGCTAAACTACTGAAAATGAACGAGGTTAGGGCCTGCTGAACTCATCTTGAGTATAGCACGTCCAGGGTCCGGCATATATATGCTGAATGTGCCATTCCGCGGTCTGCCTGTCGGTTTGTAGCTGGAGTCAGGACCGGGCGCTGCAATCGCCGTCTACACCTCCGTACCCTGTCTGGAAGTAAGTCAACACTGTTGGTTACTTTTGTGTTAGGTAAGGGTTAATATATCGTAATCTCATTGTATTGAATGGACTTAGCAAGTCCCATGAATATACTCATAGTCAGCAGTCAACGAAGCGAAGTTTGCTGTAGAGAACCCTGGAGGTAACATCATGAAACTGGCCATCCGTACCTTTGCTCTTACCCTCGTCGTCACTGGTATTGCCGCGGGCGCCTATTCAAAAAAGACCACGACGGGCAACCAGGTTGTTCCCTCGCTGTGTCCCATGCCGACCTGCCCGCTCAACTCCGGTGGCTGCGGAATCTGGAAGTAACTAGCCGGGATTACTGCGGGTTACTGGTTCAACAGAGTTATTTGAGCACGCGGCGGGTTTCAAGCTAAACTCTGAAATTAGAAGGCAGCCCCCGCTTGAATCTCTCGCACATCATCTCGGACGCCAGTATCGTTGGTTGCGCCATCAACGTCGTGGCGCTGACTGCATTCCTCCGGCATGCAGACCTGCGGCGCAGGTTCTCGGCGATGATGATCTACCTGGCCTTCAAAGTAGTCTCTGACCTGACCCTGCTGACACTGATGCGCGTGCACACTTTCGCGCCCAGTGTGATGTATGACGCTTACTTCACGGTCTATTGGCTCAGTTTCCTGGTTGGCAGCGCGACCCTGTACTTTGCCATGCGTCAGATCTTCGATCACGTCATGGAACCGCTGCCAGGCCTTCAGAAGGTCGGCAGGATCATCTTCAGCTGGATCGCCATCACCTCGACGATTATTGTCGTCACCTCTGCATTGCATCCCTACGGCATCAGCTTGCGCGCCATTCCGCTCGCCATGATCGAACTGATGCGCTGCACCAGCATCCTCGAGCTATGCATGCTTGCTTTCCTCGCGCTGTCCGTGCACAAGCTGGGGCTGTCCTATAAGAGTCATGTCTTCGGTATCAGTCTCGGATTGGGCATGCTGGCTGCGACAGACTTCATTATGTCCGCCATGACGCGTTTCGGCTCGCCGATGGTTTCGACGATGAGTCTCTTTGGAGAAGTCGGATCGCTCTGTGCATTGCTGTTATGGACGGGATACTTCTTCCTGTCGGAACCGGCACGCAGGACGCTGATGATACCGGCAACTTCCCAGTTGCTGCGCTGGAATGAGATTGCAATGGCGATCGGCCACAGCAGTGGCCAGGTCGTGATGACACCGGCTGCCAAGCCGTTCTTCCTTGACGAAGTCGAGCGGACCGTCGATCGCGTGCTTTCCCGCAACTCTGTCGATCTTCACTAGATTCATCGCTGCCCGCGATTCACAACCACCCCAAAAGTAAAAGGCCAGAGAGCGGAATCTCTGGCCTTTTTGGGTCTGCACGCCGGAATTAGTCGGCGGCGACTTCCTGGTGAGGAAGCGGTTCCACGGCCACGAAACGGCCGGTGCGTCCGCGATCAATGAACTGGACCTTGCCTGAGATCTTGGCGAAGAGGGTGTCATCTTTACCACGGCCAACATTCAGGCCGGCCTTGATCGGCGTCCCGCGCTGACGGACGATGATGGAGCCACCGGTGACAATCTGCCCGGCAAAAATCTTCACTCCAAGGCGCTGCGCGTTAGAATCGCGCCCGTTTTTGGAACTGCCTAGTCCTTTTTTATGTGCCATCGTAAAACCTCAACTGGAGCAGGGCTCCGGAAATAAGTATCTTCGGAGCAGGCTCCGGGCGATGCATTCAGCTATTTGGATTCTTCGCGGTAGGTGAAACCGTTCACTTCAATCTCATTGATGCGAACAGCGGTGTATGCCTGGCGATGACCCTGCAGCTTCTTGTACTGCTTCTTCCGCTTGTAATGGAAGACCAGGATCTTGTCACCGCGGCCTTCTTCCACCACGGTCGCAGTGACCTTGGCCGCAGAGGGCTTAGCGATACCGTCTGTATCGGTCGAGAACGCCAGAACATCACTGAACTCGATCACATTATTCTCGCCGGCAGGGGCCTTCTCGATACGCACCACTTCGCCAGGAGTGACTTTGTACTGCTTACCACCGGTACGGATAACGGCGTACATACAACCTCCAGCATTCTCGACGGGCCCGATCTTGTTGCAGGGGGCGGCCGTGAGAGTGCAATTCCTTCAAATCTGTGTGGCCAGAAACATACCAGGCACTTGCAGTTACCGCGCCGGACCACTCCAACTTCCACATCGTTTCCAGATTGGGGAGGTGAGCGGCCTGGCCGGCCAACCGGTCATAACCTTTTGTGAGGTCAAAGACGGGCAGGCAGGATCGCCAGACTCTTCGTAGTCTAATTGGCGCCGACCGTTTGGTCAATCACCTGGGTCGTCCGGACGATCGATCAGTCTCCTGATTTCCGCGATCAGGCCACAATGTCGAAGCTGCGCAGGTCCTGTACCACAATTAACCCGAGACGCGCTCAAGGGTGAGCACGTAGGGCAGCCGCACATTTCTGAAATCCGGGTCACCGGCTGTCGCAAAGACCCGGCCGAAAAGCTTCCCGCTGACAGCCACAAGCTTGATGCTGAGCTTCGTTGCTCCGGCGCGCTGCGCGTCGGGAGACTCGATTGTACCAATCGTGTTGCCGGTAAAGGCTTCCCCTTGCAAGCGAAGATCACTCACCGGCGCCGCGGGGCTGCTGCCGATCGCAAACGAAGCTGTGTCACCGGATTCGATATTCAGCCTGACCGGCATATTCGCGCCTCCGTTCAGGAGCCTTCCCGACCAGCGTCCACGAAAGTGTGGTCCGATCACGAACGGTACAGGCTGATAGCCGCTGTCCTCGTGGGGCTGTTTCCATTCGGGAAGATAGCTTTCCATGAGCAGATCACAGGCATCGTTGGCGAGCTCCCTGGCATTTGACTGGTTGGTCAGCACCAGGCACGCGAGGCTCTTTGACGGACCATGTGCACGACCGTGCAGACCCCGGCTTGTCCTCCACCCTTCGTGACAAACGGCATCCCGGATTGGAGTCGGCCTGTAAACCAGCCGAAGGTCGTCGCCACGCCCGATGGCCCGACAAACACCGGCCGGAGCAGCTCGTCTATCCAGTGGTCCTCGAGGATCGGCTTGCCGTCATCGAGGCGGTTTTTCATCGTGAACATGGCGAACCGCGCCAGGTCATGAGCACTGGCGTACAGCTCGCCGGATGCCGGCGTGGAGGTCATGTAGTAAGGGATGGCGTGGCCGAGCGGATCATAACGCACAGCCCCTGTGCTGATTCGCGCCAGATCTGTGTCGAAAAAGCTGTCATTCAGGCCGAGAGGCGTAAGAACTCTTCGCTGTAAAAGCGTGGCGAGATCCAATGAGGTCAGCTTCGACGCTACGGCGCCCAGCGCCGCAAACCCTAGGTTGCTGTATTCGTAGCAGGTGCCGGGCGGGTAAGCCAGCCGGCCATATTGCTTGAGCAGCGCGCCGGCCGTGAGCTCCAGCTTCGCCTCGCTCCGATCGTAAGACTCGAACATGCCCGGCAGGCCACTGTTGTGAGCGCCTAGCATGCGGACTGTCACTGCGTCAGGTTTACCATTGACCCCGCGGATTCCATCCTCGCCGAGATACCGATTGGCAGGCGCATCGAGCTGGAGCTTTCCCTCCGCGACCAGCGTCATCAGCATCGTCGCGATGAATGGCTTGGTAATCGACGCGAGACTGAACGGCGTATGCGGCGTCACCTTTACGCCGGCCTCGCGATCAGCCCAGCCGAAACCTTCTTGCAGAACAATCCGCCCATGGGATGCGACGGCAAACGCGACCCCCGTAGCTTTGCCCTGCTCTATCGCCTGTCGGATGCGGTTCCGCGCTGCCTCGACTTTCGATTGATCTCCGCCCTGAAGCTCAACGGGCGCTTCGCCATGAAGAATCGCCGGCGACGGCAGAATGCCCGCCAGAGATTCGGAGAGCATTGTGCCGATAGCGTTGCGTCGCGTCTGGTACATGGCTTGTACGTCCTTCCTTGCAGCTCACCGGGCGAACGGCTGCACAGTGCTTTTAACCCTTCGCGGCTCGGCCGATTGAAACAGGTTCACGGCAAGGATCGTAATCAGCGGTTCGAACGGATGGCGAAAACGTGCATGCACTGTTACGAAATAATAGAGCAGCGGCAGGAGCAGGAATATCCACCCGAAGAGCACCGCGCCGGGCACTCTCTGGCGGTAAGCAAGCGCGAGACCGAGCAGCCCCGCGATGCTGATCACGTCATAGTTGAAGTTGCGGCCTACCTCCACATACCAGGCGTCGTCTGCAGGATGCGGCACGCCCGCCCAGAAGAAATAAGCCCGTTTGGCCGAGTTCCGGATGAACAAACCTGGATCGCGGTGAATGATGGCCTTGGCCTTGTCGCCACGCATCTTCGCGTAGGGCAGCTCGCCCATCTCCCTATACAGGCGCAGCTGTTTTGCCGATTGCTCCGGGTGGTTGTACTCCATCAGAAAGCCATTCGCCCCCGGTCCATTGCCGAGATACAGTTCGGCGCCGAAGTTGCCCCGCATCGGTACGAACTGGTGGAAGGCAAGCCAGTTGCGCGCGATCCACGGTGAAATGCAGGCCAGGAACAACACGCCCGCGAGCGTGGCGCCACTGATCCGCTGACCGATGGAAAGCCCGGCTGCCGGAGCGTTTTTGAGCAGCAGCCATATCCCGCAAACTGGCAGAAAAATCGCGACCGACGGGTTGCTCAGCGCAATCAATCCCCACGTGACACCGAACGCAGCCCACAGCTTCCAACTCGGCGACTTACGCTGCACAACCATGGGATTTTCGCCGACATTGCGCAGTCTGAGCGCCAGCACCAGCATGCAGGTGAACAGCAGGACCGTGACATTCATCTCCCACACCCAGCGCACGGCGTACTGCATGGCCGCGGGATACAGTGCCCACAGCCAGGCTGCCCATTTCGCCACTTTCGGATTGAAGCAGCGTGCCGCTATCTCCCACGTGGGCCGCGTGGTGAGCGCGGAGAAGACGCAGTTCATCGCCAGCGCAAACCACGCGGCGCTGACGGTGTAGACCCCGAAAATTTTGAAGATGCCGGCGAGCAGCAGCGGATAGAGCGGTCCCGTCCATGCCGTCGGCCCGGTGTGGCCGGTAAATGGATCGGCATAGCCATAGCCGGTGTTGAGCGCGCGGGCTATACGGCCCATCTCCCATCCAAAGGTGAAGTGGTCGTCGAAGGTGCGGATGTGAAAGGTGCGTGCCAGTGTCATGTACAGGATGCGCACGCCAAGGCCGACCCAGAACATGATCCATGGTGCGTGGAAGCGGTTGCGATCGCTCTCTGTGACCGAAGGGGAGGAAAGTGTGCGCTCGGTTTGCCGTTCGGCCATGGCCGCAGTCTATCGCACGGAGAGCCGTCGCTCGTCGAAGCGGGTTTATCATGCTTCCACATGACGACTACCCGCCGGCGCTTCATCACAAGCGTAGTACCCGCTGCGCTTGCTCCTGCCATCGTGCTTTCCGCACACGCACAGCACAACGAAACTCCTGCTGCACTTCCGCCCGCAATCGTCTCGCTGCATGACCGCCGATCAGAAGCCGTGCCCATCAGCAGCTCTGAACGCGAGGCGCGGATTGTCCGTGCGCGTGAGCTGATGGGCCAGCACAACTTCACCGCCATCTGCATGGCCGGCGGCACGACCCTCAACTACTTCACCGGCGTCCATTGGGGCAATAGTGAACGCCTCATGCTGCTGGTGATTCCCGTCAAAGGTGAGCCATTCGCAGTCTGCCCGGCGTTCGAAGAAGAGCGTCTGCAGGAGCGGCTGTCGATGGTCCCCTCGATGGCGAAGACAAGGCTGTATACGTGGCAGGAAAACGAGAGTCCTTACGAGCAAGTTGGGGCCGGACTGAAGCAGCTTGCCATCACTACAGGCACGGTCGGCATGGAAGAAACCATGCCCTATGTTTTCGCCGATGGCGTCGCCCGCGCTCTGCCCCACGCGATTCTCGTAAACGCGCGGCCCGTTACGGGCGGGTGCCGCAGTATCAAGTCGCCCGCGGAATTGGCGCTGATGCAACTGGCAAATAACATCACGCTGCAGGTGTACGAAGCAGCCTGGCGCAGCGGTCATCCGGGTATGTCCACGCATGATTTTCTTGACCTGATTGCAGCTGGCTATGCACGTGTCGGCTTCCTCGGTGAAGCAAGCTGTGAGACCGGCGAATATTCCGCGCTGCCGCATGGCTCCATCAAGCCGCAGACCATCCGCGAAGGAGCGATGGTGTTGATCGACGATGGCTGCATGGTGGAAGGTTATGAGTCGGACATTACGCGCGCCTTCGTCTACGGCAAGCCTTCAGACAGGATGCTGAAAATCTTCGACATCGTCCATCGCGCGCAGGCTGCCGCGCTCGCGACTGCGCGTCCCGGCGTGCCGTGTGAAGCAGTGGATGCTGCCGCGCGCAAAGTCATCACCGACGCGGGCTTCGGTCCGGGCTACGCGCACTTTACGCACCGACTCGGTCACGGCATCGGTATGGATGGGCACGAATGGCCATATCTCGTCCAGGGCAATACGCTGCCACTCGCTGAACACATGACTTTTTCAGATGAACCGGGAATTTATCTCCGCGGCGAATTCGGACTCCGCCTCGAAGACGATATGTACATCACTGCAGACGGCGCGAAGTTATTTACCGGCCCAAGCAAATCGCTGGAGGACCCGTTCGGTGTTTAACAGCGTGAAAGCTTTTGTTGCCCTGTTGATTGTCTGTTCTATTCCATGCTCTGGGCACACTCAGGATAAGACAGTTGCGATTACGATTGACGATCTTCCTTATGCCTCTGGAGATCCACCGCCGGGTCCGCTTTCCGCAACTCCGAAGCTAGCGATGCAGGTGAATCGCGAAATTCTAGCAGGCCTGAGCCTGGATCACGTACCCGCTACGGGCTTTGTAATCGAACAGGGTGTGAGAGAACTCGGAAGGAAGCAAGGCAGTTTAATCCTAAAGCAATGGACGGGGAATGGCTTGGACCTCGGCAATCATACCTACTCCCATAGCGGTTTAAATGACATGTCGATTACGGCGTTTGAAGACGACGTGATAAAAGGTGAGCAGACTTTTCTCCCCTTATTGAAAAAGGCTGGGCGCGATCACGGACTCTTCCTGCGTTTTCCTTACAATCAGTCTGGCGACACGCGGGAGAAGCATGAAGCCATTGCTGCCTTTCTGGCCCAGCGCGGTTATCGCATTGCACCATGCACTATTGAGAACGAAGATTACGTATTTAATGCTGCTTATGTGCAGATGCTGGGACACGGCAAGACCAGGGAAGCCGCAAGCCTCCGAGCTGCCTATCTTGCGTATACATCCGACGAGATCGACTACTATGGGCGGCTCAACAACCAGGTGCTCGGCTATGAACCGCCGCAGATCATGCTGCTGCACGACAGCAAATTAAATGCAGACGTCATCGCGCTACTGCTTCAGCTTTTCATCGATAAGGGCTATCGGTTTGTTTCGCTGGCAGAGGCGGAAAGCGATCCCGTTTATAGCGCGCCAGATACATACGTTACCAAGTACGGCCCCATGTGGGGTTATCGATGGGCTGAAGAGCGCGGTGTCAAGGTGAATGGCAGCCTTGAAAAAGAGCCGCCCGAATGGATCACTAACTATGGCAAATAGCTAAGCTTAGTGATTCGCCGACGGCTTGCCGCCGAGCTTGAAAGACTTCGTCAGCAGTGTGATCGGCGCGGCGATCAGGGTAACGACGCCCATGATGAAGAAGCAATCCATGAAGCCGAGCATATGCGTCTGTGCGCTGAGCTCACTGTAATAGCGGGAGTAGGCGGCGCTCATCGCATCGGCATGTGAGAAGCCGTGCTGCTGCAGATAGATGGCGGTTTGCTTGATTGCATCCTGAAATTTATGGGATGTTGGCGTAAGGTTTGCGCCAACGACGGACTGGTGAAAATCGGTGCGGCGCTCGGCCATCGTGGTGGCGAAGGAGATCCCGAAGCTGCCGCCCCAGTTGCGGAAAAAGTTCGTCAGCGAAGAAGCCTTGTTATTCTGTGCCGGTGACAATTGCGAATATGCAATGACCGACAGCGGCACAAAGAAGAAGCCGTAACCCAGGCCCTGCAGTGCGCGGGCGAGCGCGTAGTGCGTGTAGTCCGTCTGCAGGTTGAAGCGGCTGTAGTGAATGAACGAAATGCCGACGACCATCACGGCGCCGAAGAGCAGGATGCGCGGCTGGATGATCTTCCTCTGCACCAGCTGTGCACCGACCGGCGCGAGAAACGTGATGACCAGCGCCCCCGGACCAAGCACCAGCCCGGCGTCAATCGCGCGATACCCATAGAGCGATTGCAGCAGCTGGGGGATCATCGTCGTCGAGCCGAACAGCCCGAAGCCGAAGACAAAATAGAAAATGTTGGCGATGGCGAAATTCCGCACCTTCAGCATGCGGAAATCGATCACCGGGTCTTTCTGATGTAGCTCCCAGAAAATGGCAGCGCCGAAGCACCCGACGCCGATGACAAACATCGCGATGATGAATCGCGATCCGAACCAGTCGTCAATCTGCCCGCGATCGAGCAGAACTTCAAGCGCTGCTGAGCCGAGCCCGATCAGCGCGATCCCGATGCCATCAATACGCAGTTTGCCATTGACCCGGACAGACTTTCGCTCCTCGGTAAATGCCGGCGGATCGTGCACGAAGCGGCTGGTGAGGAATAGAGATACGAGGCCAATCGGGATGTTGATCAGGAAGACCCAGCGCCAGTTGTAGTTGTCGGTGATCCATCCGCCGAGAACGGGTCCGATGGCCGGCGCCGTCACAATCGCGACTGTATATAGAGCAAAGGCCGAGGCACGTTTCGCCGGCGGAAAAGTGTCGACCAGGATGGCCTGCTCGACCGGCGCCAGGCCGCCGCCGCCGATCCCCTGCAGCACGCGCGCCAGCAGCATGATGCCTAGGGTAGGCGCGACGCCGCACATGAACGACGTCACGGTGAACAATGCTACGCAGGCCATGTAGTAGTTCTTGCGGCCAAAGACGCGCGACAGCCAGGCCGACATCGGCAGAACGACTGCGTTGGCGACCAGGTACGTCGTCAGGATCCACGTAACTTCGTCAAAAGATCGCCCCAGCCCGCCCGCGATATAGGGCAGCGACACGTTCGCAATGGACGTGTCGAGCAGCTCCATGAAGGTCGCTATCGTCACCGTCAGGGCGACGACCCACGGATTAATGATGGGCAGCGCCTTGGCTCTCTGAGCGGGAAGTGTGGTCGCGGCTGCCAGGTGGAACCTCCCATGTGCTAAAAAGAGACTGAATGGTCGCTTTCTGCATCTGATTCAGAGAATGGGCGCGGGATTCGTAATCTGAGGAGAAAGCCGTGGAAACAGGTCCGACGGTGTCCAAAGGCGAACGCACGCGGCAGCGAATTATCGAAAAGGCTGCGCCAATTTTCAACCAGCACGGATTTGACGGCGCCTCCATGCAGGAGGTCATGCTGGCCGCCGGTCTGGAGAAAGGTGGAATCTACCGGCATTTCGCGAGCAAGGAAGAACTGGCGAGCGAGGCGTTCAAGTTTGCGCTGGGCCAGTCGATGCGCCTGCGCACGGACGATCTTGGCCACGTCGAAGGCTCGATCTCCAAGCTCCATTACCTGGTCTGCCGCTTCGTGGAGGCGCCGTCAGCCGTGCCGGGCGGCTGTCCGCTGATGAATACGGCCATCGATAGTGACGATGGCAATCCCGCACTGCGCCGGCTTGCCAGAGACGGGTTGAGAGACTGGAAGGCGCGTCTGTGCGGCATTGTTGAGGCTGGTTTGCGCGATGGGGAGATCAGGCCCGGGACTGAACCTCGGCTGCTCGCCAACACTGTCATCGCCGCGCTGGAAGGTGCATTGATGATCAGCCGTCTCGAGGGTGACCGCGACGCCCTGCAGGATGCCGGGGCAAACCTGGCTCGGCTGATCGACGGGATCGCGGCTCGGTAGGGTCCAAGGGCTGTCGGAAATCTTGCCGAAATCAAGCCTGATCGGCTACACTTAAGGTTCCGCAGTCAGGCAGACCGGCGCTTACGCGTGGTTCGCCCTCTGGTGTATCCAGCGGCAACACGAGGTTCCTTCGCCCGGTCACGGGATCCGGGATCGTGCGTGGCCCGGACGCAGGCGGGAAAAGTTCAGAATTTCTGGAGCAAGCGATGGCACAGGTATGCAATCTCTGCGGCAAAGGTCCGCAGTTCGGTAACAACATTTCGCACGCGCACAATGTCACGCGCCGCAAGTGGAACGTGAATCTCCGCCCGGTCAAGGCTAAGCTCGAGAATGGCAGCAACAAGCGCATCCGCGTCTGCACCAGCTGCATCAAGTCCGGCAAAGTCGTCAAGGCCTAACTCCAGCCCGACATTCATAAAAACAGCAAAAGCCCCGCGCTCTATCTGAGCAGGCGGGGCTTTTGCTGTTTCTGTTTTCAGGCCAGTTCTTCAGCTCGAAGACTAGCTCTGAGGCTTGAAGTCCAGTGACGCCGAATTGATGCAATAGCGCAGGCCGGTCGGCTTCGGGCCGTCCGGGAAAACATGCCCAAGGTGGCTGCCGCAGCG
>CAZZZL010000030.1:0-37629 GCA_964658655.1 uncultured Acetobacteraceae bacterium | reverse complement strand
TCGACCTCGATCCGGCGCATGCCGTAGCTGTTGTCCTCATGCGTTTCGACTGCGTCCTCGGCGGTTGGCACGTAGAAGCTGGGCCAGCCGCTACCCGATTCAAACTTTGCATCCGACTTGAACAGCTGGGCACCGCAGGCGACGCAGTGGTAGTAGCCGTCCGCATGGTTCTGGTACAGCGCGCCGGAAAAAGCCGGCTCTGTGCCCTTCTGCCGGGTCACGTAGTACTGCTCCGGCGTCAGCTGGGCTCGCCACTCGGCATCGGTCTTCTGGATCTTCTCTGTCTTTGTTTCTGGCATATCAGGCACCTCGCAATTGATTAGATGTCGTTCAACGGCCAACGTCGCTTTCAGGCGCAGGCGATGACTTCAATCTCGACCAGGGCATCTTTCGGCAGCCGGGCGACCTCCACGGTGGAACGCGATGGCGGCACGGTCCCCGATGGTGCCAGGTATTGGGCGTAGACCTCGTTCATGGCGGCAAAGTCGTTCATACTTTTCAGGAAGACGACCGTCTTGAAGACCTTTGACAGGTCAGAGCCGGCAGCGGTGAGCACGGCTTTCAGATTTTCAAAGACGCGGACTGTCTGCTCGGCGGCTGTCGTTCCACTTAGTTGGCCGGTGGTCGGGTCAAGAGCCACCTGGCCCGAGGTATAGACGAACTCGCCGACCTTGACGGCCTGCGAGTAAGGGCCGATGGCGGCAGGAGCGTGGTCACTGTGAATAGCGGTTTTGGAAACATATTGTGACAAGTCGGGCATGTCGCATTGTTACGGATTCCCGACAGCTTCCGCAACTGCAACCTAACCCAATCCCGAGAGCTAGAGCGGTTTCGGCAGCGCGAGGTCCTTGAGCATACTTAGCGCGCCCATCGAAGACCGGCGATACTGCTCGACTGCCTGCAGAATAACGGGCAGCCTTGCCATGCGGGAGTGCGGAAGCGAGAGCCTCATGGCGAGAAAGTCACGGTGTCGGCGAAAGGTGTCCGCTGTTCCCTCGGTCTTTTGCTGCATGGGGAGGGGCAGACTATCGATGGCTGCGCAAATTTCTTCCATGGCGGCGTGAAAAGCTGCCAGGTTGGAGGAGTGATGAGCAGACTGCTCTTCAAGAGTCCTGCGCACCTGTTCTTCTGCTTCGGGGCCAAGGCCAACCTGCTGCGAGGAATGAAACCTGTAGGCGATCAGCTTTTCATCGATGGCGCGAATGTTGCTCATTGCAGCGATCAGCATGGCGAGCCATCCATCGTGCAGCCAGTGCTGTCCGGTGGGAAAACAGAGTGGCGCGTATGCGGCGCGGAACATGACGGTTGCGCCGGTCACATACGTGCGCTTGGTGAACGGCTGCAGGTCGCCGCCCTGCAACGCATCGAGCGCGTTCTGGTCGAAAGCAAAATTCTCCCAGAGCGTGAAGGGAAGAAGCTGGCCGAGGTCATCGATCACATCGGCATTCGAAAAGATCAGGCCGGCTTCCGGATGCTGGATGAATTCCTGCTGACTGCGTTCCAGGCGGTGAGCATGCCACACGTCGTCCTGGTCAGAAAGGGCAATCAGATTGCCGTGGCAGGCAGCGATAGCCTGCTCGAAATTCCGGGTCGATCCCAGGTTTCGTTCGTTCACGATGAGCCTCACCGGAAAAGGCGCAGTCCGGGCAAATGCCTGAATCAGGTCCGCCGTCGCATCGGTCGATCGATCATCGCAAATTACCAGCTCGTCAGGCAGCCGCGTCTGCCGCAGGATGCTCGCCAGTTGCGGAGCGAGAAACCGCTCGCCGTTGTAGGTACACATGGCTACTGACAGCGCAGGACCAGCGTCATTGCTTTTGATCATGCGCCTGCTCCTGTGGTGCGCGGCCACCGGCTAAGGGCTGTCCGCACCATGCGTCTCCATACGCGAGGATCACTGCAGAGCTGGCGATAGTGCCGGCTCTTGCGCAGAAGCCACAGGCGATAGAGTAAGCGATCGACGGTGCGGCCGTAGCGGTCAACAAAGAGCCGCTGCGATGTGAGAACGCTCTGATGACGGGCCAATGAGACAGTGTTCAAGTCAATATGGGAGAGCTTCTGCTGCAAGACAGCCGGCAGCACCAGCACTGAAAATCCATGTTGCTGCAACTGGTGGAAGACTGCATGGTCCAGGTAATCGATGGGAAAGTCAACAGGAAAGCCGCCGATTTCCAGTAGAGCCGAAACGCGGATGGCAGCGCCCGAGTTGTAGGCGTTCACGCGTTCCACCTGGATACCGGCCGTATCCCTGGACAGCGGAAAGTTACGCGCGTAAGGGAACTGGTGGCGCAGATGATAGAAAAAGTCGGCTTCCGGTGAATAAATGCGGCCGTCCAATTCGAGAATAGGAACAATAGCTGCGACGTTTACAGTCGAGGCATTTGTTCCGGCTGCAGAGACGAGTCCTGAAAGGTACTCTGCGGTTAAAGTCGTGTCCTGGTCGAGCAATAGCAGCCAGGTGGACCCATGCTGCCGGGCCAGTTCCAGGGCATGCCGGTATGCGCCAGCCAGTCCTCCATTGGAGGGGTCGTGTACATACCTCGTCCGGATGCCGCCCTGCAGCTGAGACGGATCGGCTGCAGCGGGTGAGTTGTCGTAAAGCAGCACATCGATCTTCGACGCCAATGAGGAGTCGGCAGCGAGGAGACTGTTGAGCGAAACGAACGCTTCACTTTCGTCTGCGGTCCTCTCGTATAAAACGACAACGGAGAAAATGAGTGGCGGCTCGGCTCGGCTCGGCGCTCCAGTTTGCGAGAGGGCCATCAAGCAGTCACCCTGCTTCGTACTCTATGTATCAGCGCGCGAACCTGTCCGCGCTCAGCCTCGCTGAGGACAACCCACCAGAGCAATGCCAGCGTGCTTCCGATCCATGCGGTCAGCACTGCGGGGTTCGCCGGCCACGGGTTATACCGATGCCAGAAGGGAAGGATCAGAAGGGTCGGCAGGATGCTGCAGGCCGGCCGCAGCACTCCCTGGGTCAACAGGCGAAGACGATGAACGGCAATCGTCGCCTGGGTGTAACGCATGCTGATCGACGCGTGCGCAGCAAGACCGACAAAGGCAGCGATGAGTGTTCCCACGGCGACGCCGATCGCCCCATACCGTCGCGCCAGCAAGACACTCAGGATGATGTTCACGATAGCTTCTGCAACCGGTGCCACGGTTGCGTAGCGCTGCTTGCCTGTCGCCACGATAAATAGTGCGTATGGAAAACTGAGCTGTCGAAAAATGTTGCCGACCACCAAGATCTCGAGGAACAGAACGCTTTTCGCCGCATACGAAGACCCAAGCCAGAGGGTCAGCAGGGGATAGCCGCCGATCAACAGCGGCAGGCCAAAGGCCAGCAGCACCGCTGCACCAAGGCGCGTGGCACGGATGAGCAATTCGCCCATTTGCTCTGGCGTGCGCTCCGTCTGCAATGATGAAATTGCCGGCAGCAACGGGCTCAGCATATTGCCCGTGAGCATCAGCATGAAGTTTGTGGCTGAGCCGGCCACTGCATAGTAGCCAGTATTTCCGTAATCGAAATGGCCGACGATGGTGGTGTCGAGACCACTGATCAGCAGACTGCCCATTGTCCATATCGACAGCACGCCGCAGTATTCGGCGAGCTTCCTCAGGCAGTTGCGGTCGAAGTAGAAAAACGAAAAGGGTACACGGTCGCTGGCATATTGTTTCCAGCCCACCACCTGCGCGATTGCCGTTCCGATATTGAAGATGGCCATCGCCCAGGCCATCTCAAAAATGCTGCCATGCAGCAGTATCACCACCACCAGGCAGAGCGCCGAAAGGATGCGGCTCGCACTGATGAAGAGTGTCGGAAAGCCGTATTGCTGCAAGCCCGTGAAGGTCGTCATGAAGACCGAGAAGGGCAGCATGAAACAAACCGATATGCCTATGCATAGCAAGCCCACGCGCACATCGTGAAAGAGGAACGCGGGCATCTGGTGGAAGATCTGCGGGACGCGGTATGTGAGGACGAGCACCAGGATGCAGCCGGCCATCGATGCAATGGACAGCAGGGAGAATGCACTGCTGACCATTTCGCGCGCGGCTTTGCGATCGCCCAGCGCGTCATACTCCGCGACGAATTTTCCGATGGCTGTCTGTACGCCAAAATCGAGATAGGTGACGTACGCACTCAGTTGCAGAATCAGCACCCACGCGCTGTACTCCGCGGGTGCCATACGGTGCACCAGGAACGGCGGCAGAAGCAGCGAGACCAGCATGGACAGCAGCATGCGTACCAGGTTCGAAGCCGACCCCTGGAGCAGCTTGGACTTACGGGAAGAAACCATTCTTCTCCATCATAGTTGTGCAGGATTTCGGCGACAGCTCAGATCACTGGCGGAGAAGAAACGCCTGCTTGAAGCTGGCAAAGCTGAAGCGGCGGTCTTTCGAAGTGCTCAGCAGTACGAACGAATTCTTCACCAGCCAGAAACGGGCCAGCCACAGGTCGCGGGACGTGCCAAACCCTCGCACAAAGCGCACCATGGCAGCGAGAAAGTTTTGATACCGAGACAGCGAGCCGTCCTTTTCGTAGAAGCGCTTTGTGTCCAGCGACAGAGCATGCTCGAGCGTCGCGTGCATCACAAACATCCTTCCCCCGCTTGCGTGCAACGAGTTGAAGACGGCGACATCGAGGAAGTCGAGCCAGAATGATTTTGGAAAACCGCCGATTTTCCGCAGTGCATCGACGCGCAGCACTGAAGCCGAATTGAATGCAGAAAATTGTTCCTCCTGGATGCCATAGGTTTCTGCAGTCGCGAACAGGGCGCGCCTGCGCGGAAACTGCGCCTGGCGACGCAGCCATTCAAGGAAGTCGAGCGTCGGTGACTTGATGCCTTTCTCGCTCCGCAGCTTCGGAACGATGGCTGAGACTCTCGACTCTTCCGCAAGCTCTCGCGTCAGAGCAACAACTTCTTCCAGGTAAGCGACAGTGACCTCGGTATCCTGGTCCAGCAGGAGCAGCCATGGACATCGCTGAACAGCAGCGCGTTCGAGCGCGTGGTTATACGCGGAGGCCAGCCCTGCGTTCGTTGCATCGTGCATGTATTCGCAGGCCGACGGGACGTCGTGTGCATCAGGCGAGTTGTCATACAAAAGCACTTGAAAGCGGTCGGCCAGCCCAGCATTCAATGCAAGTGCCGAGGTAAATGCCTGCACCGCCGGGCTGGCCGAGGGACCCTGATTGTAGAGGACAATAACGACGTAGATTGAGGGTGAAACGGGCGGCATGCGTCCGTCTAAACCTTCAGCGCGCGCTGTACGTCGCGAACGCCCGTCACCCGCCGGAGGGACGTCACGATGCGTGTGAGGTGGCGGACATCTTCAGCTTCAAGTACAAACTCGACAATAGCTTCTGCACCGTTGCCGGCTTTTGAATCGACGCCGCGGATATTAGTGCCGTCATCACTGATCACCGCGGTCAGCTCTTTCAGCATGCCCGCCCTGTCGTCACAATAAATGATAACTTTCACCGGATACGTCATGCGCTTGCCATTGACTTCGTCGGCCGATGGCGCCCACTCGACCGAGATGCGCCGGTCAGATTCATAGAGCAGGTTCTGCACATTGGGACATCGACGGGCGTGGACGGCAACGCCCTTGCCACGCGTCACATAACCAACAATTTCTTCACCACGGATAGGGTTACAACAGCGTGCGCGGTAGACCAGCAAATCATCCTGACCTTCAACTTCGAGCGCATCCGAACGAGGGCTGAGATGTACGCGGCGCACAGCTTCAGACATGCCGCCAAGCTTGGTATCGACGCTTGAATCTCCATCGCCTTCGGCAGCGCCTGGTGTAAGCACACCCGGTGACAGCTTGTTGAGCACCTGTCGCGCGGAATACTTGCCGAAGCCAACGGCGGCCATCAGGTCAGACGCCGTGACGACTCCGTATTCACCGGCCACGCGAATGTAATCGGCGTCGGACAGACGCGACAGCGGAACCTTGTACTTGCGTGCCTCGCGGTCCAGCAGCTTCTTGCCGATCTCCACTGCGCGCTCGCGCTGGTGTTCATTCAACCAGTGCTTGATCTTGTTGCGGGCACGCGAGCTTTTTGTGAACGTCAGCCAGTCGCGGCTTGGCGTGTGGCCGCTCTGTGTGACGACCTCGACGATGTCACCATTCTTCAACTTGGTGCGCAGTTGCACCATGCGGCCGTTCACCTTCGCGCCAATGCAGCTATGGCCCACTTCGCTATGGATCGCGTAGGCGAAATCGATGGGACTGGCGTCGCTCGGCAGCACCACGACCTTACCCTTCGGCGTGAAGGTGTACACCTCTTCCGGATAGAGGTCGATCTTCAACGTCGAAAGAAATTCGTTGGGGTCGGTCATTTCGCGCTGCCACTCGACCAGCTGCCGAACCCATGCAAGCCGCTGTTCGTCCTTCGAATTGACCGGCGAATTTCCCGCCTTGTATTTCCAGTGTGCGGCAATGCCTTCTTCCGCAATGCGGTGCATTTCTTCGGTGCGGATCTGCACTTCAAACTGGTGGCCGCCCTCGCCCATCACTGTTGTGTGCAGTGACTGATACATATTCGGCCTTGGCATCGCGATAAAGTCCTTGATGCGGCCAGGGACAGGGCGCCAGATGGAATGAATGAGGCCGAAGACGGCGTAGCAATCGCCAAGCGTTGCCGTGATGACGCGGATCGCGAACAGGTCGAACACCTGGTCAACGCTGGTCTTTTGCGACTGCAATTTCTGGTGGATGCTGTAGAGGCGCTTGATGCGCCACTGCACCCGAGCCGTGATGTTGTTCTCTGCCAGCTTTTCATTCAGCGTCTGTTCGACGCCGGCCAGGAATTCCTCGCCTTCGGTCCGGCGCGCATCGACGGCGTCACGGACCTGTTCATAGCCGAACGAATCCACGTAACGAAAGGCAAGGTCTTCCAACTCGCCGCGCACTTTACCCATGCCCAGTCGATGGGCAAGTGGCGCGTAAATGTCGAGGGTTTCGCGCGCAATGGCCTGCTGGCGTTCCGGTCGCAGATGCTGCAGGGTCCGCATGTTGTGCAGGCGATCCGCCAGCTTGATCAGCACCACGCGAACGTCGCTGACCATGGCGAGCAGCATCTTGCGGACGTTTTCAGCCTGGCGATCCTCGCTGTTGGCGAATTGGATCTTGTCGATCTTCGTGACGCCTTCGACGATGTGCGCCACCTGGTCGCCGAACTGCTGCGTGATGTCGGCGGTGGTGACCGGCGTGTCTTCAACGGCATCATGCAGAAGCCCTGCAGCGATCGCAGTCGAGTCGAGCTTCATCTCGGCCAGCACCAGCGCGACTTCGAGGGGATGCAGCACATACGGTTCGCCCGACGCGCGCATCTGGCCTTCATGGTGCAGCAGGCAGAACTCCCATGCGCGACGGACGATGTCAGTGTCTTCAGTGGGGCGATTGGCTTTGAGCGTGTCGAGCAGGCGGCGAAATTTTGCATCGGCAACGCCCTGGCTCGCGCCCAGGCTTTGTGTGGCAGCCTCGCCTGTCGCCGGTCCCGGAGAAACCACGGGGGACGCAGCAGGGGGTGTCAGGTTAGCCTTCCGCGCAGTTGTGCGGGCCGTTGCCATACTCCATTATATGTCGCGAGTCGCAGACCGGTCATAAACCGATAAATTTGCCGCTTTTTCATTAACTATCAATGGAACTGCCTGCGTTTTGAGACTCGACCGGAACGTGCGATTCTGTCAACAGGAGTACCCCTGATGCTCTTGAGTCTTCTGTTATTTGCCGCAGCTGCAACTACTCCCGCCAAGCCGCTCCCCGATGCGCAGCAACTGCTGAAACTCGCCCTGGCTAACCAGAAAAAACTGGAAGAGCAGCAGGAGCGCTACTCCTGCAAGGTGCATAGTGACGTGATACGCACGGACAGCAAGGGCAAGGTGAAGGACACAACGAGCAAGGAAGAAGAACAGTTCTTCGTGAACGGTCACGAGATTGATCGCACCCTGAGCAAGGACGGCAAGGCGCTCGATGCCAAGGCGGAGAAAAAAGAAGATGAACGCGTCAGCAAGGAGGCTGCAAAATACAGCGATCCGAGTCAGCTGGTAAAGGCTGACAACGAGAATCAGAAGCAGGTGGAGTCGGTCCTGCGCATGATCAAGACCAGCGGCGAACGGCGTGCCACGGTCAATGATCGGCCGACGATTTTCTTTCATATCGAAGGTGACCCGAATGCGAAGCCGAAGGACCTGACCGACCGCGCCATGCAGGCCATCGTGGGCACCATGGCGCTCGATGAAGAGACAGGCGAGCTACTCGACCTGGACATCAAGACGGCCAAGGACGTAAAGGTTGGCGGCGGCCTCGTAGGAGACCTGCACAAGGGTTTCGTGCTGCACGTGCGGCAGGCTCCGCAACCCGACGGCATCTGGCTGACGGAGCTGGTGGAGGGTTCAGGAGACGCCCGCGCCGCCCTGTTCTTTCATCCGTTCTTCAAGTTCAAACAGCAAAACAGCGGCTGCCAGCTGTACACGGTCGGTACGACGACGAAGGTGAAATCGCCGGTAAAGTAACTCGAACGCAGGCCCTGTGGATGCGAACGTTCAGGCATCTGCCTGCATGCCATGTGAAACACTAAAGGCATGCCTAACGATAAAAAGCCGCGCCACCGCGAGCGCGAGAGTTCCAGCCGCCCTGCCAAAAAGGGCAGCCGCAGCGATGTCCAGCGCGGACCGCGCCCTTTCAGCACTGCCCGTCCCGAATCGCCGTACAGTTCGCGTCCCCGGCCCCGTGCCGATGCACCTGCTCCGGCTGCAGAAGGCAAGAGAGATTACCGCGAAAAACCGCGTCCCGTTCGTGCCTATGACAACCGGCCGCCCGGCTCCGTCGGTGCGCGTCCGCCGCGCTCCCCGCAGGATCGTCCATCAAGAGACGGCGCACGATCAGCCGGCCCACGCGCAACCGGGGGCCGTTCTTCGGGAAGACCAACCACTGGCCGACCGTTTGCCGCTCGGCCATCCTCCGGACGACCTGCGGCTGCGCGGCCTGCGCGGCCTCGTCCGGAAGGGTCCATAACTCCCGTGCGTGAGCGTCGCGCCGAAAGCCCGCGTCTCGACACACGCACGGAACCTCGTTCACCGCGTCCCGAAAGAGAAGTTTCCGACCGGCCCAAAGTAGAGCGGGTACGCGTAGCGCGTCCGGCACGCGCAGAGGGCGAGCGGCCCCGCGCCAGGAAGTCTCCCGAAGATTTCAGCACCTTCACCCTCAAGGGCCCGGGTGCGGTAATTGCGCGTCGCGCCTCGGATCGTCTGCGTGGCGGGCATGTCTGGGTCTACGCCTCGGATGTCGAACAGGTGCAGATCCCGGAAGCCGACAACAAGCTCGGACCGACGCTGCTGCCGGTCGTCGACGGTCGCGGCATCCCGCTTGGCACGGCGCTCTACTCGGCCGCTTCACAGATCGCGCTGCGCCTGGTCACAGACGAGCTGCTGACCAACCATGACCAGTGGCTTGCGCTGCTGACGCAGCGGCTCCACGAAGCCTTCGAGCGCCGCGTCGCACTAAATGTTACCGATAAGGATACGAATGCACAGCGACTTGTCTTCAGTGAAGGCGATTCGCTGCCCGGCCTCATAATCGACAAGTATGACGAGCTGGTGATTGTGCAGCTGCTGGCCCAGGGCCTCGATCGGCAAGACACGCGCGATACCATCGTCAAGGTATTGCTTGAGGCGTTCAAGCCGGAGACCATCGTCGAACGGCCCGATCCGCGCATCCGAGAGCTGGAACAGCTGGCTGCGCCATCACTTGAACCGCTGTACGCGCGCGACGAAAAACAGCCGCTGTTGCAGACGCAATTCAGGATGAACGGCCTGGTGTTTCATTATGATTCGAGCGCTGGCCAGAAGACGGGTGCCTTCCTCGATCAGAGCCGCAACTACGCTGCTGCCGAGCACTATGCGCATGGCGAAGCACTGGACGTCTGCACCTATCAGGGCGGCTTTGCGCTGCACCTCGCTCGTAAATGCAGCAACGTCACCGGCGTCGATGTTTCGCGGGCTGCGCTGGAAATAGCCGAGCGGAACCTCGAGGCGAATCAAGACAAGTTGACCGGCGAAGTGGACTGGGTCGAAGCCAACGCCTTTGACCTGCTGCGCGACTGGGCGGACAGCGGCAGGAAATTCGACACCATCGTGCTCGATCCTCCGGCGTTTGCCAAGACCAAGCGGGCGGCGGAGAACGCGGTGCGCGGCTATAAGGAAATGACTCTCCGCGCGCTGAAGATGCTGCGGCCCGGCGGCATCCTTGTGACGTGTTCCTGCTCGCACCACGTTTCGCTGGCGGAGTTTACGCAGGTGACCATCTCGGCGGCGATCGATGCGGGACGAAGGGTGCAACTGCTCGAACGTCGCGGCGCGTCGCCCGATCATCCGCACGTCCTGTCGATCCCCGAAACGGAGTACCTGAAGTGCCTCATCTGCCGTGTAGAGGATTAGCCAGAGACAATGCAAGCCGTGCTTTCTCCACAACATCTCTGGCTTTACCTGGCTGCTTTTATCGCGGGTAATCTAAATGCTGTTGCCGGCGGCGGATCGTTCCTCTCCTTTCCCGCCGTGCTCGGGCTGGGCGTGCTGCCGATCCAGGCGAATGCGACCAACACGGTCGCGCTCTGGCCCGGCCAACTGACCTCCATCGCCGGCTACCGCGACGATTTACGGATGAATCGCAAGCTGCTGGTCCCCGTCATCTCCGCCTCGCTCATCGGTGGATTGGCGGGCGCCGTCACCCTGCTGCACACCGCCCAGGGAACATTCATGAAGCTGGTGCCGTGGCTGCTGCTGGTCGCCGCGCTCCTGTTTGCCGCCAGTGGTCCGATCGCGAAGCGCATTGCCGCGCGTGCCGTCGAGGGTAGCCACCAGGATCATCCCTCGCTGCTTCCGCTCTGGGCCGGCATCGCGTTTGTGTGCATCTACATCGGCTACTTCGGCGCGGGCTCGGGGTTCCTGATCATGAGTGTGCTCGCCATCTTCGGCATTCAAAACGTCCGGCATATCAACGCGCTGAAGGTCGTTTCGACGACCATGGCGAATGGCATCGCGGTCGTGACTTTCATCGTAGGCCGACAGGTGATCTGGCGGGACTGCCTGCTGATGATGATCACCGCGGCCATCGGCGGCTACTGCGGCGCGCGCTACTCGAAGAAGCTGAATCCAACAGCGATGCGCGTTTTTGTGGTGTTGCTCGGGCTTGGCATGTCCGCTTACTTTTTCTGGAAGCAGGCGTGAGGCGTCGCAGGTTTAATCTAAAGGGACAGCTATGAGTCACGAAGGAATACGGATTGTCCGGGAAGACGAGGCGCGCAGGCACGATGCCCTTTATCGTGATCTACCCAAAGAAGCCGTTGAGCCGACCCGCGTCAAGGTCAACAAGACCGAAGGCACCGGGATGGAGATCGACTGGAAGGACGGCCATAGGAGTTCATGGAACTTCCGATGGCTGCGCGACGCCTGTCCCTGCGCCACCTGTCATGAGGAGCGTGAGAAAGACGGTCGTGAGCCAGGTGTTCCCAAGGCCAGCCCCACCAACCTGCTGCCGCTCTACCAGGATCCGCCGCGCCCCGTCACGGTAACGCCGACCGGCCGCTATGCCATTGCCTTTGGCTGGAATGACGGTCACACCAGCGGCATCTATTCATGGGAGTTCCTGCGCCGCCACTGTATCTGCGCCGAATGTACTGCCCTGCGCACCCTTTAAATCAGCAGCTTCAGCAGGTCAGGTATCTCGTTCGCCACCTGCACCAGCGGACGCTTCGCCGCGCTGACGAATCCCTGGGCAACGGCATGGTCTAGAAACGTCAGGAAGCCATCCCAGTAGCCCCCGGTACTGAGAAGGATGCAGGGTTTGTGGTGGAGTCCCAGGAGCGCCCAGGTCACGATCTCGCAGAATTCATCGAGTGTGCCGAAGCCTCCGGGAAGAGCCACGAATGCACTCGAAAGCTCTGCCATCAAAGCTTTGCGTTCATGCATGGACGCAACCACATGCAGCGCTGTCAGCCCGGTATGCGCTACTTCGCGATCGACCAGCGTCTGGGGAATCACCCCGGTTACATTTCCGCCCGCTGCCAACGCAGCATCGGCAACGGCACCCATCAGGCCTACGTGAGCGCCGCCGTAGACGATTCCGTGGCCGTTTTCCGCAAGAATTCTACCCAATAACGATGCCTGTTCGGTGTAGGCTGGGCTGATCCCATTGGCGGAGCCGCAGAAGATGCATATATTGCTGCCGGATGTTGCCTGGGGATTTATATTCATGCTTCAGGTATGTCGTTCAAACACTATTTCAGGGTACACGGGGCTGTCGCTCTCGGTTGCAGGAAGAACTTCGAATGCAGACGCATATTGGGACAGCGGGAAGAACTGCTGCTTTGGTAACCGCTGTTTCCAGGGGTAATGCCACTTGCGTTAGGGTGTATCCCCAATTGTTCCAATGTTTTGCAACGCGCTTTCTTAGTACTGTAAGACTGCCCCGGATGGAAATGTACCTTTCCATGCACGTTGTCGGCAGAGGCCACGCGTTGACAGATCGCACTGCAAACACGGGATTTGAAGCGCAGACACAGCGTTTGCACGGCCTGGAACGCGCCTCTGCAGCGTTTGAGGCGCACGGTCCCAGTCATGCCGATACGGTGCGCGAGCGTGAAACCGTGCTCCACTGCCTGCAGGGAATCGTCACCGCGATCGCCGTTATATTGCTGCTGGCGTGCCTCTCCAAAGCGCACGGTGAGAGCTACAACTTCCGCAACTACCAGCAATCGGAAGGCCTGCAGAACCCTAATATCACCAACCTGTTACAGGATCACAGCGGCCTGCTCTGGATGGGCACGGAAAATGGCCTGTACAAATTCGATGGCGGCAGGATCTATCGGGTTCCGACCTTTGAGAGGCGCGACCTGCCATCTATCAAGGCTCTGGATGTGGATGCGGCCAACCGCCTCTGGGTCTCCAGCTATCACGAACTGATCTACCTCGACGCCCAGGGCCAGCACCGCCTGGGTCTGCCCCGCTATGGCACGCGTAAAAGTGTAACGACAGCCATTGCCAGCTTTACCTCGCAGAGCAACCAGGTCTTTCTGTTGGCAGACTCCGCGGTTTATCGGATCGCCAGCACCGACGGCGGCGTCACCTGGAAGCAGACACCGTTACTCACAGCTGCGCAGTTGGAAGAGCATCCGGAACTCAAGTCCATCGACAGTCTCTTTGGCGCCGAGGCCAGCGCGGACGGCGACACACTATGGGCCTCGTGCTCGAACAGACTTTGCCAATTCTCACCCCGGGACGGATTGGTAAAAATCTGGGGTCCATCGGACGGAGTACCTGACAACGAGTGGGACGCGATTCACCGCGACCATGCCGGCAAGCTCTGGGCCAGAGGCCAGAAGTACATCGTGTCGCTCCCGCAAGGAGCGACACGCTTCGTTTCAGAGCAGGGTGCGCTGACTGCGAAGGCGCTCAACATGCGCCAGACTTCGATCACAGAAGACCCGCAGGGACGCATTCTGACCAATGTGAATAACGGCATTGCCCGCAAAGAGGGCAAGGACTGGCGCGTCTTTGGAACAGAAAACGGTCTTTCGCCACACCCGGCTTATGACCTGCTGTTCGATCGGCAAGGCTCTTTCTGGTTTGCGCTCAGCGGCCATGGCCTGGTGCGCTGGCTCGGCTATGACAACTGGGAGAGCTGGACAGCGCGGAATGGACTGCCGACCGGCGCCCTGTGGGGTCTCGACGAAGATCGACAGAAGACCATGTGGGTCACCAACGAGCTGGATACAAGTCGCCTGCCCGTCGGCAAAGACCGCTGGCAGCCGCTGGATCCGGCCCGCCCCGTGCGCCAGTCCCAGGCCCTGCTGGTCGACAATCGCGGGCATGTCTGGATTGGCCGGGCAGCCGCCGGAACAATCATCGACTACGACCCTGTCTCCCGCCGCACCCGCACCGTTGCCACGCTGCCGGGCGTCTACAACTTCTTCGAGGATCCCCAGGGCTCGATCTGGATCCTCGGCACCAAGGCACTCTCCCGCCTTGACCCTGACGACGGCTATACAACTCCGAGAACCAGCATCGACGGTCATCCCTTTCCAGCGAGCGGCTTCTCCGAAGCCAGGATCGGCAGCGATGGATTTCTCTACTTCATCGGCGACCAGGGCCTCTTTCAGTTGCAGCGCGGCTCGGGTAAAGGCTTTGTACTGGTCACACTCCCGAAGGGCATCACCCTTACCTACAACAGCCCGGTGGCCGTCGCGAAAGATGGCACTATCTGGCTGCAGGGTGAGGCGACTCCGCTGGTGCACATTCGCGTGAAACAGACAGCGGCAGGTCCGGCTGCTGAGCTGATCGAGCGCGTCGCCCAGCCGTCCGTGGCTTCGCCTTCGGTGTACATCCTCGCCTTCGACCATCGCGGCTGGCTGTGGGTCGGAACCGACCGCGGCATGGATGTTTTCAATGGCACGCAGTGGGTTGGCCTTACCACCGATGACGGGCTCGTCTGGAACGACACCGACAGTGATTCGTTTCACGAATCCTCCGACGGTTCGGTGTGGATCGGCACCACCGGCGGCCTGTCGCATATCCTCCATCCGGAGCGCATCTTCCACCAGGACCCCATTTCTCTCTTAGTCACAAAAATCGAGCTGGGCAGCGAGCCGATCAATCCCAGCGGCGTCACGAAAGTTCCGTGGAGTAAGCGCGGCGCGCTCGCGATGACTCTCGGGGTCTCCAATCCAGGACGGGCCGGCCAGGTGCATTACCGGTACCATCTTGAGGGCCTGGAGAACGAATGGCAGGAATCAGAAGAGCCCACCATCCGCTACGCCGCGCTGCCGCCGGGTAAATATCGCCTGGCAGTGATGGCCGTGGACGCGCGCCGCCACCAGGAATCTGCTCCTGTCTATGTCGATTTCCGCCTCCTGCCCCCGTGGTGGAGGACTGCGTGGTTTCTGTCCGGACTCGCCATCACCATCGCCGGCCTCGTTGGTCTCGCATCATGGTGGCGCGTGAAAGCCCTCATCGCCCAGCAGCAGCAGTTGGAAGAACTGGTGCGCGAGCGGACTTTCCAGCTGGAGATGGAGAAGAAGGAATTGATCGAGGCCAGGACCGCGCTCGTCGAACAGGCCAGCCGTGACGGTCTTACCGGCCTGCTAAACCGCTCCGCCATCTTCGAAATTCTCGCAAACGAGATCCAGTATGCGAGCGAGAAAGACACGCCGCTCGCGATCGTCCTCGCCGACCTCGATCATTTCAAGCGCATCAACGACACCTATGGCCACCAGATCGGCGACGCCGTATTGCGCGAGTGCGCGCGTCGATTCCGGCAAGCCACGCGCCCGACAGATTATGTTGGCCGCTACGGTGGCGAAGAGTTGCTGCTCATCATGCCCGGACTGACGCCGGACAGCTCACTCGACCGGCTGGAAAATCTGCGCGCGACCATCGCCCACGAACTCTTTGATTGCGAAGGAATCGGCCTGCCCGTCACCTGCTCCTTCGGTGTCGCATGGCTTGATGAACAGAGCCGCGGCATCAAACCGCTGATCGCTCTTGCCGACCAGGCACTGTACGCGGCAAAAACCCGCGGCCGCAATCGCGTCGAGACGATTTCGTCTGCCACCAGCGGCCTGTTCTTCCCGGATGGCTCCGGCCCACTGATGACGGTCTAGCTCCCTCTCGCTGCAGTCATGAGACTTGTCATCCTGAAGTTCAACCCCGGCATGACCTGTCATTCTGGGCGAAGTCGAAAGACCTGCATTTCTCCAGCCCTCGCCCTGCGCTGATCAACGCGCCGACACACTCAACTCCGAGCCATTTCCATTCTCAGGAACTGTCATTCGCACTGTATGTGCCTTGGCATCGACGCGTGCCTTCAAACTTCCACCGCCGAGCCTGGCTGAAGCCGTCGCTCCATCCCATCCATAAATAATCACCTCTACCTGCTGCCACCACGGCGCATAACTGCCTTCACGAGCCCCCATGCTCACCGTCACACCGCTCCCCGTGACCGTGCAGCTGAACTGCTGGCGTAGATATTCATTCTGCTTATAGCGGAACGAATGCCCATCATCCGAATAGATTGACCCGGCACACTTCTCACCCGCGATGCCCGGATACACGCGCAACTCCAGCGGCCCATTCGGCTTCTCGTCGGTATTCTGCACCAGCGGCTGTAGCGGCAGGATGCTTCCCGGCCGCACATACACCGGCAGCTCGTTGAGAGTCGGCTGTGCCTGCAGTGCTTCAAGTTTCCTGCGTAACTCCGCCAGTGCCGGCGACTGCAGCGTTGACCCATCCGGAGAGATCGGCCCTACTGCCGCAACCTCATCCATCGATGGCTTCTTCGGCAGCCTCTGACCGGTCCAGAAATTGAACCAGCCTTCGCCAGGAAACAGTGGCTGATACTTATCCACCATGTCAGGATAATCCGCCTGCGCGATCAACAGATCCGGGCCCATCAGGAACTCGTTTGAAGCGTCCAGGTCGAGCGGGTGCCCGTCCTTCGCACCATCAGGAAATTCGAGGAAGAGCGGACGGACCATCGGCAGCCCGGTCCGTGATGTCTCTTCCGCCGTCGTGTAGAGATAGGGCAGCAGCCGATACCGTGTCTCGATATATTTCCGCCGAACCGCTTCGGCTTCCGGCCCGTTCACCCACACCTCCTGCGGCAGCGTGCCCTTCGATGAATGGTCGCGATCGATGGGATGAAATGCCGCGACCTCGAGCCACTTCGTCAGCAGGTCGGGTTGCGGCGAGCCGGCAAATCCACCAACATCGGCGCCGGCAAATGCGAAGCCGCTCAGCCCCAGGTTCACGAGCATCGGCGTCGTCATGCGGAGATGGTTCCACGTACTCGAGTTATCGCCCGTCCACGTAACCGCGTAACGCTGGCCACCGGCATACGACGCGCGCGTCATCACGAATGGCCGGTCGTTGGGATCGAGCTTCAATACGCCTTCAAAAGTCGCGCGGCTGTTCTGCATGCCAAAGACATTGTGGATCTCGCGATGGGTCGTCGTGCGCGGTGCGAAGCCTGTGCCATCGACACGATGCAGCGTGTCCAGCGGCATCGTCTTTCCCGGGCCATCGAAGACTGAAGGCTCATTCATATCGTTCCAGAAACCCGCGATGCCGTAGCTTACAAACTGCTTGTAATTTGTGCCCCACCATTCGCGGCTGGCCTGGTGCGTGAAGTCGGGAAAGACGCTCTTGCCCGGCCACACAATACCGGAAAAATCCTGGCCGTCCGGCGCTTTCACGAACGCATCTGCTGCTTTTCCTGTGTCATAGGGAGCGTAATTCTGTCCCGGCTGATCGGCTACATGCAGATCTGTAATGACGACTGTATGGAAATGCTCAGCCTTTAGATCCGAGATCAGCTTCGGCATGTTTGGAAAGCCGACCGGGTCAACGGTAAACGGGCGGTTCTTATATTGGTAGTCTATGTCCAGCCACAGAACATCGGACGGAATCTTGTCTTTGCGCAGATGGTTTGCGATCTCGCGTACTTCGCTCTCCGGCGCATAGCTGTAGCGGCTCTGCTGGAAGCCGAGCGACCACAGCGGCGGCAGCGGCGACGGCCCCGTCAGCCACGCATAACGCTCGACAACTTTCTTCGGCTCAGGCCCGTAGAAGATGTAGTAATCGAGTGGTCCACCCTCCGAGCCGAACGAATACTTGTCGCGCGAGGCACTGCCGAAATCGAATGTGGAGCGCCACGTGTTGTCGAGAAAAATACCGTAATATCTCCCGCCGTTTTCACCCAGGAAAAATGGAATCGTCTTATAAATCGGGTCAGTCGATTCCTGGAAGCCGAAGGCGTCTGTGTTCCAGTTGTTGAAAGCCTCGCCGCGTCGATCGAGCGGGCCTGTCTTGTCGCCGAGACCGAAGAAGTGCTCATCTTCGCGCAGCTTCTTCCACACACGAAACTCACCGCCCTGCGCATTCCGCGGACCGTGGAACTGTGCGGGATAGCCGGGGGCATCTTCGGTGATCACATGGCCCTGCAGGTCTTCGACCACGAGCCGCATTGGCGTCTGCTCAATGCGCACCTTCAAGGAGCCGGTCGTGAAAGTTCCTTGCTGTCCGTCGATCGTGGCGTGCACACGGATGCGGGTGTCATGCCGCTCCGGCAGCACGGCCCAGCTGGCGTCTTCGGGCATCGCGCCATCCGGCGTTATGCGCACGCGCAGCAGGTCGTCCTGCATGGCTTCGACGCGTAGGACAGCAGCGCCGGCATGCGCTTCCAATCCGGACGGGAGCGCGCTAATGGCCGTAACATCGCCCAGCACCGCGGACGTCTGCGCAGACACGGAACTACCGCCAACTACCAGGACAGCCAGCATACATACGAAACGACACATTGGATCGACCTCGCAAACTTTGCCTGCGACCATGCGTTTGCATAGTCCAAACTCTATGAGCCTACATTGTCGGGTGAGGCTTCGGCACGCACGAGTTTACTTCGCCCGTTGACTGCTGTTCTGATCTGCGAAGGGCATGGCTTCAGCCGTGCCGACAACGAATACAAGAGCCTAGTGAATCAGCACCGGCTCGTTCGGCTCTGTTTCGACCTGCACCTTAATCAATGGCCGGCCGATCAACAGCATCGCCAGTGCTATCAGAGCCGTAATGCTGAGCAGGGGAATCACGGCCTTTGCACCCAGTACGCCGATGCTCATCGAGATCAGCGCTCCTGTCCCGGTCTGCAGAAATCCAAGCAGCGCTGAGGCTCGTCCGGCGTCGCGTGAGAATGGCGCGAGGCCGAGTGCGGCGGCGTTGGGATACGTCAATCCTATGCAGGAAAGAAAGACGAAGAACAGTACGAGCGTTGCTGGCAGGCCGAGCAGGTGGTCCAGCATCCCGGCAAAAAAGACGATGCCGATCGCGACCTGCAATAGCAGTGCCGTGAGAAAGATCTGCTGACTCGAATAGCGGCGCAGCAGCAGGACATTCAACTGGTTGCCGCCGATGAAGCCCATCACCAGCACCGCGAAGATGATGCCGAAGGCCCGCGTCGTCACGTGAAAGCCGTCCATGAAAATGATGGGTGAGCCGGCCACATACGTGAACAGCCCTGCGAACGAAAATGCGCCGGCAAGTGTGTAGGTCAGGAACTGCGGGTCTTTCAAAATGTTCCAGAAGCCGAGCAGGATCGGCTTCGGTTTCAGCGACACGGAGTGGTCGGGCTGATGGCCTTCCGGCAGCAGGAAAAATGTCAGCGCCAGGATGACCGACGCGATGATGGCGAGCGTGGCGAAGATCCATCGCCAGCCAAGGCCGGTCATGATGAAGCTGCCGATCGTCGGCGCCAGCAGCGGCGAGACACCGATCATCAGGAAGAGCAGCGAGAAGACCTTCGCACTCTCCTTCACCGGGAAAAAGTCGCGCACCATCGCGATCGCGCCGACCTGCGCGACACATCCGCCGAGGGCCTCAAGGAAACGCAGCGCGACCAGTGTCCGGAGGTTCGGCGCACTCGCGCAGCCCATGGAGCAGAGGATATAAATGGTCAGGCCGACATAGAGCGGCTGCTTTCTGCCGAAGCGATCCAGCAGCGGTCCATAGGCAATCTGTCCCAGCGCAAAGCCGACGAAGTAAGTCGAGAGTGAAAGCGAAATCTCCGGCGTCGTTTTATGAAACTCCGCCGCCACCTGCGAAAACGCCGGCAGATACATATCGATCGCAAACGGCGTCACGACGCAAAGCGCGCCCAGCAGCAGAAGTATCCACGTATTGCTACGGCCATGATGGATGGTCAAGCGAAGTGTCTCCGTGCTTAGTTAAAGGGATGTCTGAAGGGTAGACAGATCCGCTCACGTGCAGTGTGATGTCTGTTGAACACTTCGACTGGTATTCTTCGCTCAGCTATGGCTTTTGATTCTAAGCTTTTGGAGATCAACTCAATGCCGACAATTTATGTGAATAGGCTCCTCAGATATACAGATCTGGCCTCGTTGATTCTCTTGCTCACCGAGCGTAAGGTCACATTGCTCAATCCGGAGAGATGGGACGATCGCAACGACGCCTATTTCATGAAGCTTTATAAAGATCGCAAGCACTTCAAAAGCTTGCTGGGGCTTTGTTTTTCACAATCAAGCGAAACCTATCATCACTGGAAAGTGTTCGCCAGCGGAGCGAGTGGTGTTTGCGTGACGTTTAACCGGAGAAAGTTGTTAGATCATCTGAACAGTAAACGAGGAGTAAGAACTGGCGATGTGAGCTATAGGAATCTGAAAGACTTGAAAAATGACAAGCCCGGGCTAGAGGATCTACCATTTCTGAAGCGTTCTCCGTTCTCCCCTGAAGCGGAATATCGAGTCATCTATGTAAATAAGAGCAAAGTGGTAGAAAATTGGCATTTCGCCATTGCCTTGGATTGCATTGAAGCAATAACGCTAAGCCCTTGGCTTCATCAAAGTATGTTCGAACCAGTATCAGATTGCCTACGCGGAATTTCTGGCTGTGAACATATGAATATTCGGCCTTCTTCCCTCATTAGTAACGATGGATGGAAGAATTACGGAGAGAGGGCAGGTCTGTAACATAGTACTGCTCAGAGCAGTTGGAACAAATGTTGTGCATGCGAAGCGTGTCTGCCTGCATGGCAAATGCTGGAGCACCGGGAGGGAATTGAACCCTCGAATATTGGTTTTGCAGACCAACGCGTTAGCCACTTCGCCACCGGTGCTTCTTCTCGCGTCCGCTTGATTAGAACAAGCAGACTGCGAGTGATACGGCCGGCGGCGTTGCACCGCCGGCTTTCAACACAACTTCTTTTAGCTAATTCTTTGAAGGCGCGAGCGTCTTCTTCGACAAATACCAGGTCGACACATCCAGCCCTGAACCGCCGCCATTAGTACGATCATGCGCCGCGTCCACTGTCGCCGGAGCCGGCACAATCACCGGCTCGCCGGGCTGCCAGTTGGCCGGTAGCGACACGGAGTTCTGGTCCGTCGTCTGCAGGGCCTGGAAGATGCGGATGAGCTCATCCACATTGCGGCCGAGCTGCATCGGGTAATAGACGAGTGCGCGGACGATGCCCTTCGGATCGATCGCGAAGACGGCGCGGACAGTCGCTGTATCCGATACCGCTTCGTGCACCAGGCCGTAGAGCTGCGAGACCTTCTGGTCGAGATCGGCGATCACCGGGAAGGTGACCTTGACCTTCGCATGCTCTTCGATATCGCGGACCCAGGCGATGTGCGAATAAATGCTGTCGATGGAGACACCGATCAACTGCACGTTGAGCTTCTCGAAGTCTTCTGCACGGCGCGCGAATTCGATGAACTCGGTGGTGCAGACCGGCGTGAAGTCGGAGGGGTGCGAGAAGAGCAGGACGTACTTGCCCTTGCCGGTGTAGTCGCTCAGTTTCGTGACGCCGTGCGTGCTCTTGGCGCTGAAGTCGGGTGCGGTTTCGCCGATGCGGGGAATGCGGCCGCTCGCGTGGGACGCGGGAGCGACGGCGGGTACGACAGAGGCTGTGCTCATGGAATCCAATCCTTTCAAAATACTCTGTGCTCGAAAAAGCCATAAAACTAAAAACCCACCTCGGCAGTCTCTGCGGGTGGGTGGGGTTGCGAAAGTCTCGAACTAGTCTGACTTAGTTTCGCTCTACCGGCACGCCTCACCCGTGTCGCAACAGCAACAGGGACAGCATGCGCTCATGGAAGAGATCGTCACTCCCATCACCATACGGCTGCGACGTTCGCCTGTCAATCGCAGCCCTTCGATGGTTTTGCTTCGATTGACAAGAGCATCAGGGCGTCTGGGTCACATTCGTCGCCGGTTGACCGAGCATGGCATCGACCGTGCCGATCCTGCCGGACGAACTCACCCGCACCACGAAGCGCACTCGTACCGCCTTGGGGTTGTGCTCCACTTTGTACGTCAGGTTGACACTGCGCTCGAGCCGGCCGGTCGGCGGCGAGGTAGGCGGCGCCGATAAAGTGATTGTTTTCCCATCACGCTTCAACTCTTTGCCTTTCTTATCGAAGGTCGTCACAAAGAGTATCAACTCGGCATGGCGTGGATCGGTGTTCGTCGCCGGGGTCCAGTTCAGGCCTTTGGCGTCCACGTGAACCGTGTAGGCATCCGGATCACTCGGCGAAGGCAGCAGGCTGATGGGCACGCCGTCGTAGACCATGCCGCTACTGCCGGCAGCCACCAGGTCGCCAACCAGTCGGCGCGACGGGTTCACGGGATCGACCTTCCCTGGCCCGCCGTGCGGATAGTAGCCCTCCCGCGTAATGACCTTCAATCCGGGCCGATCGATCGTGACGACGATCTTGCGAAACTTCTGCGTGTCGTTCGATGTATTCGTCGGGCGATAGGTAAGCGTGTAGAAGTTCGCGCCATCCTGGATGGCTGTACCGATCTCGGCATTCACATCGTTGCGGCCGTACAGCGTGCGGCCACCGGTCGCCATGGCCAGCCGGTTGAACTGATAGTTGCCGCCGAAGGGATCGTTGAACGCCGCAGCCCGGCCATACTCCCCGGGGTTAACCATCACGCCGGCAGGATCGATGGTGTACAGCGTAATGCGTGCGTCACGCAGCGTATTCACACAATCCTGCACGGCGCTGTTTACTCGGTTCTCGGTGTCGATCGGGGCGCGCGCGAAATCGAAGGAAGGAAAGCCGCGGCCGATCCAGATCATGTTCTTGTGGCCCGCATGACCGATCGAAGCCTGGGCTACCCGCCTTAATGTAATGAAGGCTGTGGCATACCGCTCGCCGAGCCAGGCGCCCTGCCGCAGCTGCCAGGGCAGCACGGCAAAGTGATGATCGAGCGCAGACAGCAACTCGTCTTTATTTTGCGTGTAGTCGCGCAGGACGACAAAGTTCTGCAGGCTGACCGCGATCAGGATCGTCGGCTCAGGGAGCCGGCCCGGCTGCTTCTCGAGATACTTCTTCAACGAGTAGCGGGCGAACGCCATATCTTCAAAGCGCGTGTTGAACTCATCCAGCAGGATGATGTTGACCGGGGCGCGGGGTGCGAGCCGGTCCAGGTCTGCCGTCGACTCGATATTGACGAACGGCTCAGGCGTATGCGCGCCGGCCGGATCGAAGTTGATCAGGGTCTGCGGCTCGCCCGCTTCCTCCACGTGGAAGTCTTCGCGTTTCAGATCGGTGACTGGCTTGTTGGCTGCGTCAGTGACAACGGTGTCCAGGATTACCAGGCGAGACGTTCGCTGGATCGTATAAGGAGCAGCGGGAGGTGGTCCGGGCTGTTGTGCGCTGCCGGAAATTGGCGCGGGACTGGCCTGTGAAGGTGTCGGCAGAGCGGCCGTCTGTTGGGAAACCCCCTCGGAAGCGAGCAGAAAAAGTGCCAGTACAGCAAAAATCAAACCGCGAAGTGCGATTGTCATGATTCACCAGGCCTACACCATACAGGTACGCGTGGCGAGCCACAATCGTCTCAGTGCCTGCGTGTTTTTTCGTGCACTGGCGGGGTCCGGCGTTGATTACGGAATCAGGAGGCGACTGTCAGGGTAATGCATGGCCGTCGCGGAGCTAATCCTTCTCGGTCGACGTGTGCGTGAGTGGCTGGTAGCGGGTGCCCCACGAGATGCAGGCGACGAATGTGAGAACGATGGCGATGATGCCGGCGAACGCGGTACCAAACATAAGGCGGAACTCCTCGGACACGTGACTGCTGACCTACTATAGCTGGGAGCACAGCACGCTGGATAGGGGTTGCCATCGTTCGCGCCAACCGTCGGGGTTCTAGGCGAAATTGATCGTATTGGCCGATACCGGTCGCGGTCCCGGCTTGGCTTCCACGCGATTGCGTCCATTCGCCTTGGCCAGGTACAGGGCCCGGTCGGCGTCTTCGACCAGCGAGGCCGGCAGCATTTCCGGCATAGGAATGGCCGCCGCCGCACCAATCGAGATGGTTGCAACTCCGCCATGCGCGGTCGCATGCGGCATCTTGAGCAGCTCCACTGCAAGGCGGATTTTCTCCGCCAGCACACAGGCACCGTTCAGATCCGTCATAGGCAGCAATACAGCGAACTCTTCGCCGCCATACCGGGAGACCAGGTCGCCGGGCCGCCGCGCATAGGCGCTGAGTGTGTGCGCAATCAGGCGGAGACACTCGTCGCCTGCCTGGTGACCATTTCCGTCGTTGTATGCCTTGAACTCGTCCACATCCACCAGCAGCAGCGCGAGCGGCTGGAACTCCCTCTGTGCGCGGCGCCACTCCTGGTCGAAAATGGCGTCGAAACGGCGCCGGTTCGCCACACTGGTCAGGGCGTCGAAGGAGGCCTGGTGTTCCAGCGTAGTGCAGGCCTCTTCCAGCTCATGTTGAAGGCGCTTGTGTTCGGTGATATCGCGCAGCGTGATGATCGAGCCATTGACGTCGCCTGCCTCGTCGGTCGTGGCCCGCAGGCAGCCCTCGATCCACACTGACCGGCCGTCCTTTGTCGTCGCCCGATAGGTCAGGACGGCTTCCCGGGTGAGGCTTAAACGAATGTCCTGCAGGGTATTGCTGCAGGCCGCAGCATCCTCTTCATGGATGCCGCGTTCAAAAGGATGCCCCCGCAACTCTTCCGGCTCGTAGCCCAGCACTTCTTTGCTCGCTGGAGAAACGAACTGGCAGATGCCGTCGAGGTTGGTCTGGACGATGACATCGCGCGAACTCTCGGCCAGCAACCGGTACTGTCGCTCGCTGGTCTTCAGACGCGCGGAGAACGCCCGGCGTTCAGCCAGGAGCACTGCCGCTGAAAATCCGATCAGCACGATCAGGCCCAGCAGCAACTGCAGGAAGAGGATCGAATGGTCGTGGCTGGTCGGATGATACGCCGAGGCCTGCCCCCGAGCGCGAAGCCCGTGCAGCGTCAGGTAGACGGAGATGCAGCAGATCAGCTCGATCGCGATCATCGCGCCGGTAAAGCCGCTATAGAAAATCAACATCACCAGCGAGGGAAACAGGATGAAGACGAGCGAAGATTGCGGCTCCACGAAAACCGCGATTGTGGCTGCCGTAATCACGACCAGCATGAAGGAGGTTCGAAGCATGGCGCCCGGCTGCTTAATGCTCCACGAAGAGGGCGCACGCAGGGCCAGCACCAGTGGCACAGTCGAGGCGAGGCCTAAAGCATCGGCCAGCGCCCACTGATGAAAGACATGCCAGAAATTGTCATGCCAGACCAGGGCATAGAAAATGGCCGCGGCCAGCGCTCCGGGAAGGGGAGCGGCGAGAAAGGTCGCGATCGAAAAGCGGGAGATCAGCCTGGGTTCCCGAATCCACTGTTGCAGGTTTTCGAACGGCGGCAATGCCACCATGGCGACAACGACTTCCAGCGCACTGATTGCGGAATCGACCACCGCGGTCAACCAGTGGTGGGTATAGGAGCCTTCCTTGATGGTGGTCGCAATCACGACGAAGAGCAGGATGACGATCCAGTCGCGGCGCTTTTTCCCCATCAGCAGGCCGGCGATAACGCCATTCAGCGGCCACACGATCGCCCAGGCATTGTCGATCAGCGCAAAGTGCATCAGCAGGGATTGCACGATCCATGCAGCAGCAGCCGTCGCCAGTGCGTAGCCTATAGGCAGCTCCCAGACTTCGGCGGGCGGCGTTCCACTATCGACCGGCACAGGCGGAGCGGCCGGGATTGTTGCCGTCTCAGGCTTGCCGTTGGGTGGACCGTAGATGTCGAGTAGAGTCACCAAGGTAGTTCTGGTTTACCTTTCCACCGAAGGCTCAGCAATCCCCATAAGGTTACCCAAGGTTACCAGCGTGGGATCCGGAATGGCGCAGTCTGCGCATATTTGCCCCTTCCGACCAACCTCTCGCTCCTGAGCCATTTAGCTCTATACCCGCCGCTCGAACCGCGCATCCAGCAGGTCCAGCTCCCTTTCGAGGCCGCGCAGCACCGAATCATTGATCTTGTCATCCGCATAGAGCTGCTGCAGTGTAGCCCGCTCGACCCGGCGCAGCTCATTATTCAGCCAGCGTGAATGCTTCATTTCCGTGTACAGGGAGATGCCTTCGTCCGATTTGTCCTGATCCAGTGAACTGAGTCGCTGCTGGTAATGGCGTGTGATGTCTTCGCGGACGCTGAGCAGTTCCATACTGTCGACTTTCTGCAGGTTGCCGAGGTAGGCCAGCGCCGACGTGAGCATCAACCGCCGCGCTTCCTGCTCTTCTGCCGGACGCTTCTCCTCCTGCGCCAGTCCCAGCTTGCGGATGAGCATGGGCAGCGTCAGCCCCTGCAGAACGAGTGTGACCAGGATGACGCAGAAGGTCAGGAAAATGATGACGTCGCGTTCCGGAAATGGGCTGCCGTCATCGAGCGTCTGTGGCAGAGAAATGGCTGCTGCCAGGGCAAGCACGCCGCGCATGCCCGTCCAGCCAATGATGAAGACCCCCTTCGCGGTCGGCCGCGCGACATTCTGCTTTAGAAGGTAACGACGGATGAGGTACGCAATCGCGCTGCCCGGATACATCCAGAGCAGGCGCAGGCCGATCGTCAGTGCGCTCACGATGGCGGCATCGCGGATCAGCTGCATGTGGCTCATGCTGCGTATGTCTGCCAGGATCGTTCGCAGTTGCAGTCCTATGACGATAAAGACGGTACCATTCAATACGAAGTCGAGCGTGTTCCAGACCCCGATGCCCTCCAGGCGCGCCTGCGTTGTGTAGACCTCCGAATTCACCCGACCCAGGTAAATGCCGCAAACCACGACTGCGAGTGCGCCGGAAGCGTGGATCTGCTCGGCACTCAGGTAGGCGAGATAGGGAACGATCAGGCTGATGGTGATTTCGACTGGCGCATCGCTGACATGCTTCTGCGCGAACTGGGCGATCCAGGCCACGATGAAGCCGACCGCGATCCCTCCGCCGAGCAGGTAGAGGATCTGCAAAATGCCCGCGGCCAGGGTGGGCCGTTCGCCGGTCGTGACCAGGGCTACGGCAAACTCCAGGGCAAGCAGACCGCTGGCGTCATTCACCAGGCTCTCGCCTTCGAGGACATCAATGATGCGGCGAGGCAGTCCTACGCGCGAAGCGATGGATGTGGCGGCAATGGCGTCGGTTGTGCAGATGACTGAACCCAGCACCAGGCCGATACGCCAGTCGAAGCCGGGCAGCAGCCAGTCGCTGACAACCCCCACACCGACGACCGTGAACCCAACCAGGCCAAAGGCCAGCATCAGGATACTGACAAGGTGGAAGCGGAAGTCGCGCCAGGCTGTGTTCGTTGCGGCAGCAAACAGCAGCGGTGGCAGCAGGATCAGCAGGACGACATTGGGATTGAGCGAGACCTGCGGCAGGCCCGGCACGAAGCTCAGCAGCAGTCCGGCGATGACCAGCACAATGGGATAAGGCGTCTGAAAGCGGCGGGCAAGTGTGGTGAAGGCCGCCGCGAGCAACAGCAGCAGGAGCAGGACGAACTCTACCCGGTGAATATTTTCAGCGAACAGCACATTGCCAGAATAGCGAAACAGCGGGTAGCAAAAAAAGTTGGGGCGAAAACGCGGTTAGCGAATCGGCGATTAGCTGTCCACTCGTTCGCTAACCGCGGTTCAGGTCCCAGCTATCGTAGAACGCCGCTCACTATTTCCGAAAAGGCTTTCCGTAGATCTTTTCGATCTGCTTTTCCATCACGCCGTAGCACTCGCAGGCGCCGGCTTCGAGCCCTTTGGTGTCCAGGATATTCATCCGCCCATAGTCATAACGGATCAGGCCGGCCTTCTTCAGCAGGTTAGCCGCGATCGACACACTCGGACGATGCACCCCTAGCATGTAGGCGAGAAATTCATGGCGGACAGGGAAGACATCGCCGGCAGCCCGGTTGTGCGTCATCTTCAGCCAGCGGCACAGGCGCTGCTCCACCCGGTGAATGCGATTGCAGGCAGCCGTGATAGTGGTGAGCGTCAGGAAAGCATTTGTATAGTTGGCAACCAGGTCACTGAAGACAGACTGCGGATAATCGTGAATTTCCTTTTGAAACGCCTCGGTGCGCATGCGCAGGGCCTGCCCCGGAACCTGCACAAAAGTGTGGGTGCTGGCAGTTGTCTGCCGCAGAAAAATCTGCACGCCGACAAAGCCGTCGAGACCCACAATCGCGGTCTCGACGGTGGAGCCATCGGTCATCGAATGAACAGTGGAGGCGACCAGATCAATGGGGAAATATACGTAGCGTATAGGTTCGCCTGGCTCGATCATTGGCTCTCTGAGCCCGAATTGGGTCGACTGGAGATGTGGCTCCAGTCGTTGCCGCTCTACTTCTGGCAAGGCGGCTAAAATCAGATTCACTTACACACCTATATAGTTTTGCGGCGGTCTCATGCTCGGCACAGCAGCCCGTTTAGGCACGAGAAGAAGGAAACAGCGGCTCGCGGCCGAAGGCATAGGGAAAGCTGTAGAGAACAGATGAGTGTGCGCTGCAATTGTGCCGAGTGTATGGAGTGCATCAAAGCGGCGTCTGTCGGCTATCTAACAGAGTGGATGGAACTTGCCTTTCCCTACACCCGATAACGTACGGTCGACGCTCGCACAATCTACTTCTCTGCGATCAGAATCGCGTGCTATTCTCGCCGCAGGACGAAGCGTTTATGCAAAGCCACCAGCCAATCCGAGAGCGTCAGCCCTTCGGGTCCGCCGCGCCGCTCGACGCAAGGCGTGGACGATGCGCTCCCATGAGAAACCGTCCGAGCCTCTTCGCCGGCGACTAGTTTTCGCCCCGACTGTGCATACAGATCTCAGGCTGCCTTGCAACCACGCGACAGCTCCCGCGAGTGCAGGGTCGGCCTCCATAGAATCATGCCGGGCATGCTGTTCCTGTCCGCGCAGAACTTGAAATGAAATTAAGGGAAACTCTCATGTCGAATACCATCGCCCCTGACGCCACCCTCTCCGAAGCTTTGCGCACGTCAACATCCCGGCGCAGCTCGAATTACGCGCAATACGGGCCGAAACTTCACGGCCCGCTGCCTGGTCCAAGGGCGAAGGCCATCGTCGAGGCCGACGATCAGCTGATGTCGCCAAGCTACACGCGCTCGTATCCACTGGTCGCCAAGCGTGGCCGCGGCGTGCGCATTGAAGACGTCGACGGCAACGAGTTCCTCGACTTCGCCGCGGGAATTGCCGTCACCTCCACCGGCCACTGCCATCCCGAGGTCGTGAAGGCCATCCAGGACCAGGCTGCCGAACTGATCCATATGTCGGGCACAGACTTCTATTACGAAAGCATGGTGACCCTGGCCAAGCGTCTGTCGGCCATTGCGCCTATGCCGGGTCCGCACCGCTTTTACTATGGCAACTCCGGGGCAGAAGCCGTTGAGTGCGCGCTGAAGATCGCCCGTTATCACACAGGCCGTCCCAACATCATTGCGTTCTATGGCGCCTTCCACGGCCGCACCATGGGCGCTCTGTCACTCACTGCGTCAAAGCCCCAGCAGCGCCGCCGATTCTCGCCGCTCATGCCGGGCGTGACCCACGTCCGTTATCCCTACGCCTATCGCGGTTGTAGCGGCGGTCCGCAGGCGGAGGATGCTTTCGCCCTTGCCTGTGCCCGGTTCATTGAAGACAAGCTCTTCAAAAGCACGCTCGCTCCTGAAGAAGTAGCCGCCATTTTCGTCGAGCCGATCCAGGGCGAGGGCGGTTACGTTGTCGCTCCGAAGGTCTTCATGCAGGAGCTGCGCAAGATCTGTGACCGTCACGGTATCCTGCTGGTGGTCGACGAAGTGCAGTCCGGCGCCGGCCGTACCGGCAAGTGGTGGGCGGTACAGCACAGCGAAGTCGAGCCGGATATCGTCTGCATGGCAAAGGGCATCGCTTCCGGCATGCCACTCGGCGTCTGCATGACGCGCGCGGAGATCATGGACTGGAAGCCCGGCTCGCACGCATCCACCTTTGGCGGTAACCCGGTAGCCATTGCCGCCGCACTGGCAACTATGGATGTGCTCGAACGCGAAGGCATTCAGAATGCCGCGACGGTCGGCAACAAGATGCTGGAGCGCCTCCGCACCTGGCCATCGCAACACACTATTGTTGGCGATGTCCGCGGCCGCGGCCTGATGATCGGCATCGAGATCGTGCGCGATCAGAAGACCCGCGAAGTAGCCGGCCCTCTGCGCGATCGCATCGTCGATCTTTGCTTCGAGCGCGGCCTGCTGATTCTCGGCTGCGGCGAGACGTCGATCCGTCTCGCCCCACCCCTCATCGTCAATGAGCACGAGGCGATGATCGCGCTCGATATTCTGGAAGAGTCCGTGTCGATCGCGGCGCACGAACTGGCGAATGAGGCGACGTTAGAAGCTTCAGTTGTCTAAGGCGTCTTTGAGCAGTTGTCATCCTGGCGAAGCGCAGCGGGGTCGAAGCACCTGCGTTTCGCTTGATGGCCATCAGTCTTATGTTCCGCAACGCTACTCGAAGAGCGCGACACCCTCCGTGCGGGCCGCTTTGATCAAACTGCCATCCAGCGTCGCCAATGGCAGCACTTGTCGCAGTGCCGGTTTCAGATAGGGGAATCATAAGCAGACAGCTTATGATTCCTGGCCACGCTCATCGTCATAGTCTCAACCGGCTCTCGATCGATCCTGATGTTGAGCTCCTTGATATAACTGAGCGACCTGGCTGTCTGTGCTTCGGAGACACGCTGACGCCGCTCAGCCATCAACAGCACATTCCGCAATTCAAACCAGAAGAGGGCAGGAACCACTGCACCGTGCTTTGCGATGCCGAGTAGCGCAGCCTCCGCTTTTGGATTGGTCCCATCATTCAGGCACCAACACCCAGCGACGGATGCGTCCAGCACAAACGCCGAGTCCACCACGGACATCAGTACTTATGTTCTTCGTGACGCCACGAAAGAATTTCGTCTACGGAAATGGGTGGGAGTGTTTTACGCAGAACTCTCAGACCTTCGACGCTCGTATCACCCGCTCCTGGTCAACGTCCGGCGCGGGCACCAGGTGCGCTGTGGGTTTACCGTGGCGCGTAATCACGATCACCTCGCCGCGCTCCACCTCATCCAGATACTCCGCAAGGCGCGCTTTTGCGTCCGAAGACTGTACGGCTCTCATAGGACGCTGCATCCTGACCAGTTACTTTGACTGATTTACCGAGATGTCAGTCTGAAACCTATTCATTTCTTTGCGCCGGCGCCGATACCCGACCCGCCGAGCGAATTCGGAGCGTTCAGTACTGACTTCAACAGGCCAGCCGGCAGCGTCGCTGTCAGCACCGCCTCACTGCCCGTCTGCTGCACCTGCATGGAGTTCACCAGGTCCTTCAAGTCGGTATTGGTCGCAAAAGTCGGCAGATTGTTCGCCGCGCCTTTCGCCAGCATTAGGAACGTATTGACGGTCGCTGTCGATGCTTCGGCGGCCGATGCATTTGGTGCAAGTTCATCGACACGTAGCTTGGCGCTGCCCAGCCAGCGTACCGACCCAATCAGGGTCGTCTCGGTAGAGATCGGAATGCGCACGCCAAAGACCTTCGGGCCGCCATTTTTCCAGATTTCAGGTCCGACCTTGGTCACCGCCCAGGCAAGCGAAAAAGCCGGAATCCGGCTGTATGTGTCGGAAAGCAGGCTTGAGCCGGAGAAGGGAAGCGCCGCCGTCCGGTGCCGATCCAGAATGGAGTGGATCTGCTCGGGAGTCGGCGTATTGGAAGCCGCGACCATGTCATAGCTCAGGATCGCGACACGCACCGACCGCCCCTCAGACGGCACCACGTAAATGGTATGGCCTTCGTAGGCCTCCTGCTCGCTGCTGATGCTCTTCAGATAGGCAGTGAGCCGTTTGCCATCGAAGTGGCCGGAGAAGACCTCCGTAAATGCCACTGCGCCGTTTGGTCCAAGGGGATTCGGCATATGCTGCAGCGCGAATGCTGCTTCGTCCAGGTCGCGTTCGAACTCGAATCCCGTGGCGTCGATGAATTTCTGGTAGCTGGCGTCGTGCGGGGTCTGGCTTCTGTCGTAATGAGTGGCAGCGCGAATCGGCTTCAGGTTCAGGTAGATGAGTGCGTCCGACTCCGGCAACAGCCGCGCGACCTCCGGTGGCGCCTTCTGCCGCAGCACAACGAGCAGTGCAATCACCAGCAAAACTGCTGCTGCAATCCCGAGCGTGGTCCGAGTCGATCGCCGCATGAATGGTTTGAACCCGGCCACATACGATTCCGGCCCGGGATTCCTGATGATGATAGCGCAGGCTGCCCTGCACGACCCGCCAGCCGATGCCACCTCCAACGGATTCGCGAAAAGATGGCGAACCTGCCATTAACCAGATGTTTACTCTTTTATGGAACAATTGTATTAGGCAGTGAGCTCGCCTGGTCCGGATGACCTGCCGGCCAGCCATAGAAGTTCACGCGGAGTTGTGACATTCCGGCCGGGGTGGCCTGCACTTCGTCAGGGCGCCGTCCCCGCCGACTGATGATTCAGGAGACCATGATGCAGGGAAGTTTCAAAACAGGCAGCGCCCTCGCGCTGCTTCTCGGCTGTACTTTTCTTTCGATCCCTACGCCTCGCCTGCTCGCGCAGTCAACGACCGAAGGTGCCATAGGCGGCACAGTCGAGGACCAGAGTGGCGCGGCAGTAGCCGGCGCTACGGTTGTCGTCCATAATGACGACACCAATGCCGAGATTCATACGACCGCCAACGATAGCGGCTCGTTCAAAGCCGATCAGCTTACCCCCGGCACCTACACCATCACCATTACGGCACCCAACTTCGAGACGTTCATCGCGCGGGCCGTTACTGTCGCACTCGGTCAGCAGACAGAGCTTCTGCCTCACCTGGCCGCTGGTGGATCCACCCAGGTGGTTGAAGTTTCAGGACAGGCGCCGCTGCTGAACTTCGAAAACCCTGACTTTTCCTCAAACCTGCAACAGGCACCGATCGACAACCTGCCGCTGAACGGCCTGCGCTGGTCCACGCTCGCACTGCTGACCCCCGGAGTTGTGTCCGACTCGAACGGCTTCGGTCTGCTCAGTATCCGGGGCACAAGCCCGCTGCTTAACAACGTTGAGATCGATGGCGCGGACGACAACCAGGCTTTCTTCTCGGAAGAGCGCGGCCGCACCCGCGAGGGCTACTCCACGCCGCAGGTCGCGATCCAGGAGTTCCAGGTCAACTCCGGCGTCTATTCGACGGAATATGGCCGTGCTCTTGGCGGCGTTATCAACTCCGTAACGAAGAGCGGCGGGAATGATGTCCACGGCGAAGCCTACTTCTTCGATCGCGACAACGACTGGGGCGCGATCAATCCGTTCACCAAGCTCAGCGTGCAGCAGCCGAACAGCAACATCTATATATCCGAGCCGTTCAACCCCAAGGATGTCCGCAAGCGCTGGGGCTTCGGTGCGGGCGGCCCGATCATCAAGGACAAGCTGTTCTGGTTCTATACCTACGATCAGTACGCGCGAAATTTTCCCGGCATCGCTCGCGTCTATACGCCAGGTACATTCTTCGCGACCCCCGATGCGGCGCTTCCGGCCGGCTCAACCTGCTCCGCCGCCGGCCTGACGGCGCTTGGCAAGGCTTCCGCGATTGACCAGGGCGCCTGCCTGCTGACCCTGCGCCTCGGGCTGCCGGACTACTCCGCCGGTGCCGCGCTCTACAACACTGACCTGACCCAGCTCAACGCGCTGCTCGGTTTCGTGCCGCGCCAGGGCAACCAGATCGTCAACATGCCCAAGCTCGACTGGCAGGTGAATGCCAGGAACCACGTCAGCTTTCTGTACAACCGTTTGGGATGGGATTCGCCCGCCGGTATCCAGACCAGCAGTTCGGTCGAAGATGGCGTTTCAAGCTTCGGCAATGATTTTGTGAAGCTTGACTACGGACTGGCCAAGCTCGACACGACCTTCACCTCGAACATCGTGAATGAAATTCGTTACCAGTACGGTCGCGAGCTGGATGACGAGTTCAGCCAGAAGCCGACCACCTACGAACAGCAGTTCGCTCACAATCAGTTCGGCTTCCCGCCCAACGTGAGCCTGCTCAGCAGTACGACCGGGTTCTCCTTCGGCACACCCGCTTACCTGCAGAGGGTGGCCTATCCCGATGAGCGCAAGTGGCAGGTAGCCGATACGGTCACGTGGCTGCGCGGCAACCACACCATCAAGATCGGTGAGGACATCGTTCACAACTACGACCTCGAAAACAATCTCTACTCCGGAAACGGTTCCTACAGCTACACCACTGGCTCCACGCTGGCGAATTATTTTTCTGATCTGAATAAGCCGTCAGGCACCTGCTCGGCGGCGAAGAGTGGAACTGTCTCGGCGATGGGAATTGGCACTACTCCCTGCTATACCTCGTTCACACAGGGCTTCGGTCCGGCAGCCTTCGACCTGGCCACTACCGACTACGGCGCCTTCATCCAGGACAACTGGAAGCTTTCGCCGCGACTCACCCTGGAACTCGGTGTCCGCTACGACTACGAGCAGATTCCCGGCCCATATAAAGCTCTCTATAACCCGGCAGTTCCGGGCACCGCGAACAAGCCGGAAGACGGCAACAACATTGGTCCGCGCATCGGCTTCTCGTATGACGTCTACGGTCGCGGCCAGACAGTGTTGCGCGGCGGTTACGGCCTCTACTACGGCCGTATCTTCAACGGCGACATCCTGACCACCTATCAGAACACCGCATCGACGGCCGGCCAGGTCACCTATACCTACAAGGCCGGCTACGCAGGCGCGCCGACGTTCGCGAACATTTTCAATGGCACACCGCAGGGAACCGCCGGCACGACCGCTGCCGGCTACTTCAGCAGTGGCTACCAGAACCCCTCAGGGCACGAGTTCGATCTTTCACTGCAGCAGCAATTTGCGAAGAACACCGTTTTCGCTCTCAGCTATCTCGGCAGTCTATCGCGGCAGCTTCCCAGCACCGTCATCACCAATCTGGGTGGTCTGACCAATGAAACGCTCACCATAGGTCCGTCAGCCAGCGGAAATTACGGTCCGCTTGGCAATGCAACTTTCACGGTGCCGACCTACACCGGCTTCACTTCGGGCAGCGCGGCCATCTACGAACAGGTCAGCAATGGCAACGCCAGCTACAACGCAATCGTCGCAGAGGTGAAGAACGCCGCGAATAAATACGTAACGTTCGATGCGAACTACACCTGGTCGCACGCACTCGATTACAACCAGAATGAGGCGACGACCGGCCTCTATGACACCAACTACACTTATGATCCGAACGGCAGTCAGCGGATCGGCTATGGCAACTCCAGCTTCAACGTGCCGAACCGGTTCGTCGGCTGGGCGCTCATCAACATGCCCGGCGTTTCTCAGGGGTGGGAACAGACGCTGCTGAATGGCTGGGACCTCTATCCGCTGGTGCAGATTCAGAACGGCCTGCCTTATTCCGCAACAGTCTCGAGCTACGGAGCCGGCATTCTAAGCGGTCTGAACGGCAGCGGCGTCAGTCCGAACTTTCTGCCGCAGATTGGACGCAACACGTTCAATCTCCGCGCCTCGGAAGTATTTGACCTGCGCGTGCAAAAGCAGTTCACGCTCATGGACAAGTATCACCTGCAGTTAGTAGGCGATGGCTTTAACATGTTCAACCACGTGAACTACACGGCCATCAACAGTACGGCCTACCAGTTCTCCGGCAATACGCTGGAGTACCAGTCAAACTACGGCACCTACAGCAACGCGAATAACAACATCACGTACACACCAAGGCAGGTACAGATCTCCGCGAAGTTCCAGTTCTAATCGCAGTCGCACCTGTCTGCAAAAAGAGCGCCTTCACGGTCGGAGGGCGCCCTTTTCGTCAGCTGCTCGATTTAAGTTGCTTCCAGTCGTCGCTGGACTCGACGAACCACGCTCTTCTTGGCGGCTGCCTACATAGACAGGAGCTACCGAGTTCGATCCCTTGCCTGACCATTTTAAGAATGCCGCTGGCTGCTGGAGTGCGCCGTCAGCCAGGTGTGGACATTTGCAAGGTCCGGTTGGGGGATTTCCGGTGCTGATTGGTGAAGCATGCCCACGAACCAGTCAATCTCTTGAGGAGAATCCGGGTAACCGATATTGCTCTTGCCGCCCTTTGCTTTTGGGTCAGGACGGTCTGAGCTTACGATCGGTTTGCCGTCCGCGTCGAGGATCACCAACCAGGGAAAACCTGCACCCTTGCCACCGATAGAAGATTCGAAGGCTACCCCTCCTGATGTGTTCGCGTGCTTTGTATCGCCAAGACGTTCTCCAGTGACCATTGTCGCGAAGACAAAATGGCGGCTCAAAATCGCGTTTATTTGGGGGTCAGCAAGAAAGCGTTCGAAGAGTCGACAATTCACACACCATGACGCACTGAAGTCGACCAGGATGTGTTTGTGCTCTGTTCGGGCCTGGCCCTCGGCTTTGTCAAGAATGGCGGCTGCCGTTGAACCGGTATCAAGCGTCTCGGCCCTTGGCGCAAGCGGAGAGACCGCGAACGCAAGTGCGCAAGCGAGTGAGCATTTGAGAAGGTTGTAAGGACGCGTAACAGTCAAGTGACTTCTCCAGGCAATCGACGCAAAGTTTAATAGACATATAATAGGGCTCGGAGGTCTGATTAAGCATCCGGAATACGTTGCTCTTGCAGCGATCTTTAAGCCCGCCGACCTCTGCTTTCCGCGCCGACCGATGGGCGCAGGCTTGCGAAAGCTTTTTCGCTTCAGCCCAACCCGCGCCAGGCTCAGCCTAACTCGTTACCCTCATACGATGGCGCATAGCGCAGCCTGCACGCTGGCACTTCATGTCCCTAGCCGGACGAACAGAGGCAGAGCTTGACGCCTCACAGCAATACGCTTACCCACCGGCAAACCGCGCATTGCTCAGCACCCTTCCGTGTGTTAGTCTCATGACTCGTGTGGATGATCTTTTCAGGTGCTTTTCTGAGCCTGGGAGTCGCCCTGAGTGGCTGTTTTCGGGCTGGCGTAGCTCAGCTGGTAGAGCATCTGATTTGTAATCAGAGGGTCGGGGGTTCAAGTCCCTTCGCCAGCTCCAGAGTTCAGTCTCCTCCGGCAATGTGAAGCCTGCGAGATAGCGGTTTTGAAAAGGTAATTCCATTCCAGAAGGTCCCCTTACCCTTACTGGCTGTTTGTTGACGACGCGCCGGGCCTTGCCCGAAGCCTCAGTCTGGCCGGTGGACTGGGTTGGATGGTTACAAAGTTTGAGTTGTGCACAGGTGGCCGAGTGGTTAATGGCAGCAGACTGTAAATCTGCCGCTCCGAGGAGCTACGGAGGTTCGAATCCTCCCCTGTGCACCAGTTTTGCTGGGCTGACTTTTTGTTCGAAGTCAGGAATCCAGTGAAGAAGACAGCAATCGCCATCGGATTGTTGGCGCTCCTGGCAGGGGCGGCCTGGAAAACGATGGAGCCGGGACGGCCCCGGCTGGTAGTTCTGCTGGTGCTGGGAGGATTCGCTTTAAGGATCCTGCTCGCGTCCCGTAGTTGGCATGCCGGTAGTTCGGATGGAAGTAGTTCGGAATAGGCGGTTCGCGTTAGGATGTTTGTAGGCTGATGTAGCTCAGTCGGTAGAGCACTCCCTTGGTAAGGGAGAGGTCGTCGGTTCAATCCCGATCATCAGCTCCAGATTTGTGATGTTGCAGTTGGTCTCAAGGCAGGCGGGAGTAACTCAGTGGTAGAGTCACAGCCTTCCAAGCTGTTGGTCGCGGGT
>CAZZZL010000029.1:0-55576 GCA_964658655.1 uncultured Acetobacteraceae bacterium | reverse complement strand
TGCGAACAAAGTCTCCTTGAACGCTTGAATAGTGGCGGCGCAGCTTTCTTCGCGCAACTGCATGATTCGCTCGGCGGCGGTTTTCCCGGGGAGACACTCGACGCACTCTGGTCGCTGGTCTGGCGCGGCCTGATCACCAACGATACGTTCCACGCTCTGCGCGCATATGTCGCCAAGCCGACCACTTCACGACCGGCAAAGCGTCAGCATAATCTTCCGAATTTCCGATCCCGCCGCACCACGCCGCCGAGCGCGCAGGGACGATGGGCGCTCCTGCCCGCGCCGCAGGCCACGACTGCCGATGCAACATTGTGGAGCGCTGCCATCGCCAACCAGATGTTGAATCGATACGGCATCCTTACTCGCGAATCAGTGGCGCAGGAGAATCTTCCCGGCGGGTTCAGTGCGGTCTACGATGTTCTGAAAACACTGGAAGAAAGCGGTCGCATCCGTCGCGGCTATTTTGTTGCAGGCCTCGGTGCAACACAGTTTGCGCTGCCATCCGCGGTCGATCTTCTGCGCTCTCTGCGGAACAATGTGCGCCTGGAGAAAGCGGAGATGGTCATCATTGCCGCAACCGATCCAGCCAATGTATACGGCAGCATCCTGCGCTGGCCTCAGCTTCCGGATGACGCTGAAAAGAACGACGCACCGCGCATGCTGACGCGCAGCGTAGGTGCTGCCGTGATTCTGCGCAATGGAGAACTGGTCGCCTATATGCGCCGCAATAATCCAAACCTGCAGGTCTTTCTGCCAGCAGATGAACCCGAACGCACGCAGGCCGCGCGCGATCTCGCACAGTTCCTCGCACAGACTGCGCAGGAAGAAATGCGCAGGCGTGACGCGGACCATCGCAGCGGTCTGCTCATCACCACGATTAACGGAACACCGGTAGGTGTGCACTGGATGGCGCGTGCCCTGCAGGATGCCGGCTTCCAGGCAGCGCCGCTCGGCTTCAACCTGCGTCGCATGCTGATGCCTGTACCATCACCGGCCGATCTCCCGGCAAGCGAGGTGCAATAGTGCCGGAAGGCGACACAATCTTTCGTTCTGCCCGAGCTCTCAACCGTGCGCTGGCCGGCAGAATCGTCACCCGTTTTGATAAAGGACTCGCCCCGCTGGCGCGCGTGCACGACGACACGCCGATCACTGGCCGCTCTATCGAAAAGGTAGAGTCGCGCGGCAAGTGGCTGATCGTGCATTTCTCGGGCGACCTGATGCTGGTCACCCATATGCTGATGAGCGGCTCGTGGCATATCTATCGCACCGGCGAACGATGGCGCATGCCAAAAAGCAAAATGCGCGCCGTCATTACGACCAATGAATTCGAAGCTGTCGCTTTCAATGTGCCGGTCGCGCAATTTCACACCGCCCGCTCACTTGAACGCAGTTCAATGGTGCCGAAGCTCGGGCCGGATCTGCTCAGCGAGAATTTTTCTGCTGACGAAGCCCGCACCCGTCTGCTCGCACACGGCGACGATGAGGTCGCGGATGCGCTGCTTAATCAGCGTGTGATGGCCGGTATCGGCAACGTATTCAAGTCGGAGATATGCTTCGCGTGCCAGGTGAATCCATTTCGCAAGGTGTCGACCCTGACGGAGCGTGAGATCGAATGCATCCTCGATCATTCGCGGAAATTTCTGGCCGCCAATGTAGCAGATGGCGTGGGCGATGGCATCATCACGTACACCGGCAAGCGCCGCACTACACATGCCGCCAATCCCGGTGATCGTCTGTGGGTTTACGGGCGGCAGGGGCAGGAGTGCCGGCGCTGCGGAGCCCGTGTACTTATGCGCAAGCAGGGCGTGGGCGCACGCTCCACCTATTGGTGCCCCGACTGCCAGGCAATGACACAGCAGGCTCCTGAAGCAGCCACGCCGAAAGTTGAAGGCTGGTCCATCCAGGTAAGGCGCCGGAAAGTCGGCTGCTGAGCGATACGTAGCAGTTACTGTGGCTGTTGCGTCGGCTGCTGCTCCTGCTGATCTTTATCTTTCTTGCCGAATAACTTGCCGAAGAAACCCTTCTTCTTCTTGGGCTCTTCCGCAGTCGGCGGCTCATTGGTGTTCGCGGGCTGCTGCGCAACGGTGGGTGGTCGCGCTGGTCCGCCGACTACCTGCTGCTGTGGCTGACCTGGCAATGGCGGCCCGGTCGGTTTTTCTCCGAGCCCAAAGACCTTCTGGAAGAAATTCCGTTGGTCGTTGCTACCCTGCGAACATGTCTGCGTCGGCTGCGTGCCATCGAGGAACGCGGCATAAAAATCGTTGGTCGCGCAGGTCGTATCCGCGATCAGGTTGGTCTGCTTGTCGAGCCTGAGAATGGTCACGCCCGGAGGCACCGGGAAATCGCGCATGTCAGAGTATTGCGGCATCTGCTGCGCCTTCTTCATGAAAGCCGCCCAGATCGGAGCTGCTGCAAACTCACCCTGAATTTTGCCTTTTGCCATGTCAGAATAATCGTCATTCCCGACCCATATCACGCAGAGCAGGTTAGAGGTGTAACCAGCGAACCATGCATCATGCTCTGTGCCGGTTTTGCCGGCGGCAGGCGCCATAAATCCAAGGCGCCGCACCTCGTAGCCGGTGCCGGCATTAATGACGTTTTGCAGTAGCGACGTCGTAAGGTAGGCGGCACGTGGATCTAGAATCGGCTTTGATGTTGGCGAAATATTCTGCAGAACCTCGCCAGTTGAGGTGCGGACACTCGACAACGTCCAAGGGTCAATGTGCACACCCTCGTTGGCGAACACCGTATAGGCGCCCGCAACCTCGAGAGGCGTTGACCCGTATGCGCCGAGTGCAATCGCCGGTGTTCCCCGGGCGCTCTTGATGCCGGCCTCCCGCGCCAGCGCCGCAACGTTATTAAAGCCGACCATCTGACCCAGCTCGACCGTCGCATTATTCAGGGACATCTGCAGCGCCACCCGCGCACTTACCTGGCCCAAAAACCGTGCATCATCATGGAAGTTCTTTGGCGTGTAACCGCCCTCAAAAGTCTGTAAGTCATTGTTCAGGGGTGTGATCGCCGTGAAGACACCATGCCATTGCGGAGTATTGGCCGCGATGGGCTGCGCTGCCTGACCGATTGCCGCATCGGCCGCTGCGTCTGCTTCCTGTGCCTGTTCTGGGCTGGGAACGGTCAACTGTGTTGCTGCGAGAGACGAGTTGAATGCAGCCGCGTAGACAAACGGCTTGAACGACGACGCCATCGGCCGGTTCCGCACGGCGTGGTTGAGCTGGCTAGTCCCGTAATCGCGGCCACCGACCAGCGCGACCACCTGGCCCGTATGAGGATTGAGCGCTACCAGCGCTACCTGCGGATTCTGTACGACCTCGGTCGATCCGGCCTTGGCAAGTTTGGCGCGCCGCTTGTCCACCAGCCCATCCACTATCTTCATGCCATCTGCAACAGCTTCGGTCGCGGCACTCTGCAGATCAGGATCAAGCGAGGTGTATATGTGCAAACCTTGCGAGTTGTAGGCAGTGTCACCGAGTGTATGCGTCAGCTGGTCACGCACCAGGTCGACAAAGTATGGCGCTTCGCCCGCGTCGACGGCCATCGGCGAAAGGTGCAGAGGTTCAGCCTTTGCTGCTTCCGCCTCCGCTTTTGTGATGGAACCGGTTTCGACCATCGCGTCGAGAACGACGTTGCGCCGCGCGATCACCCGCTCGGGATGCCGATAAGGATTCAGATAGCTGGGGTGTTGGATCATCCCGGCAAGCATCGCGCACTGCGACAGCGACAGCTGGCCCACATCTTTGCCGAAGTACGTTTGGGCAGCCTGTCCAAAACCGTAGATGCCGAACGAACCTTGCTGGCCCAGGTTGATCTGGTTTGCGTAGAGTTCGAAAATCTTCTGCTTGCTGTAATGATTCTCCAGCTGAAACGTAATGGCAATTTCATTCAGCTTGCGTTTGTACCGCTTCTCCGGCGATAGAAAAATGCTGCGCGCCAGCTGCATGGTCAGCGTCGATCCGCCCTCACGCTTGCGACCGGCAAGCAGGTCGGCGCGCAACGCACCAATCAGACGAACGTAGTCGACCCCACCATGGTTGAAGAAGCGCCGGTCTTCAATGGATGTGACAGCGTGCACCAGGTTCGGCGGCAGTTCGTCATACGTCACCAGCCGGCGCTTGCCGCGGTTGGCATCGGAAAGCCCTGTGATCAGCTGTGGTTCAAGCTCGTACGCGCCGATCGCTTGACCCTGGTCGCCGGCAAGGGCAGCGACTTTGCCGCCGGCAAAAGTTATCGTGCCTACACTCTCCTGTGAGTGGTATGACTGCGGTCCCGGGTGCACGGTGATAGCTTCGCTGTTCTCGGAAAATGTGCCGAGCTGCGACGCTCCGTGTCCTTCTTCCGTGTAACCGGCGCTCCGCAGTTGCGCGGCAACCGTTTGCGGCGTCAGCTTCTGGCCGACACGCACTTCAAACGGCGCTGCGTAGATCTTAGCCGTGTCCGTGAACAGCGGCTTGGTCAGCCGTTCATCGACCACACTTTTATTCTTGTAGTAAAAAACGCTGAACGTGATGCCGATGACAAGTAGAACCAGCGTGAACAGCGCCGCAGCCACCGTCAGCACGGTGTTGCGGAGGTCGTGGGGCCGAACCAGTTGCGGTGCTCTGACGTTCACTGCCAAGGGAGTCTTTCCTGCTTTCCTTCAAATCGTTGCCGCACACGCGCTGGCCAAATCCTGAAACCTGCCGCCTTCATTTATACGAGCCGCCTAAGCGGTGAGTTGCACAAATCGCTCCAACAGGGAATCAATCGATACATCCTCACTGCTGGCTGTCGCGCGCGTCACCAACTCCACTTTGCCCTCAACGACTTTCTTGCCGATATTGATGCGATATGGCACGCCAATGAGGTCTGCGTCTTTGAATTTGACGCCGGCTCGTTCGTCCCTGTCATCCAGCAGCACATCGAAACCTTTGCTTTCAAGCGCTGCAGCCAGCGACTCGGCAGCTTCCAACAGCTTGGGATCGGTCGTATTGGTGATGGTCACAATTACGTCAAATGGTGCAATCGACCGTGGCAGCGAGAAACCGTTCGCATCGTGCGCCTGCTCAATGGCTGACGTCAGGATGCGTTCCAGCCCAATGCCGTATGACCCCATGATCGGCGTCACTTCCTTGCCGTTGGGATCAAGCACTTTCGCGCCCATCGATTCGGAATAGCGATAGCCGAGCTTGAAGATGTGCCCGATCTCAACTGCCTTTGCGACTCTCAGCGGCTGATGCTCGGCGCACTGAGGACAGCCTTCGCCTTCAAGTACATTGCGGATGTCCGCCTGGGTCGTCCAGCCGAAGTCGCGGCCCGGCGTGACATTTCGATAGTGGTAGTCCGCCTTGTTCGCACCGCACACCAGGTTGTGGCGACCCTCGAGCGCCTGGTCCAGGATGACGTTCAGCCCGTCAGCCGCAATCTCCTTCGCGGGCGTCAGTCCAATCGGGCCCAGGTAGCCGGCGGGGCCATGCATGAACTTTTCCAGCTCCTCCGCAACCATCGGCCGCAGCTCGGACGTGCCGGTGACCCCCATCAGCTTGGTCTCGTTCACCATGTGATCGCCCCGCAGAAATGCCACCACGGAGATCTCACTTTTCTTCCCGTCTTTCGCTGTCTTCGTGCCCATGTAGGCGACGCACTTGATGTCCTGTGCCGGCGAAATCTTGAAGAACTCGGCCACATCGGCGATCGACGCTTTACCGGGCGTATGCACCAGCTCCGGCAGGCCATCGCCGGTTGGCTCAAGTTCGGATACCGGCGCGAGCTTCGACGTCGCCTTCTCCATATTCGACGCATAGCCGCATACCGCGCAGGACGCGATCAGGTCTTCGCCGGCATCGGTGTACACCATGAATTCCTGGGACTGCGACCCGCCCATCGATCCTGAATCCGCTTCGACAGCAACAAACTTCAGTCCGCAGCGCGCAAATATCCTGCGATACACCGCGTCGTGCTTGTCATAGCTCTGATCTAGCCCGGCTTCGTTGATATCGAACGAGTACGAATCCTTCATCGTGAACTGCCGTACCCGCAACAGCCCGGATTTCGGCCTCGGTTCATCCCGGAACTTGGTTTGAATCTGGTACCAGATCTGCGGCAGCTGCTTGTAGGACCGCAGCTCGCTGCGCGCGATGGTCGTCATGATTTCCTCATGCGTCATGCCAAGACACAGGTCCGCGCCCTTGCGGTCCTTCAGCCTGAACATGTTGTCACCCATCGATGCCCAGCGGCCGCTCTGCTCCCACGGCTCGCGGGTCAGCAGCGCTGGCAGCAGGAACTCCTGGCCGATCGTGTCCATTTCCTGGCGGACAATATTCGCAATCTTCAGCAGGGAGCGCTGGCCCAGGAACAGGTAGGAGTAAATGCCGGCGCCAAGTTGGCGCACATAGCCGGCGCGCAGAAGAAACTTGTGGCTGGCAACTTCGGCATCCGAAGGTGCTTCGCGCAGAGTGGGGATAAACAGCTTGGACCAACGATGCATGCGTTCCTGGGGTCTTTCGTAAAACAGCGGTAAATAGCACCAATCGCCATTTTAACTGGAGAAGCGCATAAACCCTCGGCCCGCCGGGATTCAGATCAGTTCCAGACCCCACAGGTCATGCAGATGCAGCACGCCCACCACCAGCATGTTCTCGTCCACCACGACCAGCGAAGTGATCTTCTGCTCCTCCATCTGCCTCAGCGCCCGGGCTGCCAGTTCTTCGGCGGCAATGGTCTTTGGGTGGGTATGCATTGCGTCTGCCGCGGTCATCCGCAGCGCATTCGGACCGGCAGCTTCCAGCAGCCTTCGCAGGTCGCCGTCACTGATGATGCCAACCAGCCGGCCATGCAGCGCCACCGTGGTCATGCCCAGTTTCTTGCGCGACATCTCATAGATGACCTCGGTCATCGGCGTTTCCGGCTGCACCATCGGCACCGCATGGCCGGTATGCATCAGCGTCGTGACGCGCGCCAGGCGGCTTCCCAGCTTGCCGCCCGGATGCAGATCAGCAAAGTCCTCGATCCGAAAGCCTTTCCGTAGTGAAACGGCCACAGACAGGGCGTCCCCAAGCGCCAGCATTGCGGTCGTCGATGCGGTGGGCGCCAGGCCGAAACCGCATGCCTCTTCCGGTACCGAGCAGTCCAGCGCCACGTCGCTGGCCAGCGCCAGCGTCGATCGCATCGCACAGCAGAAGCTGATCAGGCCATCGCCGATCCGCTTCAGCGTCGGCAGCAGCCGCAGTATTTCTTCGGTCTCGCCGGAAGCTGATAGAGCAATCACCACGTCGCCCCGGGTAAGCATGCCCAGGTCGCCATGCAGCGCTTCGGCCGGGTGCAGAAACATGGCCGGCGTGCCCGTCGAGCTGAGCGTCGCGGCAATCTTCTGCGCAATGATGCCACTCTTGCCCATACCGGTCAGCACCACGCGCCCGTTGAGCGTACTGCACTGTGTCACCAGTTCAACCGCGTGCTCAAAGGCCGGCAGCATCGCGCCATCCAGCCGCTCGGCAAGTGCAAGTAATCCCGCTGCCTCAATCCTTACCAGTTCCGCAGGGCTCTGCGTCGACATGACCAAACTCACTTTCCTGCGATCGCTTCATCCACTATTCCACGATCCTGTTCAAAACTATCGGCAGAATTCGGATGAGGGCGAGCGGACCACTCGTTTATTCAGATTTTCAAGAGCGCCTCGTCGATTACCGATTTTCGTCAGGGTAATCAACCCGGCATCCGGCTCGTTGCGCGTCCAGTAGAATGGGAGGTCCAGAGGAATTTTGAATCTTGAAGCGAAACCAGGTTGTACTGACCGTTATCGTCGTCGCACTCGGCCTCATGTTCTGGTCGGGCTATCACAATCTGCAGCGCCGCCGCGCTCAGCAGCATGCCGCCGCCCAGGCCAACCTTGTTCCCGGTTCATCGGCCTCTGACCCTTCCACCCAGAGTGTCGGGCAGGATGTCGCGGAAGATGAAGGCCTGCCGAATCTTCGCGGCAAGAAGGCGCCTGCCTTCGTTTTGAAGAACACGGATGGCAAGCGCGTCTCGCTCGCTGACTACAAAGGCAAGGCCGTTCTTATCAATTTCTGGGCCACCTGGTGCCCGCCCTGCAAGATTGAAATGCCCTGGTTCATTGACCTGCAGAAGCAGTATCAAGCTCAGGGCTTCACCATCCTTGGCATCTCGGAAGATGACGTCAAGGACCATCCCGAAGTCGTCAAATTCAAGGACAAGATCGGTGTCAACTATCCCATCCTGCTTGGCGATGACGCCGTCGGTAAAGCTTATGGCGGCCTGGAATTTCTGCCAACGTCTTACTATGTGGGCCGCGACGGCAAGGTCGTCGAAGAGACCGCAGGACTTGCTTCGAAAGACGTGATCGAAGCTCACATCAAGAAAGCCCTGGCGGCAGGCGGCCAGTGAAGCTTTACGCATCCTGTGCGCTCGTTACGCTGCTGAGTATCGCCGCGGCTCCTGCCCACTCGGGTGCCCAGAAGCTGCCATGGCAGACCGATGAGCCTGCTCTCTCGAGCCATCCAGCGAACTCTGTGCAATTTCTCGCACCGGTAGAAGTTGACGTTGCGGCAAACACCCCGTCCACGGTCGAACTGCACTTCAAAGTAGCGGACGGCCTGCACATCAATTCGCATGTGCCCCACGGTGCGAGCCTGATTCCGACCCAGGTCATGGTAGCGGAGAGCAGCGGACTCATGACACAGACCATGGATTTCCCGGTCGGCGTCGACACCAGCTTTCCCTTCGCGCCTGCCGAAAAACTCAGCGTCTACACCGGCGAATTCGTTCTGAAGGCCCACATCACTGCAACCAGTGGCAAACATTCCTGGCAGGGCATTCTGCGCTACCAGGCCTGTGACAAGGAAGCCTGTATGCCACCGCGCAAGCTTCCCGTCGCCTTCGACGTGATCGCAAAATAATGGAGCAGAAGCGATGTGCGGACGCTACGTACGCCGCAGTCACAAGCAGAAATTAGCCGAGTGGTTCCACGCTGAAGGCGATCTCTCCGACATACCCATGCCGGACGAAGACTACAACGTAGCGCCCACTACCTATCAGCCCATCATTCGCCACGACAGGGACACCGGGGCGCGCGAAATAGTGCTGGCCCGCTGGGGCCTGGTGCCGTTCTTCGTGAAATCCATGCAGGACGTCAAGGGCCTTTCAACCATCAACGCACGCGCTGAAACGATCACCACTGCGAACACCTGGCGCGAGCCGTTCAAACGCCGCCGCTGCCTTGTGCCTGCCGATGGATTCTACGAGTGGCCCAAAGACGCCAGGCCTCCCAAGCAGCCCTATGCGTTCTCTCTCATTAATGGCAATCCCTTCGCCTTTGCCGGTGTCTGGGATGCGTGGAAGGATGCCGAGGGACACTGGCTACAGTCCTTTGCCATCGTCACCACGGAAGCGAATGAACTGATGGCGAGCATCCATCCGCGCATGCCGGTCATGCTGCACGCGCGCGACTACGATCGCTGGCTTGATCGCGAATCAACAGGCCAATTACCGATCGACCTGCTGCGCCCTTTTGAATCCGAGGCGCTGACGATGCAGGAAGCGAATCCACTCGTGAATAATTTCCGCAACAACGGTCCGGATATGCTGGTCAAGCCGCCAAGCGAAGCGACTTTATTCGATCGCCAGTGACTTTCGTACTGTCGCGCTGTGCCCCGTTCGAGGAATTTTTCTCCGCAACCTCATGCTGCAACCTGTGTCCGTACAGATGGGCAATCTTCAGAGCCCACAAAATTGTACGAGGTGAAGCAATGAAGAAATTTGCGCTTGCTGCGATCTATTTCGCAGGCCTGACCGGCGGGTTGATGACCAATGCTGCGCAGGCACAGGTAGTCATTCGCGTCGCTCCTCCGGCGCCAATCGTTGAGCATTATGGCCCGCGTCCGCATCCCGGCTACGTATGGGTTGGTGGCTACCACCGTTGGGATGGCGCCCGCTACGTGTGGACGCCAGGTTACTGGGCTGCTCCACCGCGCCCCTATGCCGTCTGGATACCGGGCCGCTACTATCGATACCGCGGCGGTTACGTGTGGCGGGAAGGGCACTGGCGCTAGCCGCTTGCGGTCCCGGCAACAAGATGATGTGTCTTCCTGAGCGAAGTCGAAGGACAAGTTGCCTCTTCCCCATCACAAACATGGGCGCCCCAGGTCTCGCACTTGAGACCTGGGCTGTCCTCAGCTCGGTGAAGCCACGCTCACCACTGCATTCTCGACCGACAGCAGCCGCGCGACGACGCGCTCTTTACCCAGCGCCACCATCACAGCAAACAAGCTTGGCGCCACACCCTGGCCGGTCAAAGCGACGCGTGAACCGTTGATCAGGACTCCAGCCTTCACACCCTTTTCCTCTGCAAAGCCGCGCAACAATACCTCAGTCCCGGCTTCGGTAAACTCAGCCGCGGATGCGTATCGTCTTCCTAACTCGATGAGTAAAGCGCGAGCACTCTCGTCGCTCAGAAATTTCGTAACAGATGCAGCATCATAAGGGAAATCATCCGTAAAATAAGCGCGGAAACTCCCTGCGAAATCCGTGAGATTGCGGGCACGCTGCTTCACCAGGTCAATGGTCGTGAGTATTTCCTCAGGCTTGCGCGAGGGCTCCAGCTTTGCCTTGTCCCATTCCACTTCGATCAGTGGCAGCAGCTTCTCTGCAGGGTATTTGCGGATCCACTCCATGTTGAACCAGGCCAGCTTGTCGTTATCGAACACCGCATTTGACTTCGAAATGCCATCGAGTGAAAACATCTGGATCAGTTCTTCCGAGCCAAAGATCTCGCGGTCTTTGCCCGCTTCATCCTTCACCTGGCCGGGCGTCCATCCCAGCAGCGAAAGAAAGTTGCGGAAAGCTTCCGGCACAATGCCCATCTCCTTGTACGAGATCACCGACGTCGCTCCATGCCGCTTCGAGAGCCTCGTCTTGTCCGGCCCAAGGATCAGCGGCACGTGCGCAAACACCGGCAGTTCTGCGCCGAGTGCCTGGTATTGCAGCACCTGCTTCGGCGTATTCGAAATATGATCGGCACCGCGAATGATGTGCGTGAGCCGCATGTCCATGTCATCGGCCACGACCGACAGGTGGTACGTCGGGATGCCATCAGAGCGCAACAGTACGAAATCTTCCAGCTCAATATTCGCGAACTCCAACTTGCCGAAGACGCCATCATTCCACGACGTCACGCCCTCGAGCGGCGTCGCAAAACGGATGGCACTCGATAGCCCGGCATCACGCTTCGTCTTCACTTCATCTGCAGAAAGACCGCGGCACCGCCGGTCATACATCGGCTGCCGGCCTTCCGCTGTCGCCAGCTGACGCCGCTGCTCGAGTTCTTCCTTCGTACAGAAACAGGGATACGCATGACCACTCGCAATCAGCTTTTCCGCCGTCGCGGTATAGAGATCGAGCCGCCTTGACTGGAAGAACGGACCCTCGTCCCAGTCAAGCCCGAGCCAGCGCATGCCTTCGACAATGCCTTCGACCATCGCCTCGGAGGAACGCTCGAAATCAGTGTCTTCAATACGCAGGATGAACGTGCCGCCAGTGTGGCGCGCAAATAACCAGTTGAACAGTGCAGTACGCGCGCCGCCTACGTGCAGATAGCCGGTAGGCGAAGGCGCAAAACGAACACGGGGCTTCAAGACTTCAGACAAAATGTTTCTCCATTTTTAAGCTTAAATCGTCGGAAGTGGCGGGCGATCACTCAACCGGAACACCGTCAAGCTTCATCAACCGCCCCACCGGATACAGGCCCATCTGCGAATCAAACCACGGCGAGCGATCGTAAAAAAACTCCAGCCGCGCCTGCGGATTTGCCGCGAACCGCGGATCGCTTTCAATCTTGTGTTCGAACTCTGACTTCAGCTTTGGATCAGCCGCCATCATCTTCCTGGCCAGCGGCTCCAGTACATACCCTTCGCCATATTCCTTCTGCTCGAAAATAGAATCGAAGAACCCCCATGCCATCGCAGAATCGGGTCCCTGCGGCTCCAGCCACTCGATCGCCACGGGCGATAATCTCTGGTTTAACTCAACCACGATTGAACCCGCTGGATACGTCATCGCCTCTGTGACGAATGTGCATTTCCCGAACTGTCCGCCCAGCGGTCCGGCTCCTTCGCCAGCAAAAATCGGGTGGCGCCCTTCGAACGGCGGCTCGTTCCAGGTCATCCCGCTGCATCGATAAGTCTCGACCGGCCCTGTCCACGCTGCTTTCGTTTCGTGCATCACCACTTGGTGAGCTTTCAGTACGTCGATCACGTCTGTCCATTGCTTCGGCACGATGTACGCAGCCGGCGGAACGATGGATGCCGTTACCTTGAAGCCCGTTTGAATCGGCAGCGTCACATTCCAGGGCTCGTGCGAATATCTGATCCACATCGCTCCCGAGACTTCGCTCAGCTGCCGCTCAAATTTATATCCGCGAAAAAGAAACGGCGTCGTCGATTCGCCGTTCCAACCGACAGCCAGCGGATATGCCGCATTGCCCAGCGGATGAGCGCCAAGTTTCTCCGCATGTGCATCCGCTTCTGCATTCAGCGCCAGCAACTTGTCCGCATCGCGATTCATTACCACCAGCAGCGCTTTCAACACCTGGTAGTTGCCGGTCACGCGTGTCTTGTAATCCTTGAGCATATGCAGCTCCACCAGCATGCCGGGACGATTTTCAAGAATCATGTAGCCGGTCGAAAAGCGCGGCGGATCATCGTTAAAGCCGAGTCCCTTCGCGGGATCGGTGTCATCGACCAGCGTGATATACGTCGGCGAAGCGAGATGACCACTCGCATCCACCTGCTTCTTCAGGTCCGGCGTCACGCTTTCGTCGATCCACCGCGTCATCGGCCCAAAGACGTTCGGCCCGTCATCAATGGTGTACGTCACGTCATACTGATAATCGGCGCCATCCGTCACGTGATCATCGACGAAAAAATCAGGCAGCCACTTGTGAAACATCGCCATCAGCGCCCGTGTCTCCGGCTCCTGCGCCTTCAAGTAGTCGCGGTTCAGATTGATGTTCCGGCCATTCGCCCGCCAGCCCACCTCTTCCGGGCCGTTCTGGTTCATGCGGTTATACGCACTGCGCCGTTCGTGGCCGTCCGCGTTATAGATCGGGATGAAAATAAACACTGCGCGATCCAGCAGCTTCGCCTGCGCTTTCGTAATCACCATGTCGCGCAGTAGCGCCAGGCAGGAATCCTTACCGTCCATCTCGCCCGCATGGATCGAGTTCTGCACCAGCAGGATCGGCCGCTTCTGCGCATGCAGAGCAGACGGATCGAACACGCCATCCTTCGACACGATCACGATGTCGAGTTCGCGGCCTTCGCCTGTCTCGCCAAATTTCTCGATGCGCACCTGGCTTGGCGCAGCATCCGCAACGCGATGAATATATTGCATGGTGGCCGCGGCGTCAGGTGTCGTTCTATAAGCAGTAGCCTCGGCCGGCGTCGCCCAGTCCGCAGCATTCTGCGCATGCGCCACTCCACTGATGCTTAGCGCTGCAACCGCGGCTGCTACTGTCAGTGCCTTCATCTACACATCTCCGAAATAGCGGACTAACTACCTATCAGACAGTTGCGATCAGCCTCGATAAATCGGAGGATCAACGCTGCGTCCGCACCCTTCACAAGCCGAGAAAAATGCGACCGACGGAAGCATAAACGCCATGGGCGCGATTCGCCGTACGCGCAGTACTTAGGTGATGTCGTCGGTGTCGAATGTCGGGATCTTGATTTCACGTCGCTCGACGACGCCACTATCGCGTTTAGCGCCGTGTACCTGGCTCACCAGTCCCTCGACGACATCTTCAATGATCGCCGGGTCTTCAATTTCGGCGGACATGGTTTTCAGGCTTCCTGGCTCTTCAATTTTTTCAATCAGCACGACTGCGTGTGCCTGCGCGACGTGGTCCAGGTTCATGCCCTCTGGCGTCTTCGCTTTCACACTGACGGCATTCAATTCCAGATCAAGCATGTCAGCAATGCGTTCGCGAATGTCTACCGCGATGGGCGAAATCTTCGGCGCAGCCAGCACCAGCGTTGTATCGACGTTGACGATGCGATATCCCGCATTCTGAATTTCTTCAATGGCCAGGTCGAGGAAAATGGAGGAGTCCGCATTCTTCCAACGCGGGTCTCCCGGCGGGAAAAATGTCCCGATATCACCGGCCGCGACTGCCCCGAGCAGGGCATCGGTGATCGCATGCAGCAGTACGTCGCCATCCGAGTGGCCGGCAAGTCCTTCATGATGTTCGATCGAGACGCCACCGATCTTCAGCGGCACTCCTGCCTTGAAGGCATGCGAATCCCAGCCCTGTCCAATCCTGATGCTCATTCGGTCTTCCTGTTCTGCTTCTTCAGTGCGGGCCTGTCATTTGGTGGAGCACGATATCGCGGGCGGCCTGTCTACAGCAGCGAGCCACCACCACGTTCTCTAGCCTATAGCAGCGCGCGCGCCAGCCGAAATTTCGCCGGCCGTGGTGTGGACTCAGGCCGTCTCGGGCGTTTTGCGGCGTGCGAGGTAGAACTCTGCCAGGTCCAGGTCGCCGGGGTGCGTAATCTTCATGTTCGCCGCCGATCCAGGCACCACGGCAACCGTAGAGCCCGCGCGTTCCACCAGGCTGGCTTCATCTGTGCCGCAAAATCCATCAGCCTCTGCTTCCGCAAACGCCTTTTTCAGCAGGCGTACGTGGAAGCCCTGCGGTGTTTGTGCCTGCACCACGTATTCACGCGGAATCGTCGTGCGAATGATAGCGCCATCCGCGGTACGCTCCACCTGCTTGATCGTATCGATGGCCGGCAGACCCACGATCGCGGCTCCGTGTCTCGCTACCGCGTCGATCGTCCGGGCAATCGTTTCAGCATCGATCAGCGGCCGGACAGCATCATGCACCAGCACAATATCTGCGTCCTCGTGGGCAGGCAAAGCTGCAAGCGCCCGGCTGACAGATTCCTGGCGCGTATCGCCGCCTTCGACAATCTGTACCCGGGTGCCCAGCCCGTATTCCGTCATCTGCGCCCGGGCCCGCGCCATCTCGGACTTGCGCACTGCCACATAAATGGCCGTCACCTGCTGTACCGAGGCGAAGGCGCGCAGGCTATGAATCAGAATCGGGATGCCGCCCAGGGTGAGAAACTGTTTTGCCGCTTTGGGCGTTGCATGCCCAGGGCTCATCCGCGTGCCAAGGCCCGCTGCCGGAAGTATCACGAATACCTGCATAACCACCGGAGTATACAAGGAAACTGTGTCCCACATCGGAGCATCGGTGAAAGCCGGTTTCACCAATCCATCAGGTTTTCTGATACCGCGCGAGTTTAAAGTTAGTAACAAGACCAGGGTCGCGGGAAAAGGCTTGCTGCTCGTACTTCTGTCCGCTCCTACCAGGCTCTCCCGCAGGGCCATAACCGCAAGCTTCGCAGGCGTCCGAGTCGAGACCACGTCGGTCATTTGCGGTCGCGCCGCCGCCATCTCCACTTGCTCTACCATCTGTTCAGAATGCCTAAGCCGATCACCCTCCCGCTTCAAGAGCAGCAGCTGTATCCCGGCCTGCGCCTCGGCGTCGCTGTCTCCGGAGGCGCCGACTCGGTCGCACTCCTGCTCGCTCTGCTGGCTCGTCGGGAGGCTCTCGGGCTCGTGCTTTCCGTCGTTCATGTTCACCATGGCCTGCGTGGTGTGGAAGCCGACCACGATCGCGATTTCGTTCAGTCGCTGGCGGCCGCACACGAGCTGCCACTCCACTTCAGGCAGGTCGATGTTCCATCTCGTGTTCAGCAGAACAACGAGACTGTCGAGGAAGCCGCCCGCTATCTCCGCTATGCCTTCTTTCACGACCTGCTCGAGGAGAGGCAACTGCACGCCGTTGCGACCGCGCACACCTTCGATGACCAGGCTGAAACTGTTTTGCAGAAGCTGCTCCGCGGTGCCTGGACCGAAGGTCTGGGTGGAATATCGCCGGTTGTGAAGTACAGCCACGGAAGCATCCTGCGTCCGCTTCTTAACACGACGCGCGTCGAAGTAGAGGCGTTTTTGAAAGCCATCGGCCAGCCGTGGTGCGAAGACTCGACCAACCAGGACACGACCTACACCCGCAACCGCGTCAGGCACGAATTGCTGCCGGTGCTGCGGGAGTACAACCCGAAGATTTCAGGCCAGCTTGCCCGGGTAGCCTCCATCGCGCGCGACGAAGAGGCTTACTGGCAGCGCGAAATGGCTCGCATTGCGCCGTCCCTCGTGCTACCCGGCAAGCCGGTGCGTGGAGGCGGACGTTCCTCGAGCACTCATCCGGAAGAGGCTTCGATCGCCGTCGAACTGGAGCGTCTGCGCACATTTCCGCCTGCGGTTCAACGGCGCCTGCTCCGTTGGTTCGTGCAGCAGATCGGCTGCACGCTTGATTTCGAACAGACCGAAAGCCTTCTCGAACTTGCCGTCAATACTGCTGCCGGCGCCCGCCGCCTGGAGATCAACGGCCAGGTCTATGCGCAGCGCACAGCCCGTGAAATGCAGTTCATCCGGCAGGCTTCCGTCCCTGCGACACTATCTCTGGAAAGGCTTCTGCCGATTCCGGGCCAGGTTGACGTTCCGGAGCTGGGCCTGCGCTTCACGGCCACCGCTTCGTCTCCGCAGGCTCCTGCACTCATCCGAGGTGCACGGCCAGGCGATCGAGTAACCCAGCGCTATTCCCGCGGCCCAAAAAAGATCAAGGAAATCCTTGAACGCGCTCATCTTTCGGCGCTCGAACGCCAGTGGACGCCGGTCGTCGCCTGGCCGTCTAAAGACCTCAAGGGTCAGATTATCTGGCTGCGCGGGGTCGAACTGGATCCAGCTAGCCTGCCGGACCTCCCCTTCACCCTCGAAGTCGCCGGTTTGCCGGCGGAATAGGTGCCAGGCAGAGTTTCCGTTACTAATATGCGCGCATATTTCGAGATAGTTTCAATAGAAGATAAGAAGCGGCCGAACTCGGGTTAAAATCAGGGATGATCCTGTTGCGGCGGTTCATTTTCGTCCTCAAGGATTTGCCCTGACGAATAGACCTTCCCCGGCCGGCACCGTTTCCGCACGTGGAACGTCTAACATCAGCACAGGATGTGATGTTCAGCCTGGCAGCCATTGAGCAGCCACGCAGTTCCTTTCATCCCCGGTCGTAAGGTGTTGTGGAGAAATGAGGGTTTTTCGTGAATTCTAAGGTCAAGACGATCATTTTCTGGGTCTTCATTATTGCCTGCCTGGTCCTGCTCTGGCAGATCGTGCAGAAGAGCACCGGCATGGGCGGGAAAGAAGCAGAGATCTCCTTTTCCACCTTCATGGCAGACGCCCAGCAAGGCCTGATCAGCGATGTGACACTCGTGAGCAACAGCGAGGTCCATGGGCATTACAAGAACAAGTCAGAAACCTTCCACACCAATGTCCCGGCCAACTACCCGGACATGTACAAGACTCTGCAAGACGAAAAGGTCGCCATCACGGTCAAGCCGACCGACGGCAACTCCTGGCTGCCAATCCTGATCAACTTCTCGCCCCTGCTCGCCCTCTTCGCGATCTGGTTCTTCATGGTCCGCCAGATGCAGAACGGCGGCAACAAGGCAATGTCCTTCGGCAAGAGCCGCGCCCGCCTGCTCTCCATGCAGCAGAAGAAAGTTACGTTCAAGGACGTCGCCGGCGTCGACGAAGCCAAGGAAGAGCTCAAGGAAATCATCGAGTTCCTGCGCGAAGCACAGAAGTTCCAGAAGCTCGGCGGCCGTATTCCCAAGGGCGTCCTGCTCGTCGGACCTCCGGGTACCGGCAAGACCCTCCTCGCCCGCGCAGTCGCCGGTGAAGCGAACGTCCCGTTCTTCTCCATCTCCGGTTCGGACTTCGTCGAAATGTTCGTCGGCGTCGGCGCCAGCCGCGTCCGCGACCTGTTCGAACAGGGCAAAAAGAATGCTCCCTGCATCATCTTCATCGACGAAATCGATGCTGTCGGCCGCCATCGCGGTGCCGGTCTCGGCGGTGGACACGATGAGCGTGAGCAGACCCTGAACCAGCTCCTCGTCGAAATGGATGGCTTTGAATCGAATGACGGCGTCATCCTCGTCGCCGCCACCAACCGTCCCGACGTCCTCGATCCCGCACTGCTTCGCCCCGGTCGCTTCGACCGTCGCGTGGTCGTCGGCCGTCCCGATGTGCGTGGCCGCGAAGAAGTCCTGGCCGTTCACTCCAAGAAAGTTCCGGTTGCCGAAGACGTCAACCTCAAGGTACTGGCTCGTGGAACACCGGGCTTCAGCGGCGCCGACCTGGCCAACATGGTCAACGAAGCCGCACTGAGCGCTGCCCGTCACAATCGCAAATCGGTCCACATGTTCGACTTTGAAACCGCCAAGGACAAGGTCTTAATGGGCGCCGAGCGCAAGTCCATGCTCCTCTCGGACGAAGAAAAGCGGGTCACCGCCTATCATGAAGCCGGCCACGCGCTGGTCGCCGCCCTTCGCGATCATGCTGACCCGCTCCATAAGGTCACCATCATCCCGCGCGGCATGGCCCTCGGCGTCACCATGCAGCTGCCGACCGATGACAAGCACACCGTCACCAAGGACTACCTTGAAACGCAGCTCGCCATTCTGATGGGCGGACGCTGCGCCGAAGAGATCTTCCTGAAACAGATGACGACTGGTGCCGGCAACGACATCGAGCGTGCTTCGGAACTTTCCCGCAAGATGGTTTGCGAGTACGGTATGAGCCGCCTTGGCCCGCTGACCTTCGGTAAAAAGGAAGAGCAGATCTTCCTCGGCCGGGAGATCGCACAGCATCGCGATTTCTCGGAAGAGACCGCGCGCCAGATCGATGGCGAAGTCCGCAGCCTGGTCGATGCTGGCTATCAGTCGGCCTACAACATCCTCGACACCAACCAGACCGTCATGCACAAGCTGGCCGCAGCTCTGCTAGAGCGTGAAACGCTGGATGCCAATGACCTCCGCCTGTTGATCGAAGGCCGCGAACTGCCGCCGCTCGATGACAACCGCGGTTCCGGTGGTGGCGACCCTGAAGTCAAGGTCCTCAAGCCCGAAACAGGCCGCGCTTCCGGTTTCCCCGAAGGCAGCCCTTCACCCGCTTAACTTCATAACCCAACACCACGCAAGCCCGGCCATCCGCCGGGCTTTCGTGTTTTCTACCCGAACAGAGTAGTCATCTCGACCGAAGCGTAGCGTAGTGAAAAATCTTCGTTAGCGTTTCCCGACAGCCGACAAAACTTATCCTCTCCCAGCCACAAACCGGGTGTCCCCATGCTTGCCTTTGAACCATGGGTCGGCCCTGAATCCAGCAGCCTATAAACCTGCGACAATAAAGTCGACATGCAGAAACTCGCACTCCTGGGTGCATCCATCTCTACTGCAATTGCCCTTTTCACTACGGGCTGCGGCTACCACGCAGTCGGCTCGGCCGCCCATCTGCCGCCCGATGTCCACACCATCGCAGTCAGGTTCGTCGAGAACAAGACACAGCGCTATCACGCAGAAATCGCCATCACCCAGGCCATCGTGAACGAATTGCAGCTGCGCACCCGCGACAGAATTGTGCCAGTCAGCGACGCGTCTGAAGCCGACGCCACCCTTACCGGTGTCATCCTGAACGAATCCGTCGCGCCTTATACCTACAACTCGAATACCGGTCAGACATCGACATACCTCATCACCCTTACCGCAAACGTCACGCTCACCGGCCGCGACAACCGCATCCTTTACCAGCACGAGGATTACCAGTTTCATCAGCAGTATGAAGCTACCGCCGATCTGGCCAGCTTCATCCAGGAAGATTCGCCGGCAGAGGCGCGCCTGGCCCACGACTTCTCGCAGGCACTCGTCGGCGACCTGCTCGAATCGTTCTAGGCGCTCCGTCAGCCGCTCGTTGGATGCCATGTTCCATCCGCCAATTCTTCTCAGCAAACGCTGCGCCTCCCTCTACACTGGATAAGAACCATGCCGCCGCCCGCCAAACCGCTTCGCAGCTTCGCCTCCTCCGACCGCTTTCTCGCAGAGGTTGAAAGTGCTGCGAAGAGTGCGAGTCAGTTGCGCGCCGGCTATGTCCTTCTGGGCGATGAAGCCTTCCTCTACGATCGCTGCCGCCGCGCTATCGTCAACACATTTGTCGATCCATCCATGCGCGACTTTTCCCTATGGGATATCGATCTCGCCGAAATCTCCATCTTCGAAGCACTCGATCGCGCACGCACACCATCGCTCATGGCGCCGTTCCAGGTCATCTTTATCCGCAACATCAAAGGCCTCTACACGCGCGGCTCTAAAAAGGAAGAGTTTGCCGCACTCGACGCTTATGGCAAAGACCCGAACCCGCAGGCTGTGATTGTTTTCGTCGCCGACCACCTGCGCATTCCGACTGATCTGCGCAAAATGGACATGCAGGACAAGGACCGCTACGAGCGTATCCGCGAGACCCTCGGCGACTGGTGCGGCATGGTCGAGCTCGCCCGCGTCGATGAAGCCGATGCCGCCGCGTGGCTCATCTCCTCGGCGGAAAAAGAAGGTGTCGCCTTCGAGCCGGACGCCGCGCGCGAACTGGCCGACTCTCTCAGCGCCGACATGATGCTCATCGCGAGCGAGCTGGAAAAACTGCTGCTGTATACCTCGCCTTCCGGGCCTTCTACGAAGGAATCGCTGCGCCGTCCCATCACTCTCGGCGATGTGGAGACCATGGTCCTCGGTGCCAAGCAGCGCAGCCTGTATGAGCTGACCGACGCCATCTCGGCCAAGGACAAGCCGCGCGCCCTCGCCCTGCTCGGCGGCCTGCTCAACGCATCGGATGGCGGCGAAGATTCAGCCATTGGCCACCTCTACATGCTCGCCCGCACCTTTCGCCAGATGCTCATCATCCTCGAGAAAAATGTGCGCGACTCACGCGCCATCTGGGCCGTGCTGTGGCAGGGCTTCCGCATGCCGCCCTTCGCTGCGGATGACCTCATCAAGCAGGCTCGCCGTTACAAATCGCGCCGTGAATTGACGCGCGCTTTGCGCCTCATCGCCCGCGCTGACCTCGAATTAAGGTCATCTCCGCCCGACAAGCGATTAGTGCTCGAACGATTAGTCATTGACCTAGCCAGCGAACCTAAACCGGAGAGCTTCGACGCGAGCCTGCAGTATGCACTGCTGTCTTCCTGACCCATAAGCTTCGTTGTCCTGAGCGAAGTCGAAGAACCTGCGTTTTCTGCGCGGGCAAGCACCGGTTCTTCGTCTGTTGATGCTCAAGCGTATGTCTTAAGCCACTCCGCACCGCTACTCCAACAGACCCTCCACCATCACCTGCGGAGGGCGCGTCGTCAGCGTCACGGCCGCCGCCAGAATCAATCCACCGCCGACCCATGCAAACGGCCCCAGTCGATCGCCCATCAACTGCACGCCAAGCACTGATCCCAGCATCGGCTCGATATTCAGAAACACGGCCGCCCGCGACGCCGGAACGTGGTGAATTCCCCAGTTCCACAGCATCGTCGTGATTGCCGTGCACAGCACACCACTCGCGGCCAGTGCACCCCACGCCTTCAACGACACGCCATGCACCGGCGGCGGCCCATCAACCGCAATCACATACGCAGCCAGCATCACCGTCCCGCTGATGACGCCGTATGCGGTCACCAGCGTCGGCGAGTGCGTCTCCATCAATTGCTTATTCAGCAGAATCCAACCGAGCGCGATCGCCAGCGAAATGACGACCAGCATATCTCCCAGCAGTGTCGGTCCCTTCACTGAATGCGCATGTGTTCCGCCCAGTACAATCAACGCGACGCCGATCGTGGAGCCCCCCAGCGCCAGCCAGCCGATCCAGTCCAGTCGCTCCTTCGTGAACACGGTCGCCCCCACGCCAAGGATTACCGGCATGGTTCCCACCATCAGCGAAGCATGCGAAACCGTCGTAAGTGAGAGTCCGTAGAACTGCAACAGAAACTGTACGGGTATGCCGAGAAAAGATGTGACCAGTAGTGTGCGCCACTCCTTCCTGTTCAGACGGGCGCGGTGCGTCAGCGCAAACGGCGCCAGTACCACGCAGGCGAAGATGAATCGCCACAGCACCATGTGTCCGGAGGACATTTCGGCCAGCGCAATCTTGCCGAAGTAAAAGCCCGTACCCCATAAGGCACCGGCAAGCGCACACGCTCCGTAGCCAAGAGCGTTGCCATGCTTTACGGGAGCGACGGGCTGCGCGAGTGATGTCACACTTCATTCTTACAGAGCGTGGCTGATTCAGATGGCGAGGGCCATCCACTTCTTTGCCATCAGGACGACAAACTCATGGCAGGTCGCTCAGCCAGAAGCTCGCATCGGCCAAAGGTAGGTGCGACCAACGGAAGCATGCCTTTACGCCGTACGCGCAGTACCCGGTACCTACCAGACTTCACAGCGGTTCTTGGCGACCATGGGTTGCTTCGCGGTGCAGCCAAACGCTTCCTGGAACTGCGGCAGGTTCTGCACGACACCATTCACGCGAAACTCTTCCGGCGAATGGGGATCGGTCTGCACGCCGAGTCGCATCGCCTCGGGCCGTGTGCCTTCGCACCAGCCCTGCGCATAACTGAGAAAGAATTGCTGCGCCGGGGTAAAGCCGTCTGTTTTCGCGGACAAATCAACATGCTGCTCTTCGGCGCGGCGCATGTAGGCAAGGTAAGCCAGCTTCAGGCCGCCCAGATCGGCCAGGTTTTCGCCCAGCGTCAGGTGCCCGTTTACATGGAGATCATCCACTGCGACGAATCCATCGTATTCCTTGACCACGCAGTTCGAGCGTTCGGTGAATTTCTTCGCGTCCTCGGCGGTCCACCAGTCTTTCAGGTTGCCATGCGCATCGAACTGCCGTCCTTCATCGTCGAAGCCGTGCGTCAGTTCATGGCCCACCACGCCGCCTGCATCGCCATAGTTGACGGCGTCATTTTCTGTCTCGTCAAAGTAGGGCGGTTGGAGAATGCCGGCAGGAAAGTTCACGTCATTCATCTGTGGGTTGTAATACGCATTGACAGTCGGCGGGCTCATCATCCATTCGCCTCGATCGACCGGCTTGCCGATTTTCGCAAGTTCGCGATGCTCCTCAAACCGGCCCGCCTCGACAGCGTTATCGAATGCATCGCCGCGCACGATCTTCAGAGATGAGTAGTCTCGCCATGTGTCGGGATAGCCTATTTTATTTGAGATAGTGTGCAGTTTTTCCTTGGCCTGCACCTTCGTCGCATCGCTCATCCAGGGCAGCTGGTCGATATCGCGACCCATCGAGGCCTCAATATCGGCAGCAAGTAACTGTGTCCGTTGCTTATCGGCAGCGCTGAAATGCTGGGCAACATAGACCTGTCCGAGCGCCTCGCCCATCTCCTGGTCCACCTGCTGCACGCAGCGCTTCCAGCGCACCTGCTGCTCCGGCTGCCCGGAGAGAATCTGGCCGTAGAAGTGGAACGACTCATCATCGATGGCACTTGGCATCGCCAGCACCGGCGCATGCCGCAGCATGTTCCAACGGATGAATGTCTTCAGCGTCGGGAGATCGGTCGAGGCCAGTAGCTTGTTCAGCTGCTCGAAATAAGCAGGCGACACCACGTTCAGTGATTGAATATCCGTAAGCCCGGCGTCTTTGAGATAACTGCCGACGGAAAATGCAGGCAGGCTCTGTTCGAACTTCGCCAGCTCCACCTTGTGGTACACCGCGCGTGGGTCGCGACGCTCTTCATTACTAAGCGACGCCTTTGCCAGCTCTGTCTCAAACGCCAGCACGGCCTGCGCATCGCTTTTCGCCTTTGCATCCGGCTCACCCGCTAACACAAATATTTTCGCGACATGCTCGGCATATTGCTCGCGCAGCTTTTTCGATTTCTCATCGGTACGCAGGTAATAGCCGCGCTCCGGCAGTCCCAGCCGCGGCTGATCAAACTCTGCAATCTCCTGCGTGGCGTCGCCCGCATCCTGGTCAGAGCTCAGATCGAAGAACGGCTGAACACGCACAGCGAGCAGCTTCGCCAGTACCGACGGCAGCTGCCCCTTTGAACTGATCAGGCTGATGCGGTCAACCTTCGTCATCAGCGGCGCCATGCCCTTCGCGTTGATTGCCGTCACATCCATGCAACTGGCATAGGCATCGCCAATTTTCTGCTCGTTCGGCGAACGTTCTGCTCCGCCGGCCGCTGCCTTTTCAAGAATGGCTTTCAACTGCAGCTCGTTCTGATCTTCCAGTTCCGTATCGCGCCCATAGCGGCTGCGGTCCTGCGGAATCGGGTTGGTTTTCAGCCATCCGCCGCACGCGTACTGGTAGAAATTCCCGCAGGCCGTGGCCGAAGGATCGAGCAGCGACACATCTAGTCCGTGCACTTGCTTATGCGTCTGGTTGCTGGTCTCCGGAATGGCCGGAGCGTCCGTGGCTTGCGAAGAAAGCAGCGGCGAGGACATCAACACGGCGCCCAGAACAGCAGACGCAGAAAGGAAGGGAAGCAGTCGTGAGTGAGTCATAAATGTGATCGTTGGTAAGGCAAAGATATTCTCTCATTCCTGCGAAATTCATCGGGACAAATCGCCACGCTGCATCGTGCCGGTCTTTGTAGGAAAATAAGGCAGTACGACAGGGAGCAGTGGTCGCTTTGCAGAAGTGGTCAAAATGACGTCGCATCTCCACCAGCGCGAACACCTGTTGAAAGTGCGCGCCCTGATAATCACCTTACTGGTCTTGATCTGCTGCGCCATCCCGCAGGTCCATGCCGCTAAACATGCCGAGGGCCAGCCAAAACCGGTCGCCACCATCCCCGTCACACCGCTCGGCTTTCGTCCGCCTGGCGAAATCTATCTGCTCGGCCGGCTCTCCTCTATTACGCTCGACTTCGTCGACGACAATCACCTGCTCTTCACCTTCCATGAATCGCGCCTCATGCACCGTGAGGCCGAGGCATTCCATGACGATCAGAATATCCGCGCCGTCGTGCTCGACATCGCCACCGGCAAGACCGACGCCACCGCCGACTGGCGCATGCACGACCGCCTGCGCTACCTTCTACCGGCTGGTGATGGGACGTTTTTGATCCGGCAGGGAAGTGAGATCCAGAAGACCGACCGCAGCCTGACCCTGCACCCCTACCTCAAATTCAACGAGCGCCTGCTGAGCCTAGATCTATCGCCCGACCGGCAGATGCTGATCGCCCAGTCTGACCTTGAACGGCATTCCTTCGAAGCCCACAAGCGCATGGTCGAACAGGCTTTGCTCTCGGGCGAAAGTCTGCCCGACGAAGACGTCGGCATCCACATGATCCGTCTGGAAGACAAGACTGTTGTCGCCACCGCGCGCTCCGAAAATCCGGTCAAACTCGCCGTGACGTCCTCCGGCTACATCATGCATCAGCCGCTCAAGCGCGATCGTCAGACCGACGGCTGGCAGATCGATTACATCCCCTTCGGCGGCGAAAAGAGGCATCTTCTCGAGCTGCACTCAGCGTGCATGCCGTCAGAAGAATTTCTCAGCGAGGACACGCTGCTCATCACCAGCTGCACCGGCAAGTCCGCCGATCGCCAGGGCAGCGCCGTCAATCTGTCCGGCAAACAGTTATGGACAGGCGTCTGGGATGCGCGGCTGGTCTGGCCGACATTCTATCGATCGGTAAACGGCCGCACATTCGCGATGGAATGGATCCGTGTCTCGCATCCGGTCGACAGCTTCGACCCGCTGAATGACAGTGACGTGGAGGCACAGCTGGTCCAGATCCTCAGCACCGCGACCGGCCACCTGCTGCTGACCACCTTCGCGTCGCCCGTCATCTCCGCCGGCCAGAACTTCGCGCTTTCGTCCGATGGCAAACGCTTTGCCGTCCTCAACAATGGCAACATCGAAGTCTACGAAGTCCCCGCAGACACGCCGTAGTCCTGTAACAGGCAATCTTTGTCATCTCGACCGGAGCGCAGCGAAGTGGAGCGATCTGCATTACTCGCGCCACGAGCCGCAGACTCCGGGCGCCCCATCCCGAGTATTCGAATACCGGCTTCCCACCAATAGAAAAAGGCCGGACTCATCCGGCCTTTCCTTTCACCGCGAGAAAAAACTAGGCAGCCTTCTTCGTCACCACAGCCTTCACGCGAGCATTCAGACGGCTCTTGTAGCGCGAAGCAGTGTTCTTATGCAGAATGCCCTTCTGGACACTCTTGTCAAGGAAGGAAGTGGTGCTGCGAAACTGGGTCGTGACTGCCTGGGCGTCGCCCTTGGCCAGCGCCTCGCGCATGGCACGCAGACTGCCGCGGACCTTGCTCTTATTCGCACGGTTCACAATGGTCTTGCGTTCGGTCTGACGGGCGCGCTTCAGCGAGGATACGTGGTTCGCCATAAAACTTTATGCTCTTTTCGTTAGGAAATGGTGTGCCGGCGGGCTAATGAGTGAGACACGCACCGCATCACCTGCAAAACACGAGTGTAGGGGATTTGTCGGAGCAGGTCAACACTTTTGACGTATGGCCATCCAGACCATAAGTCAAGTTGCCGTGTTGAACCGCTCGACAGCTTGGAGGCTGAAACCCTGGAGAAATCGGACAGCCCTACCCAGCTCTTCTCACCAGCGCCTTCACGCCCGACTCCAGATCAATCGTCCCCTTCACATGCTCAGTCCCCGGTACCCCGAAATCGATCCACCGTGCGTTGAAGCTGTCGGTCATCTCGATATACGGGCCAGAGCGGTCTGCCGGGATACCGTTCTGTGCAAACGTCTCAACCCACGTCTCCCGCGGCACCGCGACCGCAGTAATCGTCTTCCCGAGCGCCTTACCCAGGGCGGCCGCCACGTCGTTCGCTGAGTAATAAGCCGGCCCCGCAACTTCGATAAAGCGATTGCCCTGCCAGCTCTGGAGCAGCGTTTCTGCACCAATCCGGCCAATATCATCCGTGGCGACCAGCGGATACGGGTGATCCAGCGGCTGATAGAACGCGAAGTATTTCCCGGCAGCACGGGCCGCGGGAATGCTGTGCAGGATGTTCTCCATGAATGATCCGGCGCGCAGGAATGCGCTCGGAACACCAACGCCGCCAAGCTCCTCCTCGGACAGGTGGGCCGTCGTAATCAGACCCGTGCCCGAACTTTTTTCGCCGCCGATCGACGAAAGGTAGACGGCCAGGGGGGGCTTGGCAGCCACTATGGCCTTCCTGATTGCTGCAATCCTCGCAACACTGTCGGGGAAACCGGGGTCCGGTGCAATATTCGGCGGAATCATCCCGAAAACACCTTCGACACCCGCAAATGCTGCCGTCAGGCGATCGTCGTAGTCAGCCGTAACGATCTCAACGCCCTGGTCCTTCCAAGTCTGTGCTTTTGACTCGTTTCGAACGATACCGCGAACTTTCTTGCCATGCGCGACAAGCGTCCTTGCCACCGCTCCGCCTACATTCCCGGTAATTCCCATCACTGCGAACATGCGTAAAGTCCTTTTCTGAACGACTTGCGTTGGATGAGCCGGGAAGCACGACGATGCACAATTCGCCCGCCCTCCCTCACCGGGTCGGGAATCTGCCACCTACCAGCTAGGAATGACCCTCTCCCCTCTCAACCGCTCGAACAGCCGGAAGAAGGACAGCGGCGTCCGCTGATACGCATTGAACCCAAGCACCCGGCTCCGCGTCACGTCATTGACGCACTCCAGTTCGCGTCCCAGGTCGCCATCGGTATGCCACCATGAGGCCAGCTTGCCGACGTTCTTCTCCACCAGCCCATACTTCGCAGCAATGTCCGCCCACACTGGCTCGATCCCGGCCATGCGCTCCTGCAGCGGAGCTCGCGGACTGGGCGGCCCTTCCGCCTTCACGCCGAACCATGCAGCCAACTGCGGCCAGAGCCAGCGCCAGCGGAAGATATCGCCATTGACCGTGTTGAAGGCCTGGTTGTGCGCCTCGGGCGTAAGTGCCGCCCACTCCAGTTGCTCGGCCAAGATGCCGGCATCCGTCACATCGGTCAGGGCATTCCATTGCAGCTCTGACCCGGGAAACACAAACGGCTGCCCGGTCTCGTGGCAGATGGTCGCGTAGATCGCCAGCGTGACGCCCATGTTCATCGCATTGCCCAGTGCATAGCCGATCATGCTGTGTGGCCGATGCACATTCCAGTCAAAGCCGATACGCCGCGCCGCCGCGAACAGGATGTCCTCCTGTGTGTAGTAAAAATTCAGTCCCGGCAGCCGGGGATTGTCCTCACGGAACGGTGTCTCGGCTGCGACCTGCCCATAGGCCTCAAACGGTCCCAGATACTGCTTGGTCCCGGTCACCAGCGCAGCGTGCCTGAGGGGTGACTTTTCGAGGGCAGCGAACAGGTTTTCGACCATCGCGCCATTCACCTTGACGTTCTCGGCCTCCGTCTCCTGCCGCAGCCAGGTAGTAATGAAAACGTTACTGATGGGCAGACCCTGCACCGCAGATTGAATAGATTGCAGATCGAGCAGGTCCGCGGCCAGTGGCCGGATGCCTGGGCGAACTCCCGGATTGCGTGCCAGTCCGTAGACCGTCCAGCCGCGACTGACCAGGTGGGCAGCCAGATTCCCTCCGGCGATGCCCGTCGATCCAACGACGAGAGCTGTTCTGCCTTCGCCGGCCGGCTGCGTACCCACTTCGTCGTTCATGATGACCCCTGTCTTTCGAAACGTTCGCATCTGTTCCAGTTAGATGCCTCAAGTCGCATACTCCCGGCGTCCGCGGGCAATCGTCCCATCACGGCTGGATGCGACTGCATGGGGGTGATCGTGGTGGTGATGACGATTTTGGCGGAAGTGACCAATCGTCACGTCCCTCGGTCATGCTGACAGCCCGGCGGCCCTCATGCTTCCGATTCGTTCGCCGATAGGCAAAGCAGGCCTGGTAGTCGATCGCCCTGCGCTTGATGGCTGCGAACTCGATCCTCGCCCTCCTCTACACCGAAAGAGCGGTTCTCAAACTCTGTTCCTCAGACATTTGCACCAGGCGGGATGGAGCCTCTCCGTCCCGTTTTGCGTCTGCGTTTAATTCCGGACGAGCTTTCCACAAAACCCGAAGAATTCATGAAATAGCCGTTGACGCGCCCTTCCCGTCGCGCTAATCTTTGCCCATTCAAGAGCTATCCCAACGCGCAGGCGCCTGGTGGACAGCTGCAGATTCTGGCTGCGAACCTCTTCCTGAAACAAAGCATCGAATCAGCGTGCCGGCAAATCGCTCTCCTCGTCGCCCTACCCTCAGCTCCAACCCAAACCCCAAACGCATGCCACTCTTTAACGAGATGGCAGGAGGTCAACTGTTCGCTTGATGAAGAAAGCGCTCGAAATCACGCCCAACATTGAGCCCCTTTTCGGGACCCGCGACGAAAACCTGAGACTTCTCGAAGACACCCTGCGCGTGCGCATCGATCTTCGTTCCGACGCCCTGCATGTCGAGGGCTCACCCGAAGGCGTGGCGCGTGTCGAGAAAATCTTCAGCGACTACGAACAGTTGCGAAAATCCGGTGTCACCCTCCAGAACGGAGAACTGCACGGCATGCTCAAACTGGTCACGGCTGATCCTGACGTTCACCTCAAAGGCCTGGCGGAAGCAGGGAAGCAGCGCTCTGCCGGTATCAAGCGCATGGTCCAGCCGCGTTCGCTCAACCAGCGGCGCTACGTTGAAATGATCGAGCAGAATGACATGACCTTCGGCGTGGGTCCGGCCGGGACGGGCAAGACCTACCTCGCCGTTGCCATGGCCGCGAGCGCTCTGCTGGCGAAGAAAGTCAGCCGCATCATCCTTGTCCGCCCTGCGGTCGAAGCCGGCGAACGCCTCGGCTTCCTTCCCGGTACCTTGCAGGAGAAGGTCGATCCGTACCTTCGTCCGCTGTACGACGCGCTCTATGACCTGCTCGAACAGGACCGTGTCGACAAGATGCTGGAACGCAATGTCATTGAGGTCGCACCGCTCGCGTTCATGCGCGGCCGTACGCTTAATGACGCCTTCATCATCATGGATGAAGCGCAGAACACTACCAGCGAACAGATGAAAATGTTCCTGACGCGCCTCGGCAACAATTCGAAAGCCGTCATCACCGGAGACGTGACGCAGATTGATTTGCCCAACGGCAAGTCGGGCCTGGTCGAAGCCATCAAGGTGCTGAAGGGTGTCGACGGAATCTCGTTCTGCCACTTCGAAGATGGCGACGTCGTGCGCCACCGCCTGGTCCAGCGGGTCATCCGCGCCTATGACAGCTTCCACAAGGGTCAGCCGGAATTGCCACTAAACCTGCCCAACCCGGATCGCAGCCGAACTACCTCAAAACCGCAGTAATTTGCACAAAATAGCGTCGAAAAGGAGGGCAAATGTCCTCCTTTTCGACGTTTTCGGTGTCATTCTGTGTCATTTCGAGTCGTTTTCCGAGCCATTTTTACGCTTTTGCTGTCGCTTACACGCCGCGCCACGATCACCCGCACTTTCCCATGTCATCAAAAAGGCTGCGGCCCTTAAACTAAGAGCAGCGTGAGAAGCAGGCACAATCCGGCCCTGGAGAAATACCCCGCATGATCGTTACCGACTTTGCGGAGGGCGACCATCCCCCGGCACTTCCAGCTGCACGTACGCTTGAGCGTTTCCTGACAGCCGCTGCCGCCGCGATTCCATTGCGCGGCCAGGTAAGCGTACTGATCACCAGCGACAAGGCAATCAAGAAGCTGAACCGGCAATACCGCGGCAAGAACAAGGCGACGGATGTTCTGTCGTTTCCTGCAGCCAGTCCGACGCATGGCCGCAAGGGGAGAGTGGCGGGCGATCTTGCCATCTCCGTCGACATGGCGGCGCGGCAGGCATTAGCGCTCGATCACCCACTCGCTACCGAACTGAAAGTGCTGATGCTGCATGGTCTGCTGCACCTGGCGGGGTTCGATCATGAAGTCGACAAAGGGCAGATGGCAGCACGGGAACTGCTGCTGCGCCGCAAGCTGCGGCTGCCTGGCGGCCTGATCGAACGCACGGAGACTTCTTCGCCGCCGAAAAAAGCTTCCGCGAAAAAAGCGGTTGGGAAAAAAGCTGTAACAAAGGCATCTGCGAAAAAAGGTGGCCGCCGATGACCTGGATCGATTTCTTGCTCATCCTGATCCTGCTGCCGATTCATACGCTGGCTGCCTATGTGGACCGGCTCTACTCCGAGATGGGCAAATTTCTGGCGCGCGAGTTTCAGGACAACATCGACTACTGGGAGAAGAATATCGAACCGCGGCTGGGTTTCAGCCGCGAGCGTCTTTCACTCTCTGCAGCAGTATTGGCAGAGGTCAGCTTCGGCTGCATTGCGCTGGTTTTCGGGGCCATGCTGTTCGAAGATGCGCGCGCTGTGCATGCCGGCTTCATGTGGCCGCGCCCGGCTTTTCCGGAACTGGTGCAGGCTGTACTCGGCGTCATCCTGGTGGCGACAATTTTCAGCCGCTTGCTGCCGTTCATCCTGTTTACGCGGACGCGCGGACACTGGGCTGCGGGACTTCGCGTTCCGTTGAAGATCCTCTTCTACATAGTGTTGCCAATCACTGTTTTCCTGGGCTTCCTGCTCTCAATCGCTGCACTTGCTGAACCAACGGCAAGCGAGGAAGAAGAGAATGCGTCCGAGGCCGTGGATGCGCTGATCGAGGCGGGTGAAGAGGAAGGCATTCTCGAAGAAAGTGATCGCGCCCTAATTCGCTCAGCCGTCGAATTCGGGGACAAGATTGTCCGCGAAGTGATGACACCGCGGCCATCCATCTTTGCTGTGCCGGCCGATACGACGCTTGAAGCTTTTCTGGTCGAGATCAAGGAAAAGCCGTACTCGCGTGTGCCGGTGTACGAAGGTTCGCTCGACCATATCAGCGGCATCGCCTTCGCGCATGACCTGCTGCAGATTGCCGACGCCGATGCAGGCCAGCGCACCGTGGAAACGATTCAACGGCCCGCGCTCTTCGTGCCTGAGACCAAGCATGTGAACGAACTGCTGCGCGAGATGCAGCGTGACAAGCAGCACATGGCTATCGCGATTGATGAATACGGTGGGGTCGCCGGCCTGGTGACGATTGAAGATCTGCTTGAAGAGATTGTCGGCGCCATCACCGACGAGCATGAAATCGATCATCCATCGGACGGGGCCGTGCAGGAGTCTGAAGGTGTGTGGGTGGTGCCGGGAACCTACGAAATCGATGACCTCGACGACCTGCTGAAAGACAGGTTCGAACTCGCCGATGAGGACTACGATGCGACCACAGTTGCCGGGCTGGTGAGCGAAGTGGCGGGTCGTATACCCATGGCCGGCGAGGTTGTCGAAGTGCATGACGTTCGCTTCGAAGTGCTCGCGTCGACGGACCGGCGCATCGATCGGCTGAGGATTTCCGCGTCGGCTACGGAGCGGGCTGAATAGGTACCGCGCGTACGGCGAATCGCGCGTTGCGCCGCTAAAGACTGGTCCGCCGGTGGTGGCGCGGCAGATGAATCCAGGTCCTTCGACTTGGTCAAGCTGACACTTTCAAAGTGCCATTCGATTTCAGAAAGGATGCAATGCGGATCTCTCCGCTTCGCTGCGCTCCGGTCGAGATGACAAGGGTCAGCGGTGGACTCTCGCAATGACAGAGACCAGGGTGACCTGATCAGCAACGCAACACCCTAAGGTGAGGGTGCTGATTCCGGATACGGTACCCTTGGAAGAGAGTGATAGAGGCGTGCTGCTGCATGGCGGGCGCTACGGAGAACAAGTGCGTTCAGGTTTTGTATCGATAATCGGGCGTCCCAATGCGGGCAAGTCCACTTTGCTCAATGCGCTTACCGGCGAAAAAGTTGCCATTGTCACGAGCAAGCCGCAGACGACGCGCACGCGCATCCAGGGCGTAGTTGAAGTGCCGAAGGGAAAGTTTCCCGAGGCGCAGATTGTCTTTGTCGACACGCCGGGTGTGCACAAACCTTCAAGCGCGCTCGACAAGCAGATGATGCATGAGGTGCATGAAGCGCTGGAGCAGCGCGATGCGGTGATCCTGCTGATCGACGCGACGCGCGAACAGCGTTTACCGGACGCCGGCGAAAAGCCGACAGAAAATTCCGAAGAAGATTCCGCGAAGCATACCAAGCTGGGCCGCGATGCGAGTGAAGACGAGATGGTGCTGGCGCTGATCCGCAAGCTCGATTGCCCGGTGATTCTCTGTATCAACAAGATCGACCTGATCAAGCGTGAAGATCTTCTGCCGCTCATCAAGCAGTTGAGTGCGCTGCATAGTTTTGCCGCTGTCATTCCGATCTCGGCCCGAAAGAAGGATGGTCTTGACCGATTGCTCGAGGCGATTGTCGAGCACCTGCCGGAAGGCGAGCGCTATTTTCCGCCGGAGCAATTTACCGATCAACCGGAACGATTCCTGGTGGCTGAACTGATTCGCGAGCGCATCCTGATGGAGACGGGAGAGGAAGTCCCGTATGCATCCGCTGTTGTGATTGAGCGCTATGAAGAGCCGCCGGTGAATGAGCGGCCACGCAAGGACGGCAAGCTGCCTGTAACAAAAATCTCTGCTGCGATTTATTGCGAGCGCGACGGGCAGAAAGCAATCCTGATCGGCAAGGGCGGCGCGAAGCTGAAGAGCATCGGTGCGTCTGCGCGCAAAGAGATCGAGTCGTTGCTGGGCACACGCGTGTTTCTGCAGCTGTACATCATCGTCGAAGAAAACTGGCGTGATTCAAGAGGATTTGTGAATACGCTGGACTGGCGACGGCAGCTGGATGAGATTGCACAGCATGGTGAGAAGAGAGCGAAAGATGAGCCGCAGACCTTCGGGAAGATCAAATAGGGTCGCTCTCTGAACGCACTTCGCCGCTGCATTGCTTCCACTTGATAAAGACGGAAAATGCAGATCCCTCCGTTCGGTCGGGATGACAGATGCCAAGTCGACGATTTGGCCTACTCCCGGACGGCGATGCTCAGGGCCTTCATCTTGCGGTAGAGATGGCTACGCTCGAGGCCGAGGGATTCGGCTGCGCGGCTCATGTTGCCGTGGCATTCGTCGACCTTTTTAAGGATGTAGTCGCGTTCATAGGCGTCGCGCGCCTGCTGCAGGGTGCGGAAAGAATCGCCGCGGCGACCGGTCTCACGATGGACCAGCATGGGCAGATGTTTGCGTTCGATACGCAACGCGAGAGGATTGAGCAGCATGACGCGCTCGATGATGTTCTTCAGCTCGCGAACATTTCCAGGCCACTGATACTGTTGCAGAAGGGTGGCGGCATCGTCTGTAATCTCGATGCGGGGACGACCGTATTCGCGGCCGAGCTCCTTCAGGAATTCGCGCGCGAGGAGCGGAATATCTTCCTTGCGATCCCGCAGCGGCGGCATGAAGAACGGTATGACATTCAGCCGGTAAAAAAGGTCTTCGCGAAAATTGCCGCGGGCAATTTCTTCTTCAATGTCCTTGTTCGTGGAGGCGATGATGCGCACGTCAACGCTGACAGATTGCGTGGCGCCGACGGGTGTGAGCCGCTGCTCATCGATCGCGAGCAGCACCTTGGCCTGCGTTTTCAGGCTCATGTCACCGACTTCATCGAGAAACAAAGTGCCGCCGTTCGCGCGTTCGAAGGTGCCGCGCTTTTCATGCGGACCGCCCGGCACGGCGCCATGCCGATAGCCGAAGAGTTCCGTCTCGATGTGATCTTCAGGAATGGCGGCGCAGTTGAGATGGACAAAAATACTGTCCTTCCGCAGGCTCTGCGCGTGGATAGCCCGAGCAATCAACTCCTTACCTGAACCTGATTCGCCGAAGATGAGTACGCGGCCATTCGTGGGTGCCATCACCTTGATCTGCTGACGCAGAGCCTTGACCGGTACGCTTTCACCGGTGACTGTTGTTTCGGGAGCGAGCTGGCGTTTGAATTCGTCATTCTGTGCGCGCAGGCGGCGTGCTTCGAGCGCGTTGTTGATAAGGATCAGCGTGCGATCCATCGACAGAGGCTTTTCAAGGAAGTCGTACGCGCCAAGCTTGGTCGCGCGCACGGCGGTCTCGATGGTGCCATGGCCGGAGATGATGATGATCTCCGGCTTCTCCGTACTATTGAGGGTCTGCATCTCCTGCAGAACTTCGAGGCCATCGCGATCGGGGAGCCATATATCGAGCAGCACAATGTCGTAAGAGGCGTCGCGGAGCAGCAGCATCGTCTCTGAGGCAGAGCCTGTGGTTGTGACGGTGAAACCTTCCTCTTTGAGGATCTCGGCGAGAGATTCGCGGATTTCGGCTTCGTCATCGACAATGAGGATATGGCTCAACGGCGCACCTTCACGGGGACCAGCGGCTCCAGTGCAATATCTGAAACTGTGTCTGCGCCATTTGCGAGGGCGAGTCTCTCGGCGAGTGGCAGCTCGATGATGAAGCGGGCGCCGGCGGGTGCATTCTGTTCGGCGCGGATGAAGCCGCCGTGTTCCTGGACGATTTTTGCGGTGATGGCGAGACCGAGGCCGGTGCCGCGCTGCTTCGTCGAGAAGTAAGGAAGGAAGAGGCGTTCGCGCGCTTCGTTCGTGAGGCCGGGACCGGTGTCCGAGATGACGACTTCTGCCATCACCCCATCGCCGAGGACGCATGTCTCAATTCTCAATTCACGGAGCAGGCTGCTCTGCATGGCCTCTGCGGCGTTGTCGATCAAATTGACCAGGGCTCGCGCGAGGACGGTTGCGTCGGCTGCAATCATGACTGGTTCCGGCGAAAGATTTTCGATGACGCGGATGCGGTCGAAGCGGCCGGCGAAGGAGTCAATGGCGGTGCGGACGACCTGGTTCAGATCGACAGGCCTGATCTGGGGAACGGGAAATTGAGCGAGTGCAGCGAAGTGGTCGACGAGTCCGCGCATGGCCTCGACCGAGTTGAGAATCACCTCACTGCAGCGCCGGATGATGGCAGGCGAGTCAGGCGCATTTTTCACGAGGTGACGCTGGATGCGGCCGGCCGAAAGTGCGATCGGCGTGAGCGGATTCTTGATCTCGTGCGCCACGCGCTGCGCGGCTTCTTTCCACGCAACCTGGCGCTGGGCGCGCAGGCTTTCGGTTACGTCTTCGAGGACCATGATGTAGCCGCGCCGCTGCTGCTCGAGTTCAAGAAGCGCCACGGTAACGGACATATGCAATTCCTGGCTGCCGCGGCGCAGTTCGAAGTCACCCTGGGCGACGCCCATACGCTGGCAACGGCGGATCATGCGCCAGAGGTCTTCACGCTGTTCGGGCGGAAAGAGTGTCTCGAGCGGCGGCTTCTCGTCGTCAATGGGATCAGCGACTGTAAGAAGTTGAGCGACGGCGCGGTTTGTTTGGAGGACGCGCAGCTCGTCGTTCAGTGTGATGACGCCGGTCGGGATGGTCTGGAGGATGGTCTCGAGCTCAGTGCGCCGTTCCTGGAGAGTCCGGTTGGCCTGGGACAACTGGGCGGTCGAGCTTTCGGCGATGGCGCGCGAGGTTTCGAGGTCGGACGCCATGGCGTTGAAGGAACGCACCAGCTCGCCAAGTTCCTCCACAGTGCCGGAGCCGATGCGATGACTGTATTCGCCGGCTGCGATGGCGCCCATGGCATCCGCCAGTGCTTCAACGGGACGCGTGATGCGTTTCGAAAGAAAGAGTGCGAGCCAGCTGCTGATGAAGAAGACGAGAGCGGTGAGGAGCAGGATGAAGAGGAGGTATTGGCCACGAACACGGTTGCGACCGCGGAACAGTGTCCAGTATTCAAGGGCGCCGCGGCGCAGGCCAAAGACTGTCTTGCTGAAACCAGCAGGCAGCGGCAGGCCGACGACGATGGTGTAATCGCCGGCGACCGGTGAGGCTGCAGTGATGTATTCCGTGTCGCCGATGCTCAGGATGGGCTCGTCACTGCGGCGTGAGGATTCGAGTGCCACGTCTTCAAGGGACCGGCCTGATGTATAGGCAAGTTTATCGTCGGCGGCAGGAGGGGTGCCGGTGCTGGGGGCAAGGGACGACCGGTGCGCAGTGGCCTTGGCGCGGCTCCAAAGGGAAGGCGTCGGAACAGCCTCCTCCACCTGCTCATCATTCCCCCAGGCCTGCACGATGACGTGATCGGCATTGGCCGGTGTCTGGAACCGTGCGACTGCCTGCTGACCCTTGTAGACGAGAACGAAACCACCCTCGAGAGTGATGCGATGCTCTTCCAGGTGAGCGTGCATGGCCTGGTAATTCTGCCTGGCGAGCTCCTGCTGAACGGCTGGCGATGCGGCAAGAGATGCGGCTTCTGCGCGGGCATTGGCGGCAGCATACTGCTCCAGTTCAACAGCAATGCGGCTGGACTCTGTGCGCATCTGCGAAACGGGCTGCGAGAACCAGCGGTCTACTGTGCGATTCATCAGGACATAGCTAAAGAGGAAAAGGAAGAGCGCCGGAGCGAAGGAGAGAAGGAGAGCGCCGACCAGCATGCGGGTGCGGATGCGCGAGCCGAGCACCCGGCTGCGCTCATCGGCATACATTTTCAGGATGGTCCTGAACAGCAGGACGAGGAGCGCGAGCAGCACCAGAAAAACGAGAGCCGACAGACCGGTAAAGAAGAAGAGCTGGCTGGGGGTGCGCGGGAGAAGGAACGGCAGGTTGAAGGCGTTGAGGGAAGCGAAGATGAGGACGAGAGCCGCGAGACCGCCGGCCATCCAACCAACCCCCCACCGGCGATGTCCGGAACTCACCATCCCTGCTCCCAAACTGCTTGCATTATAGAACCGGCCCCAGCTTTGACTGTTCAGTTCCGCTGGGGGGCGAGATCCGCAGAATCAAAGCTATTAGCGATACGAGTTTTCGTGAAAAAAATAGTCGCAACGGGCTGTGCAGTGGTGGCATCCTATTGGTGCTATGAAACTTATAAACTCGACAAACGCTCTTTTGCCCCTTGCATTCGCCAGTGCGCTGCTGATTAGCGGATGCCAGAGCAAGTCCACCAATCCGGAACAGCAGCAGGCAGCGAACCAGCCTGCCCAGACGGCACCGCCGAATTCGACGATGGCGCCTAACTCGGCTGCGCCCAACTCGACCATGGCTCCTGCGCAGCCCGCGCCTGCTGCTCCGTCGACGATGGCACCTGCACCCGCGCGGCCACCGGCCCCAGTGGTGTACACAGTTCCGGCGGGCACGCGCATCAGTGTCAGCCTGGGTGAAACGATCAGCTCGAAGACGGCTACAGAAGGTCAGCCTTTCTCGGCAACCGTAGCGACTCCTGTCGTAGTGGGTGGCCGCACGATCATCCGCAGCGGCGCTTCAGCAAGCGGCACGGTGGTGGCGACCAAGTCGCGCGGACGCTTCAAGGGCGCAGGCTTCCTGGAGCTTCGGCTGGATTCAGTTCGGGCCGATGGCCGGACCTATCCCGTCGCGACAGAGACGGTCGAGCGGGTTGAGAAAGGTAAGGGCAAGCGTACCGCGGCCTTTGCCGGTGGCGGCGGCGGCTTGGGCGCATTGATTGGCGGGCTGGCCGGTGGCGGCAAGGGCGCGTTGATCGGCGGCCTGGCAGGCGCTGGCGCCGGAACCGCCGGAACGGCTTTCACGGATAACAAGCCGATCGTGATCCCGGCTGAGACCGTGCTGACGTTCAGGCTGACGAACAAAATCACTGTTCGCTGAGAAAAAAGAAAGAAGGGCCGGGATGAGCAATCATCCCGGCCCTTCTTTTTTGTGCGGTTCAAAGAGGCGTTTAGTCGGCGGTCGAAGTTTAGTCGGCGGTCGAAGAAAATGCGCCAGCCCGGTTTAGGCCAGTAGTTCGCGAACGGCCCGCCAGGGCTTCGACTGCGACTGGCCCACTGCTTTGTACGTGAGCCGGCCGTCGTAGGTGTTGACCCCTTCACGGATGCCGTCATCTGCAAGTATGGCCGTTTCCGCACCTTCACGCGCGAGCCGCAGGACATAAGGGAACGTCGCGTTCGTGAGTGCAAGTGTCGAGGTATTCGGTACGGCTGCAGGCATATTCGTTACGCAGTAATGGACGACTCCGTTTACCTCATAGGACGGATCACTGTGCGTGGTGGGGCGTGCAGTTTCAATGCAGCCGCCCTGGTCGATGGCGACATCGACAACGACAGCGCCCTTCTTCATGCCGGCGACCATCTCTTTCGTGACGATCTTCGGAGCTGCTGCGCCGGGGATCAGTACGCCGCCGATGACGAGGTCAGCCTCTGCCGTCGCACGCGCAACGTTATAGCTGTTCGATGCGACAGTGATGAGCCGGCCGTTGAAGATGTCGTCAAGTTCACGCAGGCGGTTCAGGTTGAGATCGATGATCTTGACGCGTGCACCCATGCCCAGTGCGACCTTGGCAGCGTTGGTGCCGACGATGCCGCCGCCGATAATGCAGACCTTCGCCGGCGGAACACCCGGCACGCCGCCGAGCAGAACACCGCGACCGCCCTTTTCCTTTTCCAGATACGAAGCGCCGACCTGGACCGACATACGGCCCGCGACCTCTGACATGGGCGTGAGCAGCGGGAGGGTGCCCTGCTTGTCGCGGATGGTCTCATAGGCGATGCCGGTCACTTTCTTTGACAGCAGTTTGTCCGTGAGATCGGGCAGCGGCGCGAGGTGCAGATAGGTGAAAAGCACCAGGCCTTCGCGAAAGAAGCCATACTCTTTTTCGACGGGCTCCTTGACCTTCACGACCATGTCGGCCATGCCCCACACGTTATGGCAGGAACCGACTATTTCGGCGCCGGCGGCCTGGTAATCGTCGTCTGTGAAGGCGGACAGTTCGCCCGCATGCGTTTCGACCAGCACCTTGTGCCCGGCCTCGCTCAACGCCTTGACGCCGGCGGGCGTAATGCCGACGCGGCTCTCGTGGTCTTTTACTTCCTTGGGTACACCGATAATCATTGCTTCTCCATACGGCCGCTTGTTGCTCGTCATTCTATTTTGTCAGATCGGGTGGGGAGTAAATGGGGCTAATCATGATGAGCGTGATGTTTTCAAACGTGCCAACCTCAGCGTAGCGGAGAGATCTGCGTCTTCTCCGCGCCATGCCTCGCTCGATCAGGAATTTTTTCCGTTCTTCCCCACCGTTTAATTTGTTTTTCTCTGTCGATCGCGTTGCTGAAATATTGGTATCGCTCGAACCATACCAGGCGGTTGCAATTGTAAGTCATGCTGAAGCCTTCATGGGTGTTTTCGCGATGCTCTTGTGCTCGCCGCCGCATGCTGTTCGTCATGCCGCAGTACAGCGTATGGCTGCGGCTTGCCACGATGTAGACGTAGGAATTGTGTTCGCGTTTGGCCATTGTGGTAAGGCAGGCGATGAAACGCAGATCTCTCCACTACGCTACGCTTCGGTCGAGATGACAAGAAGAGGTTTGAGATGCTGACGGCGCATATGATGTTCTTTCTCATCCCGAAATGGTGATGCAGCACTACTATGGAAAACAAACCCGTAGCAAAGTGCGACCAGCGGGAGCTTGCCTTACGACGACAGGCGCTCCCGCCCCGACAGCCAATAGTTAGTCGTCGATCTGGGCCCGTTGCAGTTTGTCGGAATAATCGACGTAGACAGACTTCCAGCTGGTGTAGAAATCAAGCGCGCCGGTGCCGCCTTCACGATGGCCGTTGCCCGTCTGCTTGACGCCCCCGAACGGCAGGTGGACTTCGGCGCCGATGGTGGGTGCGTTGACGTAAGTGATGCCGGCTTCGAGATCACGCATGGCACGAAAAGCCTTGTTGACGTCGCGCGAGTAGAGCGAGGTCGAGAGGCCGTACTGGATGCCGTTGGCGATCTCGAGCGCATGGTCGAAGTCATTCGCTTCAAGCAGGCTGACAACCGGACCGAAGACTTCCTCCTGCGCGATGCGCATCTGTGCCTTGACGCCGCTGAAGACGGTAGGCGCAAAGAAGGTGCCGTCATCGTATCCCGAGCCGGTAAGGCGCGAGCCGCCGCACTCAAGCTTTGCGCCTTCCTTCTGCGCGATGTCGACGTACTTTGCAGAGGTCTCGATCTGCTGTGTATTCACCTGCGGACCCATCTCGATGCCGTCTTTCAGGCCGTCGCCGACTTCAAGCGCTTTCGCGCGAGATACGAGCTTCTGGATAAACTCAGCAGCGATTTTTTTGTGCAGGATGATGCGGCTGGTCGCGGTGCAGCGCTGGCCGGTCGTGCCGAATGCGCCCCATAGCGCGCCTTCGAGCGCGAGGTCGATGTTCGCGTCTTCAAGCACGATCATTGCGTTCTTGCCGCCCATTTCAAGCGAGCAGGGCTTGAACAATCCTGCGGCGGTCTGACCGACAATGCGGCCAATCTCACTCGAGCCGGTGAACGAGATGGCGCGGACATCGGCGTGCTCAACGAGGGGCGCTCCAGCGTCAGGGCCGTAGCCGCTGACGATATTGACGACGCCTTCGGGCAGCCCTGCTTCGACGAGCGCCTCGACCAGGTTGTAGGTGGAGAGCGGCGTATCTTCCGCCGGCTTGATGACGCAGGTGTTGCCGCAGACCAGGGCAGGGAAGAGCTTCCACGAGGGAATGGCCATGGGGAAATTCCAAGGCGCGATCATGCCGACGACACCGACCGGCATACGCACCGACATGGCAAATTTATTCTGTAACTCTGAAGGTGTCGTTTGTCCGAAGAGACGGCGGCCTTCGCCGGCCATGTAGTATGCCGTGTCGATGGCTTCCTGTACATCGCCTCGCGTTTCAGTAAGGACCTTGCCCATTTCGCGCGTCATTTCCTGCGCGTACTGCTCCTTTTTCCTGAGCAGAATTTCGCCGGTGCGATAAAGGATCTCGGCGCGCTTGGGTGCCGGAGTCAGACGCCAGGTGGTGTACGCTTTTTTCGCAGCAGCGACAGCGGTGTTGATGTCGCTCGCATCAGAGGCCTGGAAGGTTCCGACGATGTCGCTCTTGTTTGCGGGGTTGATGTTGTCAAAGGTCTTACCGCTGTGGGCCGGAACAAATTTCCCGTCGATCAGGTTGCCGTAGGTCTTGTGTGCCATGCATTCAGTCCATTCTGCTGTGGCCCGGATAGTGCCGGGCCAAACACATCAGGATAGCGTATCCGGCCGCGGCGTTCTGGCGACTTGGGATGAAGCAGGCTTTTACAGCCGATGGTTTGCGTCAGACTCTGCGGATTGCAGGCTCAACCCAGCGGACCCTTGTCGCTTTTGCGTACAGGTTCGGACAGGAGCAGGAGTTTAGGTCTCATCAGCAGTACGTAAGGCAGTGCAACCAGGAACATGAGAGTGCCGAAGGCCCAATAACCGCCAAAGCTACGTCCTTTTCGCTTTGCGATCGCCCCGGTGATCAATCCCAAAACGCATGCCCAGATAAGTTGGGCAATCGTCTGACGCGGCTCATCCATCTTGATCCTCCCGAAGTGCCGCGGGCAAGTGTGCCGAGGATATCAGCCTTTCATTCCGAATCAGGGCCGGCGGGTAACTTACCTCCGGGTCTTACTTTGCTTGTCTTTTAATTGCTGTAGTTATCTGCGCTGCTGATTTCTTTTAGTTCTGAAGAAACATTCATTGAAAAACGGCGGCGTAACAGGTAGGTTGAAGGCGCCCCATTAGAACGCGCAATAAGGCTCGATGATGCTGATCGGGTGCGTGAAGAGGTCCGGTTTTATTCGGGCCAGTTTTCCTGAGGCATTTCCCCCACATTCATCGCGTTTATCCATAGCCGCCTTATGGGGCTAAGTGGCTGACGCTTACCGGAGGCTCTTTCAGCCTCCACGGGGCCAGGCATTGCATTTTCAATCAAATTTTCAGGATGGCTCTCCATGCGTTTCTCGATACGACTTCATGCCCTGGCCCTAACCTCCGCGTTAGTGATGCTGCTTGCAGCTTCTGCCCCAACCGCTTTCAGCCAGGCCAACGATCAGGCGGCGGAAGCCGTGCCTTCCCGGGTGCTTGCCCGCGTCAATGATGCGCAGCTTACGGTCTTGAAGGGAAATACGAATCCCATGGCTAGGCCGGAATTCGACAAGGGACCAGTGGATGGCGGCAAGATGCTGGAACGCATCGTCTTGGTGCTGAGGCGCAGTCCGGAACAGGAGGCGGCGCTGGCTGCCTTTAATGAGCGCCAGTATGACCCGAAGTCGCCGGACTTTCATCATTGGTTACATGCAGAAGAATTTGGCCAGCTGTATGGCCCGTCTGATTCGGACATCGCGGCGGTGACCAGCTGGCTGCAGAACCACGGTTTCACGATTGACCAGGTCACCAAGGGTCGCGTGAGCATCCAGTTCACGGGTACGGTCGCCCAGGTGCAGAATGCATTCCATGTCGAGATGCGGAACTACCTCGTCAATGGAAAGCAGCATATCTCTAACGACCGCGACCCTTCGATCCCGGAAGCGCTCGCACCGGTAGTGAATGGTATCGCTTCGCTCAATGATTTCTTCCCGAAGCATTTTTCGCATCCGGGCAACTACGTGAAGCGCGATTTGAAAACGGGTAAGTATTCGCTGGTGAATCCTGTGCCGATCGAGAATCGGCTGACGCCACTGGATAATGTGACGAAAGACCCCAGCGGTATTCAGCCAGAGTTCGGATACGTCGATCCCAATACCGGCTACCAGCGCGAAGTTCTCAGCCCGTATGATGTGGCAACTATCTACAACATCCTGCCGCTGTGGAACGAGAGCACTCCTATCAATGGCAAAGGCGTGAAGGTAGCGATTGTTGCGCTGAGCGACGTGGTGGCCAGCGACTTCAATACGTATCGCAAGTCATTTGGCCTGCCAGCCGGCACGCTGACGACACTGCACAGTGGTGCCGATCCGGGGATCACCGACAGCCAGGGGGAGAACACGGAAGACACCGAAATGGTGTCGGCCACAGCTCCCGGCGCACAGGTCGTGCTGGTCTCTGACGTCAGCAACGGGACGACGAATGGCCTGGTGACAGCGATTACCTATATTGTCGATAACGAGATTGCACCGATCCTGACCATGAGCTACGGCGAGTGCGAGCTTGGCCTGGGCACCTCGGGCAATGCGCTGTGGAACAGCACTTTCCAGCAGGCGACGACTGCAGGCATCAGTTCGTTCGTGGCCGCCGGAGATTCAGGTTCGGCTGTCTGCACCAGCCAGAACGGCAATCCGCCGTACGCGGATGGTCTTGGACTCGCGGTGAGCGGCATGGCATCCACACCCTATGCGACGGCCGTCGGCGGAACAGACCTGCAGTGGCCTTTTGTCGAATCTACTCACCCTATCTCTACCTATTGGAATGCGACCAACGCGGCAAACGGATCGAGCGCCAAGGGGTACATGCCCGAGATGTCATGGAACGACACCTGCACCAACCCGTTGCTGCTGAATGTTTATACCTCCTACAGCAATAACGAGGCGCTCTGTAATGCGGCTATCAGCGGTTTGCCGGGACTTGTCGAGATGGCGTCGGGCAGTGGCGGTGTGAGTAAGTGCACATCTTCAAACGGATCAACTCCGTCGTCGTGCACCGGCGGCTATGCCAAGCCGAGCTGGCAGGCGGGCGTGACTGGCATTCCAGCCGACGGCAAGCGCGATGTGCCCGACGTGTCGATGTTTGCCGCTTATGGATTCCAGGGAAGTACCGGCATTCCAGGGAGCGCTCTATTGATCTGCCAGGCGACCGCTTCGCCGGAGAGTTCATGCGATTACAGCAATCCGAATTACATCATCTACCAGGAGAATGGCGGTACCTCGGCTGCCTCACCGATGACGGCCGGCGTCATGGCGCTGGTGCTTCAAAAGACGGGCAAGGCGCAGGGATTGGCCAACCCGGTCTTCTACCAGCTGGCGGCGAAGGAGAGCTACTCCTCCTGCAACTCGAACACGGTGAAGGCAGGGAACTCGTGCATCTTTTATGACACCACGTCGGGCTCGAATGCCGCGGTCTGCTACACGGGCGGCCCCAACTGCGTCACCAAGACATCGGGCGACCAGGCGGGTATCCTGAGCGGTTACAACGCAGGAGCAGGGTATGACCTGACGACCGGTCTTGGCTCCTTCAACGTGGCGAACCTGGTGAATGCATGGCCGGGGGGCACGACGGCGCCGAGTGTGAGCGTATCGCCGACCAGCCTCACATTTGCGTCGACCAAAGTTGGTGCAACGACGGCAGCGCAGGCGGTGACCATCAAGAATACGGGCACGACAGCCGTCTCGATCACGTCCGAAACGATCACTGGCACGAATGCAACTTCGTTCGTGAAGTCCGCCACAACCTGCGCCGGCAGTCTTGCGGCTGGCGCAAGCTGCACGGTCTCGGTCGAGTTCAAGCCAACGGTTGCAGGCTCACTGGCCGCATCTCTTTCAATAGCCGACAATGCGAGCGGCTCGCCGCAGACAGTCGCGCTGAAGGGCACGGGCACAGCCGTGACCGCAACGGCAACACTCTCTCCCACTAGCCTGACCTTTGCTTCTACCGCGGTCGGATCGACCACGGCGGCGCAGGTCGTCACACTCAAGAATACGAGCACGACGACTGCGCTGACGATCACCTCCATTGCTTACTCGGGAACGAATGCAACGTCATTCGTGAAGTCGGCGACCACCTGCGGCAGCAGCCTGGCTGCAGGTAAAACGTGCACCATTTCGACGGAGTTCAAGCCGACTGTCGCGGGTGCTCTGACGGCCACGCTTTCGGTGACAGATAACGCAACCGGCTCACCCCAGAAGGTCACGCTAAAAGGCACTGGCACTGCGCCCAAGGCAACCATTGCACCGGCCAGCCTGACCTTTGCTTCCACAAAAGAAGGGGCAACCTCGGCAGCGCAAACCATCACACTGACCAACACAGGCACAGCGATCATGAAAATTTCAGCGATCGCTGTCGCCGGCACAAATGCAACGTCTTTCAAGATCGCCACGAAGACATGCGGTGCGACGCTGGCGGCGGCGGCGAAGTGCACCATCTCGGTGGACTTCAAGCCGCTGGCAACGGGTACGCTGACGGGGGATATTGCGATCACGGATAATGCGGCCGGCTCACCACAGAAGGTCGCGTTGAAAGGCACGGCGGTCGCGAAGTAGTGCTTATCTGCAGCGGTCTATCGACTTTGTAAAGAGGTCGCGAACAAGTTGCATCTTCTTTAAGGGCGGACACTCGCGACCAGGCGGGGCCGCCCTTTGTTTTTCAGGGTATGCATGGTGTTCGAGAATCTGGCGGGGAGATGCCTCGTGATTAATTGCCGCTATTTCAAATAGGCGCGCACCAGGTCGATCAGGTCTTCAGCAATCTCCTGCGTGGGAAACTTCTCCTTATCCGGGTTCATCATGTGCAGGCGGATGTGATCTTCGAGTACCTCCGCCATCAGGCTGTTGACGCCGCCGCGGACATTGGCGAGCAACATGAGGATGTCGGCACAGTCGCCGCCGGCGGTGAGCGAGCGGTCGATGGCGTCAACCTGGCCGCGGATCCGCCGGATGCGCGCCAGCAGCTTCTGCTTTTCCTTATCAATACTTCCCATATTTCGAATGTCCTATACCGTAGGGGGGTATGCTATAAATAAACAACACCGGTTGAAGGCTGGCAAGTTCTGCTGCGTGAGATGGGCATGGCGGCCTGGACCGATTCATTTCATTGTATTAATCGTCTGTTAAGGTCGCGCCACGTGTCCCTGTCTGTTTGAGGTGCAGCCAAACGCCTGGAGGAATTTTTGCGCTTTTTATTCACCGCCATGCTGGTCTCTGGAATGCTGGCCGCGCCGTGCATGTCTTCCTGGGGAGAAGCAGTGACGGCAGCGCATGTGTGCGCCGATGAGGACGGGCTGTGGTTCAACCTGCCGACACTCAACGCCTGCCTGGAGGGTGCGCAATCAGCGGGCGGCGGTCATTCGACGGCCAGCCTCGAACAGGCAGGTTCATCCGACGAGCTGCTGACGATGTTTCCGCATTCCGATACAGCGCCATGGTACGTTGCCGGCCAGGCGAACATTATCTTCCAGGGGCATCCCGGTTTTCATTCTCCCTACCAGGGGGTCAACAGCCTGCGCAATGCGGGTGAGTACAAGACGTCATTGCTCGGCACGCTGTACATGGCGTACCAAGTGCAGCGCATCCTGGACGGGGTGCGGACGGACAGGCCGGAGACGGACAGAAACCGGCGTTACAACACAGATTTTATTCTTGATATTGAGTCCGCCGGCGGACGCGGCCTGAGCGAAGCGCTGGGGCTGGCCGGGTTTACGAACCTGGACGTGGTGCGCAATCCCAATCTTGGGTCGACGCCTTATGTAGCGCATGCGGAGTTTCACCAGACTATCGGTTTCACCAACGAGATGATCGATGCCGCTCGGGGACCACTGGCGCTGGCGACCAAGGTGCCGGTGCGGCGGCTGGACCTGCGCTTCGGGAAGATGTCGCTGCCGGACGTTCTGGACATTAATGAGGTGCTGAGTGACAGTCACCTGCAGTTTACCAACTGGACAATCGACAACAACGGCGCATGGGATTACGCGGCGGACACGCGTGGCTATACGTATGCGGCAACGGTCGAATATCAGGACCGCATCTGGGCAGTGCGGTTCGCCCTGGCGCTGATGCCGACTGTGGCGAACGGTATCCACCTGGATTGGGCGCTGAGCCGGGCGCGTGGACAGAATTATGAGATCGAGCTGCGCAAAGGGCTGCTGCCGGGTCGTTTCCGCGAGAAGAAGGGGACCCAGCGGCTGCTGGGCTATGTGAACGCGGCGCACATGGGCGATTACCGTGAGGCCGTGAATGCCTATCTCGATGGCGAAGATGTTATGCCGAACATCACAGCCCACGAACACTTCGGCGCGATCAAGTACGGTGTCGGCTACAATTTCGAGCAGGAGTTGACAGGCCACCTGCGGGTGGGCGGACGCTTTGGCTGGAACGAAGGCCTGCACGAGTCGTTCGCATACACCGAGGTTGACCAGACCTTTCTGCTGGGCGCCGATTACAACGGTGAGCAGTGGGGGCGCAAGTATGACAAGGTCGGGTTCGCATTCGTGTCGAATGCGATCAAGAAAGACCATCAGAATTATCTGAAAGATGGTGGACTGGGCTTTCTGCTTGGTGATGGCCGGCTGAACTATGGCCGTGAGAATACAGAAGAGGCCTACTACAACCTGCATACAGTGCGCGGGCTCTATTTCGCGGTGGGGATTTCGCATATCGATGATCCCGGATATAACCGCGATCGCGGGCCGGTGTGGGTGGGCGGGGTGAGAACGCACGTGGATTTCTGAGGTTTCGGAACGCCCGACGAAGTATCGGATCTAAGAGATTTGGAAGCCTGTCAGAAGAGTCTCACGGTCGCGTGCTCCGTGGAGGATTCGAACGACCTCCAAGCCAGAGGTGGAGGGCTGGTAAAAATGAGCCAATTCTCAAAACCGCTTACCGGCCAGCGGCGCAGGTCATGCAACTTCGGACTATCAAACATGCAACGGCGCCCAAGACAGGGAGTCCGGACGAGTAATTCAAGGGTGCTGACACCACGGTCTATAAATCGATCAGCCGAGGCTATTCCGGAATCTCTTCCAGGTCAAAGGTGATATCTACTATTTCTTTCCCACGCGAGAGGACGGAAGGTATAAATGCCGGGCGTCTAGGCTGAGCGCAATTTACTGTGTTCGCGGAAATTTTGTTTCAAGTCGTTCCCGTCGTCGGCGTTTACTGCCAACGTATCGCCGGAGTGCAAAGACTCGAGCATCATCTGCTCCAGCTCCTCTTTTGCTATACGCTTCTGATCCGCTCGGACAAGGTCACGCATGTAGTCGCTGACACTGGAATAACCACGATGCTCCACCTGCTTACCAATGAATTCCTGCATACTGTCGGGCAGGGAGATATCAAAAGTTGGCATATTTGCCTCGCCAACCATTATAGAAAGTGCCTGCACCGCTAGCCAGAACAAGCGATTGGCCATGCGCCCGGCGTGGCGAATGATGACTACTCAGAGACCACCTTCGTTGTATAGGTGGCGTAACGTTACTCGCCGTACAATGATGGAGAAAGCTCACGAGAAAAGCCCACAGACACAATGTCATCGAATGGATTCTCCTCCCGTTCTTCGCGTTCGCACGGTATGCGCTCGCTGTTCAGCGTCTTCTCCTCAGACCTGGCCATCGATCTCGGTACCGCCAACACGCTTGTTTATGCCCGTGGTAAAGGCATTGTTGTCAACGAACCATCCATTGTCGCCATCAATAAAAATACGGGTGAGGTGGAAGCAGTCGGCAAGGAAGCGAAGGAGATGCTGGGCCGTACGCCAGGCAACATTGTCGCCATCAAGCCGATGAAAGACGGCGTCATCGCTGACTTTAAAGTCACCGAGAAGATGCTGAACTATTTCATCCAGAAGGCGCATAACCGCAAGATGCTGGTGCATCCCCGCATCGTGATCGGCGTGCCGTCAGAGATTACGCAGGTGGAGAAGCGCGCGGTCGAGGATTCGGCCTACCGGGCCAAGGCCAGCGAAGTGTTCCTGGTAGAGCAGGCGATGGTGGCCGCGATTGGCGCCGGACTGCCCATCACGGAGCCTTCGGGCAACATGGTCGTCGATATCGGCGGCGGGACAACAGATATCGCAGTGATCTCGCTGTCCGGCATCGTCTATTCCCGTTCCGTCCGCATGGCGGGCAACCAGATGGACGAGGCCATCATGAATTACCTCAAGCGCAAGTACAACCTGCTAATCGGCGAGCGGACGGCGGAGCAGATCAAGATGGAGATCGGGTCGGCGTATCCGCTGGACAAGCCGCTCACCCTCGAGATCAAGGGCCGCAACCTGATTGAAGGTGTGCCGAAGACGATTACGATCGACGACGGTGAAATTCGTGAAGCGTTAACCGAATGTATCTCGACGATCATGAATGCTATTCGTGTGGCGCTCGAGCGGACACCGCCTGAGCTTTCGGCGGACATCAGCGATCGCGGCATTGTGCTGACGGGTGGCGGCGCGTTGATCAAGAATCTCGACAAGCGTATCCGCGAAGAGACGGGGCTGCCGGTTTCGATTGCGGATGATCCGCTGGCTTCGGTCGTTCTGGGCACCGGCAAGATGCTGTCCGACTTCCGGCTGCTGCGCAAGATCAAGATCGACTAAGAGCGACTGACAAATTGCCCAGGATGCTCTCCATGATTTGTCATTCCGGTCGAAGCAAACGCGAGCATGGTCTCGTGAAGGCCTCGGTCTCAAACCCGAGATGTGGGACACCCGGTTCCACGCCGGTCGCAACCATGGGTGCCACTGGTCTTGCTCATGAGACCCGGGCGCTGAAGTCCGCGTAGGCCACAGGCATGGAAACTCTCTCCCGGTATAAAGACATCCTGGTGCTGGTGGTGGTGCTGTTCGCGCAGTTCATCGGGCTCGCGTCGCAGATCCGCCATCCATTGCCGAATGGCCAGGACCGCCATAATGTGCGCCTGTGGAGATACTGGGTCGTGGCGCTGGTGGCGCCGCCGGAGAAGGCCCTGCACGGCGTCGGATCGGGGACGCGCGGGTTCTGGGACAACTACATCGACCTTCGGAGTACACGGGAAGAAAATCAGCGGCTGCTGGCAGAAAACAATCGTCTGCACCTGGAACAGGCCGGACTGATGGAAGACGCGCGCCAGGGCCAGCGGCTGCAGTCGCTGCTGTCGTTCAAGGAACAGTACGTGTACCAGACGGCTCCTGCTGAGGTCATTGGCACGGCGGGTACAGACCAGTCGCGCATTCTCTATATCAACAAGGGTTCGAGGGACGGCCTGAAGCCGGATATGCCGGTCATCACGCCTGACGGCATTGTGGGCCGGCTCAAAGATACATTTCCGCATACCTCGCAGGTGCTGGTGATTAATGATCAGACGAGCGGCGCGGGTGTGCTGCTTGAAAGTACGCGGCTGCGCGGAGTACTGCGCGGCAACGTTTTCGGCCAGCCGCAGATTATCAATATTCTGCCGGACGAGCGCATCAAGCCGGGTGAGAGGGTTGTGACGAGTGGCGGCGACCAGATTTTTCCGCGTGGCCTGCCTGTCGGCACAGTTGATCATGTCGTTGCTGATCCGGAGCATGAACCGTATGTCGATGTCGTGATCAAGCCGGCAGCAAATCTTTCTCATCTGGAAGAAGTGCTGGTGGTGACGGAGATCAGCGACCACATGCCGCCGGCTGCGGCGAAAGACCTGGCTAAGAGCGAGGCGGCGGCTGCGGTCGATGCCGAGAAGCAGCGGGCGTCGGATATTCTTGCGGAAAAGCTGCCGGGATTTACGGATCCGGATGCGCAGGGCGAATCGGCTGGCAGCCAGACAGCGCCGGGCGGCGATAATGTTTCAAGCGATGCAGCAGCGTTGTTGAAGCCGATCAAACCATTGCAGGCAGTGCATCCTGACAGGTTCTCGCCGAGCGCGACTCCGCCGGCCAGCAGTCTTTCACCGGGTGGACGGGTGCCGGGCGCGACGTACAGCACCGGGACCGAAGGCGATGGAACGACTGCTCTGAAGCCGCGTCCCAGACCACGGCCAGTGACGCCGGAAACATCGGGAGAACCGGGTACCGCGGCAGGCGATGCGCCGGTGCCGAAGAAGATCACGCCTCGCAGGACTGCTCCTTCGGCCGAGGCAACGCCGGGAAGCAACCTGGAACCTCCTTCGATCCAGCCGCGTGCGATTCCGGCAAGGCCGGCACCAGTGCAGCAGCCGCCCACTTCGCCGCAGACGCTATTACATATGCCGAACGGCACTATGAAACTATTTGAGGGAGGACTCAGCTGATGGCGATGCTAGCAACAACCCGCCGTGAGATGGAGGGGCCTTCCTATCCATGGTTCGTGGTGCTGCTGCTGCCGCTGCTCGCAGTCGGTGTGCAGGCGTACCTGCCGCTGCGTTTTCCGCGGCTGGATATTTTCAACCTGCCGCTGCTGGTCGTCATTTATTTTTCAGTCGCGCGCCGTAGTCCAATTTCGGGTACGCTGACGGGCGTCGTCGTGGGCCTGATGCAGGATGCGCTGACGCAGCGTCCGCTGGGGGTGAACGGCATTTCTGAAACCATTATCGGATTTCTGACTGCGTGGATCGGTCTTAGACTGGATGTAGAGAACCACGGCACGCGTCTGCTGCTGAATTTTCTGTTCACGCTGCTCTACGGGTTTCTGTACCTGCTGATCATGCGGCACCTGGTGGGCATCGAGTTGAACTGGAGTTGGTGGCACCAGCTGCTCAAGGCCGGAACGAATGCTCTGCTGGGATTCTTCCTGTTTGCCATTCTCGATCGTACGCAGCAGGCAGAGTAGGTGAGTTGATATGTCGAGTCGCGAAGACAAATTGCCGGTTTACAAGCTCTCCGTCGTCCAGTACGTGATTGCGGCGATCCTGCTGGTATTGACAGCGGGACTATGGCGGTTGCAGATTCTTGGTGCACAGAATTATCACGAACTGGCGCAGCAGAACCGTATCCGGAAGGTGCCGATTCTTGCGCCGCGCGGACGTTTGCTCGATCGCGAAGGCCGGCTGCTGGTGGACAGCTACCCATCGATTTCTTGCTTCCTGGTGCGCGACCCGGGTCGCGATATTGAAGCAGACCTGCCCCGGATTGCCAGCGGCCTGAATATGACGGTCGACCAGCTGCATACGATCCTGGCGCATTATCGGCTGGCTCCCAAGTATCAGCCGCTGCCGCTCAAGAGCGACATCACTCCGGACGAGGAAGAGTTTATCGAAGCGCACCGCGACGAACTGCCGGAGCTTGAAACCATTGACGAACAACGGCGGCTCTATCCGCGCGACGGCTTTGCTGCGCACCTGATCGGCTACGTGGGCGAGGTGAGCGAAGACATGCTCAACGACCCGCGCTATGCGTACTACGAGCCGGGCGATGTGGTCGGCAAATCAGGCATCGAGCAGTCGTATGATTCGCTGTTGCGCGGTGTCGACGGCTCAAGAGACATCCTGGTCGACAGCCATGGCCGCGAAGTGGGGCGTCTGGGCAGCGAGCATGCTACGCCGGGGCAGGATTTGAAGCTGTCGATTGATCTGGATATTCAGCGAGCGGCGGAGCATGCACTGGGCGATCGCAATGGCGCAATTGTTGCGATGGATCCGCATACCGGCGAGGTGCTGGCGCTGGTCAGCCGGCCGGTCTTCGATCCGAATGCGTTCTCGGTGCGCATCACGCGTGATCTCTGGAAGAAATACATGCTCGACCCGGACCATCCGCTGCTGGACAACGCCATACAAGCGCAGCTGGCACCGGGGTCGACGTTCAAAATCATCATGTCGGTGGCGGGGCTTGAGGCCAATGTCGCGCAGAATCTGCGGGTCAACTGCCAGGGTGGCGCGTCTTTCTACGGCCACTACTTCAAGTGCGACGCTCATCACGGGCTGGTGACGATCGCGAATGCCATCCCGCTTTCCTGCGACACGTATTACTACACATTGGCGCAGCGGCTCGGCATTGACACGATTTCACTCTGGGCGCATCGCATCGGCCTGGGTCAGAGAACGGGCATCGACCTGCCGAATGAGGTGGTCGGCGTCGTTCCTTCCGAGGAATGGAAGATGAAGACTCAGCATGAGAAGTGGTATGCGGGCGAAACCATTTCGGTCGGTATTGGCCAGGGTGCGCTGGCGGTTACACCGATTCAACTGGCGCGCGCGATCGGCGGAATCGCCTCGGGCGGCGTGTTCAAGCGACCGCACGTCGTGATGCAGGATCAACTCCCGGCTGAGTTCAAGCAGGCGCTGCTCGACAGCTACCCCGGCAGCGGCGACGCGAGCATTCCGCTGAACCCGGCAAGCTGGGAGACGATTACGGACGGCATGGCGGCGGTGACGGCGCCCGGCGGAACGGCGTTTGCCTCGCATCTGGAAGGCATCGACTTTGCCGGCAAGACGGGCACGGCGCAGGTCGTCAGTCATAGTTACGGCGACAAAAAAGTTTCTGCGGACAAGGCTACGCGGTCGAATGCATGGTTTGTCGGCTTTGCGCCGAGGCGCGATCCTGACATTGTCGTTGCGGTCCTCTGGGAGCATGGTGGATGGGGCAACGGGTCGGCCCGGCTGGCGGCTCAGGTGATCGACGCGTATGTGAACAAGCAGCGACGGATCAACAATAATGTCCTGGAAGTGAAGGCGCCGATAGCCCCGGCCCCTACGGCTCCCACGGCCACGCCAACGCAGGGCGCGACTTCGACGACACCTTCCGCTAAGCCAAAAACGAACGCACCCAAGGCTGAACCGGCGGGAACGCATCCGAGCAAGCCGAAGCCGAAATCGGACACCACGGTGGACGTCGGTGCATTCTGGTCTGATCCAGTCGATCCGAATCGCTATGGCGGTCGGGCGGTTTCACCACTTACGGCCGGATTGGGCGATGTGCCGCTGCCGACTCTACACGCAGGTCATTTTCCGATCACGGTGCGTAGCGGAGGCAATCCATGATGGTTCGGCATGTTTGTAGCCTTCAGTATCCGACTCGGACAGATTCGCCGTATCGATGCACGCGTAGTGCCGCCGTGCGCGCAGCACGACAAGGGATGAACTAAATGCAACGATTTCTGCGTGATTTCGATTGGGTACTGCTCGGGCTGGTCTTCATTCTTTCGGTGATCAGTGTGCTCGAGATTTACTCGGCGACGATGCATACCAAGTTTGTCGGCTTCCAGTCGAAGCAGATTCTCTGGCTGATTGGCGGCACGGGCGCGATGTTGATCCTGACGTTCGTCGACTACCATCGTCTGATCGACATCATCCACTACGTGTACGGCTTCTGCCTTGTATCTTTGGTCGCCGTGTTGCTGGTAGGCAAAAAGGTGCTGGGAGCGCGGCGCTGGATCGGCATCGGCGGCATCCACGTACAGCCTTCGGAGTGGGTCAAGCTGATCCTGATCATCGCGGTCGCGCGGTATTTCGCGAATCTTGGCGCCAAGGATCTGACCTGGAAGGAGATAGGCAAGGCTTTCCTGCTGGTTTGCGTGCCGATGGCGCTGGTGCTGAAGCAGCCGGACCTGGGGACGTCGCTGACTTATTTCCCGGTACTGCTGTGTGGACTTTTCCTGGGCGGGATTAAGTGGAAGCAGGCCGCCATCATCGTTCTGGTGGGCCTGCTGGCGCTGGTGCCGATCTGGCAGAAGGGGCTGAAGCCTTATCAGAAGGCCCGGCTGACCAGTTTCCGGAACCCGGAGAATGATCCAAAAGGTTCGGGGTACCAGATTCAGCAATCCCTGATCGCGGTTGGGGACGGCGGTATCTGGGGGCGCGGGGCTACGAAGGGCACGCAAACCCAGGGCGATTTCCTGCCCATTCCTTATACAGACTTCATCTTTGCGGCATTTTGCGAGGAGCACGGCTTCGTCGGCGCGGTCTTCGTTCTGCTGCTATACTTCCTAGTATTGATGCGTTTGATTCAGAACGCTCAAACAGCCGCCGACCTCTCCGGCACGCTGCTGGTGATGGGTGTAGTTGCGGTCCTCATCTTCCAAATAGCGGTCAACGTGGGAATGGTTGTCGGGCTGATGCCGGTCACAGGAATCCCTTTACCCTTAATGAGTTACGGGGGTTCTTCAGTTCTCTTCACGTTTCTTGCCTTGGGAATCGTGATGAATGTCCGTATGAACCGGTTTGTGAACTAGTGTTGGCACCAGGGCTCTTCCGGCAGGCTCGATTCGGCCTCCCGGACACAAATTTTGTATGACACGTTTCTAGAAACGCAACAGACCGGCCAGGTGGATCACCGGGCCGGGCAGGATCGAGAATGAGCGCGT